>JBCCYE010000010.1:0-135296 GCA_039190425.1 Pseudomonadota bacterium | reverse complement strand
CTTTATATATAGATATATGCGAAAGGATGCGAGACCATGGAAGACGGCTGCCCGACTCCATTCACCAAACGCAGCCGTCCTCAAATTTCGATAGCGCTCGGACTTGGCCAGGTGCCTGCCAAGATTTAATAAACTACTGACGGCAGCATGAGCGGTGACAAGTTCTTGGACTGTTACAGCGACTTGAAGCGTCGCATTTCACGTTCTCGCACTCTGATCTCACCATGAGAGTGCTCTGCACGATTACTCTCATACTGCCGCGTGCTGTGAATGGCTCTTCACAGGTATAGCTAATGATCTCTGGTGGGAATCGGGTCGCTGGTGGTTATTCATGGGCGGATGCTGGCAATTTTGGCCTAGTTGACTTGGCAGTACCGAAGCTCAGCCCGAACACCTCGCAGTCATCAAGCAGTTGGTCGCAGAGAGTTGGGGGAGATCCACCCTCCTACTAACCCGTTGGTTGCGGGGGGGCTGCCCCACTGCTAGTCTCAACGGTCCTATAGCGGTAACGTAAGAACAGCAGCCATCATGAAAATAACAAGACGCTTTGTCGCAGCTGTACAGGTATATGTGTGCACACTGTTCAGCTCCATAGCTGGGGCGATGCCTATCGGCAGTGACGATATCGTCGTCGTCGATGGGCGTGAGTGGGCCCAGGTCGACTTGTTCACTAACTTAAGCTGGTTCAGCATGAATCAGGTGTGCCCCGGTGGTAGCTGTGGGGATGGGGCGCTGAATGGTTACGAGATGACGGGCTGGCGCTGGTCTTCCCTTGAGGAGACCAACGCCTTGTTCAATTACTATCTGACCGAGCAGGGATATTCCGGTGAGGATTTGCTTGGCCCCGGTGCTGATAGTTTCTCTGTTGATTTCCCCGGTCTGTTAGGTGACACGGGATTCAGGGCGACGGATGTACAGTTCTTCGGTGCGGGGACATTCGGGTGGACCTCTACGTTGGGTTGGGGAGGCTACACCAATGCTGCGCGAGTCGTGTTAGGTAGTACGGTGCAGACCCGCCAAGAGGGCGCAAGCTCAGCGTTTAATCCGCTTAGCTCCCGTGGTGGCTGGTTTTATCGTGACTCATCCGCTGAGGTGCCGCTGGTCCCGACACCCCTTCTCATTCTAGCGGGCCTGGCCATGCTCAGTCTGTCTACTCGTCAGCAGGCTGCCAATCTCCACCCTATGAGTGCGCGGTAAATCGCGTACTCAAAGTACCCACCTCCGCCTAATCGGCAGGTCGAAGGCCTGGGCGACCTTGTTAGGCCCGTCTGGGCCCACCATCTTATTGATTCTTTTGGATTTTTATAGAACATAGCAACCGCGTCTTACGCGCGCTATATCCCATTGATCCGAGCGTCGCGTTCATTTCGACACTAAAGGATATTGCACCACTTACTGGAGCTTACGGTACTCCGCCGGGCTCATCCCAACCTTGGCCTTAAAAAGCTTACTGAAATGCTGTGGATACTCAAAACCCAAAGAATAAGCAATCTGGCTGATTTGATCATCACTGCTCAACAACATTGTTTTTGCTCGCTCCATTAATTGCATCTGTATATGCTGCTGAGCATTTTGACCGGTCTCCTTCTTCAACAGGTCACTTAGATACGCGGGAGAGATACTCAATTGCGAAGCACAATACTTGACCGTTGGTAGGCCCTCGTCGAGCGTTAGCAATGTTTGGAAATACTCGCTCAAAACCCTCTCAAATCTAGCCAGAGTGTCCTGATTGAGGTTAGTCCTTACGTAAAACTGGCGATCGTAGTACCGCAAGCAATAATCGAGTAGCAGTTCAATATTCGCGATGATCAGTTTCTGGCTGTGCTGGTCTATCTTCGACATATACTCTGAGCGTATCTTATCGATGAGATCCTCAATACTGCCCCGCTCCTCTTCCGACAGGTTCAGAGCCTCATTGACGTCATAACCGAAAAAACTGTACTGATCCATTGTCTGTCCTAAGGAGGACTGCCTGATCAAATCCGGGTGAAAAAGAAGCACCCAACCACTGTCATCCTCGCCATCTTCATTGACCAAAAACTGTAACGCCTGACCGGGTTTGGAGAACACCATGGAGCCTTCATTAAAGTCGTACTGGCTTCGGCCATAAGCGATGCTCCCGGAAATGCCTGATTTAAAAGCTACTTGGTAGAAACCAAAGACGAACTTATCGTCACCGTACTGATATTCCTTGATCCGTTGATCTATAGACAACACGGATACCAACGGATGGGCAGGAGCCCCAAGACCAAGAGCCCTGTGGATATCTGAGATAGAGTCGAAGCGAACGATTTTACTCATTTTCCCTGTAGCTCCAGCACACGATTTTTGAGCGCCACATTTACCTTCTGATAGGCAGGCTGTACCCAACTAGAATCCCAGAAAAACATACCGAACCCATTGTCCACCTCATACTGAATGACGCGTGTTCCTTCCGGCACGGGTTCAAGCCGATATTCATGATCTGCAGTGATTATCAGCGGTACGCCTGCATACTGTCGCAAATGCTTACTGGGTGAAAGCCTGACAATTGTTGTCACAAACTCACTTTGCTTACCATTCGGTTGGCTCATCTGATATGTAACCTTGGCCTTTTCAGCGAACCGCCCTTCAATAGGTACAAGTAGCGGATGCCAGTCTCGATAACCTTCTCCATCCATTAGCACGCGCCATACATCGTCAGGAGCAGCTGGAATAATAATTTCAGCGTAGAATGTCTTGCGGCCAAATTGATAAAGAATGACCAAGACAACCATCACGGCCAGTAAGAACAGAGCCCATTTCGGGATCGACATCAGAATATCCTCAGCGCACTGTCTTGGTTATCAGCCAGTCATAGCCACGATCACCCAGCCATTTTCGCGCAAACATGATGGGCTTGACCATTGCTCCTCCCGCATAACGAGGTCGGGGCCTTGTAGCATTGATAGCGCCAACAATGAGTTTGGTGATAGCGCCAGGGGGTGAGCTATTCCGATTACCCGATTCAGCCCTGCGCGAGAAATTGTCCAGTGATTTAACCATATCTCCGTAAGGTCCATCGCCGTATTGCTCGACCAGCGGTTCAAGCGAGATATCATTAAACTCAGTTGAAATTGCCCCTGGCTCAATCAGCACCACATCAATACCAAAAGGCCTCAGTTCGACCCGAAGGCTGTCACTCCAACCTTCAAGGGCATGCTTGGAGGCGATATACCAGGCACCCACCGCGAAGTAGACTTTCCCCGCCCCGGAAGAAATATTGATGATTCTGCCTTGCCTTCTCTTCCGCATGTGTGGAAGTACCAGTTGGGTCAAACGTCCGAGACCAAATACATTGACCTCAAACATGCGACGCGCCTCGTCAATAGGGACTTGCTCAACGGGGCCTTGCGTCGCATACCCCGCATTATTGATGAGAATGTCAATTCGGCCCTCCTCTTCCAATATATGGTCTACCACAGCAGACACTTGTTCTTCTTTGCTAATGTCCATAGATAGGGTAACACCGCCAAGCCGCTGCAGATCTTGCATTTGAGCAACACGCCGGGCTACGGCGTAAACTCTATAACCCTTCTCGATCAGGGTTCTCGCTGTGTCTTTGCCAATCCCCGACGAGGCTCCGGTAATCAGTACAACTGTCTGTTGGGACATGTCGCTTCTCCATTAGGTAGTTTGCAAATCAATGAAGCCACAATACAGGTAGTGTCGGAGATCGACGTGTACATATCCCAGGATTACTAATACATATTGCAGTTCGATCTAGGTTCGGAAGTTCGGTCTGCAAAACCACCTGGGAATCTTGCAGTTACTGTCACCGGTCCCGCCAAACTTCCCAGATCAGTTCGGCCTAGGTTCGATTTTGGCCTTCCCCGCCCTCTGGCTAACGAAAAGCTGTTACGTTCCTTCGCGTGCGGTGCAATACCGGTCACGTCGCGCGAGAGGTGGCGTTTTCCACGCGAATAATGCCACCCACCGCGTAACGTCGCTTCGGGCGCGTCCAGATGGCTCCTGACCCCTAAACTACGGCAAAAACATTGCACAATCATGTAATTTTCCATGGCGGTAGCCGTATCAATGACCCAATTGCCGTGGCTGGCGAGAGTTGCTGAACCTGACCTTCTTCTGGACCCCGATTGAACTGGAGAACAAGCTCAGCGAGAAACAAGCGTATTATCTTCAGCAAAGGTGCCGCGCTCGCCAAAAAGGCACTACTCCGGTCGAATCGATCGCCTGTAAACTCGTTGCTATCATCAACTATCGCGGGAAAAAGCACTGTCGGGGCCTGTTTCAGCTACCCAAGGCAGCCTGAATTGGGAATTCGCCAGGGACGTGCTTGAGATGTCACTACAATTCACAGTGAAGTCGCTCTAAACATCGCTACAATGGTCGCAGACGCAATGAGTAGACCAGCAGCGATATTAGGTGGCGGAGTGAACGGGCTAGCGGTAGCCCGCAGCCTTGGTCGCCAATCGATAGCCGTTTACCTGTTTACCACAGAGGTACGGGATATCGCTGCAACCAGCCGGTTTGTTTCGTGCGCAATCCACGTCGACACCGATCACCCGGAGTCCTTTGTTGCAGAGCTCGCATTTATTGCCAGCAAGCATGGAGCCAAGCCGATCATCATCCACACCTCCGACGATTTCCTTATGCTGAGCTCCACGCATCGAGCAGCACTAGAGCCCTATTGCGACGTCAACCTGCCAGCAACCGAAATCGTCGAGCGTGTGATCGATAAAGGCGCATTCAACGCCTTCTGTGCCGCCCAAGAGCTTCCGGCACCCTTGAGTTGGTGCCCGCGCTCGCAAGCCGATCTGCAGCACTGCATTGCAGGCGCTTGCTTTCCGTTGGTCATCAAGCCGGCATTGTCCAATTCCATTGGCCGTTACCGATTCGTCAAGGACGGCAAGCCTCGAAAGATGGTACACGTCAAAACCGCTGCTGAACTGCAAACGCAATTTGAGGAACTGTACTCTCCCGAATGCCCCCTACTAGTCCAGGAGTTCATCGAAGGAGCAGACAGTGAGCACTACTCGTTTTTTTCGTATCGCAGCAAAGATCATCGTGAGTTGATAGGCTTCGGCGTGCGCAAGAAACGCATTTATCCGGTGCATAGTGGCGCAGGTACCTGTGTTGAAATATGCGAAGAGCCGGAACTGGCAAAGGCTGCCAGACAGGTGATCGATGTACTGGGGTATACGGGATCTTCCAGCACCTGTTTTAAGCGCTGTGCCTTAACGGGCAAATTGGTGTTGCATGAGGTAAACGGTAGATTGCCAGCCTGGCACGGCATTAGCCAGCTCGGCAATCTGGATCTTCCGCTTATGGCCTACCGCTATGAGTGTGGACTGCAGACGGAGATTGGCCGGGTTGAAGCGAACAAAGGCAACTGGATCATTCTGCGTTCCGACTTCGCCGCGTTTCGCGCGTACCGTAAACGGGGAGAACTTTCGATACTCCAATGGCTTCGATCGCTAGCACATGCCAGGGTGTGTGCCGAGTTCGCCCGTGACGACCTGCACCCACTGTTCCACCACCTGGGCGCTATGATGCGCCGCACAATCGAGCGCCAGCAGTGACATGCTCGGCGACGGCCTGCTCGGCCAGACCCGCCTGCACAACAGTGCGAATGAGGGTGATGACAAGTGCAGTCGCTCATTTGATCGACACGCAACCAGGAGAGATCAGGCCGCTGCCCTGCTCCCCTCGCCGAAGCGTTCATCAATACAGGAGGTATCACCGTATACACGATGCCCCCTCTTCAGACGCCTGGAGCATACGGATCCGAATTTGGCGCACCAGAGCCGGATCGACTCTGCGGTGACGATGACGACGCCTTCGGCCAGAAGCGCTTCAACATCCCTGTGACTGAGACTAAATGAGTAGTAGAGACCTACAGCGTATCTGATGATACCCGGAGGGAATCGGTGGCCCTTGCGGGTGTTCATCCACAGACTCCAGCCCAAATCAGCGATTGAACATCGCAGAATCTCTAGCAATTCCCTTAGCTTGTCTCATTCATTGACGGCGTGGATCAGCCGCCACACCAGGCGAGGCGAGAAACGCCTAAACCACTGCAGCACCTTGGCTTCCGTGCTTGGCCAGAGTATCACTGTTTTCTGCTCCAAACCGCGCTCTACCGCACGAACAATCTGGTCGGGCGTCATATAGCGCTCTTTTTCCAGCGAGTCGGCGACGGTTTTGGGATTCCCGGTAGATACTGCCTGAGTTAGTAATGGTGTGTTCACCAGTGGCGGGCAAACCAACATGAACTGGACGCCCGTGCGTCGGTTTTCCTCTGCGAGAATCTCGACGTACAAGTTGGTCGCTGCTTTGGTGGCACAGTAGGCACCACAGTCTGGGACAGGTACGGCCCCTCCGGCTGAACCAAACACAATAATTTCGCCTGAGTCTCTCGCAAGCATGTCAGCAAGTACGGTTTGCACAACGTTCACGGTGCCGCCGTAGTTGACGGCGGTCAGGTGGTTAATCGTGGCGGCATTCATTGTCGCCAACTTACCCGCCGGCATGATCGCGGCACAATGAATAAGCCGATCTATCACCCCATACTGCGCTCTGATGCTCTCAACGGTTGCCTCTATCTGGCCGAGGTCCGTGACATCACAGGCGTGAGTACTGACGTTAGGCGAAGAAAGCGTCTCGAGACTCGCGCGGTTTTCGTCAAGCACACAGACCGTCCAATTCTCTTTCTGGAGGTGCTCAACGAAGGCCCGGCCGATACCGCTGGCACCCCCCGTCACTAAAGCCGTTTTGTTAGCGTTGCCTGGCATCAGCGCGTGGGCACGGTAATGGGTTCGGGCGCACTCATGCTGAAACTTAGCTTACCCATGTGCCCGGATACGAGCGGTCGTTTTGGGAGGCCCAGACGTCGCAGTGGCTCAACCAGTTTATGGCTGGATAACCTGAGCTCCCCATCGCGGCCATAGCAGGCATCACTGAAACGCTGCGACAGGTGCCCAATGTGTGGTTCACCCTCAAAGATCGAGTAAACGGGCGAACGAGCCGGCTTCAAAGATTTGCTGCCCAGATTGCCTACGCTAAAACGAAACACCTCTTCGCCGTCCTTGTAAAGCGTTGTAACGGTACGTCCCTGCTCCTGGCTGTGGCGAATGTCTTCCAAGGTTTTGGGATATCCCCACATCTGGATTCCACACTCAAGAGCCGATTTAGACGTCACCGGCAGGTACCAGGTAAAAGACGGTTGGCTGCCATTCAAGATATTGATCCAGGTTCCCAGGTACGGCAACTTGGGTTTACCTGTGACTTTGTTGACGAAAAACGCACAGCCGATTTCTTCGTATGACCCACATTCGGTATCGGTGTAATGCACGCCAGCCAGGCTCATCACTCCCTTGCCGGGTGCAATCTCGGCAACGCTGAAGCCACTCTCGGCGATTATGTCATTGGCCACCTTACTGGGAACGACATACATGCCAACTGAACTACTGCCATTATGGAATAGCGTTGGATAACCCAGTTCCGTTCCTTCGATATCGAATTTTCGATTGGCGTGAGGACCTGTAGACGTCATAGCGCAATATCTCCTTGCAGGACAGGTTATGCGTGTAGACGCGTTTGGGGATACGTTAAAACTATCCCCACTGACCATTTCCGTAGGGTGTATTCCAGCAGTGCGCGAGCTTGCCGTCCTCTACTTTAAACACTTCGATGCCGCACAACTGGAGCGATTCATCTTTTCCCGAGGTGATCTCCCAAATTGACGTCACGTACGTATCGTCGGCGTGGGTAATGATCCGCTTTATATGAATGCCAACATCCTCACGTACCATACGCAATCGTTCTATCTGCTCGTCGTGGCTTAGCTCTGTGGTCTTCCCCTCCGGATCATGTCGGATAATTGGGTTGGCGCAGACTTCCCTCACCAGTTCATAATGGCCTTCATTGCTGGCCTCCTCCCAGTACCGTTCTAGTAGTAGCTGTGCCTTTGACTTGCTCATCGATGTCTCTCCAGTCGGAAATGTATTCTATGGCTTCAGATCGCTCTTTCACGCTATACCCTATCGAAAAAATGCTCCGATAATGCGTTGAAACGAAACCGGAAGGAGGCGCTTCAACAGTTCAGCGATGTGGGCGTCCGCGCCGATAACGACTCTCAGTTTGTTCTTCTCCATCGCGTTGACTATTTTCCGTGCAGCTTTATCCGTCGGCATACCGTATTTTTCCTGCAGCGAGACCGCTTTCTCCTGAGCTTCCGGGTCAAGCATTCTTGATGAGCGAATCACGTTGCTCCGAATGGTCCCGGGATGAACGCTTGTCACTCTCACAGTCGTCCCACCAAGCTCGGTCCATAGCGCTTCGGATAAAGCGCGAACGCCGGCTTTGGAGGCGGAGTAAATGGCTTGCCCCGGCATGCTGAACAGGCCAAACATACTGGAAATGTTGACGATATGGGCGTCCGGCGATTGCTTCAGGTAAGGCAAAAAAAACTTGCAGCCATAAACAACCCCCATCAAGTTAATGTCCAGCAACCACTCAGCATCGTCTATTGTGTGATCGTCAAACAGGGCACCCACACTGACGCCCGCATTGTTGATCAGTACGTCAACCGCCTTGTGCCTGGCGAGCACGTCTTGCGGTAGCTGCTCCATGCTCGTCCGACAACTTACATCCACGAGGTGTGAAGAAATCAAACACCCCTGTTCAGTAAGCTCGTCTCCAAGACCGATGAGACCCGCTTCATCCTTATCCACCAGGGCGAGAAGCGCGCCTTTAGAAGCTAGCAGTCTGGCAAGGGCTTTACCGATGCCACTCGCCGCTCCCGTAATCACAACCGTCTTGCCAGCCACGTTTTTCATCGGTCTTTCGCCCGTTTCTTTCCGAAGTTTTTTCGTTCAGACCCGCACCCCCCGGAACACAGGTTTACGTCGTAATGTAGTCATCAAGGTGTGTCTCCTCGTGCAACTGTTTGTATTCCTTGAAGTTGCCGGGAAACAGAAAGGGAGCGTGGCCGGCCGCATTGCGGTAGTAGCTGTGACAATCACTGGAGCCCCAGGTAAAACGGCCAAAACGATCTGCCATCCAGTTGTTGTATCGCTCAAACGCGGCTTCTTTGACTTCAATGCTTCTCGCATTGGCCGCCTGCTTTTCTGCCAGCAACCGTACAATGGTTTCAACATTTTGCTCTGCCGTAATAAAGTACGATACGTTCAGTACCAGACCATTTGGGCCCACTGCGAAAAAATAATTCGGAAAGTCGGGCACGGCGATACCTTTGTGGGCCCTCGGGTCATCGCCCATAGTGTCGGCCAGCGACACACCACTGGCGCCAGTGACTTCGATGCGATCGAAGTCGAGAATCCTATATCCAGTGCAGTAAACAATGATGTCAGCGTCTATTGAGCGACCTTCTGCAGTGACAACTCCAGTTGGTGTAACCTCTTTCAGACCACTGGCAACCAGTTCTACGTTCGATCGATTCAGGGTCGGATAAAAGTCATCCGAGACCAGGCCACGCTGGCAACCATAGGGAGTGGGCGGAACAAGTGCCTTCCTCGTGGCGGGATCATCGACCGCGCTATCGATGAATTTCAATACCCTGTTTTCAAACTGACCCATGCGTTTGTGGCCTATCGTTACCGCATACTCGACCTGCCCCATCAGTAATCGCTGCCACTTTCGGGTCAGCTCGATAAGGAATGGGTAGCGTCGGGCACGATCCTGTTGCTTAGGTGTGTAGAACTTTCTGCCGCGGGGCATGATCCAATTGGCCGATCGCTGTAGTACCGTCAGATGGCCCACCTTCGGGGCGATCTCGGGGATAATCTGAACCGCGCTGGCAGCAGAGCCGACCACAACAACGCGCTTTCCCGTCAGGTCTACATCGTGGTTCCAACGCGTACCGTGCCAGCTGTCGCCTAGAAAACTGTCCATCCCTGGTACGTCCGGGTACAACGGCGTATGTTGATTGCCCATGGCGTTGATGACCACATCAAACTCGTGCCTGTCCCCCGCGCTGGTCTGCAGTTCCCACGTTCCATCCTGCTGGTATGCAGCGCTTTTTATTCTGGTGTTCAGGGTGAGATGGGGGTCCAGACCAAACTCGGTAGCGCAGCGCGCAAGATAGGCCTGAATTTCCGGCTGTGTGACAAAATTGGCTGACCAGTTTGGGTTGGGCGCGTACGAAAACGAGTAAGAGTGCGCCCACACGTCGCAGGCCAATCCCGGGTAGGAGTGAAGATGCCATGTACCGCCCGGCGCATCCAGGGCGTCAAAAATAGTGAAGTCACTGAACCCCTGTTGCAGCAGTTCACGGCCGGCGGCAATGCCGGCAGGCCCCGCACCAATAATAGCAACGCGTAGTTTAGGTTTTTCAGTCATAGTGGTCCCACGTCGAAGTTACAATGAGTAAGCCTTTCGCGATTTCCGCCGCGCCCTGGTTCAGATTGCGGGCGGAGCGAAGGTTGGATTCCTCGCCAGGCGTACGTCGTCTAACCTTGCATTTGCCGTACCCCGCCAGGGATTGTCTGCCGGCGGTAACACATAGAAGACTTGGTCTTTGATGGCTTGCAAGACACGTTCAGCGAGGACTCTCGGGTGCAGCGAGTCTGCGGTGGCATCGGTGATCGCAGTCATCGACATAAGCTGCATGTCGGTAACATTCTCATCAGCCAGCGCTTTGGGCCGATTGCGTGACGAAGCGGCGATGCCGGTATTGACCAGTTCCGGACACAGGCAAGAAACGCTGATTTGGGGTGCCGCTAGGGAGAGCTCGTGGTAAAGACATTCACTGAGTGCCAGGGCTGCATGCTTGGTCATGTGATAGATACCAGCGTACGGGAGAGTACACATACCTGCCATAGACGCCGTATTGACGATATGGCATTCATCACCCTGCGCAATCATTTGCGGTACAAAGTGTCGGATGCCGTGAATGATTCCCCATTGATTCACCCGCATGAGCCACTCATAGTCATCTTCGGTTTGTTCCCAAAGTTGCCCTCCGGTGTACACACCCGCGTTGTTGCACAGCAGCTGAACACCGCCGAAACGATCAACGGCGGCCCGACACAGTTCGGCGACCGACTTCCCAGAGCCTACATCCGTGGGCACGCCGATGGCGTCAGCGCCCAGCGCAGCGACGTGCGTTACCGCTTCGTCCAGTTTGTCCTGCTCTATATCCGCCAGGACGACCTTCATCCCCTGTTCGGCGAACACCGTGGCCATTTGCAGGCCAATGCCGCTGGCAGCACCCGTTACGACCGCCGTCTTGCTCTCAAACTCGTTCATTATTTCGTCCTGTGTGCCTGTTTTTTCGTTGGATGTAGGGCTTGCCACAGCGACCGGTGCGTCCTCATCTCCGGTGTGTGGAAAGAAGGCGGCTAGCAGGCTGCCTCATACTCGGTGGTGGCGTTATAGGTTACTAACCTGTAACCTAGTAGAGTGGATGCGATAGGTCAACTGCCCGCGGTTCAGCAATGCAACCACGGCAAACAAAGGAAGCCTGGCGACATGAACAGCCCTTCAAAGATTCGTATTCTTGATGCCGCTGA
This sequence comes from Pseudomonadota bacterium, assembly GCA_039190425.1. GTDB lineage: Bacteria > Pseudomonadota > Gammaproteobacteria > Pseudomonadales > Halieaceae > Marimicrobium. The sequence goes on along the minus strand of JBCCYE010000010.1, from coordinate 123,783 downwards.
GTCCCTTTTTGCAAACAAGGGTTATGAGGCCACGTCGATGGTCGAGATAGCCGATGCGGTCGGCATTCGCGGACCTGCGATGTACAAGCACTACGGTAACAAAGCCGAGGTCTACGATGCGGTGATCGAACGACTTTTCGCGCCGATGAAGACGCTGATGGAGGGCCCATCGGCTACCTTAGACGGGCAATCTTTCAGCCAGTTGGAACAATTGGTAAAGCATCATACCGACAACCCCAATATTCCCCGCATTATCCAACAGGTCACACTCAGCTCAGGTGATCACCTGGAGAAACTGGTTGACGAGTGGTACCGACCTTTTTTTTCCAGGGTATTATCACAAAGAGGGGCAGTCACTCCGATTATTATGGCCTTTCACAGCATGTTGTTGGGCTACATTACGCTGGCGCCTCTTCACGAAAAGATCTTCGCACTGGATCCGCTGGATGAGCGTCATATTGCCGAGCAGTTGAAACTGCAAGCCCACATGGCCACGCTATTGCAAAAAGCCCTGGATCCAGAAGATTCGCTGTCGGCAATGTAACGACTCTCTCAAATGTCGCTACTTGTATTGCCAACCGACCCACTCAACGTTCGACGTGGATTCGGTCTCGGCTCCTGCGATCTGCTGGCTAAGGAAAAGCGCTCGGCTTTCTTTGCCTCACTGAAAAGGTTCGGCCGCCTCCACTCTTCTCACAATCGGCAGGTCGAACGCGGATGACCGCCTGGATCGAGTCTTTCTGGGCACGCCATCTTATGGGTTCTTCTGGTTTTTTAAAGGTCAGGGTATCCCATGGACTCGGGAGCTTGAGACAACCTGAGCGTGCTGGGTCGTGAGTACTGAACCCGTTCCGTTCGCTACCCTGTGTTTGCGGACTCAAGATCGTGAAAGGCAGCGATGGCGCCATCGCTTTTGTCTGTGTGGTGGTGAATAATTTTCCAACCTTGATCGCCAAGTCGGTAGATGTTGGTTGCCCTGTGCGCTACGTCGACAGGCTTTCCGTCGGGGTAAAAAGTGCCCGTCTCCAGACCGATTTCATAGGCAAGCTCGCCACACTCCACAATCACCCGCTCGGTCAACTCGACGCTCCCGCCCTCGAACACGTCCGCCACATACTGCCAGGCCTTCCAAAGCGCGTCCCAACCCACTTCGCGCCCCCCGTTGGGACGCATGGCTGTTACCTGCTCGCTTTGCAGCCACACATCACGCATCGGCTCCGGATCCTTGTTAAACACACGATTAAGCGCCGCGTAAAACGTCTCCGATGCTTGCTCAATAGCCTCTAGATCTGACATGCATCCCCCTTTCTTAACATGTGTTCCTAAGTTCTGGGCTTATTCGACGGCCGCACGCCTGATAATGGCCCCACAATCCGTACCGGACGGCAGATTGCCGTACAGCGAATGGTCCTGCGCCGTAAGTCGAGATGCGCAAAACGCATCGGCAACCAGTGGATTCTCTCCCCGTAGCAGCAGGCTGGCCTGAAAGGCGACCGCCATTCTGTTTGTCAGGCGCCGTGCGTTGAACTCCAGGCTTGGGTCTGGTTGTAACTCCAACATTAGCTCGTCGACGTACTGGTCAAATCCCGTATGATACCCACGGGCGAGCTCGAGCTCAGCCGTAAACAACGCCAACGACTGTGATGAGCGCACCACGGTATGAATGGCATCGAGAGCCTGCACATTGCCGCTGCCTTCCCAGATGGCGTTGATCGGCGCCTCTCGGTACAGCCTTGGCATCATGTGCCCCTCCATGGCGCCACTGCCGCCGATACACTCCATTGCCTCGTAGGCGTGTCCGGCAACGCGCTTACAAATACGAAACTTGCCCAGCGCCGTTCCCAGCCGGATGAGGTGGCGCTGTTCCGGATCCGACTCGACTTCGTCCAGAGCACGCGCCATCCGAAAAACAAAAGCGGTCGCCGCCTCGCTCTCCAACGCGAGGTCCGCCAGCACATTTTGCATGAGCGTTTGTTCACTGAGCTTTTTACCAAAGGCAACTCGATGCTGACAATGGTGTACCGCTTGCATGACCGCCTGCCGCATACCCGCGGCAGAGCCACTCACGCAGTCGAAACGGTTGTAGGCGATCGCCTTGATGATGGTTTGCAGCCCGCGCCCCTCTTCGCCAATCAGCCAGCCCATGGCGCTGCGCAGCTCGACTTCGGCCGTGGCATTGGCAATGTTGCCCATCTTGTTTTTCAGCCGCTGTATTTCAAACGGGTTTTTGCTACCGTCGGGTCGGAATCTGGGCACCAGAAAACAAGATAGGCCATTTTCAGTTTGCGCCAGCAGGGTAAAAGCGTCCGCCATTACACCGGAGACAAAAAACTTGTGCCCGGTAAGCACGTACTCCTGCCCTGAGCCCGGCTCCCCTATTGCGCGGGCCTGAGTGCTGATGGCATAGACATCCGATCCGCCCTGTTTTTCCGTCACAGCCATGCCCAACATAGCGCCGCGCTTCTCTTCGACTGGCAGATTTCTGGGATCGTAGTGGGCGTTGGTGCTAAAGGGAATCCATTTATCGCCCAACTCAGGATACTCACGCAATAGGGGAACTGAGGCGTAGGTCATGGTTGTGGGACAACAGTGTGACGGTTCCACGTGATTAACAAGAAAACCCTTGGCAGCCCGCAACACATGGGCGCCTCGTTTTGGTGAAGTCCAGGGTGAAGCGTGTATGCCATTGGTCCGATCGATCTCATGCAGTTGGTGATAAGCAGGGTGAAACTCCACCTCATCAATGCGATTGCCACGATGATCATGGGTCTTTAACCTGGGTGGATATTCGTTTGCCGCAAAACCCAGTGCGATCACCTCGGCCGAACCCATCTGTTTGCCAAACTTGGCCAGCTCATCATGACCCCAGGCAGCACCTTCTCTAGCCACAGCTTCTCGTAGAGCAGCATCGCTCTTGTAGGAATTGAAGTCCGCCAGCTCCGGGGGTTGGTTTTCCACAATGTGGGTGAGTCCTGGGGGCAAGTGCATGTCAGTCATTGATACATCCAATGGTGTTGTCGCTTGGTTTAAGGCAGCTCAACAGTGTCGCCGAAGGGCTTGTCTAAAGTAAAGAGGCGTAAGGTTCTCCGCAATAGGACAGGTGTACCAAGCGGGCAAGGCTCAGGCATGGCTGCCATAAAGATGCCGATCACGCGCACAGGAATGGCCACAATGGCATTCGCGCTGCTCTGGACCGCACTGTGTTCTGATCAGTAGGAGGTTGTGGGCCTGAGGGCGACGTCTTCAGGCTTTGACGCCGTGCCTACTATCCCGGCAATCACCGGGCTGATACGCTGAACGAATGAACAGGTTGATGCCGTTTGCACTCTTTACGCTGATCGCCCTGCCGGCCTCCGCGCAAGCAGCAAACTACAGCTGTTACATCTACACACAGTTGCCCGGCGCTCAGGAAAGCCCTGTTTTTCAATTTGCAGTCGATGGCGCCGATGCAACACTGACCTACACCTACCGCTTACGGCCGACTGACGAGCCAACGCATAAGCGCATTGAATTAGAGGTCCTGAACAATTCGAAACGCTCACTGGTAATGGGCTTCCTGACTGAAGGTACTGAGGCGATCGCCCCGAGATACGACGTCTGGGTACTGGACAAGAACAATATGCTACTGAGTGCTGAAACCACTCGTGCGACCGACGCTTACGTAGGGCGTCGGGAGCAGCGCTCCGGAGTGTGCATCGCGGAAGACTAGATCGATACTTTCGTTGCAGCGACGTATCGATCAACTCCAACCGCATCATGCACACAACGCGCGCTGTTCCTCTAGAACAAGCTCAAGTAGATTTTCACCTTGTGGGCCATGGATCACCATTGCATCCGGCATAACACAGTGTTTGGAGTAACTTTGCAGGCGCAATCGATCACTGCCGCATCGATCCACCATCAAGCTACCAAAAAAGAAACCTCTCGTACGGGCTTCCTTGACTGCGTAGCTGATCGCGTGATCGGCAAGCGGCAGGTCAATGTAGATGACTTCGCGATGACCGGAAACACCGTCAGATACGTGACTCAAACGTTCAAGAAAATCACCGCCTATTCGGTCGACTCGCAGACGGTAGTGGCCGTTGCTAGGCTTATCTTCAACCGTCACCTTCGTCTGTGCTGAGTCGGGCAATCTATCGGGCGCAGGAATCAACTTACGTTCAATCTCCAGACTTTCGTAGATCGAGGTCAGGACTTCGCTGTATACGGGTGGGATATAGCTCTCGCGGTAGGGCAATGACTTGAGAGGCATGTACAGCGGAACTGCACCAATTCGATATCCACTGGGGTGCCGGTAACCCTCTATCGATGATTTGGCATGGAACCAGGCCGGTAAAATGCCAGTAACAGCAGCACCAGCCCCGATGGACTTCTTCTGAACCCGTTGATGGATGGCCAGGGCGTAAAGATGCAGGCCGCATATCGAACAATCTTGGTAGACGCCAAGCATGGCTTCTCCCAAGGCCTGAGTGATGCCGAGCCCGCGATACGCAGAATCAACCATCAGAGCACTCCCATCGGCGGTCACATCACCGACTTCTTCTAGAACCGTCGACATTTGACCGACGACTTCACTGTCCCCATTCATCGCGACCACCGTGTGGAGCAACCCCCCATTTATCATCCGGCGAACGTAATCCATATCGTATAGGTCAGTCATAGGATAGGTATCGCCGTAAACGCGACGTATTCCGTCCGCGAGGAGCGACCCCTGTGCTGCGGAGAGTGTGTGAAAGCTGAGTGAGGTTGAAATGGGTTCCGTCATGCCAACAGCATATCAAAAACCGCTACAAACGACTTTGGCGTACATTACTAGGAGTGAAACCGTACAGCCTGGTAGAGCTGCATCACGCTCCCCTAAGGGTGATCAATGTACCAGTATCACTGTTTCGGCGTCTTACATTGACCCAAACTCTGGCCTTTTGGGTTTTGGGCCTTCCCTATGCCAGCCAAAGCAAGACTCGAATCCTATAAAGGAGTAGCGGCCTGCAATGTCGCTAAATATCTGTGCTCACGCTAGACTCTTTTCTGGAGCTCGTGCTGCAACCAAAGCAGATCATTACTGCTACAGATCCTGTTGAGCCAACGCAAATACCAGCGGCCCTATAACCCGATGGGAGAGCGGTCATGAATCAATCCCTGCGAATTGCTTCGCTACTGCCCAGTGCAACGGAGATCATCTGCGCACTGGGGCTTGAAGAACAGCTCGTCGGTATTTCACACGAATGCGATTTTCCAGTCTCTGTCAGGTCGCTGCCCGCCGTTACTGCCAGTGCAATCAGCAACGACTTATCCAGCGGGGACATCGATGCACAGGTCCGCGAGCACCTACAAAGCAATGCCGCCCTGTACACAATTGATGGGGATATCGTTTCCAAGCTTGCGCCCGACCTGATTGTTACCCAGGCGCTTTGCGATGTCTGCGCAGTGTCTGCGGCTGACGTCGCAGCGGTTGCCTGTGAGCTCACACAGGTAGCCGAGGTGATTAATCTGGAACCCGCCTGTCTCCAAGACGTGTTTGACACCATTCATGCAGTAGGTGTCGCAACCGGGGCGGAGCCATCTGCCGCTTCACTGGTAGCAGGCCTGAAGGATCGTCTACAGGCGGTACAACGTCGTAGCGCCGTCATCGATGCAGCTTCGAAACCAAGCGTTGTGATGCTGGAGTGGTTGGATCCGCCCTTCAACGCGGGCCACTGGACGCCGGAACTCGTCGAGTATGCGGGGGGTGAGGCTTTGCTGAGCTCGCCCGGACAACCGTCAACGACAATAGCCTGGGATCAAGTTCGCGATACAAATCCGGCTCTGCTGGTCATCGCGTGCTGTGGGTTCAACATTGAGCGGACTAGGAGGGACATAGAGGTGCTGCAAGACACTACTTGGTGGAAATCGCTCCAGTCAGTCGCCACGCGCAGTGTCTACGTGATTGACGGCAACCAGTACTTCAACAGACCAGGGCCAAGACTCATTGACAGCCTGGAGATTCTTGCGCACATCCTACATCCAGCACTGCATCCGTTACCGCCTGCACTGAATAACACCTTCGTTCGAATCTGAGCAAGACTGCTCGCCAAACACCCTTGTGAATCCAGCCATAGTACGCTGCGCCCACTCGCGCATCTTTCTAACCCGACTACCAGCATCTGTAGCTTAATACGGCATGTTGGCGAGGGTATTTCAGCCGAGCGATGTTAGAAAGACTTTAGCGAATCGTGATACTTCTGTGATAACTGCTCGCGCACCGCAATTGGATAATCAAGCTCCGTTCCAGAACTGGAGACTTGATCATGAAAAAACCCTTCATTCCTTTGGTGGCGTCACTGCTGCTCGGCGCCAGTACTGTGCACGCGGCACAGCTCGACATTCAAATCACCAATCTAACCCGCGGTAGCTGGTTTACGCCCCTCCTGGTAACGGCACATCCAGCAGGCACTGCGTTGTTCACGGCAGGCCAGGTTGCCAGCATAAGCCTGCAAACGATGGCAGAGGGCGGCGACATCGCGCCACTGGCAGCGGATCTCGCCGGACTCAACGCAACCACAGTGGAGAACCCCGCTGGCGGTTTGCTAGCGCCCGGCGCCACAGTCACCACCAGTTTGGATACCGATGACGCGCCCGATAATACCTTGCTCTCGATTGTCGCCATGATCCTTCCCAGTAATGATGGCTTCATGGGGTTGAACGCCATCGAGATACCGCAATCTCCGGGCACGTACGTCTACAACGTTAACGCCTACGACGCCGGTACTGAGGCAAACGATGAGGTAATTGGCAGCGGGGCACCCGGCGAACCGGGCTTTCCGGCGCCCCCGCCTGTTGCTGAAGCAAGTGGCACAGGTGGCACGGGCGTAGCCACCGTCAGTGAAGGCTTTGTGCACATCCATCGCAATGTGTTGGGGGATACGGATCCAGAGGGCGGCGTCAGTGACATCGATAGCACCGTTCACCGTTGGCTCAACCCCGTTGTACGTATCGTCCTCACCGTCAGTAACTGATCAAAAGGAGGATGACATGAACAAATTGGCCCCCCTATTCTGCGTGCTATTTCTGGCGGCATGCAGCGACAACGACAACGACGCAGCAGCAGATACGACGACGCCCGCACCTGCGCCCGCACCTGCGCCGCTTACCAACGCGAGTTTTGAGGTCGCGGTTACCAACCTGACCCTTGGCCAGCCCCTCTCACCGATTGCTGCGGTGATACACGATGACAGTTATCGTGCCTTTCGCACCGGCGAGCCTGCCTCTGCGGGTCTGGAGCTGCTTGCCGAAGCGGGCGACAACAGCGGATTGCTCGATGAGGTGCAGGGCGCCGGGGAAACCAGCGGCTCAGCTCCGGTCGCGCCTGGTGCAAGCGATCTGATCTCCGTAGAAATCGAGGGCGATGATGTCACCGGCATGCACCTGACCGTAATGACGATGCTAGTGAACACAAACGATGCCATTACCGGCATTAACGGCATCGATCTTTCTGACATGCCGGTGGGAAGCTCGAGGACACTCAGCACCATCGCCTATGACAGTGGCACAGAAGCCAATTCCGAGACCGCTGGCACCATACCCGGCCCAGCTGGTGGCGGGGAAGGCTTCAACGCCATACGCGATGATATCGTCGACCACGTTACTGCCCACGCAGGTGTGGTGACATCCCAAGACGGTTTGATGAGCTCCGATCTCACGCAAACACATCGTTGGGACAACCCGGTCGCGCGATTCACCATTACGCGAACGCAATGATGGCCTGGACGGCGACGTGGGAACTAAACGCGATAAGCGCGATCTATACGAGTTATTCCGCTTAGAGCCCCAACGCCGTCCCATGCACGATAACTCCGCGCACACTCGCCCTCGATTCCTGGTTGTAGAGGATGAAGTTGATATCGCGAGTCTCATCATGCTTCATCTGGCGGACCTTGACGCGGAGGTTCGCGTCTGCGACCGCGGTGATACCGCACTCGCTCAAGCCTTGCAGGAGCAGTGGAGCTTAATCTTGCTCGACATACGCCTACCAGGCATGAACGGCTTGGATATCTGCAAGGCGCTGCGAGAACGCGGTGTTGTCACACCCATTCTAATGCTCACGTCTAAATCCAGTGAACTTGACCGCGTATTGGGGCTCGAACTTGGAGCGGATGATTATCTGACCAAGCCATTCAGTCCGATTGAGCTGCTTGCCCGCGTCAAGGCTTTGCTGCGAAGAGCGGGTCTAACCCAGCCAACACCAGCTATTGCCGTCGAACCGCAAACCATTCGACTTGGCCCCTTGAGGATATGCACAAGGGAACACCGGGTGCAGCGCGACGGTCACGATGTAGATCTCACATCCAAAGAATTTGATCTGCTACTGCACTTTGTAAGGCATCCTGGACAGGTATTTCGCCGCTCCGAACTGCTGGACACGGTCTGGGGATATGGACACGATGGCTATGAGCACACCGTAAACTCGCACATCAACCGCTTGCGGTCCAAGATCGAAACAGACCCATCGTCACCTGAGTTTATCGTGACGGTCTGGGGTGTTGGCTATAAGTTCGATCAATCAGGTCAGACGACTCAACCCAGGAGCGGTGCAGTTTGATTATCGCTACACGTCTCTACAGCAAATTGGCGATTGCCATGCTGGTACTTTTTGGCGGTCTGGGCACAGCACTCATTTTTATCAGCTACGACACCAGTGAACGCTACTCCCTGGAGGTGACGCAACAAATCAATCGCGATATAGCCTTGCATGCCGCCGAAGACATGCCGCTTTTCAGGGGCGGTGAGGTTAACGAAACCGCACTGAAGGAGCTTGCCCACCACGTCATGTTCATTAATCCGATCGTCGAGGTGTACTTGCTGGATACCGATGGTCACGTGCTTTCCCATGCACTGCCCTATGCCACCGTCCTGCGCGATCAAGTGGATATGGCACCACTGCGCGCATTCCTTGGCGAGACACAACAGTTGCCAATATTTGGCGACGATCCCCGAAGCAATTCAGGCACTAAAGTCTTTTCGGTATCACCCATAGAAGAAGCGGGAGAAACCCAGGCCTACCTTTACACGGTGCTGAACGGCAAACGATACGACAGCCTGCGCCAAATGATGCGCGAGAGCTACAACCTGCGCACCGGTATCGCCACCATCGCGGGCAGCTTGACGGTTGCAGTCATCGCCGGTTTATTGATTTTTGCTCTCCTGACACGGCGCCTACAGAATCTGATGACCGCTGTTCGCGCCTACCGGGAGGGCAGTTATAAAGGCAATATGGCGCTCACACCGCGAGTGCCAGCCAAAGATGAAATCGACGAGCTGGGACAAGCCATTGTTGAAATGAGCAATAGAATCGATGCACAGTTTTCGGTACAGCAGGAGCTTGATAAAACCCGACGCGAATTGATCGCCAACGTCTCCCACGATTTGAGAACACCGATCGCCGCCATGCAAGGCTATCTCGAGACTGTGCTCATAAAGCAGGACGATCTGAGCCCAGAGCAACAGCGCGATTATCTGGAGACAGCGTTTAAGCATATTCAGCGATTGAACGCGTTGATTGGCGACCTTTTCGAACTCTCCAAGTTGGAATCTGGCGGCGTAGAGCCCAACCTGGAGTCATTTTCACTGATGGAGTTGGTTCAGGATCTGGTACAGGACTACGAACTGCAAGCCAGGGATCGAGGCATTACGCTCTCAGCTCACTGCGCGCAATCCAGCCTAATGGTCAATGCAGATATCGCGCTGATTCATCGAGTGCTGGAAAACCTTTTACAGAATGCACTTCGGCATACTGCAGCCGGCGGCCATATCAGCATTGAAGTGCTCGACGATGGGACCCAAGCACGCGTGGAGGTGGCCGATGATGGGGAGGGTATCGCCTCTCATGAGATACCCTACATTTTCGATCGGTTTTACCGCCCCGCGGGAGAGAGTGGTGGCAGCAGCCACGGACTGGGCCTGGCAATTGTCAAACGCATTATCGATCTACACCGTTCACGGGTGGAGGTCCGCAGTGACCACAAGGTGGGCACCGTGTTCACGTTTTGGCTGCCTGTACCAACCTGATTTAAAGCCTCGTATCATGAAGCTGCGGTACTCCAGCGAACCTTCGAACCATACTTTTCTGAAGTTACTCCTGACGCGATGGTCAACCGAATTATTGCCATGCGTGCGCGGTGCGAGACCAACAGACACCCAACCCCAACATCGAAATCCTCAGATCGACCAATGATCGCTTTGGCAGATCAGAGAGTCCGGCCGAACCAATAAACCAAGATGTCGATACCCGACTGGTCGGCAGGCTGCTCCCTGACTGGCGAACTGCATAGGCACACGGCTAGCAATCAGCCCTGGCACGGACGATTTCGCTGCCATATCGAAAGAATGCCATATCCGCCTCGTTGTCCCGCTCGATACGCTGGCGAAAGCCCGGATCAATGGGTACGGCCTCCGCGCTGACGCGCATCGACGGCAATTTCTCGGTCCAGCCGAAACGGATGCAGAGTCGATCGAAGAATGCATCGAGATCTTCATTCAGGCCGAGGTGGTGTACTGATCCAAGACGTTCTCTCGCGATATCCATCCTTGCCTCGTCAATCGTCAGGGGCGCCATGTAGTTGGCCACCCCATCACCTTGAGTGAGGGCAAACATTTTCACCTGATGGTTATGGATCAATGAGTCGAAGACCTCCGGAATCTCGTAAATCTCTTCCAGCGACGTGGCCGCGTCAGCTTGTTCTTTGCGATGTTGCTTGAGCATTGAAACCGTGCGCTCCACCGGATGTCGCAGTACGGTCGCCACCTCTATGGGCATGGGCATTTCATCGGCCAGGTAGCACGGAAAGTGCCCGGCCACCAGCCGGGCGCCAGCGAGCCTTTCCCGGTCATACTGCTGCAACTCCTCAATATCGAAGTACGCCGTCGGAGACTCTGAAGGACGCGGGCGAACGTAATCCACGCCCACCGCATTGCGCATGGCCCAGAAAAGACTGGTACCCGCGGTCTTCATGACGTGAACAAAAAACAGGGCTGGCGGTGTCATGACTGCCGATGGTAACAGCACCGGGCAAGGCATCGCCAACCAGGCCATTGGAATGCCGCCACAGACGCAACGCAGCCGAAAACTTCAATGTGCAGCGGCGGGCGGCGGCTCAAACGATTGACCACACCTGTGGCAGTCAGCTTCGAGCACATCTTAACTCACGATATTCTCATATTTTTCAGAAAGTTATGTCGACATAGGCCGCTCAGTGATGCTCCGAACTCGGACGACACTGGATGCTCCATCGCGTGCCAGGAACGGATGCGACAGCGTACAGCCAAGCCAATGAGCACTGCGTCAGTGGCACCTGCAAGCGCCCATGGAGTAATTTCAACAATCGCGGACCGACAACCACTCGATCCGGCTGGTCGCTGTTCCATTGGTAAGCAAGCGTCTGCGGCCTTAGAATCGTCGCTTTCCACTGCCGACGCACTTGGAATAGCATGCAACCTTTCGAATTCGTCATGATACTGGTCTCGATCATACTTGCGCTCGGTGTCAAGGAGTTACTGGCTGGCGTTGCCCGGATGCTGCGCGGCGAACTAAGGCCCTACTGGATTCACACCTTATGGATTGGCATCCTCTTCGTGATGCAACTGCAATACTCATGGACGTTGTTTGATTTAGAAGCGCGAGAAAAGTGGGTGTTTCTGGACCTGTTACGTCTTCTAACACCTCCCATAACACTGTTCCTGGTCAGCTCCCTTTTGTTCCCCGTTCGCGGCCAGAGCGACGACCTAGCAGAATTCTACTTCACAATTCGCAAGCCAGTGTTCGCCCTACTGTCCGGGCTGATGGGCTACTACACGTTGCTGAGCTTTTCGCCATCGATACTGACCGCGATTCAGGCCTCAAGTACCGTCATACTTGCCTCGCTTGTGTTCACTGCCAACAAAAGCGTGCACAAACTCGTGACACCCGTGTACGCGGCTGCCACGCTCGGATTTGTCGCCACCTACTCGTATACGTTGGGCGAATCCGTATTCTGATTGTCTATCGGTCATTTGCTCATGCTTACAATCCAAGCGTAGCAAGGCAGATAGGCGAGTACTCCCTATGACAAACGCTGTCATGGAGTGAGTTTAAGACTGGCCATCGCTACTACCTCATTGCAGGCCTATGGCCAAACCTGAGTACAAGGTGTCCAGAAAGTCATGCGCATGATGCGGGCTACTGCTCAGCACAGGCACCATCGTAGAGGCTTGTCCCGAAGCGGTGTCTTTCTCAAAGACAATCTTTCCATCCTTGATCGTTGTCAACACCTCCATCTCTGCAAGCTTCTCAGGATCGATAGCGGTGGGGTCGTCAGACAAGATCACAAAATCGGCTCGTTTACCCACTTCTATGGACCCTTTGTCTTTTTCTTCAAAGTGTTGCCAGGCAGGCCAAATGGTCATCGCTTTCAAAGCCGTCATCACATCTACACGATGGTTTTCACCTAGGATACGGCCTGATCGTGTCCGACGGGTTACCGTGGCAGAGAGAACACGAACACTGGATGGCAGTGCTACGGGCGCATCGTGATGAGTGCCGAACATCATATCGCGCTCTACCAACCAGCCGGTTGGTGAGATGTTCTGGGCGGCCACCGGGCCAACCGTATGCGCGTAGTGCCAATCGCCCCAATAAAAGGTATGCATTGGAAACAGGGACAGGAAGACCCCAAGCTGCTGGTAGCTATCAACCTGGTCCTCACGCAGAAACTGTCCATGAATAAGCACCGGGCGATTATCAATATCCTTGTACTGTGACTGGGCCTTCTTGAGTGCCACAATCAGCATGTCTGAGGCACCTTCGCCGTTAGCGTGAGTGATTACCTGGAAACCGTTTTGGTAGCACCAATCGATAGCACTCTGCACTTGCTCTTTCGTAATCGCGGCATAGCCCGCGTAGTTAGGCGGGTAGTCGCCGACGGGTTTGTAATATGGGCGATCCCTCAGCGCCGTAAATCCCTGCGGTGAACCATCGATCGTCAGCTTGCAGCCACCGACTCGAAATCCGTTCTTGTACTCATTCGACTGGCTATCCTCGATGTAATCTCGGGCCTCCAAGACATCGGGGTAGGCGACAACATCCACGGGGAGACCTTCATTGTCTGCCAAATACTGCAACACGTTGCCGATCTCGCCTGACGAGCGACCATCTTGGGCGGTGGTGTAACCAAAGCTCGCCCACAGGCGTGTGCCGGCTCGTGCAAAATCAAACAACCCCTCCTCACCAATGCGTGCGAGGTTCTTCGTCAATACCGGAAAAAACGCGTACTCTTCGAGCACTCCGTTAGGCTCCCCGTTTGCGTCCCTCTGGATTACGCCGCCGGCAGGATTCTTGGAAGATGCGTCAATCCCGGCCATCGCCAGGGCTCTGGAATTGGCTACACCCAGGTGCCCAGACTGGTGAATGATCATTATGGGGATGTCAGTAGAGACTGCGTCCAGATCAGCGCGGGTCGGATGGCGCAATTCGGCAAGCTGCGCATTATCGTATCCGAAGCCTATGATCAATTGTATCTCGTTGACAATCTCTGCATTGTCCATAAGCCACTGCTTAAGCTCCGCTTGCAGGCTCGCTATGTCCTTCACCGTTCCATCGGGCGGCGGCAAGAGATTCGCCGACATGGCCTGTAAGCCACCGAACACCACATGACCATGACTATCCACGAAACCAGGCAACATGGTTCGCCCCTTGAGGTCAAAGGTTTCGGTCTCGTCTCCTCGCCAGGCGTTCACATGCTCCAATCTGCCAACGGACACGATACGACCATCCTTCACCGCAACCGCTTCCGCTCTGGGGCTGTTGTCATCAATCGTGATGATTGAGCCTCCGGTATACAGAGTGTCGGCGATCCTTCCGGTTTCTGCTGCATCCACTGCAACACCGAAGGTGGTGAGCACCAGTGGGAACAGCGCGCTTAGAGTTTTCAAGGCTACACCTCCTGCTTTGACGGGTCGGTCAAGAAACGCTCGTTGTCGACTTCCAGCACTGCAAGAGCAGATGTCGAGCAAACGATACAACGCCTGCATATGATAGCCGCCTAAAACACAAACCGGATCACAGCAGCGCCTCTCCAGGCGACTGGTCAGGCCGGCGTTCAGCAACCCGCTCAAGGTTCGGGTGCGGCTTCCAACTGCTCTTCACGCAACTTGTTGCGCACGTCCATCAGCACCACGCCGTAGACATTGTGGCCGCGGCCATCGCGCCCACAACCCCAGAAATAATCGTAGGAGCTGAGTTCTAGGAGCTGTCTGTCGCTCGTCCCTAACAGCGCCTCGGCAACCTCGGGGTGCGTTTTACACTTTGTATACACCGCGCGGGTCATCACGACACGACGGACTTTTTTCCAGTCCTTGCGCAGCTTGGCCCGACGGCTGCGCCCCACCCGTCGGGCTTCCCGAGGATGATCAGTGGCCGCAACACGAGCCTGATAAGTCGCATCCCTATTCTTCATGCCCTGAAAATAGTGCTCAACCGAGGGCCAGTGAAACCCGTCCAGATCAAACCCATGCTTTGAATAGCTCGACAGCGGATCATTGACATCGGTTCGGGCCACATAGACCGCATTGTCGTCCGTGGGTTTAAAGATCATTCACTTCGGTCTCGCATGGAAGCTGCAAGGAAAACTCCATAACGCTGGTCCAACCAAGCCTTGTGTGCTCCACTCCCAACAAGAGAACAATAGCTCGGTCGATCCAGCGGCAGCGCCCAGTAAACTACACTAGGCGGTCTACGCCAAGGTCTGGTGCAAACCTTCCGGAACGCGATTTACATCGGCAGAGCCGCCGAGTCTCTCAGGGAGTTGTATCAAGGTTCGAGCCAAGTTTCGCAGCTTCTCTGGCCAATAGCCTCTTAATCCGTAAACAACGCCCGTTCCTAGCGGCTTTCGAGGAAAGGACCTTCGCGGACGAACTCATGGGATTCGATCTGTTCTAAGACAAAGTAGGCGAGCTCACCGGCCCGCAATGAGAAGGCATCAATCGTACCCAGAGATGCCACAGGGGGCTGTTGGAATGGCTCGGGATCGATAATGGGGCAGCGCACGAGCGTCCACCCAACGCTACTTTCCGCAAGTAACTCGTACTCCGCTTGTTTGTCCTTCAGCGTTTGAGGAAACCTTATGGCAGCCAACTTCTGAACCAACCAACCCGTTACACTGCGATCATCGCCCGGAATATCCACCGCGGCGCCGGATACCACGATGTAGCGCTCAATTCCGTAGTCGGGCATCAAACCCACCATGAGTTCAGACACATTGGTACTGATCATGCTGGCAGCACCCCCATCCGCCCTGACCGGCCCCAACGCACTGACGACGACATCGCTGCCCTCGAGTAGCGTGGATAAAGCATCAGGATCAAGCGCATTGCCCTGGATCACGGTAACACGATCTTTCAGCCCGTCGAGCTTGTGCGGACTGCGCGCCAGTGCTCTGACGTCATAACCCTGCGCCAGCGCTTCGCGCACAATGAATCCGCCCGCCATGCCGGTTGCGCCCAGCATGGCGATCGTAATGCCTTTTTTATCAACCTGGCTGTCGTCGGGCAGAGGTACAGGCTGGCGCGGCGGTGCGGCGCACGACACCAGCAGCAGAACCAGAACGACGATTAAGGGCTTGCGCATCTATATGGACACCTCTGTTGCGATCAACCCACCGTTGTCTCGCAACACATCCAAAAATCGCCACAGAGTTGCACAGACCAGCGCATGGTCAATGGTACCGTCCAACAGCCGCGCCCTGACATGATCGATGGACAGGATTTCTACCTCCGTGTGCTCTGTTTCGCTGTAGTGGCTGGTTTTTTCACCCGGTAACACGAGCCCGTAGAAAGTGTGCAGGCCGTTCTTGAAGATAGCTGGATTGGGATTCAGCTTCCCCAGACTGTTTACAGACTCAGCCGTAAAGCCGGTTTCTTCCAGACACTCTCTCACAGCTGCCCGGGAAGGCTCCTCATCAGGATCGACCATACCACCGGGAATTTCGAGCGTCACGGATTGGCTTCCATGGCGATATTGCCGAATGAAGACGATCTCTCCTTGAGCCGTGACTGGCACCATATTCACCCAGTCGGGCGTATCGATGTAAACAAAGTCGTGCGTTTTGCCCGTGTAGGGTGAGATATCGGAGGCTTGTACAAGGTCGAGTATACGGGTGCGTTCCAAGCACTCGGCCTGTTTTCTCGTCCAAAGTTTTACCATGATCATGACCTCACTGGTTATTAATGACACTACGTCAGAAAAAGGTTTCCGGATGGGGCGCAGACCCGCTGGGAATCGGTCATACTCCCGGCGTGTCCAAAACCAAGGGGGAAGTCGTACGATGTTGCCCGAAGCGAAGCCCAGTCGGTCGCCACCGAGAGCAACGGTCGCCATCAAGGCCGTCATGTTCGATACCTTTGGCACCGTGGTGGATTTCTATCATCCTTTCAAGCGCCTCTTCGAGGCGCTCGCCAACGAGTACAGCGCGCAGTGCGATGCCGCGCAAATGGCCATCGACTGGCGCACCGCCTATCTGTTCAGCGTTATCGAGCAGGCCAGTGGGAAAACACCCTTTCGAACTCTTCGCCAGATACATCGGGAAAACCTCGATCGTCTTCTCGCCGCCAGTTTTCCCGTGAAAGTGCCAGCAGCCCGCTGTGCGGAACTCGCCCTGGCTTGGGAAAAGCTGGAACCCTGGCCGGATGCGGTCGAGGGCCTGAAGCGAATTCGGCGGCAGGCGATCATCGCTCCGCTCTCGAACGGAAACTTCGCGGACATGGCCAGGCTGTCCAAGTATGCGGGCCTGCCTTGGGACATCATTCTCGGCGCATCGGTCGCCGGCCACTACAAGCCCCACCCGCAGACCTACCTGCAGTCAGTCGCCGCCCTTGATCTCACGCCGGAAGAGGTGCTGATGGTGGCAGCGCACCAACCCGACCTCGCCTTCGCCGCTGGACACGGTATGCAAACAGCTTTCGTGCCGCGCCCGCTGGAGTTTGGCGGCGCGGTGAAACCCGCCAACCCGACACCCGGTGAGTCTTACCTGGACGCCGCTGAAGTCTACCCCGAGGAGGATTGGACCTTCGTGGCCACAGACTTCATCGATCTGGCTGCACAACTCGAGGCGCTCACTTAGGAAGGCTCCGATCGAGAACGACGTACTTGCCGATGTTTACACCGAGTAGCATCGGGAAAGCGCCAGAGATCATGACGACGGTGAACGCCATTGCCAAACCCTGCCCCGGATTCGCCGCCATAGGCGGTTGTGAGTTTCACCGCCATGACGACGGTCATAGAACCGGTTCGCGCAGAGGCGTTTCCGCCCAGCATAGGTCTACAGCTTCAAGAGCGTGCGTAAGACAGACGACAACGCTAACGGCTGATCCAACATCAAATGGTGCCTGGCATCTGGAACACCGATCATCGGGATATGACTGCCCCCACTCTCAACCACATAGTCGGCGGAGTCCGCATCGAACAGCTCGCTCTCCTCACCGTACACGATACAGATATCTCCCGGCGCCTCCGCTATGCGCTTGGCCTGCTTCAGCAGGCGCTGGTGAACGTCGACGGTTCTCTCAAACACACTGGGGTCAAACTTCCAGGACCAACCACCTTCCACTTCCTTCAGTGAGTGGAACGCCATATAGTCAAACAGGCAGGGTTCATTCACCCTCTGGGGCGGGGAGAGAATAAATCGACCCTTGGCCGTCCTGTAGTCGGGGTACACGCGATTGGGGCGGCGCACTTCATCGGTGGGTGGCGCGCCGCGTCCCTCGGCGTGCGCGGCCAATCGCTCGGGGCGCAGAGTCATCAGGTCGCAGATCACCAGCCGTCTGAATCGATCATGGTACTGCTCCATCGCCAGCAGTCCGACGCTGCCTCCATAGGAATGCGCGATGATGGTCGGCTTGTATTCACTCTTCATCATGCCAGTGTGAGTAGCAACATCCAGCAGTTCCTGCAGCCGAACTCCCTCGGGATAGTTTTCACGTACCCCAGAATCGCCCATACCTGAAAAGTCATAAGCGACGACAAAGTGGTCTTTGGCAAGAAACGGAGCAATAAAGGCAAAGCAGCGGGCGTGGGCCAGGAAGCCGTGCAGCATCAGTACACCCGGATTAGCGGGGTCACCCCAGCTGAAGTAGTGCAGTGGACACCCGCCGGAATCCAACCAGCCTTCCCGGCGGGGTACGGACAGGGCCTGCACAAACCATTCCGGAGTGGGAACGGAATCATTGGGAATCTCAACGGTGAGGTCGGGCGGTGTGGCTACAGCGGTATCCATGCAACTCGGAGCTCTTGTGTTAAAATCGCACAGTTTAGCGCAAAGGCACGCTCCTGTGCCCTGCTTCCGAGATCGTCTGACAGATCACTGGGACAGACACTCAGATCTCGCATTGGACGCATGCATCGAGTCACTTCGCACCGAATGCAGCGAGTCCAACAGCCACTGCCGGTAGACATCTACAACGCACAGAGTCAAAGATTGCACCTGAGGTATCGCGTTTGGAAGCGCCACTGCGAGGCAACAGACCAGGTCGCAGGCCCTGGGGTGGGTTCCGTTATTCGTGTCCCCCACCAAACCAGGATCATGACCAAACAGCATGGCGCTTAGGGTCAAACCCTTGCGCAGGCGCGCTAGCCATTTGACCGCTTATATTGACATCGTCAATGTTCAAAGGCTTCGCGCAAAGTACCGCCTTTGCAATCGCGTGTCACGCCAAGGTAGACCTTGCCCAGAGTATGGCAAGAGTACTTGGCCCCCAGGGCATTCACGTGGCGCAGAGAACAATCGACTTTCCTGACATCGTCGAGCTGCCCGGCTACAAAGCGATGAATGGCGTCCAGCGTTGCCAACCAAAAAGAGTCCGCGTGTACGCTCGGACCTCACAGCTGGCATGAACCTTCCCAAAGATCGCTTATGCAAACCAGCATGCCATTGATTTCCGCCAAGATTGTCTCGATGCTACCGGTCGCACTATCGACAAAGAGTGAACTTCGAAGCCGCATCAGACAAGGGAGAAGTGGATGACTCTTAGAGTGGTACAGTGGACTAGTGGGAGCGTCGCACGTCAATGCGTCAGAGCCATTATTGCTCATCCAGCCATGGAACTCGTAGGGATGTATGCCTACAGTCCGCAAAAAGCTGGCCGCGATGCAGGTGAGCTTGTTGGCCTTCCAAACCTGGGCGTGGCGGCTACCGGCGATATCGACGCACTGATCAATCTGCGCCCGGATTGCGTCAGCTACAGCGCTTTACATCCTGACGTCGGCGAAATCACCCGAATTCTCGAGGCAGGCATCAACATCGTAACCACATCCATGTTCCTGACCGGCTGGAACATCAGTACAAAACAACCCGGAGGTATTCCCGACGCGATTGAGCGCATCGAAGCGGCGGGTCGCAAAGGTAACGCCACGATCTTCGGCACGGGAATGAACCCGGGCTTTATCAACTACCTTGCGTGCGTTCTGACGGGCATAAGTCACCGAATCGACCACGTCAAACTAACAGAATCTGTTGACGTGAGCCTGTTTGCAGGTGATGCCAATATGGACCCAATGGGCTGGGGGCTTCCACCCGATAGCCCTGGGCATGCACAGCGCATACTTGAGGAAACGCGTGTGTTCGGCGACGGGGTTGAAGTGATGGCCGGGATACTGGGCATGCCCCTCGAAGCAAAACGTTGCACGACAGAATTTGCCTATGCGAAAGAAGATCTGAAGCTGGACGGCCGACATATTGCCAAAGGGACTGTCGCAGGCATCAAGTTGAAGTGGGAAGGTGTAGTGGGTGGAGTGCCGCGGATAGAAAACTGTCAGATATGGGCGATGACCAAGGCACTGGAGCCCGCTTGGTCGATCGAGCATGCTTACCTGATTGATGTCCGGGGCGACCCCAGTGTCCACTCCAGAATTGATATTCTGCCGGCGGGGGATCTCACGACAATGGACAGCAAGGAGTTTCACGCCGTCGGTATGACGATTACCGGTTTACCGTCAATCAATGCAATCCCCGCCGTCTGCGAAGCCCCTGCCGGAATTCGCACCTACGCGGATCTGCCGGTCGTCGCGGGGACAGGCCGCGTTGGCACGGACCAGTCAGTCATAGCGTAAAGCAATGGTCTATCGGGTGGTACATTGGGGCACGGGGAATGTAGGGCATCACTCGCTGCGGGCAACGCTACAGAACCCGCGGCTCGAGTTGGTCGGGCTGCACGCTCACAGCGGATCAAAACAGGGGCGAGACGCAGGTGACATCGCCGGTCTGGATCTAAGGACCGGCGTGATCGCCACAAGAGCGCCCGGGAGTACACAGAGTCATCATCACAGGGAATCCGTCCGTGCAACTCGAGTGTTTTGTGACGGGTGAGGATGGCGACCACAATACGGGTGGTATACAGGCAACTGCGCTTAGAATCACCAACGCCATACCCTGGGTGGTCGAGCATCAAGCGGGCCTGATCTCCTCACTTGATCTTCCGTATACGCCATCCAGAAACACGGTGCATGGTAAACCCGCCAAATGACGGTCGAATGATGGCACAAGCATTCAGGCTGTACCGGTCAAGTCATCTCGCTGGTGGTCGCTTCGGCGAGAACCGCGTCAAGCGCTAGCTGGACGAGTCATTGGCAATCAGACAATCCATCAAACCAGATTCCCAAAGGGTGTCAGTTTCTCTCGCTATGATTTCGACTCGACTCTCGTTTGCTGAACCGCCGCGCTTCTTCAAGGACGCGATACCATCAACCTGATTGCAATCAATCACTCCGTCAGCGGTATTCATGACCGCTTTGACTCGCTCGGCCTGAACCGTACTCAACCAACCAAGTAGGTGATCCAGGTTAAAGCGTTTGTCAGGTGAAAAACGCCAACCCACTGTAAAAAAACCCTCGCCTGAATTTTCTTTCCTAAGAAAGCCGCACTCCGGTATGGGCTCATCGTCGTCAGCAGGCTCCAGACTCTCCTCCTCGAAGTGCCTGGCCCTAAAATCTATGTTCACGATGTCTGAGGGGCCCTCTAACAGGGTAGGGTCAAAACTACCGTGGTCGGCCAATACGACCAAGTCACCAGAGCCTTTCCTATTGGCCACATAGTCTTTGAGCCGCGCCTGATCACCCTCCTGGTAAAGGTCGCTCTTGTTCCCGACGATAACGTCTGCCACATCAATCTGCTGATTGAAGGTTTCATGCTCCGTATAACGCGTATCGGACAGCTTTCGGGCATCAACCAGGGTGATCGTTTTTTGAATGTCCAACACGTCTCGAAAATTGTCGGAACGAAGTATCTCCAATACACCCTTTGGGTGTCCCAAACCGGTCGGCTCGATCAACAGTCGCTTCGGCTTGGATCGACGCAGCAGCTGATTCAACGCCGCGGACATTGGCGCGCCGACTGCACAGCACATGCAACCGCCAGGGACTTCGCGGATGTACACGCCACCGTCCTCCGCTTGACCGCCCTGGTAAAGCGCGCCATCAATGCCAATTTCACCAAACTCATTCACCAAGACAGCCCAGCGTTCATCCTCCGGTTTGTTTTCCAATAGAGAAAGTATGGTCGTGGTCTTTCCGGTGCCCAAAAAGCCACTGATGATGTTGGTTGGGATGGCTTCAAACGTTTTTGAATTGTTGCTCATGAGTATCTGAAGTAACCTTGATGGCCGCAAGCTGAGTCCAGGATTATATCGAAATGCGGGTTCGATGGAGCAATATTTTCTTCGCTGAAACACTGTCCCATCCGATTCGCGAGAAGGCTCACAGTCCAGACAGACTAGAAATGATCGGGCGAGGTCAAAACTCTGTGGTCGAAAACCCCGCCTGGCAAGGATTTATACGATGAAAGTGGTTTCCTTCAACACAAACGGCATCAGAGCTCGGAAACATCAATTAGAACAATTGGTTGGCACACATGAACCCGATGTCATTGGAATACAGGAAACGAAGGTACAGGACAGCGAGTTTCCGATCGACATGATCGTGTCTCTGGGTTACCAGGTCGCATTTCATGGGCAAAAGGGACACTACGGTGTGGCTCTGCTATCAAAGACAGCGCCTCTGAAAATTCACAAAGGCTTGCCGACGGATGACGCTGATGCACAGCGACGCCTGATCATTGGCGAGTTCCAGACCTCCAAGGGAAACACCCTATCCATTATCAATGGCTACTTCCCTCAAGGTGAGAGTCGCGACCATCCGGTGAAGTTTCCGGCCAAGCAGAAATTCTACGAGGATCTCCAGGCTTACTTGGAAACCTCGTTTAGCCCGACTCAGCCGATCGTGCTAATGGGTGACATCAATGTTGCACCAATGGATCTGGACATTGGCATCGGCACCGACAACAAGAACAGATGGCTTCGCACAGGCAAATGCAGCTTCCTACCCGAGGAGCGCGAATGGCTGGCGCGTCTGAAAGAATGGGGTCTCACGGATACATTTCGACACTGCAACCCAGAAACTGATGATCTGTTTAGCTGGTTCGATTACCGCAGCAGAGGTTTTGAACGGTCGCCTAAACGGGGGCTGCGCATCGATGTCATCATGTCGACTCAGGCGCTAACCGGCGCACTGACCGACTCAGGCATCAGTTACGACATCCGCGGTATGGAAAAGCCGTCGGATCATTGCCCGATCTGGTCGAGCTTCGATTATTGAGCGACGCGCTTGCACCGGCGCAACAATCATCAGGCTGGCACCGTCAGTGAACAAGAACCCATACAAACGGCAATCGATGATCGATGGGCGGCGGCAGGATTTAGTTGCGGGTCGTCCCACCTTCAATCGGTACAATACCCAGAGAGTTCAACTGCAGACGAAGATCAGGGTTACCCGTTTCGGCCCAACGCTCATACATGGCGACGATGTCTCGAGCATCAAAAACCAGCTCTTGCTCACAGACGTTCGACAGCAGACACATCAGCCTGGGGAAACATGCGGAAAGCTCGCGGAAGAGGTTCCGCTGTGCAGGCACTTCACCCGCAAGGGAGCTATAAGCGCCACCGCCCATGCCGACAAAATAGTCTTTACCAATGCCCCGTCGGTGGAAGTTATCTGGAAACAAGGCGCCTAGAAACAGTGCTGTATCGCCCAGTTGACGCAGCCATGAGACCCGCTCACTGATCGTGCTCGCCGCATAGGCTTCGCCGTACATCTGAGCAAGAACAGGAACTCGACCCTCGTGGCCATCCGCAAACAGACGCCGCGTTTCGACAAACCGTACCAATACCCCACCCGCATACCACAGCGTCTCTTCAGCTAGCGGCGGTCGCTCCTCGCCTGAGTGAAGCAACAGCTTCTCTCTCACGTATTCGGCGAGCGACTGTTCAGTGATGGGAGAACTCATCTGTCTTTCGCTACCCCTATTACTCTCGAATATACAAAAAAAAATCATAAACTCAAGAGCTTGTTACTTTTCACAAACGGTACATCCGTATACGGTCGAACGTTACGCGACACAAACCGTATGAACGAAAAAGTATTCTCACAACCCCTAGAAACGAGTACGATCCACGACAACCATGCGACAATTCATAAAAACAGCTCTACTGGTAGCCGTGCCTCTTCTGGTCGCTGCTGCCTACATTTACCAGACGTACGTCAAGGTCGACGACTACAAACATACGGGTTTGTCGAGCGCGCCACCCTCAGTCTCTTTGTCGGAGGATGCGCAGTGGCTATCACTGTTCGACGGTACGTCTTTGCAGGGCTGGACGCCCAAGATCACTGGCTATCCGGCCGGCGTGAACCACCTGGATACTTTCCGGGTGAACGAGGGCGCAATTACGGTCTCCTACGACCAATACGCAGCTTGGAACGGCGAGTTCGGTCACCTGTTCTACGACGTGCCCTTCGAGCGTTACATCTTACAGCTAGAGTATCGCTTCCTCGGTGAACAAATCGCCGAGGGCGTGACAATGGCCTGGGCGTGGCGCAACAGCGGCGTGATGATACACAGTGAGTCCCCCACCTCTATGACTTTGGATCAGGATTTTCCCGTCTCTCTGGAAGCTCAACTGCTGGGGGCCTCTCCCGGTAAGCGCCGGACCACTGGCAACCTGTGCACGCCAGGAACACATGTCGAGATGCAAGGTGCGCTGTACGAGAAGCACTGCATCAACGGGCTGGTACCAGGCACGGTTGGAGACGACTGGGTGCAGGTCGAACTGGAAGTGTTGGGCAATGACGTTGTGCGTCACTTTATCAATGGCAAGCTGGCCATTGAATACCGTAATCCGCAACTGGACACCGGCGATGAGGATGGCAAACGGCTAAACCAGGGTGGTGCTGACATCCGGCTTGGGGATGGCTACATAGCGCTGCAATCGGAAAGTCACCCCGTGCAATTTCGCAACCTCCGATTGCTGCCACTCCCTCAGTGAGCGCAATCCTTGTGTCTGGTCACCCATCGCAAGAGCCTTGAAAAGCTCGAATCTGGCGAACACACTGTAGAGCGAGTCTACCGCTAACCGAATCCGCCGGGATCTGCCGACTCTATAGGGAAGCGCGAGACACAGATACTCGTTGAATCCAGCGCGAGACCCCGGAGCGGCGACATTAAACCGTACGCCTCAGCTAGGTCTTCCCGAACACAGTCAGGTGAATGGAGCGATGAACGTATTACTTCACTTCTTGGCAGGCATTGCCCTGTGGCCTGCAGTTGAATACGCCCTCCATTCAGGACTTGGCCATCTGTGCCTACGCGGTAAGACCACGTTTTCCCGTGAACACCTGAGGCATCATGCGGAAAAAGACTTCTTTGCCCCCGCCTGGAAAAAGACTGTGATCGCCATTCCCGTCTTCGGCATGTTACTGGTGCTGGTCAGCGTGCTCAGTCCTCTCGACAGCGCGGCGGCTCTGACGCTGGGCTTTGCTTTGATGTACGCGACCTACGAGTCGATCCATCGTCGTGCACATACCCACGGCCCAAGCCACTGCGGGCTTTTGGGCCGCTACAGCAGGTGGGTACGACGCAATCACTTTTCGCACCATTTCCAGAATCCACGCAGAAATCACGGCGTCACCACCCCATTGTTCGACTACCTGTTCGGCACCCACGTCGAACCCGGCAAAATCATCGTACCGGAGCGTTTCGCCATGCGCTGGCTTTGCGATCCTGTCACTGGAGATCTGTGGCCCAACCTGGCCTGCGATTATGAGTTGAAGAAAGCAAGCGCAGCATCGTTGAGACGGCGGAAAGACGACACAGATGACTACAACGCCGCCTTTGCCATGAGGTCACCCGAGCACTAGCAGTGCCTATATCCCACTCCGGCCAAAGGCGAAACGCCCGCCGTGATGATGGCCATTCTGATTTCCCATGGTTTCTTGCACAAGGCCGATACGGATTTTCAGTGAACTGCGAGTCAGGTGATCAGCGTGTGTTTCAGGTCAGCGAGTCGGGTTATCAGACCCAACTCGCCGACCTGAAGAGGGGGCTATGCGTTGACGTCGAACCTGTCCGCGTTCATGACTTTGGTCCACGCAGCCACAAAGTCACGGACAAACTTCTCCCGGTTGTCGTCCTGCGCGTAGACCTCAGCATACGACCGAAGGATCGAGTTCGATCCAAAAACGAGATCAACACGAGTCGCGGTCCATCGAACGGCCCCAGACTGTCGATCGCGAACTTCGTAAGTGTCAGTGCCAACGGGGTGCCAGCTGTTTGCCATGTCGGTGAGGTTTACAAAGTAGTCCGTGCTCAATGCTCCTTCATCAGCGGTGAACACACCGTGTCCGGCACCACCGTAATTGGTTCCAAGCACTCGCAATCCACCGACCAGTACCGTCATTTCGTGCGCAGTCAGACCCAGCAATTGGGCCCGGTCGAGCAGCATCTCTTCCGCCGAAACCGCGTAGTCCGCTTTCTGGTAGTTGCGAAACCCATCCGCCAATGGCTCCAGTGGCGCAAAGGAGTCTGCGTCGGTCTGTTCGACCGTCGCATCACCCCGGCCCGGAAGGAATGGCACAGATTGGTCAAACCCGGCGGCCTTGATCGACTTCTCAATACCCACGTTCCCGCCGAGAACAATCACATCCGCCAGCGATGCTCCTGCGTCCTGCGCAATGGGTTCGAGCACACTCAGTACCCGGGCCAGCCGTTGAGGCTCATTCGCGCCCCAGTCCTTTTGCGGTGCCAATCGAATCCTTGCGCCGTTTGCACCACCCCGCTTGTCCGAGCCACGGAAAGTGCGGGCGCTATCCCAGGCAGTAGAGACCAGTTCCGAAACCGTCAAATCGCTTTCTGCGATTTTTGCTTTCACGTCATCGACTGAGTAACTCGTGCCGCCCGCAGGAATCGGATCTTGCCAGACCAGATCTTCGACCGGCACGTCGGGACCGTGGTAGCAGGCCCTTGGACCCATATCCCGGTGAGTCAGTTTGAACCACGCCCGCGCGAACGTGTCCCTGAAGTACTCTGGATCCGCCATAAACCTCTGACAAATCCTGTTGTACTCGGGATCAATCTTCATGGCCATATCCGCGTCCGTCATGATCGGATTGTGGCGAACGGAGGCGTCGGTTGGGTCGACTGGACGGTCCTCCTCTTTGATGTCGACGGGCTCCCACTGCCAGGCCCCCGCCGCCGACTTGCTGAGTTCCCACTCGTGGCCGAACAGCATGTCAAAGTAGCCCATATCGAATTTGGTGGGTTCAGATGTCCAGGCACCTTCCAGACCTGACGTGAACGCATCGCTCGCCTTGCCGTCATGGCCTGGGTTAGACCAGCCAAAACCTTGCTCTTCAATCGCCGCTGCCTCGGGTTCGACACCAATGCTATCGACCGCGCCACCTCCGTGAGCTTTGCCCACGGTGTGGCCACCGCAGGTCAAAGCTGCGGTCTCTTCGTCGTTCATTGCCATGCGTGCGAAGGTCTCTCGCACTTGTGCTGCTGTCTTCAAAGGGTCAGGCTCGCCGTTAACCCCTTCCGGGTTGACGTAGATGAGCCCCATGTGGACTGCCGCGAGTGGATTTTCCAGTGTTGATGGATCGGTAAGATCGCCATAACGCTACTCGCTCGGCGCCAGCCACTGTTGCTCCGCACCCCAGTAGGTGTCAATTTCCGGCGCCCAGATATCCTCCCTGCCAAAGCCGAATCCAAAGGTCTTCAGGCCCATGTCTTCATAGGCTATGGTGCCGGACAGCAGGATCAGATCGGCCCAGGACAGACTGTTTCCGTACTTCTTCTTGACAGGCCACAACAGGCGGCGAGCCTTGTCGAGGCTGGCATTGTCGGGCCAGGAGTTGAGCGGGGCGAAACGAATGTTGCCGGCACCGCCGCCCCCTCGCCCGTCCGCTGTCCGGTAGGAGCCCGCCGAGTGCCAGGCCAACCGGATCATCAAGCCACCATAGTGTCCCCAGTCGGCAGGCCACCAGACTTGACTGTCTTTGAGCACCCTGGCGACGTCTGCCTTCACGCCTTCAAAATCGAGGTTTTGCACCGCCTCCTGATAGTCAAAATCAGGGTCCATGGGGTTTGTCCTGGCACCGTTCTGATGCAGGATGTCCAGGTTGAGTGACTTGCTCCACCATCGCTTGACCGGATCTTCTTGCGTCGTGTTGCCCCCATGCATCACGGGGCATTTTGCAGCCTGATTCATCGTTGGGTCCTCTCTTCGCTTACTTGCAGTAACGTTGGGTTTCGGGGCTAATCTACTGACCCCTATCTCCACAGTAAATTCAATTGTTTCTGTAATCTCGATTGATTTTATAGATTGATAGTCGGGCCTCGCGCTTGCGACGAGGACATTAGGTCGAGGGTAGTGACAAGTTAAGCTGATGATCCGCAGACTATCCAGCACTGCCGATGCACACGTGGGCGCAACCAACAACAATGATTGACGCGTTGCTCATACATTGCTATGACAGTGTTTCATCTTCGAGGAGTAACTTATGAACACCCTGCGTCTGTTCGCCATGATCGCCCTGTTGGCTATTTGCCACTCACTGGCGGCTGAAGTCGTCACAGAGGAAGTCATTTACCGCGATGGCGACACCGAAATGCGCGGTATGCTCGCCTACGACAATGCCACCGAGGAGGCGCGTCCGGGCATCCTGGTGGTGCACGAGTGGTGGGGTCAGAACGACTACGCCCGTGAGCGAGCTCGGATGCTCGCGGAACTGGGCTACACCGCGCTGGCCGTCGACATGTACGGTGATGGAAAAATGGCCGAACACCCGGACGATGCAGGCCGGTTCGCAAGCGCTGTGGCGGGCAATGCGGAGCTGACCAAAGCCCGTTTCGAAGCCGCACTCGCTGCCCTGCGTGAACAGCCAACGGTGGCCCAGGATAACATCGTCGCCATCGGCTACTGCTTTGGAGGAGCCGTGGTACTAAACATGGCTAGAATGGGCACCGACATCAATGGCGTGGTCAGCTATCACGGCTCTCTGGCCACTGGCGCACCGGCCCAGGTGGGTGACGTCAAAACCCGGGTGCTGGTGTTTAACGGTGCCGCAGACCCGCTGGTGCCGGCAGAGGACGTCGAGGCGTTTAAGCGCGAGATGGAGGCAGCAGGCGTCGATTTTGAATTCATCGACTATCCCGGGGTCCTGCACAGCTTTACCAATCCCGGTGCCGATGCAGCCGCGGAGAAATTCGGTCTGCCCGTTGCCTACGACGCTGGCGCTGACAAAGACTCCTGGGAGCGAACCCAGGTCTTCTTCGATGAAGTGTTTGCCGACCAGTGGTAGCTCGGCGTCTCAAGGCGCTGGCCCAAGCGACCAAGGTAGACAACCCTCAGCACTCGACCCTCGACCGGAGGCCTTGGCGCTTATAACGCGATAGCAAGGTCTGCTGGCATGGCATATATCTCATGTGTATTAGTAGCGGGGGGATTTCCTTCTAGACTGATATCTTATTGCCAACCTAGATGGATTTACCGAGATGCCCTCTCTGCATCACCTGCTGCTGGCCAGCCTGTTGCTGCCCCTGACCGGCTGCAAACTGATCCTTATCGCCACTTCGGGTGGTGATATCCAGTCCGCTTCGGACAGTCGCAACTGCTCCGCGGAGAACGTCTGCGAGTTTGCCATCTCGTCGGATGACTTCACCGAGACCTTCACGGCCGTCCCAAGACCGGGCTATGCCTTTCAACAGTGGGCGGCGGGCCCCGGGTTCCAATGTGGTGACTCCACCGACCCCGTCTGCCCGATCTCCAATGCCGGGCTGAGCGCGATACCCGGCGTGATCGCCTACATTACCGGGGATAATCTCAACTACGCCATGCCGCTCTTCCAGTTTGTCGGAACCGATAGCGACGGCGACGGCACGCAGGATCATCTCGATGAGGATGACGACAACGACGGCGTTCTGGATGCCGATGACCTCTACCCGCTGAACCCCACATTAACCTGTCCTGCCAGCTACGCGCTTCGCAACATCACTGCAGTGCTCGCTGAGCTCCGTGCAGCGATCGCTCGGGAAGACTGGGTGGATGTCGCCTGCCACTACAGGCCGGACGCCTTCATTCTCGGTGACCAGGGCATTCTGGTGGGGCATTCTGACATCGTCACCGCGGCGCAGAGTCTGAATTCGTTATTCAACGGGGTTAATCGGCAGGTCACTCAGGAGACCGTGTTTCGTAACACCGCCCGAGAACTCTACACACTCAACGCGGGCTTTGTCGAAATCGAAGACGGCGTGAACAGCTATGTCATAGACGATGGCGTCATTACCGGTCAAACCGCCCATGGAGTGATTACTTTCAACGGACCGCCGCCCTAGGAGTAGTCAGCTGGGGAGTGTTGAGCTCGGCGCTATGATTCGCCGTCCTACTGTGACATCTCAATTCACTTTGCCACCGTCACGGACGTTGCCGGGTTGAGGTCCTCTCGCGGATCCGTGATCAACCCCGCAGGAAACGCCACACGCACGGGGTTGGCGGTGATGTCGAGACAGAGCTCATGGTTGTTGTCGCCATCACCCAAATCAGCGACGGCGATGGGCGTAACCACCGCCTCGCCACCACGCTCATTGTCCACGAACACCTGATAGGCTTGCCGTTCCACATCGTCCACTTCGTCTCCTCCGGGCTTGGTGGTGCCACCCGCCCAGACCACGCGCACCACCTGCTGTGTCCCTTCGGGGCAACCACTGCCAGGGGCTCCAAATCTCAGCCCGCTCGCCTGCGGCTTGCCCAGATCCCACTCTTGCGCAGGGACGATTTCCGCAAACACCATGACCGGCCCATCCTCGAGCGGAATCACAGAGACGCTGTTGCCACGAAAGTTCATGGACCCGTCCATGGAGAGAATGTTGCCGACGATATCGACCTGAACCGGTTGATTGTCAGCGGAACCCAGATCGCCAATCAATAACAGGGTACGCAGCTCACCAGCGTCGGACGCGGGTGCAGGAGTGGCGCACACGATGGTACCAGTGCTTCCGTCGGCCCTGGTGACGCGAAAGTCACCGGCTTGCACCGTGTTGGTGTCCACCTCATGGGAGAAGACAACGGGCATGCCATCTTTGCCCGCGGCACCCTTGCAAATGACGCGGCCGGCAAACGAAGGGATGTCGTCATCCAACCCGTAGAGTGCCGACAGCAGGGTCGCTTCACTGCCCGGTACTTCAACGCTGGCGGGCACGGCGGTCTCTGTTGTATCGGTCTGCTCGTAATTGGCCAGATCTAAAGCGTTGGAGCAGCCCGCTAGGAGCACCAGCAAGAGTATCAAAAAAGAGGTCTGGATCATTTCAGGGTTCACCTTTCGATAGCGAGCTTAGGCCGAGAACTGCTTTTCAGCGGCCGATCGATTGAATAACCGGTGTCAGAAACTCTACGTCGTTCCAATTGTCCGGAGGAATGGTTCCCAGCATCGGAATCCGGCCATCGGAAGGAAGCAGGGGCCATAGGTAGGGGTCAGCTACCGGTTCGCCTTCGAACTTGTCATACCAACCATTTCGCACCACGACGAGATCGTACTGCGGGAAAATATACACGTACTGCCCATCATGCCCACGCCCGGAAAAATACCGGTGCTCTTCGCCAAGCGCATCGCTCAGCCACCACTGGTAACCGTAGCCATCAAACACATCGTTTGGCGTGGATGAATCGCTCACCCATTGTGCGGGAACCAACTGCTCTCCATTCCATTCCCCTCCTCTTGCGTACAGCAGGCCAAACTTGGCGAACTGCCTTACGGGCGTATCCAGACAGCAAAACAGGGCTGTGCGCCGAGTTGCATCCTGCCACCATTCGACCGGCGACATACCCAGCGGTGAAAACAGTTTCTGTTGTGCGTACGCGTCCACCGACATGCCCGTAACGGATTCCAGCACTGCCGACATCAGCAGTGTTTGGCCACTACTGTAGTTAAACACCGTGCCTGGCGGGTGCCTAAGGGGACGCGCAACCGCATACGCGAGTTGATCCTCAGTCAACACGATCATCTGGATAATGTCCGAGAGACCACCGTCAGGATTGTAGCTTTCATCCCAGTCCAGTCCCGAACTCATCATCAGGACATGTCGCAATGTGATGTCGGCTTTGTCCGTTCCCTGCCATTCAGGAATGAATTCCGCCATGCTGACATTGATGTCACCGATCAGGCCATCCCGAACCGCTATGCCGATCAAAGCGCTGGTAAAACTCTTTGCAACAGACCAGCTGGTGGCAAAGCTGTCAGCATCGCGCTCATCCGCATAGCGCTCAGCAACAATCAGTCCGTTTTTGATCACAACCACAGCCTGGGTGAATTTCTCAGAGCGAAAGGCGTAGTCGAAGGCGCCGTCCAGAACCGCGGCGTCCATTGACTGAGATTCGGGTGAGGCGGTCTGCCAGGTATCCACGGGCCAGTGTTCATAACGGGAGCTGGTCAGGCTGTCGCTGAGGTCGCCACCGCTATCACTGCCGTCACTGCCGTCACTGCCGTCACTGCACGCCAGGAGCATAGAGCTGAGCAGCAGTATTCCAACCGCATAGCTGGCGGTGCTTGGCGACGGCTTTTGCGGACTGTGTTTTTTATTCTTCATTGAAATTCTTATATTGACATCGTCTATATGCGCCAAGGTAACGCGCAATTTGAGCGAAGTCAAATGAGCGGGAAAACTTGCCAGACCAAACGACGGTGTCCCGCCGGGACGATGTCGCCGGCTGCCGCACACCCGCCCAATTCGGCCATGCAATCCATCCGGATCGCACCTCGCCAATCCACCGATTTGTGGAGAAGTGAGCAATAACCAGGAAAGCTTCCGCGGGTCGCGAATCGTTCACCATCGCTTCGCCCACGGTGTTTAGTGCTGATAGCACCCTTCCCCAGAGGTGGTCTGCAGGGGACGGCAAGTCAATCCAAGGCTGACGATGAGTCCACGCTCAGCTAGGATGTCCAATGGTTGACGGTGCGTCGACTCGCAGCAGTCGTACTCTGGGGCAAGTAGGCAGCAAAGCGAAGAAGTCGGGGCGGGCCCTGTAAAACACTATCCACCCGCTACGGGCACAATCACATCCGACACTATCCGCTCAAGAGGGGACCATGAGGCTAAAGAACTGCCATAATTTCAGTGACTTTCGGAACCTGGCAAAACAGAAACTGCCAGGGCCGATTTTTCACTACATCGACGGCGCCGCCGACGATGAACGCACCTATCGACGCAATACGGAAGCCTATGAAGACTGTGACCTGATCCCCCGCGTCCTGGCCGGTGTGGAAACGGTCGACATGTCGGTCGAAGTCATGGGGCAGAAGCTGGCGATGCCCATCTACTGCGCACCGACGGCGCTGCAACGTCTATTCCACCACGACGGCGAACGCGCAGTTGCAAAGGCGGCCAAAAAGCACGGCACCATGTTTGGTGTGTCATCGCTGGCCACCGTCACCGTTGAAGAGATCGCCGCAATCACCGACTCACCGAAGATGTTTCAATTCTACTTCCATAAGGACCGGGGTTTAAACGACGAACTTTTAGAACGAGCCCGGTCGGCGGAGTTTGATGTGCTTGCCTTAACCGTGGATACGATAACCGGTGGTAATCGCGAGCGAGACCTTCGCACCGGTTTTACCTCTCCTCCGAAACTCAGTTTGCGGTCATTGGCGAGTTTTGCCGCACATCCACGGTGGGCCTGGAATTTCTTGACGAGGGAAAAGTTCGATATGCCGCACCTGTCCGGCTATGTGTCCGAAGGCACTAATGTCGCCGTTTCGGTCGGCGAGTACTTTTCGACGATGCTGGATCAATCCATGAACTGGGCAGACGCGGAAAAACTCTGTGCGCAATGGAATGGGCAGTTTGCACTGAAAGGCATCATGAGCGCAGACGATGCCAAACGCGCAGTTGACATAGGCTGTACAAGTATCATGGTCTCCAATCACGGCGGTCGCCAGCTGGACGGGGCTCGCAGTCCCTTCGATCAGCTGGCCGAGATCTGTGATGCAGTAGGCGACCAGATCGATGTGATCTGTGAGGGGGGCATTCAACGCGGAACTCACGTGCTCAAGGCGCTATCGCTGGGGGCTAAAGCCTGCTCCGGTGGTCGGTTCTACCTGTATGCGCTGGCCGCCGCCGGGCAGGCCGGCGTGGATCGGGCCTTGAGTAACCTGCGTATGGAGATAGAACGAGACATGAAACTCATGGGTATTACGTCACTCGATCAACTGAGTCGCGAAAATCTCAGATTTCGATGATGGCCATTGCAATCACTGAGCACGTCGTACAAAGTGACCCGCTACCCTGTTCGACAAGCGCCCCTGACCGACGACACCACGAGGAATCATGAACACACTGTCTGAAGTACTACTGTCTGCGCCGGGGGCGACCAGCACACCCATTGTTGTCGTTCGGGCGGACGAATTTGAGCAGTGGCACGCGACGCTGGGCGCGGACCAGCAGACCTGGCTTGTGCGCCAGTCATTCACAGCACAGTCCGGGCAATCAGCCTGGCTTGAACAGGATGGTATCGCAAAAGTGGTGTGCGGGTGGGATGGCAAGCACGATCTGTCGACCCTTGGACACATGCCTTTGGCACTACCTGAGGGCGACTACCACCTGGACAGCGACCTCAGCGATATCCAGGTTCTAGGGTGGGCTCTGGGTGCTTACCAATTCGACCGTTACAAAGCCGCCAAGCGAAAGCCCGCGCGGTTGTTCGCCGACATCGGTGATGAAACCCGACATATCGCCGACGCTGTCGCCTTGGGCCGAGACCTGATCAATACACCCGCTGAGGATATGACGCCGTCGGATCTTTCCGAGGCGATCGCCCGGATGGCTCAGACATTCGACGCCAATCTCGAAGTGCAAATGGGTGATGAGCTACTGGACATCGGCGCTCGCACCATCCACACCGTTGGCAGAGCCGCGGATGCGCCTCCTCTACTCGCGGACATGACCTGGGGCAACCCTGACCACCCCAAGATCACCCTGGTAGGGAAAGGAGTGACGTTCGACAGCGGCGGTCTGGACATTAAATCGTCCACGGGAATGCGCCAAATGAAGAAGGATATGGGCGGAGCCGCTATTGCAATCGGACTTGCCCACCTCATCATGGCGACACAGCTCCCGATTCGGCTGCGCCTGCTCATACCCGCGGCGGAGAACGCCATTGCAGGGAACGCCTTTCGTCCAGGTGATGTGATTTCCACGTACAAGGGCCTGACGGTCGAGATCGACAATACCGACGCAGAAGGTCGCCTCCTGCTTTGCGACGCTCTGGCCATGGCGTCAGAGGAAAAACCAGAATTGATCATCGACTTCGCAACCCTGACTGGCGCAGCGCGTATTGCGGTGGGGACTGAGATTTCTGCCATGTTCACGGTTTCGGACGAGGTGGCTCATGCTCTCCACTCACAAGGTGAGACAGCGGATGACCCTGTCTGGAGACTGCCGATTCACCAGGGCTACAGTCACATGATGAAGAGCAGCGTCGCCGACGTGGTAAATTCCGCATCGAGCGGCTACGCGGGCGCCACTACGGCAACGCTCTTTCTGCAAAAGTTTGTGAGTGATGCCGACTGGGTACACTTCGACACCATGGCATTCAATACGCGCTCACGTCCCGGCCGCCCCGAAGGCGGTGAGCCCATGGCTCTGCGTGCGGTCTATCATTACATCGCCGAGCGTTACGGTTCAGGCACAGGCGCTACTAGAGACGCCAACCAATAATCAAAGAGGAACTGGAGATGCGACTCTGCATCAATCTCTGCCTGGCCATGTGTCTCGCTACCATTGCGCACCTCAAGGCCGATGTCATCGATCCGCCCTGGCAGCCGCTGATCACCAAATCCAGTTTTCCAGACTGGTCTATGGAAGGTGAAAGCAATGCCGACTTTCGCCTGCAGGGCAACATGATCACCGGCCAACCCATTGGCAATAACCCAAAGAACGCTTTCCTCTGCTCACCGTCGGAGTACCGTAACTTCGAGCTCAGGTTCAGTTTTCGCATTAACCCTGCAAGCCTGAATTCAGGCGTTCAGTTCAGAAGTGAAGTGACTGAAAACAACATCGTAGCCGGCCCCCAGCTTGAAATGGATGTACAGTCCCCGCAGGACATGTCCTTTTTCATGCGTCACCTAGCCGACAAGCTGGTGCGCTTATCGGACAACCCTTGGCGACTCACTCTGTGGCCCGCCGGTGGCGTCTACGGGGAAGCCCTCGAAACAGGCTGGATATACCCCGGCGTGGCCGGAGGGGACAAAACAGTTTTCGCTACCGCCGGGGAACGATTGACCCGCCCCGACAGCTGGAATGACCTGCGCTTACTCGCACGCGGCCCACACGTTCAGACATGGCTCAACGGAGAGCCCAGGGCTGACTATCAGCATGGACCAACCGACAAACCGGGGAAGATCTGTCTACAAGTGCACGGTGGAAACTACGAAAATCCTGCAGACTATGCTGTGATCTGGCGCGAACTCGAGATTCGCGTCTTGGAATGACGCTCTCCAAGGCGAATGGCGATGAGAGATCGGCGATTCGAGAATACCAGTTGTAGAAGGATATCCGTGAGGCTCTCTCACACTATGACGGCGCGGAACCCGACATGAATTGGACCACTGAGACCGAAGAAATACGTAAACGACGCGCACTCGCTCTTGATCACGGTGGCAGCGCCGCTGTTGCGCGCCAACATGAGAAAGGCCGGCTGACGATCCGAGAGCGCATCGATCTGCTGCTTGATGCAGACAGCTTTGAAGAAATAGGGCCGGCCGCCGGCTCCGGCGTGTACGACGGAAACGGCACACTTGTCGGGTTTGATCCCGCAAATTTCATTCTGGGATTCGGCCAGATCAACGGACAGCGCGTCGTCGTCGGTGGGGAGGACTTTACCGTACGCGGTGGTTCCCCCTCCCCAGCCGGTCTCAGGAAGAGCATTTACACTGAAGAAGTAGCACTCCAGTATCGATTGCCTCTGGTGCGGCTGCACGAGGGCGCCGGCGGCAGCATTGGGGGCACCAGCGGCAAAGGTGAGAGCCTGCCGGGCCCGGTGTTTGCGACACCCCGGTTCAAATCGGTCGCTGAGTGCATGGCCACCGTACCTGTTGCTACTGCGGCGCTTGGCGCAGTGGCAGGATTACCCGCTGCCCGACTGGTGGCTTCACACTTTTCCGTCATGTCAAAAGCCACTGCACAGATAATGACGGCAGGCCCTGCCGTGGTCGAGCGCGCGATGGGGGAGAGGGCCACCAAGGACGAACTTGGCGGCTGGAACGTGCATACGAAGAACGGCACCGTTGACAATGCGGGAGAAGACGAAGCAGACAGCCTGGCTCAGATCCGCCAATTCCTCTCCTTTCTACCGCCGAACGTCGACACTCTGGCCCCGGTGACATCGACCGACGACCCGGCTGATCGAAGCGAGGAGGCACTGTTGGATATCGTGCCCCGAGAGCGACGGCGCGCCTTCGATATGCGCCGTATCCTCAAGTACGTTGTCGATGCCGAGAGCTTTTTCGAAATGGGCGCGAGTTATGGCCGATCGCAAATTGTTGGTCTGGCACGCTTGAATGGCCAACCGATCGGCGTGTGGGCCAACAACTGCAAATTTCTGGCTGGCTCAATGACCGCGGATGGCGCTCAGAAGGCGCGCCGGTTTATGGAGCTCTGTGAGGTATTCAGTCTGCCTATCGTCAGCTTTGTCGACGAACCAGGGTTCATGATTGGGTCACAAGCAGAACGAGAGGCAACCATAAGACACGGCGCCAATGCGGTACTTACTGCATCGCTCACAACCGTACCCTGGGCTTCCGTAATCGTACGCCGCTCGTTTGGTGTCGCTCAGGCCGCCCACTACGGGCCCGGCGCTTTTGTGCTGGCCTGGCCATCCGCCGAGTCCGGTCCACTGCCGGTGGAGGGCGGCGTCGCTGTGGCGTTCCACCGTGATATCGCTGCCGCCGAAAATCCCGACGCGCGACGCAAGGAACTCGAAGACGCCTTTGCGGCGAAGCAGTCTCCGTTCCCGAGAGCGGAGGCCCTTTCGGTGCATGATCTGATCGACCCACGCGATACCCGGTCGCAACTGTGCCGTTGGATCGATCGCATTCAACCCCTGTTGCCAAGCCTGCTCGGACCAAGCTGTTTCGCCATTCGACCCTAGGACTTAGGCTAATGTCTACGCAAATTGAGTTGGAAACCGGCGGCAGCGTTTGGAAAGTGCTGGTGTCAGAGGGCGATCAAGTGGCCGAGGGAGACACTCTGTTCATTCTCGAGGTCATGAAAATGGAGGTGCCTTATGAGGCGCCGACAGCTGGAACCGTCACCTCACTCAGGATTGCCGAGGGCGAAGCTGTTCAGGAGGGCGACATTGTCGCCGAGATAAGCGATTGAGCAAGCAGCGTTACCCTCGATGACTCGGTCAACCTACTATGCAACTGTTGCCAGCCTACGCGTCGCCCGTCCGCAGCACGCGAAACCTTACAATGGACTCATGCGTTAGGGCGCATGGTTCCACCAGGCGAGATCAGAGTACGCCCTCAGATCCAATTCATGGGTCCACGCTGATCGATGCTGCTGAGCGACGTGAAAGTAGGTTTCAGCCATTTTTTCTGGCAACAACAGCCCGTCGTGCTCCATGCCCTTAGATTCACGCAGCTGCTGGTAGAGCTCAGGTCCCAGCATCTTCCCCAGTGTGTCTGGCGCATCGACAGCCCCATCAATAAGAATGTGGGCGACGTGAATACCCCGAGATGCGTATTCGGCGTTCAAAGTCTGGCAGAGCATGCGGCGGCCGCCCATTGCCGCCGCGTGGGAGTGCTGCCCGGCGTTACCTCTCACAGCGGCTGTCGCTGACGTAACAAGCAGGGTACCTCCGCCTCGCTTCTCCATGAGTGGCACGACCGCTTTCGCTATCCGAAACAAACCCATGCAGGCCATCTGCCAACCCAACTCAAACACTTTTAACGTCGTTTCCTCCAGCGAGCGACCTCCGATCTGAGCGCCCAGATTGAACAGCACGACCTCAATTGGCCCGATCCGCTCGACATCGGCCACCAGGTCTTCAAGTGTGTTCTCTTCTACCGCGTTCACCAAATGCCCACTGGCGGATCCTCCACTTGACTCAATCGCTGCCACCAATTTCGCTAGGCCTTCCTCGTCGCTGCGACGGCACAGAGCCGCGTGATACCCCTCCAGTGCAAATTTTCGACCGACAGTACCGCCTATGCCCGCTCCGGCTCCGATCACGAGACACACTTTTTTCATAATCCTACCTCCTACACTCTTTCGCACAGCCCCGACTGAGTGCTCTTTACTAACACTCAGGCCTCGCTCTCGCCGTAGCAGCACCCGAAGGGCAGCAGTGTCTCGCTACTTTCAAGAGGTCGAGCCGCGCACTACGCTTTTCCATCCAGTGTATCCCAGACTCCGAGGGTGGTCCCGGTCACAAAGGCCAGCGACCAAGAACACCCTCAATGCCTGTATCCATTGCTACAGCCCCGTTCGGATGCGCATACCATATAACAGCGTGGAAGGGCGATCGAGCCACTGTACTCACATGGTGCCAGCACATATACTCTTCGCCACCGTTATTTACAGCAAACGATTCAGGGTATTTGTGTCACGCATGAAGCAGCTTTTCCTCGCTGGGCTATGCTTGGCCTTCCTCGCCGCCTGCGGTGGCTCGAACAGTTCCAGCAACCCCAGCAGCCTCATCAGCTCCGACACCACCGATGCCTCAGACGAGTCGGTCGACCCGAATGAAAACAACGAGACGGCCACGCCGAGTCCCGACTTCACCCAGGCAGACGCTTGGATGGAGGGCTTTGTCAGTGCGGAAGCGTTGTTTGCAGGTGGCTCTTACATCATCATCGACCGCGATCTGGGTGTAATCCATAAAGCGGTGTTTGGCAATCAAACCGAGGATAGCCTTGTGCTGCTGGCTTCAACAAGCAAGGTGCCTACAGCAACTCTACTCATGGCGATACACGATGACGAGACGATCGAGTTTGATGTCAACGCTACCATCGCCAGCTATCTGCCCTGGCCAGGTGTATGGGATGAAGACATCACCACGCAACAGCTCCTATCCAACCGTTCCGGCATGCCCGGGTTGGGCAAGATTCTGGACAGCGAGGCGGCGACGGCTGCTCATCTGTGTCAGTTCCTTCCCGCCGGTACGCTATACGCTTGCGCAGAAGTGCTCTACACCACGACATTGCCAGAACTGGATAGCACGCCCCCCGGCTCCGCGTTCGACTATGGTGGTAGCCAGTGGCAACTCGCCGGTGCAGTAGCGGAAACAGTGGGCGGTGCAACCTGGAACCAATTGTGGGATCAATACATCGCGCAGCCCTGCGGCATGGCCTCATCCACTTACGGCAACAACCTCTCTTTCGCCGCAGCCTGGGACGGTCATCCCGAAAGCCTGCAGGGGAGGGAAAACCCGAACATGGAAGCCGGCATGATGGCCAACCTGGATGACTACGCCAAACTCCTATCACTTCATCTCAATGAAGGTATGTGCGGAGACAATCGCGTTATGTCGGGTGAAAGCCTTGCTTTCATGCGCGAGATGACAACCCAATTTGCAAACGGTGGTGGCTATGGCATGGGTTGGTGGCTGGAAGCCGCAAGGGATGGCGATGACATCACGCTCTTCACTGATGGAGGGCTTTGGGGCTCTCTTTCCTGGATCGACACCGAGAGAAACTATGCCGGTGTGGTGTTCTTTGAAGAGTACACGGCGGTAGACGCTTCCAAAGGCCTCGCAGGCATTAGAGGCGAGCTCATCGGTATCGTCGCAGAAGCCATCGACGCCGCACGCTAGCGCGTGCACTCTTTTGCTATCTGGCCCACTCCAAATCTCGTCCGCAGTTCACAAATAAGGTGTCCAGCAAAGTTCAGCCACTGCCAGAACAACCTGAACTGGATCCAGTCCACCGCTCAGCCGACAGACGACGCACCTTGACTATACTGTTGGGTTTCAAGGCCCGGTTGGGGATATGAGAGAAACACTGAGACGTATAACCATTGCTTTGGCGGCATCGGCTGGCATCAGTTGCTCTACGACAACAACCCACACAGACACACCAGGTATCGTGGGTACAGAACCCTACCCCTGGCTTGCTAGCGATGAACCCTGGTTACTGCTTCCCGAGCCTGATCACACCCTGGAGAACTTTATCCCCGGTGCAACCCCCGACTACTGCTTCGATCGAAGCAAAAACCCTTACACCAGCGTCGTTGATGCACATTTCCACCCCCGACCCTTCGGTGGTCCGCCCATCGAGTTCACCGAGATGTGGGAAGTCCTCGATCGGGCGGGCGTGCGTTTCGTCAACTACTTCGGCATTGGCCAGATACTGGCACTGGACTCAGGTTGCACCTACTACCTCGACTGCCCGGGCGTTCCCGCCCTGCCCAGTATTAAGAACGATTTCTCCAATGGCCTCGATGTTGCCAATCTGAAACCTGAAAACATTCACATTACGCTCTCGATGACGTTTATGGATCTGGCGAACCCGGAGGGAGTTGTAGAGACGATAGAGCTGTACGATCGCGAATTCCCCGAGATGTTCTCATGGACAGGTGAGCTGAATGTGGTCAAACAAGCGTTGCTGGGCAACTACCACGAGCCGGCGACCTTGGAAGACATCGATGCCTGGGCTCCATTTATGAAGTTGCTGGCGGAGCGTGACGTTCCGATCACGCTGCACGCCGACCTGGGGAACAACGACAATCCGACTGAGTTTCTACCGCTATTGCACCACATTGCCGAGAGCTATCCGGATAACAAAATTGTCTGGGCGCACATGGGTTTGTCCAAGGAGCTGACCGACATGGACCCTCAGGCACACGTAGACATGATCAAAGCGTCGATGGACCAGCTGCCTAACGTGATGATCGACCTTTCCTGGGATGTCCTCTACAACGAGTACCATCAATGGGGTGACGTCTATATCCCGTTTATTAACGAATACTCTGACCGAGTTTTACCTGGCACAGACTTCGTCGCAGCCGGCTATAAAGACCCGAATCAGTACGTGAGGGAACTAGAGGTCACCAGTCGTGTTCTGGCCGCGCTTGACGACGAGGCATTTCGCAGAATCGCTCTGGGCCAGAACTATTTTGATTACCTCAATCTGGACTATGAAGCCCCTCCCCTGTGCGAATAAAACATCAGAGCACCATGGTATCCACTGTGGCAAAAAAACTGGTTAGCAATAGGTCATCAATCGCAAGATCCAGTTGTACACCCAATTGGTGCTCAAACATGATTACCCTGACTGTCGAATGACACTGAGCTTCGAATTTGCTCTATCATCCAGTGTCGTCACTAGACGTTTCTACCTGTTTACCCGAAACTTTGAATAAGGAGACCACTATGATCAATCACGTCATGATCGGTTCACGTGATATCGAAAGATCAAGAGAATTCTACAATGCAGTATTGGCCGTACTCGGTGCCGGCGCGCCATTTGATCATGTGAATACGACGGGCCAGACACGCCTTTTCTACATACACGATGATGCGACTTTTTGCATCACCGAACCGATTGATGGTGAGGCGCCAACGGTGGCCAACGGTTCTACCATTGGGTTTACATGCAGCTCGCCGGAGCAAATCAAAGAGTTTCACGATGTGGCGGTCGCTAATGGAGGCACCAGCGTGGAAGAGCCTCCCGGTCTACGTGAAAGTGATATGGGCGGCATCTATTTGTGCTACTTCCTTGATCCGGACGGACACAAAATTTGCGGCTTCTACAGACCGGATCAATAAATCGCCACCCTCGCTTCACATGGGGCCTCCGGGCCCCACTGTAAACCTTCTACTATTCCAGTAACCACGTCGTGGCTGAGCCCTGGCCGTGGGACCAGGGTGGTCTTGTAGATCGATACCATCTTTGTGCTAGCAGACTTACGCAAGCAGTGCGAAAGCGACCTTCCTGGTCGGCACTCAGTCGCCGAAGTGACGCTCGATCTCTTCGTAGCGCTCCTGCGCTTCAACCGACATCGTAGCGATGGGCCTTGCCTCAAGCCGACGGAGTCCGATTTCTTCGCCGG
This sequence comes from Pseudomonadota bacterium, assembly GCA_039190425.1. Lineage (GTDB taxonomy): Bacteria > Pseudomonadota > Gammaproteobacteria > Pseudomonadales > Halieaceae > Marimicrobium. The sequence goes on along the minus strand of JBCCYE010000010.1, from coordinate 81,358 downwards.
TTTTTTCACAGTATCCGTAGTTACCTTGAGAAATACGGTCCAATGCGGAGTCTATTTTGCGGATTAATTTGCGCTCTCTGTCGCGAGTTTTCAGCTCAAGTCCAAAATCCGCTTCAAGAGACGCGCGATCATTCGAGTCGGGGAAATTGCCAACTTCGTCCCGCAGATGGTCAATCGTACGGTCCACCTCTTTCATGAGATCGTTCTTCCAGCTTTCAAGGATCTTACGAAAGTGCTCTAGTTGACTGTCGCTCATGTACTCCTCACCCTTTTTTGGCGCATAGGGTTCAAAGTTTTGAAACCATGAATCACCGACAGGAGCCGCTGCCTTAGCCCGAGTGGCCGCCTTGCCGCTTGCCTTTGCTGCTGTCTTTTTTCGACCTGTAGCCTTTGCTGACATATTAATCCCCTATGATCGCCGTGCTCCGCTTGCACAGAGCCCCTAACTTGCTGAGGCTAACAACATCACCCGACCGAAGCGACAAATCCGCAGTACACCCTACCGTTATACCACGCTCGCACTGGGCGTATAAGAGCTTATTCTTAAAGCTGTGTTGGATTGGGTGCATCGCCATAAACTTCCTGCGGATCGAATGTTTTCTCCGACTCGGTGAATATCAGGTGTGCGGACTCCGTCAAAGGTTCGCCACAGCGAATCGATCGGTAGAAGCATGAGCGATACCCGACGTGGCAGCTGGCGCCTGAGCCGGCTACCCTGACGCGAATCCAGACGGCGTCCTGATCATCATCGATGCGCATCTCTACAACTTTCTGCACCAGGCCACTGGTCGCACCCTTACGCCAGAGGGTTTGACGGCTTCGACTCCAATAATGCGCCTCACCGGTCTCAATGGTCCGTGCCAGCGCCTGCGCATTCATGTACCCCAACATCAAAACATCGCCTGTTTCAGCGTCGGTTGTTATGCAGGGAATCAGTCCGTCGGCGTCGAACTTGGGGGCCAACTGGTCGCCTTCTTCGACCTGAACGATCGATTCTCGATCGGCAAAACTGGGCGAAGCAACGTCGCCAGGGGATTCGGTTTTCATTAGATCGATTCCGCTGAATTCGCGGAAACACCTACGTAAGCTCTTGATTTCATTGATCTTCCTAAGCTTTGGCCGCGCGGCAAGTCAGTGCTTGTGGCAAAAACGGCAACGTTATAACATATCAATTGAGAATCGCAAAAGGATTTCTCGCGATGAAACCCTCGCCCACACAGCCCCAACCCTGCATCGAACATGAACACAGACCGCTCCAATCGCCTGCTGAACGAGTGGCCGTGGCCAGAGCCCTTTGCGACGACCGAGGGGTCAGGCTTACCCAGCAACGTCGACAGGTTCTAGAACTCCTCTGGGAACACGACCGCCCAGCCGGCGCCTACGAACTCATTGAGGCCCTCAAACTCAGAACTTCCCGCTCGGTCAGCCCACCGACGGTTTACCGTGCCTTGCAGTTTCTGATGGCACAGGGCTTCGTATCGAAGATTGAAAGCCACAATGCATACGTGCCATGTGCGCATCCAGAACGGCGCCACGAGAGTGTTTACTTCATCTGTGCCGACTGCGGATCATCCGAGGAACTGGAGGACCCGCGTATCGGCTACCTGCTTTCCGAGGGCGCCGCCGACCTCGGATTCAGCGTGACGCGCCCTGTGGTTGAAGTGAAGGGTACTTGCGCAGACTGCCTGGCGGCTGTATCAGCCTGAGCGAAAGAGACAAACCCAATGCAACACAGCAAGATCGATTCGTCGATGGGCAGCCCATTTATGAATGCGTTCGTCACGATCTGTGGCGATAGCGCCCACCTGATTGAGGAGGCCCAGCCATGCCGCTTTTTCTGACCAACACCCTAACTGGGACCAAAGAGCGGCTCGTTCCGGCCAGTCCCGATCATGTCACTATGTATGTATGCGGGCCAACCGTCTACAACTTCGCGCACATCGGCAATGCCCGACCGGCCGTCATCTTCGACGTTCTCTACCGTCTTCTGAAGCGACGTTATGGTCGAGTCTCCTACGCCCGCAACTTCACGGATGTCGATGACAAAATCAATGCGGCTGCAAAGGATACAGGACAGCCGATCTCGGTCGTGACCGAGCGTTTTATCGACGCCTACCACGAAGATATGGCTTCATTGGGTGTTTTGCTGCCCGATCTGGAACCAAGGGTGACAGATCATATTGACGAGATCATTGACATGGTTGAGCGACTGATCGAGCGTGGCCATGCGTACGCGGTCGAAGGGCATGTCTTGTTTCACGTCCCCTCATTCCCTGCTTACGGTGATTTATCCGGTCGCAACCGCGATGAGATGATCGCGGGCGCCAGAGTTGAGGTGGCACCCTTCAAGCGAGACCCGGCGGACTTTGTGCTTTGGAAGCCCTCGACACCCGATCTGCCAGGATGGGACAGCCCCTGGGGCCGTGGCCGACCCGGATGGCACATAGAGTGTACCGCTATGATCGAGCGACATCTCGGAACGTCCATCGACATACATGGCGGCGGCCAGGACCTTATCTTTCCCCACCATGAGAACGAGATTGCCCAGGGCACATCAGCCCACGATGGTACGTTGTACGCCCGACACTGGGTTCACAACGGCTTTGTCACGGTCGAAGGCCAGAAAATGTCCAAGTCGGTCGGCAACGTCTTGCTGGTGCGCAATCTTCTCGATGAGGCGCCAGGAGAAGCTATCCGGTTTGCACTGCTGAGCGCGCACTATCGTCAGCCACTGGACTGGAGTTCGGAAGCGCTTGCCCAGGCAAAACGCTCACTGGATCGGCTGTATCGCGCACTGCGCGATCTGAGCGACGCACCTGATATTGACTGCCCGGCCGGCCAACTGAATGACTTCGTTGCGGCCCTGGATGATGATCTGAATTTTCCAAAGGCGATCGCAGAGCTGTTCCGCATCGCTAAATCGGCTCGCCAGGCCAATACGGACCTGGAGCGCGGGGTTCACAAGGCTGCGTTGCGCAGTGCGGGAGAACTGCTTGGAATTCTTCAACAAGACCCATCGGCCTGGTTGCGAGAAGATTCCGCGCGGAGTGACGTCAGTGAAGAGATATCTCACCTGGTGGCGGCGAGGTTGGCCGCGCGAACTGCCAAAGACTACGAGACCGCGGATAGAATTCGCGACGATCTTGCTGCCCTTGGCTTCATCGTAGAGGATCGCGCCGATGGCACGGCCTTGCAAAAGATCGACTAGCGGGCGACCCAATGGCTCCAATACGCTCAATTCATGCCACTAGGGCACACTACCGCGGTGACCGTAGCTACGCTTCGGCCACCACACCGAGATCACTCGGCGAGGCGCGGTGCTGATGAACGCAGATTCTGGCTTCAACCATTATGATGTGATAATCGTAGGTGGCGGAGCAGCTGGTGTAGGCGTCGCCGTTGCTCTGAGACACGCAGGGATCAACAACTTTTTGATTCTAGAGCGGTACCACATCGGCGCATCCTTTGCTTCCTGGCCGGCCGAGACACAGTTCATCACGCCATCCTTCCCTACGAACTCCATTGGGATGCTGGACTTGAACTCAGTTGCGATCGGAGCTTCCCCAGCTTACAGCCTGCAGGTGGAACACCCAACGGGACAGCACTTTGCAGAGCACTTGTATGACATTGCTGAGTACTTCCAGTTGCCGGTTCGCGAACAGAGTTTCGTCACTCGGGTCACCAGCGACGAGGAGGGTTTCTTGATAGAGACATCCGACGCAACGCTCCGGTCAAAACACGTGATCTGGGCCGCAGGCGAGTTCCAGTACCCGCGCCGCATGGCGTTTCCCGGCAGCGAATTGTGCCGGCACACGTCAACCATCGGCAGCTACGATGACGTAGACAGCAACGACATAATCATCATTGGTGGCTACGAGAGCGGCATCGATGCTGCCTACCATCTGGCGTATCGAGACAAACTGGTTCGACTATTCGATAGCGGCTGCCCGTGGGAGAGCACGAGCTCAGATCCAAGCATAACGCTCTCACCCTTCACCCTCGAAAGGATGCGGGAAGACTGGTTCTGTGAACAGGTAGAACTGCATGCAAATACACCCGTAGTCTCTGTATCTCAAAGGAGCACCGGTTACATTGTCACAGCCATGGACGGCAGAGAGTTCCATACGGAAGCTCAACCCCTGTGGGCCGGAGGATTTGAAGGCAGCCATATGCTGATCGCAAATCTATTCGCGCTTCGAGACGATGGTTTTCCCCTTCTGAATGAGCACGACGAGTCAACTATCTGCCCCGGTGTATTTCTTTGCGGGCCTGCGGTGCGTCATGAGAACCAGGTGTTTTGTTTCATCTATAAGTACCGCCAACGGTTTGCCGTGGTTGCCAAAGCCATCGCGACCTCTTTGGGACTCGCGGGCGAGGAGTTGGAGACTTACCGTCTGTGGGGCATGTACCTTGACGATCTATCCTGTTGTGGGGAGGAATGTGTGTGTTGAGGGCAAAACACGGTAGCCAGGTCCACTCTGAAAAGAAGCACAGTCATCGTAACAGGTTCACTCGCCCTGAATGGCTGGGACAAACCGTTGCCAGCTTGGGATGGATAGCGAGTGTACTGATCGATGAAATTGATTCAGGCGGCGATTGGTTGCAGCTAATGGCCGCGTCGGCCTGGTTCTTATCCAACATTGCCGCAGCTGCCACACCATCGGCCACAAATCGCCTTGGCAGTGATGACCACCAGAAGTGAGCTGCTTTCGGCCGTTTACCGCGAGGTTATCCATGACTCGAAAATGCCCTGTCAACTGCTACTGTGTAGCAGTTACGCCGTGCGAGCGCATATCGCAATCAAATTGACTTATCAACGGCTGGCCAATTGCACAAACACCCTGGTCGCCGTTTTTAGTTTAAAACTGACGCCCGCCCGGCACGCAAAGACCTGCAGCAGGCTAGCATGCACCTAGCGCACCAAATCGATAAGGACTTTACACTGGTCAGACGGGCTGCGAAGCGCCTCAAATACGTCCGGTACATCTTGCAATCCTACCACTTGGGTGATCATACAACTGGCGTCAATCCGCCCCGCCACCATCATATCAATAGTAAATTGGAAGTCTTCCCTGTCGTAGCCTACCGCCCATTGGATACGCAGTTCTTTAAGGAAGGCATTCAGCGGCACAATTTCATCAGGATGATCACATACCCCTATGCCCATAATGATTCCCCTGCCAGGGGCTCGCTCAATACAGGCTTGTAACAGTCCCGGTGCGCCCACACATTCAAACTGCACTTCGGGCGCTGAATCTGTCAGTACCGCAAACTCTGCACCTACATCCCCGCCCGGATCTACAAACTCACTAAAACCTAGCGTACGTGCCATATCGATTCTGGTGGGCGACATCTCACTCAGGACGATCGAGCGAGCGCCAAAAAATCGACACCACAAAGCGCAGGCCAGTCCAATAGGCCCTGCACCAATAATCAGAACATTCTTTTCAGCTATCCCCTCAGCCATCTTAACTGAGTGCAATCCAACCGCCAGCGGCTCTATCAAAGCGGCCCGGTTGTCATCAAGGTTCGCGGGTATTTTCAACACCAGTTCGTAACCGACTTTGACGTATTCCGAGTAGGCCCCAGAAATTTCACCCAAGCCGATGGTCTTCTCACCAATGAACGGCAGCGAGGTCACACGGTCGCCAATAGCAAACAAACCGGCCGGGACACTTGGTCCGATCTCCACGATGTCACCAACGAACTCATGACCAAAGACCGTGTCGGCAGGTGCCATGAACGGCCCTTCACGAGAGGCATGGATATCTGTTCCGCAGATACCGCACCGGCGCACCTTCACCAGCATCTCGCTAGCGCCGATGGTCGGCGTAGCCAATTCCTTAATGATTAAGGGTTGCCCCGGACCCTCGAAAACCGCTGCCTTCATAAGCCAATTCTCCTACGCACAGCGACCTGATTGTCGCGATGTAAGCTCCAGCGCCCAAGGTGCGAGTGATCGAACCCATCAAGTCAACTCACTCACCCCACGTCAACTGCCGTTTTCGCATCAGAGATAAACCATGCGCCTGGTCGTAGTAGGCTGCCTCGTTGACAAACGCCACAAAGACCGGCTCAGGATACTCGAAAAGAACAGTTTCGCCAGTATCGAGTATAAAAATAGGATCTCCCGGCGCCAGTTCTTGGTAATCTCTGTCCTGCAAATCAGGATGAATCATGCCACATATCTCGCCCTCTCGATCGCGTGGTAGATGCAGCTTCTCAATAAACTGAAATACCTCGGCTTTTCGCGGAGAAGGTAAGCTGACGTTCCCACTAACCTGCAGATCGATGAAATCCAAGGCGTGTGACAAAGCCTGACGTGTACTCTCAAACACATCCCACCGAAGCAAACCTTGAGCTACGGGGCCAACCTCAATCAGCAGCCCATGTTTTGCAATCGAACAAAGAAAGGGATCATCTTCAGCGGCGTTATCCTCATAGAACAGCGTTGACTCGGGCATACGCTGCTGAATGTAGAAGGCCATGTCCAGCGCCTGCGAGTCGTGCTGGTGTGATACCAAAGTGACACCCATGTTGGCCGTGGTGGTGTGCAGATCGATGATCCAGTCCGTTTTGCTGTCTGAACCCTTCGGTCCGATCAGCCGATTGATCTCATGCGCACGCGCCTGCTCGCGATTAGTTGACTCGTGCTCCAGCAGGGCATTGCTGAAGCAACGATTGAGGTCTTGATCGAGATATCTGCAATTCTCCTTTATTGCCAACTCATTCGCCAACAAGGTGCTGGCCTCGAAGTTGGGACGCTCCAATTCATTAGAACCTGCTCGTAGACGACGGATCAGTTGTACGCCAGTACGTTCGTTGCCGTGGGTCCCTCCCACAATGATCACTTGCATTCTGTTATCCTCATTTGCGACAAGTTACTCTCCGATGTCTCTCGGCATTTCTTACCAAACTATGTCGAAAGGAGCCTACAGGTAGCTTTAGCTCTGATGGCATCCAGTTCGACAACCTGCTTGTCGGCAACATAGTAACGAAACAAGATCAAACCATACGGCGTTTCAGACTTGACCAGCGTTGCACCCTCCGGAACGGTCACCTGTCGTTCGGGTTTCGCGAGCACAAGGTGAATTCCATCGGGTGAGTCCAGATCGTTCTGCGCAAAGAAGTTGTCCGTGTTGTAGGCAAACATAGAGACGGACGTATAGCTATCGGTAGGGGGCGCTTGAATCTCGTAGTTGCCTTTGCTCAAATCAAAAGGACATGCAGAGTAAAGGAGATCCGGGCTACTTCGTACGACGACATCTTTCCCGGCCTGTACCTTGGGAAAGATCTGCAGGTGACCATGCCCGTCATTGAGCCTGGCGATCAAGTGGACACCACCCATCATCACATAGGGTGTTGCGAAAAGCGTCATAAGGTGGGTTCCAACCGCGACGCCGAGCGCGAGCAGCAGCCATCGCTTAAGACTCAAGAGCAGACCTCCTTGGTAATGCTTGGCAATCTGATTTCATGGGGATTGTGCATCGCGCGTGGAGAGGGCTCATACATACGCAGCGTCAAATCAAAATCGCTGTCGCGCTGGACAGGTATCCAATAACCGCTGTTTCCGGCGGCTGAGACGCGAAAAGCGAAACTACCGTCTTCGTGTTGCGGTAAGGTATCTCCGCTAAAGGAATACCGGTCGTGCTCGTTTTCTATCAGCTTGCTGTTCTTGGTATTGTACACCGTGATACTCCACCACCGAGCTTCGTTTTGAGCAAATGACCCCTCGACCCGGTACGTGCATTCACCGGTAAGTGGATGGCCTTCATCATCGGTACGAGCCACAAAATAAATGCTCTCCTCGCGTGTCATGCCAAGAAAACCAATCAGCGCAATGGCGGCTCGACTGTAGCCGTTCGCCTCATCGCTGCCAACGTAAGGGTTATGCTGCCATGCTCCGTTTTTAATAGATGTACGCTCCATAACGAATTGCAGCAAAAACATGGTTGCTATTAGACCGGTAGCAATGCCCGTAACAACGGACGAGATCAGAAAGAAGAGTTTCCTCACCGGCCGCTATTCCGAAGTACAGCTCGACACATTTTCATCTACTCGGCTGCTTTAGATCCGGCGAACCCGATCGCACCTTTACCAACGCCTTCGAAGGCTCGCACACTCACTTCCCCCACCTCTTGCTCAGAGATTCTTTCTGCTATGAACTCGGCGATGTTCTCTACAGTGCTCTCGCCCGGTATCACGAATACACATGAGCTGGGAACGATCAGCGTAAAGCTACCCTGCGTCGCGGTGTACGCAAGCCGACTGTGCGGGATGCCGTTGAGCTCAAACCGTTCCTGTAAATGCTCGACAGTGGCTACGTAGCTGTCGAGCAGACGTGCGGCCCACTGCTCCTCGTAATCTCTGTTTCTAACGCCGTTCACCTCCACTTCAATACGCGACCGATGGCCGTGGGCAATCCGCTGGCATTGCCCCGCATGCTTCTGCAGCCCATGACTGTAATGATAGTAGTGGCCACTGGCCTCCTCAGCTCGAAGTGCCAGCGCTACTGAGGACACGCTAGGGGGCAGCACATCCCTCAATTTTCCGCGCAAATAGCTTGCGACCGACTCTGTGCAGACCGAAATGGAGTCAACCAGCAGTACCGCCGTTTCAGGCGATTGGTGGCGGATGGTTCCACCGTTTGCCAGCTCGAAATCGACCGTCATGTCATCATCGCTCAACTTGACGCTGCAGCCAGGTGAGTAACGGGGTACTAACAAGCGATGATCAGCCTCCTCGTCAATCACGTGCTTGATTTGCTTCTTCACGCGCCCGAAATCCAGCACCATCCCCTGCTCGTCGAGCCCTCCGGCCAGAACAATGTCGACGATCCAGGACTCTCCCACCAAGCCACGTTCTCGATCGAGAAACGAGAAATCCAGTACTGTCAGGTCCTCCACAAATAACTGGGCCATTCCTATAACGACCAATGCACTAAATAGTGATAAATGTTACAATGTATCATATTGATCAACAGAACCCGGCTTCTAAGGGCTACCCGCATTGACAATCCCTGGAGATAACAACAGCTTACCACCCGCGGAACCTTATGGCGTTACCGTGGCATACGGCAGCGCCATTATGGCACCTATTGAGTCAGTAGGCTGCTCTGTCGGTTTCAGTCGCTTGTGGACGCAAAGGCCCACGCCAGCTCGAACATCCGGCCAGAAAAACGCTAGACTCACACCCTTATTCTGCCTGTCTCAGCCATCGCGCTGCAGCGGGGTCCAGGACGCTCACGACATACACCACGACCGTAGTTTGTTACCTATTAGGCGAACCATCTTTGGCAGGCAAGCGCGAGCGCGCGCGCTGATGTCTGCGAATTCCAACTAGGCAAACATGCTATGTCATCCACACTCTTCAAGGCCGCTCTGGTCGTAAACGAGGGCAAGACTTTCGAATCCGACGTACGCATCGAGAATGGGCGCATCGTCGAAATCTCACCCAGTATTTCTGCTCAACCCAACGATATCGTCCTTGAAGCACACGGCTGCTATTTGTTGCCTGGAATGATCGATGATCAGGTTCACTTCCGAGAGCCAGGCCTGACGCACAAAGGCAACATCGCGAGCGAGTCGCGTGCAGCTGTCGCGGGTGGTATTACCAGCTATATGGAAATGCCGAACGTCAATCCATCGACGACAACCATTTCCGCACTGGAAGCGAAGTTTTCGCTGGCTGCAGACAGCTCCATCGCGAACTACTCGTTTTATCTTGGTGCCACAGAAGACAATCTGGAGCAGATCAAGCTGCTCGATCCCAGCAAGCACTGCGGCATCAAGGTGTTCATGGGTGCATCTACCGGCGATCTGCTGGTTGAAGACCCTGCAGCGCTTGAGGCCATCTTCAGGGAGGCTCCAACCCTCATTGTGACTCACTGCGAAAGCGGGCCCATTATTCGGCAAAATGAGAAACGACTGCTGAGTTCCAAGGCGAAGCTCACGATAGAAGATCACCCGAATCTGCGTGATACCAACGCCTGCTTTGCCTCCTCTGAATACGCTGTGAGCCTGGCAAAACGCTACGGCAGTCAGCTACATGTCCTGCACATTACCACGGCAACAGAGTTAAGCCTTTTCGATGAAGGCGCCATTGAAGGCAAGAGCATTACTGCTGAGGCGTGTGTACATCATTTATGGTTCAGTGAGCACGACTACCCGCGCCTTGGTAATCTGATCAAATGCAATCCTTCGATCAAGAACGAATCCGACAGAGACGCTCTCATTCAGGCTCTACACACAGGCCAAATCGATATTATTGCCACTGACCATGCGCCCCACACGCTGGAAGAAAAACAGCGTGACTATTCAGATGCCCCGGCGGGACTTCCTCTGGTCCAGCACGCTCTGCCCAGCCTGCTAGACCACGTCCACTACGGCAGGATGAGCATAGAACTCGTCGTTGAGAAGGCAGCCCACAACCCAGCGAAGCGCTACGCCATCGATCAGCGCGGCTACATTCGCGAGGGCTACTATGCGGACCTAGTCGTTGTGGCACCCGATCAACCCTGCAGGGTGACGGAAGACAATATTCTGTACAAATGCGCGTGGTCGCCCTTTACCGGGCACGCATTCCAATCATCAATCAGGGGCACCTGGGTCAACGGCACCCAGGTTTTCGACGGTCAGAAAGTAACGCAGACCGCACCATCTCCTATGCGACTGGCATTTAATCGATAGGTCACTGCCGGTATGTACAGATTCGATACCTTGCCAGACGTAACCAGCGACACTCTCCGGGAACTCTCATCGCCTTTGCAGTGGGTGGGCATGGAACAAATAGATGTGCCAATACGGCTTGCACGGGAGACGGCAGACGGTCAGACCTCGCTCGCCAAAGCCAGTGTTTACGTGAGCCTTCGGGACGGCTCCGCCAAGGGTATTCATATGTCGCGGCTGTATTCAATTCTGAACCAGCTCGATACTGAAACATGCAGTAAGTCCCAACTGGATCGTATGCTTGACCAGTCCATCTCCTCTCAAGCGGGCATCAGCGATAATGCAAAGATTGAACTTGCTTTTGATCTATTGCTGAAAAAGCAAGCATTACGAAGTGGAGAAAGTGGCTATCAGACATACCCGATGAAAGTATCTGCTACGCTAGCCAGTGGCAAACGCAACCACAGTATTGAAGTCACCATTCCGTACTCCAGCACTTGCCCATGTTCGGCGTCACTGTCCAGGCAACAGCTCGCCAACGCCATCGACTCCGAGTTTTCAGGCACTGACATTGACAGGGCGTCCCTGCTCAACTGGATTCAGTCAGAACGTGGCAGCGTGGCCACGCCTCACGCTCAGCGGTCTTATGCCTACGTGAAACTAATAATGGATGACAATCCATGGCCTGAGTTTTCATCGCTGATTCTTCAGCTGGAAGCCGCCATCGGAACGCCAGTACAAACAGCGGTGAAGCGTGTGGATGAGCAGGAATTCGCCAAGATCAATGCCGAGAACCTAATGTTCTGTGAAGACGCGGCTCGCCGCATCAAGGGCTACCTTGAGCAATCGAGTTCCATTGCCGACTATTGGTTGAAGGTGGAACACCAAGAGAGTCTGCACCCACACAACGCTGTGGTCATTGATCAAAAATAGCACCTCGCCTCTACGAATGGACAGACCATGAATACCGTTTCGGAAGCCACTGTAGCGATCACACTGCCGGACAACAGCGTGAAGGAATTCGCCGTTGCACCTTCCTTAATGGATGTCTCCGCAAGCATTGGGCCAGGTCTGGCAAAGGCGACAATTGCTGGTGAGGTCAATGGCCAGCTCATCGATGCCTGCGACCTGATAACCAACGATGCGAACGTCAGAATAGTAACGGCCAAGGATTCGGACGGGCTCGACATCATTCGTCACTCCTGTGCCCACTTGGTCGGACACGCCGTCAAGCAGCTGTTCCCTGACGCGCAGATGGTCATTGGCCCCGTTATTGATGACGGCTTCTACTACGACATCGCTTACAATCGCCCGTTCACCGCTGAGGATCTAGACAGTATCCAGGAGCGCATGCAGCAACTCATCGCCAAGCACTACACTGTGGAAAAGAAGGTCCTCCCTCGTGAAGAAGTTATGGCCATTTTCAAGCAGCGTGGCGAGACCTACAAACTGAAACTTATCGAAGAGATCTCTGGAGACTCACCACTCGCACTGTACTTCCATGAAGAGTACGTCGACATGTGCCGCGGCCCGCACGTACCGAACACACGTTTTCTCGAGCATATGAAGCTAACCAAAATCTCTGGCGCCTACTGGCGAGGAGACGCCAGAAACGAACAGCTACAGCGAATCTACGGTACCGCATGGGCCAGCAAGAAGGACTTGCGTAACTATCTGGACAGAATGGCCGAGGCTGAGAAGCGAGATCATCGCCGCCTTGGGCGGGAGCTAGAGCTGTTTCACTTTCACGAGGAGGCGATTGGCGCTGTTTTTTGGCAGCCCAGGGGCTGGACGCTGTTCCAGACACTCATAGACTACATGCGTCGACGACAAAAGGGAGCCGGCTACATTGAGGTTAATACGCCAGACATTATGGACCGGAGCCTGTGGGAGACTTCCGGGCATTGGCAGAATTATCAGGAGCATATGTATACAACCCACACACCCGATGACAAGACCCTGGCGTTGAAACCGATGAGTTGTCCCGGGAGCGTGCTGATGTACGACTTTGGTCTGAAGAGCTATCGAGATCTGCCCATTCGCATGGCGGAGTTTGGCAAAGTGCATCGATACGAACCCTCCGGCTCACTGCATGGCCTGCTACGTGTCAGACACTTTACCCAAGACGATGCCCACATATACTGCACACCTGACCAAATGCAGTCCGAGTGCACGAGTATCATTGAACTGGTCTTGGACATTTACCGACATTTTGGCTTCGACGATATCAGCATCAAACTGTCTACCCGCCCAGAGAATCGAATGGGCGACGATTCCATCTGGGATACTGTAGAAGCCGCTTTGATCGATTCCCTGCAGGCACTAAAGCTTGACTATGATCTGAACCCGGGCGAAGGCGCCTTTTACGGTCCTAAATTGGAATTCGTACTGCACGACGCAATCGGCCGTGACTGGCAATGCGGCACTCTGCAGGTCGATATGAACTTGCCAGAGAGCTTTTCACTGGAATATGTTGACGAGAACGGTGAGCGTCGGCGACCCGTCATGCTGCACCGGGCGCTGTTCGGTTCCCTGGAGCGATTCATTGGCATTCTCATTGAGCACTATGCCGGCAAACTACCCGCCTGGTTGGCCCCCATTCAGGTGAGTGTGCTGACCATTACCGACTCTCAGAATGAAGCCGCCATGCAGATGGGTGAAACACTGGAAAGCGCAGGATTACGCTGCACCGTTGATACCAGCAACGAAAAGATCAGCTATAAGATTCGCCAGCACGCTCTTAGGAAAGTCCCTTATATGGCCATAATAGGCGCCCGGGAGGCAGAGACAGGCGAGGTCAAACTGCGGCTTTTGGATGGCACCAACCTCGATCACGACAACCTTGACGGTGCAATCAGCTACCTACTGGATAACTGCGCCGCCCCAGACAGCTGAATCGCATCCGGCGTTTACCGTATCTACTGTGACCAAGACGGTCGTGTGATTCTTGCATCGACCGTTAGGGATTGCGTGTTCTCGGCATGCAGCTACAATCTGATCGAAGTAAGTCAAAAGATAGCAATAATAAGCAACAAGGGTTTTGCATGCGCCACATCTACCGGGTTGTACTCGTTATTACCAATATCGCTTTCCATATGTTCCTGGCCGCGTACTGGTATCTGGTTCACGCTCTTTATCCAGAATTGGCTCTCTTTGGGGCCGTTGCTTCTTACCTGATTTTTCTCTGGCTGAACAAGCAGGTCGACCTTAGCCTGCCGTCACCGGTCCTATTGTTACTGACAGCCATCGCTTTCTTTCTCATGTTAAATCCGCTGCCAAGTCTTTATGGGTTATCCCAGCTGCTGTGGTGCGCAGGAAGCGCCATCGTGTTCCGACTGGGTTTCGCAAAGTTGCCGACTTCGCTATCCAAGCTGGGGGCACTACTGGTGAGCTACTGCCTGTTCCTCGCGCTGCCCATGGGCATGCCGCGTATGGGGCCCACCGAACCAAGCAATGTAGCAGGCAAACCTCTTGACGTTGCCATCGTCGGTGCCGGCTTCGGCGGCGTCGCTATGGGCAAAGAACTGCTAGACGCAGGCATCACAAATTTCCGCATCTATGAGGCAGCTCCGGAAGTCGGCGGCACATGGTGGCACAACCGCTATCCGGGCTTGCACGTCGATGTCCAATCTGCTCTGTACAGCTTTTCCTTCTACCCCAACCCCAATTGGTCGAAACGGTGGGCGCCCCGCGATGAATTGCTTGAATACAGCATAAGCGCTGCGAACGCCCTCGGCGTGCGTCCCTTTATTCAGCTCAACAGCTGGGTTCAGGGTGTTCGTTTCAATGAAGACAGCGAGCTGTGGGAAATCGAGCTGAATGGCCAAAGACAGGAGGCGCAACACCTGGTGTTGGCCACCGGAGGATTACACATCCCCAACACGCCATCTTTTGCCGGCGCAGAGGACTTCGAGGGCATATCCTTTCACTCTGCCCGATGGCAGGACGACGTTGATCTCACGGGCAAGCGCATTGCCATCATCGGCAGCGGCGCCAGCGCTGTGCAGATCATTCCGGAAATAGCCAAAGTCGCTGAGCAAGTCGACATGTATCAGCGAACACCAAACTGGGTGTCGCCACAGGATAACCGCGAGGTATCTCGCTTGCGGCAGCTGGTGTACGAGTATGTACCTCTGGCCTACAAGCTCCAGCGCTTGCGCACACACACGATGTCAGAAATCGGCTATCGAGCCGTATTCCCCGAAGACTCGACGCAAAGGCCTCGGGTTGAAGAGGCTCTCAAAGGATACATCCGCGCCACAGTTGAGGACGAAGATCTCGTTGAGGAACTCATCCCAGACTATGAGTTTGGTTGCAAGCGGCCCCTCGTTACGCAGCACTTTTACCCAAGCCTCAATCGAGACAACGTGGATGTCATCACTGAGGGCATTGATCGATTGACCCGCGGCGGTGTTCTTAGCAGAACAGGTAGGGAGCGCCCCTATGACGTCATTATTATGGCGACAGGTTACCGAGTGGCCCAGCTACCATTTCCGATACAGGGGCGTGATCAGACTACTCTTGAGGCGCTATGGGGCGAAAAACCTGAAGCGTATCAGTCAATGATGGTACACGGATTTCCAAACTTCTACCTGATGTCGGGCCCAAACAGCGGCGTATTCGGATCGATTATCGTCCATATCGAAACAGCAGCGGGGTACATGATTCAGGTGATTCGACAAGCGGGCGATTCGCAGCTAGTCGAACCGAAGTTGCTGTCACAGCAGGTGTACAACCAGGCGATACAGGCGGACCTGCAGAAGACCGTCTGGGCGGGCAGCTGTGAAAGCTGGTACAAGCTGGATGACGGGCATGTGATTGCAAACCACCCTCATCCCATATCGCAGATAATCTATGAGCGCTCGCGCCCCCGCTGGCAGGATTTTGAGATCACGAAACGCAAGGCCGCTAAGGGTGCTCAGTAAGAACCTGAAGCCGACCTTTTCGTTCAGCGGACTGGTACACCGTATTCGGCGGCAGTGCTACTGTTTCGAAGCCAAGCAAGCGTCGCTCGAATACTTCGATATCGAGAAGCAGCAGTCGGTTCTCACGAGACTGGTGCACCAGCAGCGTTTCACTCTCCCCCCGATTTGGCACTACAAACACGCTTTGGGCCTGCGACATGTCAAGCGCCCGCTCTTTGCCCGTTCGATTGTTCACCAGCATGGGGACGCCGGTTTCAGCGACACGATCTTCCCAAGTATCTCCTGGACCGTACTCACCGGGCCACCAGTTGGCGGGTGATACAATCAGCTCCACGCCGCGGTCAGCCAGCGACTGCGCATGGCGGGGATTCCATGCGTCGGCGCACAGTAAGACACCCAGTCGAACACCATCCAAAGAAACCAGGGCGGGCGGCTCCCTGCTGGCCGTTGACCAATCTTCCGCTCCAGGGATCGTATTGATCTTGCGGTGCTTACCCAGCAGCTTTCCTTCCGGTGAGAAGACGTAGGCCGTGTTGTAGCGATGCCCAGCCGCAGCCCACTCGACATGTCCAAGCACCAAACCCAGATTGAAATCATCAGCAGCTTGTTGTATTCGCCCTACCCAACGGTCTCGTCCGCGGCGCATCCACTCGAGCCCGATTGCGTCGGCAAACTGATAGCCTGTGAGCGCTAGTTCGGGGGTGATGAACAAAGACACGTCGTGCTCAGCCGCGACCGACATAGCCTCGATCAAAGCAGCCGTGTTGGCGTCCAAGTCTGATTCCACTTCAGCTAGAACTGGTGCAGCGTGCCACAGGGCAACTCTGATCTCGGCACTCACCGTTGCTGCCTGGAGCAAAACTGCGAGCAGGTAAAGACGCTGCCAGGCTATCGAGCCCACTTATCTTCCCAACCCAAGGCGATCGCGTGAGCGAAAAGATCGATTGCAGGTACGTACGTATGAGGCTCCGACGGTGGCCGCAGTGCCAGCCGCTGTCGATAATAAGGCCATTGTTCGGGCCGTCCCGAAACCGCTACCGCAGCCATAGCGGCTTGATTGCGGAGAGTTTCAGGCGCCAGCGCTGCAGAGAGTCGCCCCTGCCGAACGCTATCGAGCAGCACTGCATAAGCCTGTGCCGCGGCAATCAGACCCTGGTCCCGCATCAGCGTGGGAAGGTTCGACGACGCCAGGTCGCGTGGGTGCTGCCCCAGGTACTTATCCAGTGCGGCATTCAGACTTTCGAGATCGAAACCGTATCTGCCAAGAATCTGAAGTACGGAGGGTGAGACGCGGACTGTTAGACCGTTCTGTAGAGCCAGGGCCTCAGCCACAGCGGCCCGCACCGCTTTGCCCGCCAACTCGCCCAGCTTTAAATGACCACTGGCGCTTGGCAGCTCCGGCTCTGTGGTGGCAAGCGGCGCGGCCAGGACTAACTGATCTGTCCCTGTGCCCGTCGACAACTCCACACTGTAGCGACTTGCGATCGACAAATCCTGCAATACAGAGGTCTTGGCCTCCGTCGCCACCATCATCAAACGCGTCAAAGATGCAGGGGTCAGCGGCTGATTGACCAGTACCACAGTATTGATGGTTCCCTCGTCATCCGCTGGGCCACTCCCCAGCCCCTCCTCCCGGACATTACCCGCCGCTTCAGTGACCACCTTCCTGTTTACAACAGAGTCTCCTTCAACGCTTTGGTACCAGCTTGCAGGATCGCCAGCCCGCCTCGCATTGTTGGCAACCCCCGCTGTGACCAGGGCGGTGACGGTCAGGGAGCGGAAGCTCTCCCTCACCATGGCGACACGATCCATTGACGCTGCTGTACCCATCAGCGCCAGCTGTCCTGCGGGCACCTGTAATTCATTCGCCACCTGCGCGTGATACTCGCGTCGGTTTGAACCGGTCCGACTGGCTAAACGAGCATCGTGACCTTTACCCTCCATACTCTGGTGGTTAGCAAGATAACGCACGTGTTCGGTCACACCGCCGTTCACAGCTGATGTCGACAATACCCGAAAAGGTTGGTGTAAGCTGATCAGCAGGAATCTGCCCTGTCGTGTGACCGTATACTGTTGTGTTGTCAGCAATGGCGTGCCTTCAAAAGCGTGACTCTTGCTGACAGAGCCCATCGAAGCAAAGACGCATAGCAGTGACATCCACAGAGTCCAGCAAAGACCGCTGCGCAACTTCGTCATGTCATTGAGCATTGATGAGAATGAGTTTACCGGTCTCAGGATCGCGATAAACACGGCCCATCGACTGCAATCCCTCACCGCCTCCCTCAATGGCCCCGCGTACCGTGTCTGGGGGCTCGGTCAATTCTTCGCCGATGCTGATCACTGTCTCCCCTTGCGCGATATCGAAGTGAGCCTGCAACTCCCGACTCTGGGCGATGAATGCGAGAACGACGCCCAATGCGAATACAAGCATGACGTCCATCAGGTTCGCAAACCCTGTCAGAGGATCACTGTCTCCCTCGTCAAATGGGGATGCTCGAAAACGGCCTGGCCTACTCATGACCCGTTTCGCCAGAACCCGCCAGGGCATACCAGACACCCTCGTACCAGCGGCGCCGAATCCGGCCGATTCCGTAGGCCACAAGCCCGATCAACAAGCCAATGACCGTCGTATCAAATGCGACCGTCAGAGCCGTAGCCAGTATGTCGATATTGCCCGAGCCCAGCGCCGTCAGCCCAGGGCCCAGCGGTATCAGCGTGCCCATAAGACCCAGTATGGGCCCCGACCTGGCTAGCAAGTCCGTCACTTCAAGCCGGCGTGTAGCATAGTCGTGAAAGCTTGCCTGCCGAACCACAGAGACACCACTATCCGCAAACCGGCGCAACGTGACCAAGCGTTCCGCCAGAGCGGTTCCGCACTCCCATAGTACAGCCACCAGCGCCAGCGCTAGCGCGCAAAGCACAGGGTAAAGCAGCCAGCCTACGAACTGATGCAATAAACCCAATGCCATTCCATAGTCAAAAGACATCATTCACCTGCTCAGATCTGGTCTCTAGGCGCTCGACGCACGGCTTGATTGACGCAGCCCGCTGTAAAAGCCCAGCAGGACTGCAAGACCAAGTAAGACGAACCAATAGGGGTATTTGTTGAACAACTCCTGTGTTGTCGAGTCAGCAGGCGCTGTCTGCACATTTTCAATGAGTTCGCCCACCTTCGAGTCCTGCATTGTTTCAGAGGTGTCCTGGAGCGTCACTTCCGCTATCCGCAGCACATCCTTGGGTGACTCGAACACCTCACCGCGTGCTTGCTGGATCTGCTCCATCAGATTCTGCCACTGGTCCGGCTCCAAATAGGACTCAAGCCAAGATAACATGGGGTTCGCAGGGTCTGTATGACCGCTGCCGGGCAGTCCATTGTGGGCTACCAGGGTGGCGAAGCTGCCGGCCAGCTGCTCAACCGTCACCTCTTCCGCATTCCAGAAGCCTTTGTGCGCGGCAACCAGCATGATGGCGAGCATATTGCTCTTAACGTGGGCGTTGTGGCCGTCTTCCAGAAAAGCATCGAGCCCAAGGTCATAGCGATCATCAATGTACACCTCTTTCACCTCTTCCCAAGCCCAGTCACCCACCAAAGTCGGATTGGTTACCTGCCAACCCCAAAGATACTCCAGAAACTCGCTGCCCATCGTGCGCGCTCCAGCGTAGCCATGAACCATCTGTCCTTTAAGCCATTCCGGATTCAGAAATCGCCCGCGCAGCTCCTGGCGCAGTGCCCTACCCAGAGGCTGGGTCTTCACATTCGATGGGTCCGCATGATCGATCACAAAGTTCTCAGGTGCCGCACCGGTCAACGCTTCCACTGTCAAACTCAAACCGCCCAGATAATCGAACGCGTCGTTGTTATCGATCAGCCCGTACAAATTGCTGGATCGGCCGAAGTACGTGTTCTCAACACGCACCAACGCCTGTTCAAATGCCGCCTGTGCCGGTGCCCCGAACCCCCGTAGCCCGTAAGCATGGCCAAGCCGCTTGACGTAAACTTCAGCCAGCTCCTCTCGCTCTTCCCAGGCGCCCGAGCGTTCAGCAAGACGGTTGATGCCAGCGCCGTAGGTGCCGGGCGCGTCCCCGAAAATACGCATGCTCGCCAACGTGCCCGCCTGCTCAGCGGTGAGCCCAGACTGCATCATGCTTCTTGCCTGCGCCACCCAGTGCGCCGCAATCTGGTTGAACACCAGCGGCTCCTGGCCGTACTGCGCTTCTTTGCCCAGAGGTGCCATAGCGACAGATAGCGCCAGCGACAAAGCAGGATAATCACGCCTGATAGTTCCTGCACTGGCGTCCAAAGCCATCAACACCGCTTTATCCAGGAGTTGCATCTGCTGGCCATAGAGATCACGGAACAGCCCTGAGGTGGTGAATACCACATCGCGGCGTATCCGGCCGGCCTCCGCTGACTGTTGCTTCAGGCCGCGAACAATACCTCGACTGTTCCAGATCGGCTCCAGGCCAAGCATGTCCAGTCCGAAGGCAATCATGACACCTTCGTCTCTAACGACGTCAGACGCCCAAAGAATCACCGCTTCACTTTTGTCCGGACTTTGCCTGTTGTTCGAACGCGCCGATTTCGCGAGTTCCTGCCCAAGCTCCCAGGCTACCTGGCTGGGTATCAGGCTGGAGTCTAACGCATAGAAATTGCGACCAGTGGGAAGACTTTCTGGACTGCGTACCGGGTCGTTCCCTTGGCCTGGAGCAACGAACCCACCGTCCAACGCATTCAGCAGGCCCTCTATTTCCGCTTTGGGTGATGCCCGGAGCCGCGCTGCTGACTCGCTGATCACCGCCTGATCAGCTTGCCGGCCGGCCATTGACTGCAGCATCATATCGACGGCCGAATCCTGCCAGTCCTGCCCAAACACGTGCAAACCTAGCGGCATAAACCGCTCCTGCAGATCCGTGAGATAGTGGCCAACTTCATGAACGAGCATGTCGTCGTCCACGTCATCGTAACCGATGCCCATGACCGCCAATTCGGCAGACATGGCTTCCGCCAATTCTTCCTTCAACTCCAGGGCGTCAATTTTATCGCGTATGCGGACGACGAGACGGTCTGCGATGACCTCATCGCCACTGCCGTGACTCGCCTCAAAGCTCTCCACCATTTGGCGCAGTTGCAGTAAATCATCGTAAAGTGGCGTGGCCGCCAGAGGCGGCGTCAGGTGATCAACCATAACGGCCAGGCCGCGGCGCTTTGCCTGGATTCCCTCACCTACTCCGTCAACGATGTATGGATAGATGCCTGGCAGGTCTGAGGCAATAATGCGTGAATAGTCGTCCGCCGCTATACCTACCGATCGTCGAGGCAGGAACTCGTAAGTGGAATGGCGCCCCAGATGAATCAAGGCATCGGCAGCGAACTCACTGTGCAGCCAATGATAGAAAGCCAGATATTGGTGAGGGGGAGGAAAAGCCAGATTCGCGTGCAAAAGCTCTTCGTTGATTTCCCAGCCCCTCGGTGGCTGAGGACCAATGAACACATTGCCGAACGTAATCCCTGGCAGCAGGAAGGAGTCTTCATGCACCATCACCTCGCCCGGCGCCTCACCCCAACCGGCAAAGCCTTCGATACCGGTACCCTGCATAGCCGCCACCAACGCGGGTGTTTGGTTCATACAGGAAATAGTCTCAGCTCGTTCCACCGCTTCGATGTAGCAGCCTTCCAAGCTCTCCATCAGCGCCAGCGCTCGGGATCGCCCCGGATGATCTAGACCTTCGAGCAGGTGGTGCATCTCCTCATCCGCATGTTCTATCAGGCCCCGCGCCAGTTCGGTTTCACCTGCAGCAAGCGCTTCGCGCACCTGAGCATCCAGCAAGCCAAAAGGCCCGTGGGTCATTTCGCCCCTCACCGTCGCAGGGAGCGTGTTGAACCAAAGGCCATAGGTTTGGGCGTCCATGTTGTTGACCACAGAACTCATACGCTCGAGGGCCATAGCGTCACGCGGGAGATTGACACCTCTGGCTTGCATCATATCCAGCAGTGCTTCTTGCGACGCGGGTAATTCTCCAGTGTCATAACCGGCCTCGCGCAGGTCGTTCAGCAGGCGCCAAAGGGTCGCAGGGACATCGAGGTTGTCAGCGCCAATGTTATGGCGCCCCGGAGGATGGTTGTAGTACACGATTGCAATACGCTTCGCGCCGTTGTCTTTGGTCGCCAACACACGCCATCTGTGAATTCTCTCGGCGACAGAGACCATGCCCGAGGGCTCCGGCACCACGCCCCGAATGCGTACGCCGGTCAGAGGGTCGAGGCGTGCCTCTCCAGCGGTCGCGATCACCAGCGGCTGAGAGACTCCCTGCAGCTCCGGCATGGCTACCTGGTAATAGACTTTTGAGCTGTCCAGACCATCCGCGGACAGCAGGCGCTGGGCTTGACTGCGATCGCGCTGCTTGATGGCTTTGATAACCGGCACATTGAGTGATCTGTACCGTTCGGTGACCCTCTGCCGCCCGACCGCGCCACCGGTAACAAAATCCTGCAGCATAACAACCGCCACCAAGTCTATCCCTTGCAAACTGTCTACCGCCTCAACTCCTGCCTCCCCCCAATAGGCTAGCGCCCCCAAGCACTGAAGTTGCCCGCGACGTTCAATCGTTGCGCAAAACTCACGCAGCAGGCGAGCGTCGGCCGTGCGTTCTCCTCCGGCATGATCCACTACGGCGACAACGGGTCTCTTGGGTTCAAAATGTTCAAGGCCGACGTGTGATGCACCCCCAAATACCCAACTCAGCCGACCGCTGGGGACGGGCTTTGTGACTGGTAGATTTTCCCCCAACGAGTGAAAGTACCAAGCGAATAGGGAAGCCGCATTCTCCGCTCCCACGGCCTCCCAATATCCGCGCGCCACGATCCACGGCGACTTTCCCGGGTAATCGGCCAGCAGAGACTCCAGGCCCGCGAAAAACTCCTCTGATGGCTGGCGCACAGTCAGCGAAGCCACATCCGCACTGTTGTTAAATAACCGTTTCCCCTGCCAGCGGCTAAGTGACACGAGCGAATGATCACTCTGGATAAACAGCTGTGGTCCCTGGCGCTCAGCCACCCGTGGCACCAGATGCTCGACACTGGCGCCATACAGGCCAATACCAAGGATGGCGGCGCTGCCTTCAATAAGCTCGCTGCGCTCTGGCAAAGTCATATCAGCTATCTGGAGATCGCTGCGCGCCACAATACGCAAATGTTCGGCAGAAGGGTGATTCTGGTAGAAAACCCTGGCCGCCTCGGCAATGGTTTCAGCGTTTCTCTGAGAGGTCAGTACCAAAAGATAATCGGGTTCTGCGCAATGTACCGCCCAGGGCAACATCAGCAGTAGCGTTAGCAGAATTTTTCGCACCAGATTGTGCCCCCAGGCCATGTGGGCGCACAGGCAGGCAGGTAGAACGCGCGCAGACCGGCTGTTTTGGCTCGGCTGCGGGCGCCCTCCTGACCACACCAGGTGTCCTCGCCCGATATTGGTCTTGCTCGGCCTCGTGTATCTGGCTTTTGCTGTTCGAATGCGACAACAACTACAGTTGCGAGTACAGCCCCGGACTGCAGTGCTGACACCGGTCACCGGGTTCCACAAGCACGCGAATGATGGACGTCCTACAAGACGGACACTCATCGCGCTGACAAAGCTCACCCTTTCTATCGATAAGAGTGGTATGAGTCAAATATTATCTTCGCGCCAGGACCGTCAGGCCGGCGCAAACAAACGGTCTAATCGAGGGTTTTGCAGACTTAGCTTCGGGACTGCTTGGACTGCCCAGTCTTGGAGAGCCGTGGTGAGCCGTTCTTCAAGTCACTGAATACTGGGTCGATCGCATAGACCCGATAGACGCTTTTGTATCTCCTTCAGGCAACGACTTATTCCGCAGTAGCGGCGGCCGCTAACAGCAGCACTTTTCCCGGCAACACTCGCAGGATTTTTCTCGACAGCAGCTCTTATCATTGCAATCGCATACGCACTTTTTTTCGTCAGACATCACATAGCTCCTTTTCGGTCAATGCGGGGCAGCCCTCTATCTGATCGGCCAGCGCCCTCAGCTTCTGGGCCACATCCGACCGATTCAATGAAAAAATTCTCTCGCGCCCCTTTCGTTCCATCTGCACAACCCCTTCCTGGGTCAGCACTTTCAGATGCCGAGAGGCAACCGACGAATCGACGCTGCAGCACTCACACAGGCACATAGCATTTCGAGGCACGCCGCATTGGCAGAGCTCATAGACAAGGGAGAGCCGGTTGTACTCCCCCAGGGCTTTCAGCAGGTCAGCGAGTTCGCGCAGGTCGTCGTTAGTCATAACCTATATTTGCTTATTTGCGCAAATAAGTCAATCTTACCCATCACTCGCCGGGTGACCCCACCAGGCGAGGTGAACCTCAAACGGCCGGTCTTGCCGCTGCGAAAAGGCTCATTGACAACCCGCCCAAAGCGCGCCGAGACGTAGCTGGATGCCGCAACAGTCTGCCTGAAGAAGAGGCTAGGTTGCCCGCCGGGCTAGCTCGATGGTGGAATCCATGTCAGTGAAGAGTGGTGAAGAGAAATCAACACCTCGCCGTTCAGTTTGTGATAAGCAAAGGTGTAGTCAGCCCGAGTGGCATCACCTTTTTCGTTCACGAAGGTATAGTGCCCCATATCCTTATAGCCTAGCCCCCCTGCTTTCAAAATCGGACCAACGGCACTCTGAAACTCGACGTGTTTCCAACCGTTGTTAAGAAATCCGTTGTCGTTCGGATAGTCGGGGTTACCTCCTACGAAGTAAGAGCGTGTCCCCGCCTCGTCCAGGCGGATGACGTCAGCCAAAGTCGGCTTGAAGAGCAAAGGCTCATCGGATGATCCAAAGTCGTACAGACCCAGAAGGGTTTCCAAGTCTTGTTCAATGACCGCTCTAGCCCAAGCTCGCTGAGCATTAACTACCTCGGCCTTGGTCATACTCTCAAATTTTCGCATAGCACACCGATGGACACCGTCGTTGCAGTGCATACTAGGCTGCGAGGTCGAATCAAGCAACCTGTCTCGTCAGCACGAAAAACATTCCCAAGAGAGGCCGCCTGCTGGTAAAAACCCGATTCCATTGATCAACTTCAAACCAGGGCTCGGCCCCAGTAGGACTGCTCTCTATGCGACATTCGCAAGCTGCGACTAAAACCTCATGGACTACACTTTACTGCCGCCCCACCGATCACGAGCGCAGACACAGTGCTTTATGTTGACACTGTCTATTAATTCTGATGGTATGAAATTTCTTTAAAGGGAGGGTTTGATGATGGTACGTGTAGCCGGTTACAGCATCCTGATACTGGTGGTATTGATCATCGGGTTGGTGCTTGCAGCCCAGGCAATTCGCCCCGCTGACCTGCACGATTTTGAGTCCGCCGACTTTTAC
Source organism: Pseudomonadota bacterium (assembly GCA_039190425.1). Lineage (GTDB taxonomy): Bacteria > Pseudomonadota > Gammaproteobacteria > Pseudomonadales > Halieaceae > Marimicrobium. Next base: position 56,387 of record JBCCYE010000010.1, on the reverse strand, counting down.
AGAACCAGTGCAGCGCAGACGAATCCAGGCGACACTGGCTTGTTGCTAGGTCTCAGCTTCGACAATTATCTCGGCGACGACCTTGCAGATGACTCTGATCTGGACGTTCACGTCTACCCCAATTTCCTGCCCCAGATTCGAAGATACGCCTGGTATCCGTATCGAGATTCGGATCGGTTAATCGTAAAACCATCTTGGGATTCCGCGGTGGCCTCCATTACGGTCGACGGCGAGAACACAGCTCTGACCGACACCATTGAACTAAATGCACAAAACCACGGGCAGGAGATCATTGTTACGGCCCAAAACGCCGATGGCAGCAGACGCGCTGAGTACGTCATCCTGATCATGCCGCATACCTTCCCTCCACTAAAAACCGAGATCAGTTCGGTCGACGACGTTGCGCCAGGCATCATAACGGGGATGCAGGCAGCGCCCAACAATCCAACTTTCTCAAACTTAAAGGTATTGCACATCTTGTTGTACAACAACGGGTTTCGCGCAACGCGAGAAGCTCTGAAGAAAGCGAGACAACAGACATTTGACGATTTCCTGGCAGTAGATCTTGGCGAGAGCCTGGATCTGCAACACAGGACGTATCTGCCGTTCGTGAATTTTGTGCTCGATCAATACGGCACACCGCTCAAGTACAATAATTCTGCCCCCCGTACCATCTATCTGCCATTTACGACCTCAAAGGATGAGGGGCTGCTACCGGAGCAGGGATTCATTTACAAGGAAATGGTCATGGACTCCGCCGACAATTTTGCCGAAGCCATCACCCGAAGTTTTATTCAGCGCAAAGGACAATCTACGTCGGCAGAGATTCCCAGACATATCGATCAGTTTGACGATGGCCACCACATTGATGTGACACCGTGGGAGACGGTTCAAAACTTGTTTTACCGGATTCATCCAGCCGGGACTGAGCTCAAAAATGGCGACACCCTCGACAAGGATGTGACAAGCACGTACGTTGTGGAACTTGATCGACAGGGGAACGTCGTGTTCGAGTGGGACTCTGTCGACCATTTCCCACCGGACCAGGCGATCACCTATTTGCCCAAGGATCGCTACAACGAATGGGACTACTTCCACTCCAATGGTATCCGTTTTACTCCCGGAGATGAGGAGATTCTGGTCAGCGCACGGCACATGCGCGCTGTTGTCAACGTCGACTACCCCTCTGGGGACATTAACTGGGTACTGGCGGATCCCGCAACACCCTTGAATCAATTTACTTACATAGGGGACCCCTTGGGAGGGATCAGTACCATTCACGCCGCGATCATGCGAGGCAATGAACTCCTTGTGTTCGACAACGGACACTACGAAACACCGGAGTATCGCGAAGGCACCCTGATCTATGGCGCCCCGATACAGACCCGTCACGACTACACCCGCGTTGTCGCGTACAAGATCGATACGGACGCCATGACGGCCACCTATCTCAGAGAATGGACCTATCCCGAAAGGCTGGTGCGCACCGCAGGCTACCTGATGTTCGTTCCTCGCGCAGATGGTGGAGAGAACTTACTCATCAGCTGGGGGTCTGGTGGCGCGTTTACCGAGTACAGCCCGGACAATCAGCAGACAATGTCCACCGATACGGGCGGTTTGACGTACCGATTCTACAAGACGAACATCGATCACTGGATGGAATGATGATGCATTGCCGACAGCAATCTACACGTCACAGAACGGCCTGACTACAGCTGGGCATCTACCGCTACCAGTTGAAGTGAAACTCTATCCCATAGGTTCGCTGCCGACCGGGCACTAGAGCCACCGATCCAACACCGCCAACACTTGCGATCCCAGCACCAAAGTAGTCTTCGTCAAAGAGGTTGTTCACATAGCCCGCCACCTCCAGACCGTCAGCCATTGCGGGCTGAAACGCCAGCCGAAAATTGACCACCTCGTAAGACTCTAGATAGGCTTCGCGCGCGGCGGCCGCTGCAGCATCCAGCCCGATAAACTGCGAACTTACGTAGTAATAGCTAAGCCTCGGTGTCACAAAGCCGCCAGAGGTATCCCAGTCGTACTGCACCGCTGCTGTGTAGGTCTGCTCTGGTGTGTAGGCAAAGTCCTCATCGCTGCGATCCACCGGCAGACTACCGCCGTCAGGTTGAGGCGCCTCGTCAATGAAGGAATCGTACTCGGCGTCGATGTAGCTACCAGTGGCAGATAGAAGCAGCCCTTCGACGGGCATAACAGAAAACTCCAGCTCGGCCCCCGCAATGGTCGCCTTGCCAGCGTTGGTGATGCCGTTTTCAGTGACGGACGGCAGGTCCGGATCCTGATTCGGAAAGGTGCGCGTGACGGAAATTTGTATATCGTCATAACTTGAATAGTAAAAGGCACCGTTGAGACGCGCCTTCTGACCCAACAAGTCGAGTTTATAGCCCAATTCGTAGGTCCAGAGTTTCTCGGGATCGAACGGCAGGAAGTTTTCCCCAAACGGCGAAAAGCCGCCAGCTTTGAAACCGCTGCTTGCGCTGGCATAGAGAATGCCGCCATCCAGCACATCCCCGCGCCATGCGTCCGGTGTGAAAAGCGTCAGCGTCGCGGATGGCGTGAACTCAGACCACTGGTCATCATCGCCCTGCGAGGGATTGTCGGGATCAAGAGTGATCTCATGGATAAAGCCCTGCAAGGCATCGAATTCCTCGCGCGTGAGAAGATTGCCTACCGGAAACTGTTCGGATGCAACGTAGTTGGTCTGCTTGGCCTCTTTCTCTTCTCGCGTGTATCTCACACCCAATGTCAACTGCCACAGGTCCGATAGACTCAGGATGGTCTGTCCAAACACCGCGAACGACGTGTTCTCGAACTCCTGAATCACCGCTTCGCGGAAGCTGATCGAAGCGGGAAGCAGGCTGACCATGCCATCGCCCAGGCTGGTACCCAGAAAGCCGCCCGGCCCCAGCAGCTGCCCATCGGATGAGTCATCGATTTTTTCGTAGGAGTAAAACGCACCGACCGTATAGCTGAGGAGCTCGTCAAAAGCATCTCCCAAAAGCTGAATTTCCTGGGAAACAAAGGTTCTTGTTTCGTCGTCCGCCTCAATGCCGTTCCCGTTAAGCTGGTTTCTTACTTCCCACTGGTTGTTCAGCGTGAACAGATTACTTGCATCCACATCGCCGCTGAGTGTCTCGATGTCCTCCTGGTAGAGGTACCCCGTTATACTCTTCAAACTGACCGTTTCAAGGTCCCAGGCCAGCGTGACGCCTGCAAGATAGTTGCTAATCTCATATCTCAGTGGCGCTCGATCAAACAGCAGCTCCTCGTCGTCATTGAGCTGTGTACTGCGATTGCAGAGTTCCGCATAGGGAGTGGCATTACCCGGTGCGGTAAAGCCCTGCAGGGCAGCATCAGGGTTCGATTGCACACAGGTCGCAGGTGCTGTGTTTTCATCGACACTGCCGTAGAACAATAAAAAATCCCCTGTGAATGCGTCGTCCGGTTGATAGCGCAGCTGTCCAAGTACCGAGTAGCGATCCGTATCACCGTACCTTTTTCCGGTTTCCGCGTCTTCAAAATAGCCATCTTCTTGCTGACTATCGACCTGTAGCCCGCCGTATAAGCCGTTTTCCGACAACGGGCCACTGACTCCGCCCCTGAGATTGAGACGTCCGAGGTCACCTATGTCAGCACTGGCGAAGCCCTCGACAACATCAGACGGCTTTTTGGTCGTCAGGAGAATCGCACCGCCCGCTGTATTTTTCCCAAACAGAGTCCCCTGGGGACCGCGCAGTATCTGTACTGACTCCATGTTCAGCACATCGACCAGCTGAGAATCGTTCCGCGGTATGTAGATCGAGTCGACGTATACGCCCACACCAGGTTCTGCAGAGATATCCGGTACCCGCGTACCAACTCCACGAATGTTCAGATCCGCCGTCTTGCGACCCTCACGCCGCGACAAACCCGGCACATTCTGGGTTAGGTCGCCGATGTTGTTGATCTGGGACTGCCGCAGAGAGTCACTGCTAAAGGCCGTGACCGCAATGGGTGTAGACTGCAGCGTTTCTTCTCTTTTACGGGCGGTCACAATCACTTCTTCCAAACCCGCCTGCGCATAAACGGGAGATGGAGAGGCAGCACCAAGCAACGCAATGACGACCACTGTACCGCTCAGCAACCAGCACAGCATGTCTCGATGAAAAGGATTTATCATTTTACGTAGACTCCAGAAATCTGTACTCTCAATCCGCCGGAAGTTACATGCAACGATCTGGCGCTAAGCAGTGCGCTACTCGGGCACATGGCGCTGGCTATTAGGTTCGTACCATATGGCAGAGCTTATGGCGCGCTCCTGAATACTGGTTGGCTCCGGGGCTTCCACACCCAGCAGCTTTGCATCGAACGTGGTCCACGCAGGCGTTGGAATCTCCAGCACTCTCGCGTAGTAAAACGCCTCCAAATCTGCATCGAAATCCGGATCGCGCCATGCGGCGTACAGCGTTGGCGCTCCGATTCCGTTGTTGTACGTTGCTGTCGCAACGTCTACGGTGTTTCCAACCGGCTCCAGTGACCCATCCGGTTGAATTTCCCTGTTTCCGTCGGCAGCGACGTTGTAGATACGCTCGTGGCTATCACCAGCATTGTCCACCCAGCCCTTGACGATCTGTATCCGATCAAGATTTGCACCCCCGGAATCTTTTTGAGCGAACACCAGGAACAGCGGGGATTCAACCTCACCCGCGCCCTGCAGCACGCCGCCCATGGGAACTCCACCCTGATAGGCTCTGCCTATCGCGGCAGAGTTTTTTACATCGGATGCCTCAAGGCCCCAACCCGCAAAAAAACGCAGAGCAATGCGGGGACCAGAGGTGGCGTAGGTTTCCTTGCGGCGCATAGCGTCGAACAGACTGGCGCGGGTGTTTTCTTCGGCCCAAACCGCAGCTAAACCCATGGCGTGCCACTGCTTACCTCGATTCTCACTGTCCGGGATCAGAATGCTGGGCCCCATCCGCAGCCCAGCACTGCCATCCAAAATAGGCAGCTTGCCATGGTAATTGTCTTCCTCGACAGGGGAACTGCTGTTATGGCCATCGCTACTGCCGATGAATCCAAAGCGGTAAGGGTTCAGGCTGGCTCGGTGAGACCACTCCAGCCCAGCGCGAAGGGCATCGCGTACGTATCCGCCGGCATTTTTTTGTTGCCCCCCCGTCGTCTTGAGAGGGACGTCGTACAAACCAAAACCTGCGAACTCGTCAGTCGGTGAAAGCTCTGGGTGTGTCTCCGATGCACCCTTCACCTGCAGAATCTCACTGATCGGTTCGTTACGCATGCGCTGTTCGGCATACTCTTCCGTGAATGGCTCACCTTCGAAGGTAAAATCGTCGTACATCAAACCGTTGCTGGCATTTCCGTTGTGCGGAATTGCCAGGCTGTCGATACCCATTGCCCTCTGCGCATCAAGGGCATCCCAAAGATCTTCTGGATTGGTCGAGTCCACCGAACTATGCAGTTTCTCCGGTACCTTTGCGCCGCGAAAGATCACGTTGCGGTGGAGGTTCTGTGCATCCGGCATGGATGTCCATTCGTAGCCGATAAAAGCGGTGAATCTGCCAGGGTCGTTGTGGCGCTCGGCAGCGTCTATTATCTGCTGCCAGGCGTCCTGATTGACCGCTTCCATACCAGGAAGACCGAACTGCTCTGCCTTCTGCTCCTCGCTGGAAACCCTCATCATTGCGGTCCTGAAGAACTCCCAGGAAATGATGAAAGGATTGCCTCCCTGAACCGCTTCGCGAATTGGGTTCTGTTCGACGTCTTTACCGGCCAGGTGTCTCGCAACCCCGAGATACTCAACGTGATCCGTCACCGCGCCAAAATCGAGGGGGCGATTCGCACGAATGGTATATCCCAATCCATGATCGATCGTTTCCCCCTTCATATACCTCCAAGCGTCATCGGGTAGGGTCCGCACGCCCATCGTATAGGCATCGAAAGAAAGGCTACTGTGCACGTGGAGATCACCCCAATAGAGATTTCTCAGCGGATTAAAGTCGGTCGACCGACCCTCGGGCGAAGGCAAGTTAGGGTCGTGTTCAAACAGAATGCTGGGATCGTCCACTTTTGCACAACTCGGCAAAAATGCAGAGAGTGAAAGGGCAAGCGCGAGGCGCAAGCCGCATTGCTTCATGGCAGACCCTTGCATAACTTGACCAGCCAGCCTCTCAGGTTGTGGTTAGTCACACTAACTATTATGTTAGCTACCCTAACTATATGGCCAATCCATGTCAACCGTGTAGGGCGCCTCATTCGTGATCCGGGCAGCCCCTTGTTCTAGCGAGTTTTCAAACCGCTGTTCATAGGATAGGCATCATCGGGTCGGATCTGATGAACGACGAAAAACGGGCTGCGGACTGCAGAAACCCAGGCTGCCGCCCTCAAAGAGTGTTCACCAATCTGCATGACGCCCTAGGGCCGATAGTCCCGGTCTACATCATCAACGAACTTTTCCATTCGACCCAGCAGCCGGATGTAGCTGCTCAGCTCAGCTTCCGTGACGTCGCCCATATGTTCATTGAACTTCATCGCGTACGCCGTCATTCCTTTTACGGCCTTGCGCCCTTGCTCTTCAAGTACCAGCAGCCTTACTTTGGAGTTGTTGGGAGCCTGCAGCTTGGCGAGATAGCCTTTCTTGTCCAATCTGTTGACAATTGGCGATAGGGTTGCCTTGGTAACGCCAAGCACCTCGGAGAGCTGAGTCAGGTTGATCTCCGGGTGCCGCCCCACCTCACTGATGACTTCAACTTCAGACATGTACAAAAGCTCACCTGTCCCGTAGTCGCGTGGATGCTTGCGCCCCCACATCATCTTGTTGGTCAAACGAAGGAGCAGCTCGGCAGCTTCCAGTTTTAATTGCTCGGTACGATTGCTTGGCATGGTAGATCTGTGCACGATTCTTCAAATGGACGGTATGAAGTATAGAGACCGCTTGACATCGTCGAAACCTTTTAGTTAGGCTCCCTAACTATTATGTTCTGTAACACAGCCGACAGCAAGACGAATGTGGGATAGAGAATCGTTCGAGGAAAAAGTCGTTGTCATCACCGGTGCAGGGCGCGGCGTTGGCCGGGCCTCTGCTCAGGGGTTTGCGTCGGTGGGCGCACGGCTGGCGCTACTTGATATTGACGAACAGCGGTTGAATCAGACAAGTGAGGAGCTCACACGAACCGGTACGGAGGTTCTGGCTATACCAGGAGATGTTGCCGATCCTGGATATTGTGTAGAGTCAATCGAACACATTGCCAAAGCCCTGGGTGGCATCGACGTACTCTGCAATATCGCCGGTATCGTATCGTTCCGAGCCATCGGCGATATTGACCCCGCATTTTGGCGCAAACACTTCGCCGTCAATCTCGACGGGCCGTTTTTCCTTTCGCAGGCCGCCCTCCCCCACCTCCTAGAATCCAACGGTAACATCGTCAACGTGGCGTCCTCAGCTGCGCTCATAGGTGAAGCCTTCCTTGTACCCTACGCGGCTAGCAAGGCTGCCCTTGTGCACATGACCAAGTCGATGGCTTTAGAGCACATCAACGACAGTGTTCGCATCAACGCGGTGGCGCCTGGAGCCATTGATACCGACATCATGGATGGGCAGACCTTTCCCGACAACATCAACTTTGATCTGGTCAGCCGCTATACCGGGATAAGAAAGGCGTCAAGCCCCGAGGAGATCGCCAGGTTCATCATGTACGTATCGTCACCACTTGCGAGCTCAATTCACGGTGCCTGCCTGTCAATTGACGGTGGCATCAGTGCGGGCTGAAACCAACATCGTAGGAAATCTCTGATGAAAGTTCTTCTTACAGGCCCAAGCGGAAGAGTAGGCTACACCACCTTTACGCGGCTGCTGGAAGCGGGCCATGAAGTACGTTGCTTTGATACCTCGAGTGCTTTCCCTAGCCACCCCAATGGCTTCAACGAATCCATAGAGTGCTACTGGCGCAATAGGGGATACGAATTCGAATGGCTTTGGGGCGACGTTCGCAGTGCAGACGCCGTGCGACAAGCGGTTGCCAAGGATATCGACATCGTCATTCATCACGCTGCGATGACTCTACCCTCTCACTGTGAAGAAGAATGGGAGTATTGCTGGGACGTTAACTATTACGGCACGCTGAACGTCATCGACGCGATCGCCAACTCGGGTGGTTCGGCAAAACTGCTGTACTCCTCGTCAGTCGCGAACTATGGTTTCCCTGTCGAGGGACATGACGCCTTTCGTGAATCAGACCTGCAGCCATCGACCTGCACCTACGCTGCAACCAAGATCGCTTCCGAGCTGGCGATTAAGAAATCCGGAATAAACTACACGATCATGCGAATGGCATCGGCCATCGACTATCGGGCGCCCCACATGGTGATGATGTCAACATCAGATATGCGAGACAGGGGCGCAAAGGAAATGAAGCTCAAAACCCCAACCTCGCCGGCGCACTGGGTTTCGACTGATGACGTCAACACCGCCTATATCAATGCGATGGTCAACTCTGATTCAGATCGCAGGGTCTTCAATATCGCAGGACCAGACAGCTGCAGAACGACGTTTAAATCGTTTCAGGACGAAATCTCTGTCGCGCTGGGAGGCAAAGCGTCAACCGACAGCGAATGGGGAACGAACGCATACCCACAGCACTATTACGATATATCGGCGGCGAATGCGGTACTCGACTTCGCAAAAACACCCCTGCCAAAGATTTTGCAGAATATGGTCGATTCGGTACAAGACATCGGAGAATTCCTCGAACTGTCGAAGGCCGCATAACTCTCACTTGCACAAGGACGGGCCCCCTGACGAGATCGAGGTTACGACCGGTCCACAATGCAACCCAGTGCCACTCCCATCCCCTGCAAAAGGACGCTGTCCGCTGTCCAACTTCAATTTGGGTCAGAACATCGTCATTGAAGTTGGTCAGCAGGCGTCTGTGTTCTAGCGGCATCTGTTTCGCCACCTTTTGGCGCCGATGACTAAGTTCGCGTCGCGTTCTTGCAGCAAGGGCTATTGACACTTTTTATGCCAATATCTAAATTGGCGCTTGTTACCGATACCACTGGAGAGAATCTATGCTCACTCTGCATTTCGCACCAAACTCTCGTGCCAGCCGCACCCTTTGGCTGCTCGAGGAACTCGGCCTGGATTACGAGCTAAACCGGATGGAATTCAACCCCACCGATTTGAAGTCCGACCAACATAGAGCTCGCCATCCATTGGGCCGAGTGCCGGTACTGGAAGACGGTGACATCAGTATTTTCGAGTCCGGAGCCATCGCAGACTACCTGCTCGAGCGGCACAAGAACGGTGGATTGAAGCCCACCGTGGACGATCCTCGGTTCCCCGAGTATCTACAGTGGTTTCACTACTGCGAGGGCATGGTCATGCCACCTGTAAACACCATCGTGGTGCATACACTGCTGCTGCCACCAGACCGGCAGGATGCAACCGTACGAGGACAGGCCGAGCGCCTACTCGCCAAGGCCTGGGCTCCGGTCGAGCAGGCCATTGAGGGAAGAGACTATCTGCTAGGCGACTTTACCGCCGCAGACACCATGCTGGGTCACGCCTGCATCATGTCCAAACGTCTTGGCATCATTACAGACGAGGCTTTTCCTAACCTGAGTGCCTACGCCGAGCGCCTGCTCGCGCGTCCTGCTTGTGCGAAGGCCTTTGCCGCCTGAATGTCGCAGAAGCTCAGAGCGGCAGCCCCCAAACACTGGCCGGCATTGCCCTAAGAAATCCAACCATCGGACTCGGCTTGCGTTATCAGCCCGAGTCCGTAGACCTCAGGCTGAAAAACGACCCCAGCGCCTTTAATCCTTCCATGCCTACCGATAACCCCGCGGCGGGATCACGTTGGCTCATCTCAAGAGGCTTTTCGTCGGCACGAATCAGTGAAAGGGGTGCTATGGTCAGCTGCTGTACGCTTCGCTCAAGCTGAGGCGACTTGACCAGCGGCCGGGTTAGCCTGCCGTCGTCTTTACGGCACCTCGCCTCACGAACAAGACGAGCTGCAGGATCAACAAGCTCGGCATCTCGCTTGCCCCGTCATCATGTAGGATCAGTCAGAGCTCAGTCCAGCAACATCTGCGAATCTCAGCTCCAAGGCGCCGCAAATCATATTGAAATAGGCAATTTCCGCATCGGCTACCCGTTCGTCAGCGCGCAATACGTCGACGAGCGCGTGCACCAGCTGAATCCGCTGCGCTTTAGGGAGCCTGGGGCCAATACTGGACACGTACTTCTCCAGGGGCGCAGTTTCGAACAGCGCCGATTTGGCGGCCACCCGAACATCAGCGCTGCTGATGTCTTCACCCAGATAGTCGCTCAACACTTTCTGCACCGTTTCCACCTCGGTATAGTCTGTATGAGCGTCTACGTACGTAGCGCGTGCCAGCACCATCAACAGAAGCTCACGGTATGCCTCTTGATCGGGTTCTGCACGATCTCGGCCAAAAAGTTGTCGAACATTCAATAAATCTACCAGTGCCATAGTCAGCAATCCAAACAGAATAAAACGCGAGTTTGCCCAGTACCCGAGATGGGCGGCGAGCGATGTACCAGCCCGCGCCCGCCATTATACGGGTCACCCTTCATGATACCTACCCAGAATGGCTCAAAGTGCGACGCTTTGCCAAACCTGATGATCGCCTCGTTCGGTGCACCGTTTTCCTGTGCAAACCGGTCAACCTGCGAATCCATCAACCACTCGGTCCCCGGGCCTTGATAGGTACACAGGAGGCGCAAACGCCTGCGATCAACGTGAAACCGTCGACATTCATCGGCTGCGGTAAACACCAGGCGAACCTGAGCAAGACGCGCCTCGCTTACACCAAAAAACCGCCCGGCCAGCGTGATGAAGTCTCGTCTAAGGTTAGGAAAATCTCTCGAATCCAGACCCAGCTGTTCAAACAGTCCGACGATATCTGCGCCGAACGAAGCCGAGGAGGTATCACATCGGGTTTCGGTCAATCGGGTCGGAAGTGCTCCTTCGAGCTCCCGTGTGATGTCCGCTTGCCCCGAACGTTGCCACAGTGCGATGTTCACGACGGGATCCCTGATCTGGTAAAGCACCTCTGGGCGTTTGCCGATCGCATGGGACGGTAGATCCTGGGTTACCGCCTGTCTCGGGATGGGTTGGGCCATAGAGCGGTTCAATGAAAACGATCCCATCATTATGGCACCGGTCCGCACCTCGTCAAGGCGACTAGCACAGGCTCGTATTTAGGCCAGGCTATAGCGTTCGTCCTATCCGTTTCAAGCCATAGAGGTAATGTGTTCATGAGCTGCCGATCCGTTGCGTATCACAAGCGTTTCGCGTCTACTGCGAATTGAACCAAAATTGAGACGCCGGACAATGCCCAAATCCGACCCTAATCCAGGTATCGCCCAGAAAGCACTTGCGGTAAACCTTGACGAAGCGATCTACGGCACCATCGTTGAGATCGGTGCTGGACAGGAAGTCGCCCGTCAGTTTTTTTCAGCCGGTGGCGCCGCTGGCAGCATTGCCAAGACGATGTCCGCTTATGACATGAATGTCAGTGACGAGATCTACGGCGCAGCCGATCGCTATGTCAGCCGTGAGCGCCTGGAACAGATGCTGGCCAAGGAATACGAGCTGCTGGTGCGACGCCTCGTTGATGTAAGGCCCAGAAACTCTACTTTTTTCGCATACGCCGCGACCGTCGCTGCGAAAGCGTACAAGGGCAACAGCGAGTGCCACGGTTGGGTGGGTATTCGAGCCCAGCCACAGCCCGCCGAAACCCCGTACGAAATTGTCATGCACGTGCGGATGCTCGACGATGACAGTCATGCACAGTCGGAAGCGCTTGGCATGCTGGGGGTCAATCTGATACACGGCGCATTTTTTCACCAGCAAAACCCAGAGCTAATCATCGACAGCCTGTTGGACAACATTGGTCAAGGCCGCCTGGAGATAGATCTCATCAACTTCTCTGGTCCTACTTTTCATCACGTTGAGAACAGGCTGATGAATCTAAGACTTATACGCTCATGGCTGACCAGAGCGGTGATGTTTGATGACAGAGGCCAGTCAGTCGCGCCGATCGACATGCTGTACAAAAAGCCGGTGCAGGTCATACGCGGGAGCTTCAAACCTCTGCACAATGTACATCTCGACATGCTCGCATCGGTTCACGATCAATTCCTGGAAACCACCGGTGTTCGCACTGACGATGTCGTCCAGTTGGCGGAGATCACGATCTCAGAGCTGGCATCAGAGAACCAGGTTGACGATGGAGATTTCCTGGCCAGGGTAGATCTATTGAACGGCCAAGGGCTGCCGGTGCTCATTTCGGATTACGTGCGCTTCTTTCGTCTTCGCTCCTGGCTACGTCACTTTACCCAAAACCCAATCTGCATCTGCATCAGCGTACTGGACTTCGATACCGTGTTTGACGACCAATACTATGCCGGATTAGAAGGGGGCATCCTCGAGGCAATCGGCAAGCTCTTCCCCGACAACACGCACGTATTCGTTTATCCATCAAGGCAGGCAGGTGAGCTGATTACTCTCGAGAACGTCTCCGTTCCTGAGTCACAGATCCACCTGCTCAAGTATCTGCTGGCCAACAACAAAATGATCCCGGTGCGGCACTATGTTGCCGAAAACCTGCACATTTCGGCCCGAGAGATTGCCCGACAGATACCGCTGGGTCGAGGGCCTTGGGAAGACTGCGTACCGGAACAGGTTGCCAAGCTTATTAGAGAACGCCACCTGTTCGATTATCCAGGGGACTGATGTCGCGTATCGTGGATGCCGCATGGGAGTTGAGCTGCTCCCTATCAGTCTCCTGAAACCAACGCGATTGGTTGCAAACCAGCGGAACTTAGCAACATCAGAGCGTGTAATCGACCACGAACAGCAATGAATTAAACCAGGTGAAGTTGTACACATCGTCATTGTCTACTCCACCTTCCAATGTTCGATATCCGACACCCACCTGCCAGCGATCATCCATACGGTAGTTGAGACGAATGCCCAGATCCAGGACACGTCCCGGACCTCCCGCCAACCCATCCAGATCCGCCGACACAGAAAACCGTTCAGCAAAGCGGTACTCGCCCGCGAGGTAGAGTAGGGGCACCACACCGAGATCGTCGTCCTGGCTGTTGGTTGCGCCCTGAGTCAGCTCGATTTTCGCGTCTCGAATGTTCAAAGTAGCCCCTAGCCAAACATCCCACTGCGGCCGCTCATAGAGATGGTACCGGTAGCCGACGCGCCAGGAGTTGAACTTGTACTCGGCCTTCACCCGGGTGTCCGCCAGATAGGTCTCGCCCGCAAAACGAGTATCCTCAGGCAATTGACCCGATTCGCTGTAGGACAGTGGCGCATATACGAGCCGAATACCGTGTCTGCCGGAGATCTGCGTATCTCCCTCCAGCCTTAGCGCCGGCCACGGACCAGAACCTGCAATGTCCTGCAATGAAAATTCATCACCATCTTGATCGTTGGGTATCTGGACTTTGTTTCGGTCTTGCCAAATCGCACCGGCCTCCAGATGCAGGTGATAGGTTCGCGGTTCACTCGCGCCTGCACTCCACCCCGGCCCAACGGTAAGCCAGCCGGTCGCGGCGCACACTAAAATAGCCTTACGTCTCATCATGACCTCCGCGCGCACCCAACTGAGCCAGACCCCATTGCACAGCCTCCTTCTCTTCACCAGTTGCTGACCCGCGACTCTGCTCTGGTCCACATGAACCACAGGGTCGCCACCCACCATAGAAATCAACCCAAAAAATAGCAAGACTTGGCCGCATCCTTGACGATCCATCACCACCGACTCCTACAATCCATCGCCGTTGCACGTTGATTAGCAATTGGTGGAATAGTCAACTAGTCTTTAGTCAAACCTGTCTGTGCTACTGAAGAACGGATGGTTCCGTGTGCTCAGCACTGTGTTACAGGCCACTGTTCACCACCATCGCAGTTCGACAGGCTATTCAATGCCAAACGCGTTTAAGAGGCTCTTTATGCAGAGACACACACTGAGACAACAGACTGGATTGATAGCAGCGCTGACCACACTGATCTGGACACTGACCGCTGGAGCTCAGGCAACGGCGCAGGATATGACCGATCGAGAGCCGTCATCGGATAGGCACAAAGCAACCTCAAGACAGTCCATCGAATGGTGGAACAGCGATTCCAACGTAGATCCCGACGACCTTTACGCTCCGGGATATGTCAACCACCAAGAGCCCATTGCCGCAAGCGATGGTGAAAAAGGCGTGACACTGCCGGAACTCAAGACCATCGTGACGTCCTATCACACCGCTTTTCCAGGGACTAAAGTCGAATTTCAGATGCAGATAGCAGAAGGCGATCGCGTCGCCACACACTGGACATTCACCGCGGTGCAAAAAGGCGAGTACGAAGGTTTGGCGCCAACCAATAAAACCGTGACCTGGTCCGGTATCTCGATAGACGAATACAACGCCGCGGGCAAGATCACCCAGAGCTGGGTTGTCTGGGACAAGTTCACCATGTTCCAAACGCTGGGTCTGATCCAGTAATCTTTGCTCGCCGCTGCACGGGGCGTTTCAACCAGCGGCGTCACCTGATGCCAGTATGATATCAAACCGGTACAGCGGCAGACCGCTGGCATCGGTTTCCGCTTTTGCGATCAGGAGGTGCCGTGTGTCCCTCGGCGCCCCTGCGATGACAAGATCCTGCGCAATCAGTGGGTCACCCTCAAAGTACATCTGAGTCGTGAGAGCTCGATAGCCTGGGCAGGCAATTTTGAAGTGAATGTGACGACAGCGCCATCCTGAAGCTCCCATAGGGCCCAGCGGATAGGGCCCCGGTTTAACCGTCTTGAAGCCATAAGAACCCTCTGCCGATGTCGTCATAATGCCCCCTCCCTGAAAGTGGGCATCCAGTGGTGCCGGGTTGGGGTCAGCTGGATGCTTGTAACGTCCCGCCGAATTGGCCTGCCAGAGTTCTACCGTAGCATTCGGCAAAGCCCCACCCTGGGTGTTTCTGATAATACCCCGCACCAAGATCTGCTCTCCAGTTGCAGGTGCTGCATGCCCCTCGATCAAGGTCAGGTCAGTGTCGCGTTCCGATTCCGAGTCAAGCGGGTAGAAAGGGCCTTCTACCTGGGCCGGCGTGCTAGGTTGGGCGAGCGTACCCGCCCGTGATACTGCTCCCGCCGCCAGGCAGACGGCCAAACCACCGCTCACCGAGCGACGCGTATAGTGCTTGCGGTTTTTGCGCTGGGTCATTGCGTTCGCGCCCCGGTGGGTAGGAAGTCTGGGAGTATACGATGCAAACACTGCATTAGATGCTGTTTGGCGGATCGCATCGCTCGCGGGAATGACCATCACTGCGTAAGCGAAGGCGCTATATCATGGTTTCCCACCTGCGATGGCCATTGGCAGTGCTTCCACTTGCCGCTAAAGTGCTGGACAACACCCAGGCAAAGGCTCAAACGCACCGTACAGCAGTATAGGATTATTGGGTCATGTCAGAGATTATCTCCCACCGCCCTTCAGACGTCCGCCTTGACCAGGCTGTGGCGGCCATCAAAGGCCGCGTTTCAGGCACGCAGGAACTGTCACCCGCGCAGCGGCAAGAGCTCAATTGTATCGTTGACCAGCTCTGCGAGTTTGAGTTGGGTCGTTTTCTATTGAAGAACCAGGGCGGTCTCAACGGGGAATGGACCCACCGTATCATCAGCCATCCTGAAGAAGGGGTAGCCGAGCTGCACCCACTGGAATCATTCATCATCTTTCGATCCCCCACTGTCCGGGCCACGCGCGAACGATTTTACGCATTTCAGGAGCTGCTTCAGGATCGAGTACACAACGGCTGCCATCTTGCATCCCTACCCTGTGGAGTGATGGCCGATCTGCTGACACTGAACTTCGGTTCCGTGAGTGACTTTAGCCTTACCGGTATTGATCTGGACGAGTCGGCTTTTCCGCTGGCCAGGTCGCTGGCGGCGCGGTATCAGCTGCAGCAGCATTGCCACTGGATCAAGGAAGACGCCTGGAACCTGGAGCTTAACCATCAGTTTGATGTCCTAACCAGTAATGGCTTGAACATTTATCAGTCTGATCGAACACTGCTGGTACGGCTCTACCAAAAATTTAGACAGGCTTTGAAACCTGGAGGTACCCTCATCACCAGTTTTCTTTCACCGCCGCCAGGTAACAACGGGCACACGGAATGGAATCTTGATGCGATCAACATGGACGACCTGCAACTGCAGCTGAAGGTAATGGGAAGCGTGCTGCAGGCGACCTGGGCGTGCTTCCAGACCGAAGAGGACACTCGGGCGCAGCTACAGGAAGCGGGATTCGAAGACATCGAGATCACATGGGGTACCTCCAGGATGTTCCCTACCGTTTGCGCGCGCTAAGCCCCCGCTCTCCGACCGCTCTCTCGCCCCCTTGAGCGAGGGTACTTCATGAATCTGGTCAAAAAAGTACCATGTCCATCCAGCAGGCTGTCATACGCATTCCCTTCGTGGATTTCCAGTGTCGTACGCAGACGCTACACGCTCACTGATATTAAAGCTTTGCAAGAACTCTTCCAAGAAAAGTGTAGAAAGATCGATCTGCTCACGAGTCGAGCAACAAACGACCAAATGCACACATAAATCAAGAGGCTCAAAGGGCCGACCCCTGTGAATTGTTCCCCTGTTTCCAGGGTTAGCATCAGTGTTAAAAACAGTAATCACCCGGCGACCAGGGCAGGTGCCCGGTGACAACACGAATGATGTACTGAAATCGATGTAGGGTTATCGCGATGACGAGTAAACAAAACAGGCTAAAACTAAACCTTGCCCTGGCAACCATGGCGCTTTTTTCATCCAACGTCCAGTCGCATGGCTGGTCCGAGTTTCCAAACGCCAGACAGAATATCTGCTATGAACAGGGAGGCATTTGGTCTGGCAGTCCCCCGAACGTGGCGTGTGCTAATGCAAAGACGATCTCGGGGACATACCCGTTTGTACAGCGCAACGAATTCTCTATAAACGTACCGGACTACAACAACATCAACGCTGTGATTGCCGCTATTCCGGACGGCACCCTGTGCTACGGCAATGACCCACAGAAACGGGGCATGGGAGCACCCAGCACGGCCTGGGAAAGGACCGACATCGGCACCGGGACGTTCGAATACGTGTTCAACGCAACCGCCCCACACAATCCATCATTTTGGGAGTTCTATCTCACAAAACCTGGCACTGACCTCTCTCGAGGCTTAGCCTGGAATGACCTCGAACTCATCCATACGCAAGGCGATGTGCCCGTTGTCGGCGGCAAGTACCGTATCAACGTCACCATCCCATCAGGCAGGTCCGGGGACGCGATACTGTTTGTTCGATGGCAGCGTGAAGATCCAGTTGGTGAGGGGTTTTACAACTGCTCGGACATTACCATAGCGGCCGACAGTAGCCCGCCACCCGTGGTCGACCCCGAGCCCTCCGCTCAGCTATTTCGTGGGGACGCTTTTCCGCCCCTCGGGCTGGAAGCGCCAGGCATTGGTGACGTCGTCAACTACGACATCATCAACAGAAATGGCCAGGTCGCCCGCAATTTCGAAATCGAAGTCAATGCGTCCAACGTCAACGACTGGGCTCGCCTGCTGGCATCTGAGATCAACGGTTGGCACAGAACGTTCAAGAACGGAGCCGTGTTCATCGGAGGCTGGCACGCTGAGATGCAGCACTACATGTATTTCCAGAACACTCCGTCAAGAAATTACTTCAACTCACGAGACGCCAGGGCCTCTGGCTTGATGACCATCACACGACAAAGCAGTGAGGTCAGCGGGCCACTCATAGGCGACATCTATGAGCTTTCGGCAAGCGACAATGTCGTCAACGCCGGCGACAAAGTGATCATACAAACGGCAGAGTCAGCCACATTGCTGCAAACTCAGGGTACAGCCGTCGAAATTCAGAACAACGGCTCTACGGCAATCGTCGTTGATACCAGCGCCATTGTGCAGAATGAAACTCTGGTGTTCTCGGCACAATCAACCAGCAGCCAGCGCGCTGAGAGTTTCGCATTTGAAGTGATCTCTGGCGGCACCGACATCGGCACTCCTGCCCCGACAGACGGTGCCTGGGATCCCTCCAGGACCTACCTGGGTGGTGAAACCGTGAGCTATGGCGGGCGTGTTTGGAAAGCGCAGTGGTGGGTCCGCGGCGGCAGCGACCCAGCTACGGTTTTCGGTGACGACATCTGGGGCGTTTGGCGACCGGAAAACTGAGCCAATTAAGGTACTCTTATCTTTGCAGCTGCCTTCGTCTTACAAAGACTAAGACAGCTACCAACACTGTCGCCACCAGACTACGGTAAACGATTACCCACTGCTAGGTTAGCCTTATTTATCTCGCTTCACGGTTGATTACTCGTGTAAACCACTGCACCTGCGTTCCATGGTGATCCGTTAACAATCACGCGTATAAGGATACCTGACCATGCAGGCTGAGCGAGCAAACGAGGTCCTGGTAATTGTTCAAATAGACGTATGAGGGTTCTCGCGGCGATTAGAGGTCTTCAACCATCGAGAGCAGTACATCCTGGTGGACAAGTTCACGAACCTGTTCTAGATCAGCCCGGAAGAACCGATCCTCACCGGGGGGATCTATTTTGGCGCGAATGTGGTCTGTAATCAGACGCGTACCCTCACCCAGCGGCAAGCCCTTCATATCAGACTCAATGAGCGCGATGGCCTGCGTTGCCAGCAAAAACTCCGCTGCAATAATGGTGTCCGCCCGGTCGACATTCAGCAGCAGGTCGTAAAGCGAACTGTTACCCATACTGTTGTGATCCTCCTGCATGTCCTTCGCCGACAGCGAGTGTATGCTGGCAGGGCTGGCCTGCTGTCGCATCTGACCAAGAATCGACACCTGCAGCGAATGGATTTGGACGAGGCCGGAGTTGAGCCCGGGTTGCCCCCCGGTCAAATTGACGGGCAGGCCGTAGCTGGCGTGAGGTGAGATCAGTCGAGCACTGCGCGACATAGATAGGCCGGCGCAGTCGGTCAGCGCGATGTTCATAAAATCCAGTAAGTGTGCAAGGTAGCTACCGTCGTAGTTACCGCACATCAATACGTCGTAGTCGCTATCGTTCGCTGCAGTTGGAAACATCAGCGGATTCATCGTCGCGGCATTGATTTCACGCTCGAGCGCGTCGCCCGCAAAGCGCAGCGTTTCCCTGAGCGCACCGTGGATATGCGCAGACGATCGGAGACTGACGGCATCCTGCACTCTCGGCGCTTCCTCTCCCAGACAACGTCGACCCTCCGGCGTAGTCCAGCCACTGCCACGAAGCATTTTCCGGGCAAAGCTCGCGGATTCAATTTGACCAGGAATACCTCGCGCTTCATGCACTCTCGGATCAAGCGCGCCTATCTCACCTCGCACCGCTTCCAACACTACCGCATAAGCGGCATCCAAAAGTTGAACCTGACGACGCAGTCGCGTAAACGCACATACCGCCCCCGCTGCCAATACCGTACTACCGCTGATAATCGACAGAGCTTCTTCGGTCTGCAACTGAAATCGCGGCTCAAGGCCGGCGCGAGAAAGTATCTCCGGTGCAGCACCAACTTCACCCTTCCATTTGGCCGCGCCAAAGGGATCGCCGCTGAGCGCGAGGCCCAGCGACGCCATAGGCTGCAAATCACCGCTGCCCAGCGACCCGTAGATTGGCATCTGTGGTATGACCTCTGCATTAACGAGATCCAGCATGCGTTGCACAAGCTCCGGACGAATTCCAAAGTTACCGCCGCACGCGGCATTGGCGCGCAGCAGGAGACTGAGTGTTGCAATGTGGTCTCTAAATACCTCACCGAAGCCGGTGGCGTGGGAAATGAGTATGCGCCGCTGAAACTCCTCTTCCTCGCTCTCTGTGAGCACCTTGTCTTTCAAGGGACCAAGCCCACGCGTCACACCGTAAATCGGCGTACCTTCTTTCACCCAACGTCGCAGCTGCTGATTAGCCCGAGTCAGTGCGTCAGTCGCCTGGGGCGCCATAGCAACCCACCATTGATCTGCTTTTAGAAACTGATCGATGAGATCGATCGACAAGGAATGGCCGTCTAGAGTGATATGAATTTCACGAGATCGTCTATGATCGCCAGAGGCCGATGATGGGTCGTAACGCTCTGTCCGATTTTTGGGATTCATTAAACTCATGCGACAGAACTCCCCTTGGCCGCGCCGCGCTCCGTCAGAAAAACGGTCCGCTCTCCTAAGCGAAGCGCGAAGACAAACGCCCCCGCTAGTGCTGCGAAGCAAAGAGCAAGTGCCAGGTGCACATCATGCACGTGCGGCAGCGGTACGCCGCCCGTGCCGGAATCCGCAATCACAACCGCGGTGACCGCTGCCGCACCAAACGCCATCGCCGTGGTGCGGGCAGCAACGAGCATGCCACTCGCCAGACCAACACTATCGCTGGGCACGTCAACCAGCGTTATCTGCGTGATGCGCGCATAGGTGAGACCGTATCCCAGACCAATGATCAGCAATAGTGACCAGGACAGCATCAGGCTACCAGGAGAACCCAGTGCGACCACAAACCCCACCACGCCCATCATCATCAATGCGATCCCGACAACAACAGTGTTCCTTGGACTCAGCGATCCACCCATAGGAGCACTGATGTATCCACCAACGACAATACCGAGTCCGATTGTTGCCGTCAGTAGACCCGTGTCAGCCGCGCCCAGGTGCAGCAGATAGATGCCGCAAAGCGGGATGAGATACTGCAGTGAGTAGCCGCCGAGCACAAACAGAAACGACACCCCACAGCCCATTCGGAATGAACGCACCTTGAATAACGCCGGATCCATAACCACTGCCCGACCTTTCGCCAGACTCGCTCGTTCCCAAACTATGAAACCAACCAGCAGGACAGTCGCCATCAGCAGGACGAATGGAATCGGGGACACAGGCTGACCCGAGAAGGATAGCGCACCGTCGCCGCGAGGTGACCACCAACCCGCGGACGAGCCCTCACTAATGCCCACCAACGCCAGCAACAGGCCCAAGCCTAACAAAACGGTACCAATCACATCGATCGAGATCGCCTCAGTCTGAGCGCGGGATTCGGGTACGTAACGACGGATTCCAACGTACGCTATCGCAAGAACCGGCATGTTGACCCAAAAGGCAAGTCGCCAGGAGCCCCACTCAAGGGCGGCGCTACCGACAAGCGGAGCGAGAGCGAGACCAGCTCCCATTGAAGCGCCAAACAAAGCAAATGCTCGCGGTCTTTGCGCTTCGGTGAACATTCCGTTCAACAAAGCGACAGAGGTCAGGATCATGGCCGTTGCGATACCCTGCACTGCTCGCGCGATCAGCAAAGAGGCAGCGTCCCAAGCCACAGCAATGAGCACCGTCGAAAATGCCGCCAAGACGACACCCATAAGTATGACACGGCGGCGACCAATCAAATCGGCTAATCGACCTACCGCAACCAACACGGCAGCGGAAGTCGCTATCATCAAGGTCATCGCCAAATCACCGGTATCGGGCGAAATCTTAAGATCCCTGACCACATTGGGCAGCGCTATGGCCATCACGGAACCTTCCAGGAAGGCATAGGCCGAGACGATCAGCAAGAAGCAGAGGCCAACAAATGGACGATGGGAGCTCCCCATGGCCACTACCTCAGCGTCACCGGAGCGAGCTTCGCGTCCAGCCATATATAGCTACTGTCCACACCGCCCGCCGCATGACAGTTAAGACAGCTATCTGCCGGCAGCTCGGTCGTGCCAGTGCCATAGCTTGCCATGTAGGTTTCCATGGACGTATTGCGAAGATTGGCTGGGACCTGCGTAAAGCAGTCTTCTGATGCGGCGGGAATCGACCACGGCCCGTTAGGGTTGCAAAATGCCTGGCGAACTCGTTCCGGGTTGTCCGGATCGCGCCCACCCAATGTAAACTGAGTGTTCACAAGCTGGTAGTGTTGAAAGACGGATCCCGCCTCGGCAAGCAGCTGACGATAGCGAGCGTTCAGATCCGTAGGCCCAATGGGTACAATCCGGGTTGCCTGTGTCGGTGCGTCAGTGATCACCCCGGTGTTAAATTCCAGATTCGGACAGCAGGTAAGCGACGAATCGCTGATCGGCGGCTGCACCGCCCAACAGGCCGTCGGAGGATTCAGCGCACAGGATTCGTCGTACAATGTGTACAATCGACCATCACCGGTTGAACCGGCGGGTGGTGTATTGTCGACATGCTCAAAGGTCGCGAAAGTCCACTGGGGTGCATGGTAGGTTTTGTGCATGATGTGCAGCCCTAGCAGACCCATTTGCTGCACCTCACACTCCGGATCACCCCCTTCATCGTGAATAACCACTTCCTGTGCGTAGTATCGGCTCGCGTCATCAGATTCCGTGAGAACTTTCCAGGATGCTTTCAGTTCTATGGATCCGTGGCCCGTAATGCCGGTGCGATTGTCGGGCAATACAAAGGATTCGCTGGCAGCCAGCAGTGGACCGCCGTAATCGTAGGCGCCTGTTGCCGCAAAGCCTGAGTCGCGCACCGCTTCGAATTCATCCCGATTGAAGCGGATTTCATAGCGGACCAGATTCCCCGCCTGATCCCGCAGTACCCCAAAGGACGTAGAGAACGCCTGCTCGTCTTCCGTCACCGTGTCCGGGCCATAGATACCCTTGCTGGACATGCGCACAATCTTCCGCCCTTCGGCAACATCAGAACAGGCTACGCCAGGGGCAGGATCATGCCAGTCCTGGTCGACGGGGTTCCATTCCGCGTCATTATCCTGAAACAGCTCAAACACCTGCTTCCAGGTCTCCCAAACTCGCAGCGACCGATTCTCAGAAAGATCCAAGTCGGTGTCCGGGGTGCCACGGCAGCTTTGTTTGGCGGGCCAGTTGAGCGCGACGAACGTCTTCCATGACAAACAATCAAACATAGCCTGGGCGTCTTCCACAGTCATTGCATCGGGGCTGAAGGCAACATCGCCAGGGAAACTCGGTGCGAGTGACAAAAGCTCGCCACACATTTCCGTTGGCGACTCAGGCGCCGGAGCATCACAAGCGAGGACCGTACCGGGACCCTCTGGATCAACCGCGCCAGGATCGGTGATTTCAATAGCGTTATCGTTTCCGTCAGAACAACCGAATAGCACCAGTAAAGCCAGAGTACTGGTCAGGCGGTGAAGGGAATGAGTTTGGGAGTGGGCTCGCATCGCGCAGAATTCCAGTTGCTGAATCACGGTTGCAAAAAGCGACGAGCGGAAAATAGGCGCCAGGACCAATCACCGCGCTGCGCTGCAGCGTGGCAGTTAGTACAACCGCTGGGCTTGCCATACTGTGGAAGGATCTCGCCGACCTGAAGTAAGTAAAACCAGTCGCCACCGACGCACTGCTCTGCCGCACCGGAAGTCTCGGGGCAATAACCGTCCAGTTTGATCATTGATGTGATCGCTGCTGTGGATGGGTCTATATCAGGCACGCCCGGCGTGTCGAAATCCGGCGGAAAGTTTTTCTTCACAATGATCGATTGCGAAGGAAGTTCGACCGGCCCGGGCTTGCCCGGTGCAAATTGCGTCAAGCCCGCTTCTGCCGTCATGTTGACCAAGATCGTCATGTAGCGGCCGTGGACCGGACGGGTGGTCGGCTCAAATTCTTCTGAGTTTGGGAACAGTGCCCAGTTGGGTTCGCGCTCGGCGATATAGCACTGCAGTTGCTGTGCACAGGCACAGTCGTCGGCCGCACACTGCTCAGCCGTCGGCAACTGTGTAGCACCCGAACACGTTTGTACACAGCATTCGGTGGCCGAGTCGCACTGCGCGCTGACTGCACTACCCCAGAGGGAAACGATCAACAGCAAACAAACAGCGCAGATCTGTCGGGAAGTAAACATCTGGTGCCCCTTTTTTAGCGCGGTCCGGGTTGAACCCTGTTGTCTGTCCACGCTATTTGGTTTGAGTATAGGGACGATCAGCTGGTTGACGGGAGGGAAAAATGCGGATAACGCAAGTTTTTAGACAAAAGGCTGCCGAAACACGGCCATGGTGAAGACTACTACAGAAAACTTCAGAAACGTTCAGAAAAAGCTGGTAAATCGCGCGCTGACCCGAACTCATCGAAGCAGCGGTCCGCCGAGTGTTTCCCTGGCGCTACTGATGCACGACGCTGGGCGAGCAACCCGATGCTACTGTCCGAAGCGCGGGATCGCGAACCTGCATTTCGCCGCCGGCCTGGTGCAGAAAACCAACTCGAAAGTACGTAATGCCAATGGGTAAATCCACCACGGTGCTCACTCTCTGCCAGTCGTGTGTCCCCATGCGAGGTTCGTGCTCGAGGCGGGAGCGGAACACGACCCGACTGCCCTGCTTCGCCAGCAGCGAAAGACCGCCACCGTAGCCAAACCCGTGCGCATCAGCAGGCTCAGTAAGCGCAAGCTCAAGTTCGGCGCTGAATTCAATCCGCTTGCCACGCACCAATCCGACGTCAACGCTTTGCGCAAGCAGCGCCCAGGGCTCTTTACCCGTTTTGACCATCTCCAGGATGCCCTGCTCGGCGCTGTACTCAAAAGAAAGGTCGCGGGAGTGTTGTGAGTACCGCCACGCGCGCTCACGCTTTGGCAATGTCAGAGTTTTGAAACCCGGATCGGCCAGCAGGTTGCCACTGGCGTATTCGCATTCAGCGGAACCGGTTGCGCCGATGGCGCCCGGAGAAACCAGCAGTGCCAGACAGGCCATATACTGAAGACGTTGCAGAAGGCCTCGATACATACGTTAACTCCTTGCCGTAGTGCTGCTCATCATAGCGCACATCGCCGGAACCTGCGGCTGCGTCAGGTATCAGCGCTGATTCGGGCTGACCTCGGGCGGCAGCATGTGACACAAAGGGTCACATTTCTGTATCCGACGCCTCGCGGGCGCCATGGAATCAAGCCTTTTACGTGATGGCACGGCTATTGCAAACCCGTTGATGCAGGCGTTCCTGACGCGCTTGTACTTGCTGCAGCCCTGCCCTCAGCTGCAGAGAAAAGAGAACACGATGCAAGGCATCGCAGTCCGTGCAAGGGGGCCATCATGACAACTACAAAACGCCAACTGGGATTCACCCTAGTCGAGTTGATGATGGTAATCGCCATCATTGGAATACTCAGCAGCATTGCTCTACCCGCCTATCGCGACTACACAATTCGCGCGAAGGTGAGCGAGGGAGTAGCGGCAGCCGCAGCTGCGAAAACCAGCATCGCAGAATACTTTTCACTGAACGGAGAGCTGCCGCCGGGTGGCAACAACGATCTCGCAGGCGTGACGCAGAACGTCTTCACCGACTACGTAGACACCGTCGACTGGCACGACGATCAGCGCATCGAGATCGAATTCAATGAGGTAGCACTCGGCTTGAATACCCAACTGGAACTGCAGCTCGACCCTGTGATCGCCGGCAACCAATTGGTTTGGCGCTGCGGGCAGGATGAAAACGTCACCGATGAAAATCTCAAGTATGTGCCCTACAACTGTCGCGAGCGTTACTGGGGTCCCTAGCAGATTCGAAGCCGTAAGCGATAAGCAAGCATCAGACCCGCAGACCACTGGCCGTGCCGCCACCAAGCGGCACGGCTCGTCGCTCAACCCTCCAGTCCGCCGGCAACGCCCAAATCGACCCTGTAAGTGTCGACCGGTAATGGCCTTGTTCCGGTGACGCACTCACGACGATTTTTTTCAGCCCGCGTAAGGGATAATCGTGCGGATGATCACATCCGTCTTCTCACTGTACCGTCGATTCGACTTCCAAGCGCTTCGTATACACACCAAGACGCTCGCCGAAGTGCGCTACCTCGTCCATCTTGTACCACCGCGCCCGCAGAAGCAGGTTATGACAGGTAGCCGACGCCGCGTAGAGCGCTGGTATCCGGTGCCGCCACGCATGTCGCTCTATTGCTTGCAGTAGTCGCTCGCCGATCCCTGAGCCGCGCATCTGTGGCCGCACGAGGCCGCAAACGACCCACGGACCCAAATGGCTGTGGCTGTGAAGGCAATCGCTTCTAACGGCCATGAAGCCGCAGGCAACATTCTCATTCAACGCGACAAACCCGTAAGGGAGCACCGATGCACAGGCGTAACCCCTCACTTCCTCGCGCGCATTGCTGAAACCCTCACCATAGTACTCGGGCCACTCGATTTCGAGCTGCCGCGCAATCTCTTCGATGTGCTCGGGGCAGTCTTTCAAAGGTCTGATGGCAATTGAGTCCTCAAGAATGTGGGGTTGGCCACAATCGCTGTCATCTACACACACGCCCTGCATCACCGCGCGTGACGCGGCGTCTGCAAGGCGAGGTGCTCTCATGTGAAGGCTCATTCCAGCGGCATCGGTGGTATACGGCAGATCATGACGCCATGACCCCTACTGATTACGCGGACGAAAACGGGCTGCTTGCAGTGACTGGTCATCAGGTTTCTCCTAACAAAATTGATTGGGTGTTGCATTTGCTAAAGCGCCATGTGGATTGATATCGCCTCAAAAATATGCGGCTTAAGGCGTGCGGCGATGGGCTTTCTGCGACGACCGTGAGAAAATGCGCACCCACTCGATGCAGCCAGCTGCCGCGCAACGTTCCAAGGCATCTGCCGTGCATCGGACCGTGAACTGAATGAGGCAAAGGTATGAGTGAAGACGTTGTTCTTGTTGATCACCCAGCACCCCAGGTGCGTCGCATCACACTGAACAGGCCTGAAAAACGCAATGCCCTGAATCATGCACTGCGCGGCGCAATCATAGAGTCGCTGCGAGCAGCAGACCAAGACCCGGACGTTCGCGTTATGATCCTGCGAGGCGCTGGGAAGTGTTTCTCGGCCGGCTATGAGCTGGGTGATGGCAACGCAGGCCAGGAATTCCCCTGGTACACGGCGGGAGGCGATGGCCACTGGCCTCGCCATGTAACGCAAGGTTGGATGGGTATCTGGGAGCTGGAGAAGCCCGTCATCGCCCAGGTGCACGGTTACTGCCTGGCGGGTGGTAGCGAGCTGGCGACCTGCTGCGACCTGGTCTACGTGAGCGAAGATACACAGATGGGTTATCCCGCGGTTCGCTTCGGCGTACCCGACAATCACTTTCACGCCTGGTTTGTCGGCATGCGCAAAGCGATGGAAATGATGCTGACCGGCGATTCGATCAGCGGCGAAGAATGTGTGGACCTTGGCTGGGCCAACGCCTGCTATGCATCGGACGAGCTGGAAGAGCGTGTGCTTGGCATGGCGCAGCGCATCACCCAGGTCCCGGCAGACCTTGTGCAGCTCAACAAGCGCGTTGTGCACCGCCAAATGGAGGTGATGGGGTTGCACACGGGCATCCGCCTGGGGTCCGAACTGTGTGCGTTGGGTACGCACCAAAAAAGCATGCACGACTTCATCAATCAGGCCAGGAGTGAGGGTTTGCGTTCCGCCTTGCAGGATCGTGACGAACCTTTCAGTGACTATCGCTCACAAAAGCCCAAAGAGTAACGTGCCAGGCTAAGCATCAGTTACGCGTTGGGACCCTTTGGCTTATCGCAAGAAACGCTCTGCCGATCGGATTAATCGTCGCTTTCCAGACAATTCTGGCAAACGCAGTTGATTTCGATCTGGGGGTCTACCAGATGAAAACCAGCGCTCTCGACGCTGCTTCGCAGCGAGTCCATCGCGGCTTTAGGTATGCTGATCTCATCGACTCGTTGGCAGTTTCCACAAATCAAAAACTGTGACACTTCATGATCTGAGCTGCAGCCAATATGAGCGCAGGCCACGTACTTATTGGTCAGATTGAGCTTGTGAACCAGCTGCTGACTCTGGAGAAAATCCAGTATCCGGTAGACCGACATAGGCGGAATAGACTCGCCATGCTCCGCTTTGAAGTAATCCACCAATTCGTAAGCCGACAATGCCGTGCCTGACCGAAGCAAACCGGCGAGTATTCGCTTGCGCTTGTCCGTGAGCCGCGCGCCTTGTTCCCTGCACTGCCGCTCGGCAATGTCTATCGCGGCATTGACAGCACCACCTGAGTTCATGCGAGTTGGCAAACCTGTATCACGTTAGCGACCAGACACCTGCATCTCTTGCGCGGGTTCCTTTTGAGCGGGCTTAGCACTGACGTACATCCTCCCGACCTGCCGAACGGTTTTTCCTTTGTGCTGACCCACAACCGTCAATGTGATGGTATCAAAGCCTGTTCCGGTCACTTCGTAAGGAATGGTGACCACGCCCTCACGGTCAATGAGTGGCACAACATCGACGTCAAGGCTGACATTTCTTGTGCCGCTGACTTCCAACCGCACATCCTTAGAGAAAAAAGGCCTGGCGTAAGAAACCATCACCTCGCTCTGCTCGCCAATCGAGGACTTGGCCATAGCGGGGTGCTTCAATTCGAATACCGGCTCCGGAGGAGCCAGTCCGGCCAGTCGAACCACAGCGGCGCCAAGAAAACCTAGCTCATCAGGATTAAAATACAGGTGATTGGCGCAGGCCAAAGTGCTGACCGGTGCGATGGACAACAAGGGCGCCAATAGCCACACAATCACTATTCGTTTCATTTCAGAACCTCCAACGGTCGCCTCACCAAATGCACCTGGCATTGACCTGTCAGTGTTTATCGTCGGTCTTGGCCTGCCAGTATACCCTCAACGCAGGGATTGAGGAGGTCAGCAGCGCCGCCAGCAGCACCAGCAAAAGAATCATCAAACCTTCACCGCTGATAACGCCTGGATTGAGATACAAACCAAAATTGGCAAACAGCGCATCTTCAACCGCCAATAGGCACAGGTACAGCCCGACCGTTCCCAACAGCATACCCGATAAACAGATCAGTAGCGCCTCTAATTCCATGAGAAAAAACAGGTAGTATGCAGGTGCCCCCAACACCCTCAGCAGGTGTATCTCATGGCGACGCTCTCGGACTGACGCCAGCAATACGGCCCCCAAGCCGAGCATCGCCGCCACCAGCACCAGGACAGAAATAAGACGTAAAACGTTTTCGAACATTCCCACCATCTGCCAAAGTTCCGAGAGCGCCACACCGGGCAGAATCGCCATCAGTGGCTCAGGCCCATAGCCGTTGATCTCCCGCTGCACGGCAAAGGTGGCGATGCGTGATTTCAGCCCCAGCATGAAGGCGGTGATGCTTTCAGGCACCAGTTCCTCGACTTCGGTCTGTCGTCGCCCCACCCCCGGGGACACCAAACCCGGCTGCCAGCCCGCGTGCATCGCCTCAATGCCTTGTAGCGATACGTGGAGCGTTTGATCTACCGGTGTTCCCGTGGGCTCCAGTATCCCAACAACTTTAAACGGTTTATCTTTATGGAGATTGAAGCCTGTGCTTACGATCCCGTGCGCGATGATAACTTCCTCGCCCAGTGAATAGCCCAGCGCACGAGCCACCTCTGAACCGAGTACCACATCGTAGACATCCTCAAAAGTGTTGCCATCGGCCAACTCAAGCTTGCGCTGATTGCCATAGCTGAAGTGCGTGAAGTAGTCCTGTGTGGTTCCGAGCACTCGGTAGCCCCGATGCGAGTCGCCCAGGGAAATTGGAACAGCCCAAGATACTCTGTCATCTGCAGCGATGTCTTCATAAGCTTCCCAACTGATATTGTCTGTGGGCGCGCCTATGCGAAACACGGAATACAACAACAGGTTTAGACTACCGGTTTTCGCGCCCACAATCAGATCGACCCCGGAGACTGTGCTCGCGAAGCTATCTCTTGCTTGGTGTCGAATGTGTTCCAAGCCCAACAGCACAAAGATGGCGACACCGATCGCCAACAGGGTCATTACGACCGAGCCTTTACGGTTGAGCAAGCTTTTGAATGCCAGTCTCAGGAACATCGCGGAATCAGGCGCCCTCGCTGAAGTCACTCAGCTCCTGCACTTGCGCGAAGTGATTCGCCAGTGACAAATCGTGGCTGACAAACAGAAGCGTCATATTGTGCTCAGCCACGAGCGGCATCAACAGTGAGAGAAAGTTATCGCGATTTTTTTGGTCCAGCGATGAGGTGGGCTCATCCGCTATCAGCAGCTCCGGATGATTGATCAAAGCCCTGGCAATAGCGACGCGCTGCTGCTGACCCATACTGAGCCGGGATGTTGACCGCCTCCACTCAGCGGACTCAACGCCGAGTAACTCCAGCAGGTCTTCAGGAGATTCCGGGGCCACTACGCCGTCGCGTTGTTGTGCGAAGCTCCTGGCGAGCTCGATGTTTTCAACAGCGTTGAGATAAGGGATGAGGTTGAAGCGCTGGAAAACATAACCGATGTGATTGGCGCGAAAGCGGTCGCGGTCGCGTCGGCTCAATTTGTCCAGACGCTCACCCAGGACGGAGACCTCGCCTCGTGGACAATCGAGCAGCCCGCTGACGAGGTTGAGCAGAGTAGACTTCCCCGAACCTGAAGGTCCATGTACGAACACCCGTTCACCGGAAGGCACATGCCAATGCGCAATCTGCAGCACGGTGGAGTCGGGCGCTTCCTCGTAGGAGAATTCCACCCCTTTCAGTTCAATGGTCACGGCAGGGAAGGTCTGGTAGAACGGTAATGGAGGCGTGTTGAAAGGTTTCGGAGGATCAATATATCATAGCTGTGGCAGCGTTCAATTGCGTGCAGCGAGGGGGTAATGAAGGTGACGAAGTGGCTGTGGTTACTATGGCTGAGTCTTTTCCTAGCACCGCTCTCCGCTCAGGTTGCGGCTTCTGACGCCAAGGCCGACAAAGCCGCGCAGACGTATCGCACAGTCGACTGGACAGAGCTTATACCCCCTGATGTCCTGGAAATTCTGTTAAACCCTCCCGCCTACATCACCGACATGGAGGATGGCTCTATCGAGGATCAGATCAGCAGCCAGATAAAAAGCTCGATTGCTGCCGACGACGACCCTTACCAACAGGCCCTCGTCTCCACCGAGGTCAATGACGATATGAACGGGGAAAACGTCCGAATACCCGGCTTCGTGGTGCCTCTGGAGTTTGATGAGACTCAGACAGTGACTCAGTTCTTCCTGGTGCCCTACTTCGGAGCCTGTCTGCATATGCCGCCGCCACCGCCTAATCAGATCATCCTGGTGAGCTCCAAAACCGGACTGCAGGTTCAGGAGCTGTATACCCCCTTCTGGATTTCTGGCAAGCTGGCAACGACTTTGAGCGAAAATGATCTCGCCACTTCCGCCTACTCCATGACCATGGAGGAATATGAAATCTACACGGAATAGCTACGATATCCAGTGTCATAGCACCCCGTGAGATCGTTCACCCATTCCGAATCAACGCGGTCAGCAATGATTTCGATGCGACTTTCTACACAGTCGTCGAGTTCGATCTCCGTCAAGCCATCCCGTGTCATGTTGTAGCCAAACACGCCATTCGATGTGATGAAGACGGCCTTCATCCGTTCAACTATCAAACGATCAAAAAACGCCCGCAGGCCATGACGGTCAAACACCAGATCCGGGCTGAAGCGCCAGCCAATACTCTCGAAACCCTCGCCCTGATTGATCGCGGTGAGGTAGCCACATTCCGGGATTGGCTGCTCCCCCGCCAACACGGGCGTGGAATGACTGATATCCGGCTCCACGCCTTGCAACGACATTTTTGTCTCGCCGTTTAGAAATGCAGGCTCGAATCTTCCCTGCCGGGCACAGATTATGTTCACCTGTGAACCGCAGAGGTCTTCAACAAAGGTACGCAACTTCCGCCTGTCACGCTCGGTGTACAGATCGTCTTTGTTCGCCACCACGATATCCGCAATCGCAAGCTGTTGCCGGAAAGTGGCGTGGTTCGTATACCGGTCATCTGAAAGATTGCGCGCATCAACCAGGGCTATTGTCTTCTGAATGGACAGTAGGTCGCGGTTGTGGTCACTGGACAATGTTTCCAAAACGCCCATCGGGTGGCCAAGCCCGGTCGGTTCAATCAATAGGCGATGCAGTTCCGCACGGTTCAGCAACTGGTTAAGTGCCATCTGCATCGGAAGCCCCGACGCGCAACACATGCACCCGCCAGGCACCTCGCGAACAAACACCTCACCGTCAGCACCCCTGCTCCCCTGCACCAGACTGCCATCGATACCGATCTCACCAAATTCATTCACCAGGATCCCCCAGCGCTCTCCGGCGGGCTTCTGCTGAAGAAGATTCAGGATCGCTGAGGTTTTACCGGCACCCAGAAAGCCGGTGATGATGTTGGTCGGTATCGCCTGTTCGGAGTGCATGTCAGCGTTCAATTTCAACCACCAGGCACCGGGTCCGCAGCGACTCTGCTGATCGCTTGCGAGCGATCAACAATCTGGCTGCCGTTGACACAGTTGAAAGTTCTTTACATGACTCAGCGCGACGAGTGATGCGCCAACGAGAGTCAGCGCCCTCTCTCCCCACTCGCCCAGGAGGTCGTGCCCCAGAATTGGCGTTAGGCAAAGACATAGCAGACCCAGGACACCGACCCAGAAAACCTGAGTGTTACGATGTTTTCGACACCCCAGCGTCAGTGCGAATGCACTCAATGGAACCACGAGGAGCACCAGCCAGGCGTGAAAGCTCTCACTCGCAATACCTGTTGCCAAAACAGCAGGCATCATGACCGCCGCTACCGGAATAGCGAGACAGTGTAGCGCGCACAACAGGGAAACACCTATCGCCGCTCTATCCGCCAGTGGCTGAAAGGCAGCTAACTTACTCGGCACGATTGTTCACCCGTTAGTCCGGCTGATCACTGGTAAAAATGTCGCTAGTCAAACGCTACTGTCTGCTCGCCGTCTTTCAGCACAGCAGCCCCTTGGGCCCGTCCCGAAACCCACATAACATTCATGGTTTCAATTGCGAAAGGAAGCCCGGATGTACCAAAACGCAGAGCTTTCAAGCGATTCGTATCGTTACAGATGAATACGTACTGCGCACTGACATCAGCATGCACGTCAGTGTCGTGATGATCATCATGAGCATCGTGCACTGCATGGTCATGCTCATCTTCGTGGCCATGATGTGCTTCGTGATCATCATGCGCTTCGTGATCATCATGCGCTTCGTGGTCATCATGTGGTTCATGAGCGTCATGCTCCAGCGTGGTCGACCCTTGCACCCCCGTCATATCCACCGCCACATCTTGCAGTTCACACTGAGTTCCTGTGAATGTGAATAAACTCGATACATCCCGCAACCGCCGATCTGCTTCTTCAACCGCCGCCTGTTCATCTGCGCCGACCGCCTGGCGCTCAAAGCCTACAACGCTGACCGAGGGCGAGATCAACGCAATTTCTAGCGTGTTGCCTTCCATTGCCACAGTCAACTCAGCGAGCCCATGTACGTGGGCGCCGTGTCCTGAGGAATCACCAACAGCCGGGAGGACCGTTATCGCCAAAGTAGCAACACAATATGCAGCGTATCGATGAGTGATCGCGATGCTCATAACGCAAAAACCTCACACCTTCCGCGCCCTAAACAGGACGAAGGATTACTCCGTAACACGACCCAAGGCCCCGAATGATACAGCATATCGTAGTCTTGGGTGCAAGTCTGCCGGCCGCCTACGCGGTCGTTCCTAATCTTGGTTCATGCGGGTTGCTCCGGCTGCATGGCGACAGACCGTGCCGCACTGAAGGAGCTGACTCATCTCGCACCATGTGCGTCTGGGGGCAGACAGTTTGCGCTGGCAGCCGTATAACGTTCATACCGGTAAAGGAAGCTGACCATGTGGCAATACACGGGCGATAAGAGACCACCATTCGCGACAACGCCAGGCCCGGATCAGGAATCCGTCTGGGACTACCCAAGACCACCGGCACTCGCACCGTGCGAGCTCCTGGTGGAGGTGAAACACGGAACGAGCCTACTGGCATCAACCCAAGGCGCCTTGCGCGTTCTGGAAACAGCCAGCCCTCCGACGTTTTATCTACCGCCGGACTGTATCGATTGGGCGCGCCTATCGGCCGTCTCTGGGTCTTCATTCTGCGAGTGGAAGGGAACCGCGCGCTATTGGTCTTTGCGGGGCAGCCAGCAACCCGTTGCATGGGGTTACGATCACCCCAGCAAGCCCTTCGCTGACATTGCAGGCTACCTGTCCTTCTTCCCTGCCAGGGTCGGCTGCTTTGTCGCCGGCGAGCGCGTTCAGCCCCAGCCCGGACCGTTCTACGGCGGCTGGATCACCCGATCAGTGACCGGTCCGTTCAAGGGTGAGCCAGGTACGGGCCATTGGTAGCGATGGGCGAACGAAAGCCTAACGATACTGCGCAGCCGTGATGAACTGGCCAAAGGATTCACACCAAACCACAACGGTGTTGTAGTCCGACAGATTCACAGGCTCATCAATGGTGACAATAAAATCCTTGAAGGTCTTGACGGGCCCGAGCTCTACCATCTGTGGCTTCAGGCTTTCAAACGCCGCTTCCGTTTCCACAAAGCTGGGGGACAGATACAGACGGTAGTCCGGACCAGGTGCCAATTCGCCGCTGAAAGTGACCGCATCCGCTGACAGGTACACCTGCCCGTCGCCCCAATGCAGAAAGTCACTGTCAACGAGATCCCTTCGAAACTCGCCGGAGTAGACGGCTGACCGCTCCAGAGTCGCGGCGTCGGCAACCACAGGCGACTCCGGCGCCATGAGGATCGGCAGCGCGTAGATACCCAGCGCGAATCCGGCGGCGATACAACCCAAATGCGTCAGCAGCAACAGCGCTTTTGACATGATCCCTCCCTAGGATGTGATGTCGGCAATATCTCTCAGCCGCTCGATCAGAAAATGAAGCCCCTGACCTCGATTGCCTAGTTTCCAGGCCAGGCACAATTGGCTGTCTTGCTGCGGTTCAGCCACCTCAAGCGCCACCAGGCGACCAGACGCCAATTGCCGGGCACCGTGTGACTCGGGAACAAAACCTACCCCCAGACCCTGGCAATGCGCCTCTACCTTTGCCTCCATGGTAGGCACGTAGATGCACGACTGCTGCCCGAGCATACCACGCGATAGAGTGGCAGAATTGCGCGAGGTATCACTGATGACCACCGCATGATGCCGGCGCACCGCTTCTACGGAGATTGGCGCAGGCTCTGCGCACACTGGATGGTCCGGTGCAGCCACAAAGCAGTGCCTAACTCTCCGCCAGGGCTCAGAACACAACCCCTTACGGCCAGGCACACCCTCGACACCCCCGATCAGCAGCTCTACGCGATCCTCCAGCAGCGCCTCCCAGCTACCCGCCAGGACTTCGGTTGCGAGCGATACCTCAACCCTGGGCTGCACGGCCTGCAATTCACGCAGCAATGGCATGATCTCTGCCAATGGCACGATCGTGTCCACTGCAATGCGCAGGCGGGGCTCCCAGCCAATAGCGATTTGCTGGGTCCCCGCCGCCAGCGCCTGGGCAGCCATCAACAGGTGCCTGCCCTCGTCCACCAAGTGTCTGCCAGCGGCGGTCAACACAGCCCTGCGACCCTGCTTTTGAAACAGGTTGACGTCGAGATCCTGCTCCAGCTTCTGCACGGTGTAGGACACCGCTGAAGGTACCTTATGCAAGACCGCCGCAGCGGCGGCGAAACTGCCTCTGCGGTCAATCGCGTCGATGACTTCAAGCGCTTCGAGGGAAAGGGTTGTTCTCATTAATCAGTAAATTCGATGTGTTATTTCTAAAAATATCGCTATTTTCCCAAAATCTCAATCATATAATGATCTTAACGATTGTAATTATTCGATTAATTTAGCTTTTTGGGAGGCTATCATGGGATTACTCGTCGATGGAATGTGGGTCGATCAGTGGTACGACACGGACAGCACTGGAGGCGAGTTCAAGCGTCAGGACAGCCTTTTCAGACACTGGCTGACCGCCGATGGATCACCGGGGCCCAGCGGCGAGGGCGGCTTCAAAGCCGAACCTGGACGCTATCACCTGTATGTCTCGCTGGCCTGCCCATGGGCCCACAGGACGCTCATTTTCCGACAGCTGAAGGGCCTGCAGAACCTCATCAGCGTATCCAGCGTTGAACCCCTGATGCTGGCCCACGGCTGGGAATTCTCCGAGCAGTACCCAGACCACCTGTACGGCAAGGATTACCTGCATGAAGTCTATACGTTGACAGACCCATCCCTCACCAGCCGCGTTACGGTACCCATTCTTTGGGACAAGCATCGTCAAACGATCGTGAACAATGAATCCGCGGAGATCATCCGCATGCTGAATACGGCCTTCAACGACCTCACGGGTAACCGGGATGACTACTACCCGGAGGATTTGCGAAACGAGATCGATGAACTGAACGCCTGGATTTACCCGACCATCAACAATGGCGTCTACCGGGCGGGCTTCGCAACGACGCAAGGCGCCTACGAGAGCGCCTATCGTGAACTGTTCGCGACGCTCGATGACATCGAACGCCGACTGTCGAGCAAGCGCTACCTGTGTGGAGACCGCATTACGGAGGCGGATTGGCGCCTGTTTACAACCCTACTACGCTTTGACGCCGTCTACTTCGGCCACTTCAAGACCAACCGGCAGCGCATTGAGGACTACCAAAACCTGTCCGGCTATGTCCGCGATCTTTACCAGCAGCCAGGGGTAGCTGAAACCGTCGACTTGCCCTACATCAAGCAGCATTATTATGGCAGCCACAAGACCATCAATCCGACCGGAGTGGTACCTCTGGGGCAGGAAATCGATTTCGGTCGGCCACACGATCGCACTCGGCTGAGCGAAGGCGCTATCTCTGCAGCTTGAGGATAGGGTCGCTTTCCTACGGGGAGCCCGCTGCTGACGCCTGCAGTCTCGCACGGATCAGACAACGCAGTTCCCCTTCAAAAGTCTTTTTCGTGATCGCCAACAGCTCAGGCCCAAAAATGCTTTTCAGCGTGGGCTGGGATACCGCAAAGTAGTGCGCGGCACCCAGCAATTGATAAATCAGAGCCAACGCCCTGCCACGATGCCACGTTCGGCAGTGCTCAACTTGCAGCGCCGCATCCACCAGGACCTCCAGATAGGGCCTCAGATACCAGTTGCCGGCATTCTCGGCCCGCTGCTCATTATCGAGCAGCTCGCGCATGATTAAGCGCGCAGAATCCACATTGGCCATCTGACCCTGGTACTGCAGCAGCACCAACGCCTCAATCCTCCGCGTTGGATCTGGGTTGTCAGCCGTGACGACTTGGCTGGCGACGATCAAATCTTCCGAAAGATGCCGCAACACCTGCCCGTACAGCTTTTCCTTGCTGCCAAAATGATGCAGTAGCGCTTGCTTAGTCAGCCCCATTTCACCGGCTATGGCAGCAATACTGGCGCCATAAAAGCCCCGCTCCGCAAACAGCCTTCCAGCGACCTCGATGAACTGATCTCTTGTGGCTGTGGTCATAGTATCCCCTCCCGGCGCCGCGCCAGTGTAAGGCAGACCTTGACAGCTTACCAGTTGGTAAGTACGCTTTGCCTTCCGCTTACCGATCGGTAAGGAGTCCCACTGTGAGGCCGAGTATGGACAAACAAACCCAGGTGACGCTCATCGATGAACTGTTGGAACTGCACGACAGCCGAACGCCTTATCTGGACGGCGATTGGGAACGGCCGGCCCTAAACCGGTATCTGTCCACAGATGTGTTTGCACGAGAGCGGGAGCGTATCTTTACCCGGCGGCCCCACATTGTGGCCCACGTCTCCGAACTGCCCGGCCCCGGCGATTTCCGTACGCTCAAATCCGGGGGCCGACCGCTGTTGCTAACTCGGGACGAATCCGGCCACGTCCGCGCCTTCTACAACGTCTGCCGACACAGGGGCGCAAAGCTGGTCAGGGAAGAGCAGGGCTGCCAGCATCGCTTCAGCTGCCCCTACCATGCCTGGACATGGAACAACATCGGCGAGCTTATTGCCGTGCCCCATGAAAAAACCGGCTTTCCAGGTCTAAACCGGGGCGAGTTTGGTCTGAAGCAGATCGCCTGTCAGGAGTACGCGGGCTGGATTTGGGTGAAACTGGACAGCGAATCCGACATCGATGTCGCCTCCCACCTTGGAGACCTTGGCCCGGAGGTACTTGCCATGGACGCCGGCGATCACGTCATCGCATCCACCACCGTCCGAGATACCGCCGCAAACTGGAAGATTTTGGTAGAGGGCGGCATCGAGTCCTATCACTTCAGGGTTGCCCACAAAAACACCATAGCCCCACTTTTTCTGGACAATCTTTCAACCTACCAGTTCTTTGGCTCGCATATCCGGTCCGTCCTGCCCCGCGCGACCATCGCGGAACTGCAGACGCAGGGCGACGACGCTAAAGATCTTGGCAAACACGCCAACGTGCTCTACACGCTATTCCCCGGCTCACAGTTCCTCATGCAGGAGGACCATTTTGTATGGATACAGGGGACCCCTATATCCCCTGATCGCACTGTTTTGCGGATATCCACCATGATCCCTCGCAAGGCAGATACGGAGGATCTACGTAGCTATTGGCTCAAGCACCACGAGTTCACCAACATCACGCTCGAGGAAGACTTTGTGCTCGGCGAGGACATTCAGTCTGGCATGTCCAGCGGTGCAAACGAACATCTTAACTTCGGCCGCTTTGAAGGCGCACTGGCTAGGTTCAACGCCCTGGTGGAAGACGCCCTCAACTGAACTATACCGCTCGTTTACCTGAAAAGCGGCATACACAGACGCTCTACGCCGGTGTTAGCATACGCTCACCCTTCAAAAAGGTGACCGACGATGCCGGATGAGGACCACAAACTCTCCACCGCCGATGTGGCGCACTTCGTTGCGGAGGGATTTCTTCGCTTTGACGAAGTGATTCCCGCTGAGATCAACCGCGACGTCGTCGAAGAGCTGCGCGCCCTTGAGTCGAACAAGCTGAATCAGATCATGGAGCTGCCAACCGACGCCGGCGGGCCGAAGATTCCCGCTACACTCAGTACACTGTCGCAGTGCTATCCCGCACCTTCGGTGCTGGGGGAAATGCTCCGACTGCCGCAGGTCCAGGGTATCATCGAGTCATTGGTTGGCCCCGAGCCACTGTTCGATCACGACTTCGTGCATCGGCTACCAGCCGGTAGCGACTATCAACAGCACCTGCACGTCGACGCGGTGATGGACAGCACCGACCCCAGTTTCGATATCCAACTATTCTACTACCCCGAAGCCGTTGCCCCGCGGGCGGGCGGGACGCGATTTCTTCCGGGCTCTCACCTACGTCGCGCTCGCGCTGAAGTGGTCGGTCGCTACCAGCACATTATGGGAGAGCAGCACTACACAGGAGAGGCGGGAACACTGATGGTGTTCCACCATGGACTCTGGCATGCGGGACAACCCAACCCCAGCAATGTGGATCGCTGGATGTACAAGATTCGGCTCAATCCAAGCGAATCACAGGTACGACGCTGGAACACGGATGACTTCGGCGATATGCACAACGATCCGAGTGACCACACTTTTGCCCGTATGCGACATGACAGCGTCGCCAATATCCTGCGCACCATGCAACCCTGGCAAAAGGGCCACGAGGCACGCTACGACCAGATGCAGCGGGCTCGCCTATGGCGCTATCTGAGCGGTGATCAACACTTCGACGTCGACTACTATCACACGCGTCTGGAGCAGCGAGAGCGCAGGACGAGTTCACGCTCCTGATGTCTGAGCGTCAACAAGTACTCTACCTCTGGTTGGCGGAGAGCGCATTGGATACAGAAACTGTGGCCTGGGCATTTTACGATGGAACCCAGGGCGACGGGCCAGATCTGCCCGAACACATCCCCCCTTACGCCAACGGCTTGGCCGCTTTGCAGGCGGGCTGGATGCTCATTCAGTCACCAGTGGCTATGCCCGTAGTGCCAGGTCAGGAGCACGAGGTGTCCCATCTTCCTTACGAATTCGTGTTTGAGCGGCGCTTCCCGGGCTAGCCTGGCGGTGACACGTACAGGGTTTCCAGCGTCGTGACTGACACACTCAACATCGCCGGTTCTCAGGTCTTCATCGAGGGCAGTGGGCCGCGAACGATTGTGATGCTGCACGGCTGGCCGGATACACACGCACTCTGGCGCGCGCAGGTGGATTTTCTGAAGCACCACTACACCTGTGTCAGCTTCACCATGCCGGGCTTTGCGCCGGAGGACCAAACGAACCACACGCTGGATGACATCGTCCAACGCATTGGCGCGATTGTCGATGGCGTAGCGTCCGACAGAAAGGTCATCTTGCTCGCTCATGACTGGGGCTGTGTATTCGGCTACGAGTATGCGATGCGCCACAGCGGGCGAATCGAAAGCATGATCGGCCTCGATGTCGGGGACGTTTCTTCTGATGCCTTCCAGCAATCGCTTTCGCTGGCCGGAAAGCTGATGATTTTCAGCTATCAAGTGTGTCTGGCCATCAGCTTTGTGGCTCCGCGCCTGATCGGCAATCCTATGGCCAGGGGAATGGCCAGAGCGCTTCGGGCAAAAAGCGTCCGAACACAGATACACGTGGGAATGAGCATGCCGTACGCTATGCGCTGGCTTGGCGTGAACGGCGGGCTGAAGCATCTCCTCGCCATGCAGCCGAGCTTCCCGTTTTACTATGGTTACGCCACACAAAAACCGGTGATGTTTCACTCATCGGAGTGGCTCGAGGCACTGCGGGTCAATCCAGACAATCGAATCGAGCCCTTTCACTGTGGCCACTGGATACCGGTTGACGCAGCAGACGCATTGAATGCATCGCTCGCCAACTGGCTGGATGATTCTGGCCTCTGAGAGAAACTGACCAGGCCAACCGGTTCAGGCCTGGGGCGTAACGAGATACTTCTCGCCCGTCTTCATCGCACGATAGTCCAGCACGGCTTCGCGGGTGAGCATATCCTCAAGGGACACGTTGTCTTTGTAGGTACTAGCGAAGGTGGTAGTCAGTCCATCCAGAACGCGCTGCCGCATGCGCAACAGGGTTTCCATACCGGCCTGCATCAGAAAGGGCGTCAGCAGCCAGCCGGATAAAGTCCACCCAAATCCGTAGGCCGGCGTCAACAGTGTCGGGCCAAAATCCAATCGTCCGTAAATGTACATTTTCTTAGGTTGATCAGATCCGTAGCGGGAATACTCAGCCATTTTGCCAACAGCCACCTGCTCCATCGCACGAAAGCAGGTGTCCACCGCATGTCCACCGCCAATCGGATCGAAGCCCAGATAGGCATTCGTGCTGTCAATCGCAGCACACAGCTGATCGAAGAAGTCCTCTTCGGAGGAATCGACAATGTGATTGGCGCCAAGCCCGGAGAGCAGCTCCTTGTGCTCCGCCCTGCGCACGACGTTCACCAAAGGTATATCGTCCTCCTCACAAATCTTAATCAACATCTGGCCCAGGTTGGAGGCTGCAGCGGTGTGAACGATCGCCCCTTGATCTTCCCTTCGGGCAGTCTCCACGAACCCCAGCGCCGTCATTGGATTGACAAAGGCGGAAGCGCCCTGCTCAGAAGTCAATTCTCCCAGAGGCAGGCACATTCCCGCATCCGCAAGACAGTACTGTGAAAACGCGTTGCCCGGAACACAGGCGACTCGCCGACCGATCAAATCCTGTGCCGGCTCGCTCTCGCCTGCTGCGACCACCGTTCCCGCACCTTCATTGCCGACCGGCAGGCGCTGCCCATGGCGACCTTGCTGGGCGCTGTTGAACGGTTCTGGCATAGCTGCCACAAACTTTCCGGGTGTGTACTGCGCATTCTCCAGATCCGCCATACCTGTCAGTATTGCCAGATCTGAGGGGTTGATCGGCGCTGCCTCCATCTGCACCAGCACCTGATTGCCGGTCGGCTCCGGGAATGCTGTTTGCACAACCTCTACGGTCAGGTGGCCGTTTTCCAGGGTACTGAAAATCTGTTTACCTGTGGTCGTCACACTAGTGCTCCTCAACGTTGGTTTCGATCTGAGCAGGCTGATCTGGCAATCTTATGCCTACATCCGAGCCATTATAGGCAACTTGGCGCAATTCGCTCGCCATGAGAAATCGATAACACTTAGGAATATGCACGATAACGGGCGGCCATCGTTACCAACACAATTGGTGCACAGCCAGTGGAAGGTCTGCCGGTTCGAGCAGTTACGGTGCTCTCAAGTCTCAAATTCGGTTTGTATGGTCCTGAAGACCTGCACCCAACGCTGAGGAGACGCCGGATTACAGCGACAGCTGGGTTCGCGTGACGATCGCGCCAGCTGCTATCGGAAAGTCGACGCGAACCCCTCCCATGCGGTCGCGCGCAACATCAACCCTATCTGAATCCAAACAAAGCTCCCTGCAGCCAAGTGCTGGGAGCTTGGACTTTGGATCTAGGATGGGCAACCGGGATAGGGAGTCAGGCAACCTCGAGAGTGGAAGACGGTAGCTGATTGTGCATTTGGTCGACCATGTCTTGTGGAATGCCAAGCCGATAGGCCAGCGCATTCAGGTACAGACCTGCCTCGCTGCGAGTCTCATCAACCGCCAGTAGCGAAGCCATGTATACCTCAGCGGCCAGCTCAGGGCAATCGACCCGCTGGCTAAGCTCCACCAGACTGGGTGGCGTCTGCAGGGTGTCAAACACCAGCGCCTTTTCTTCCCGCGCAAGTTCCGCCATGGACACCTGGCGCATGATTCTTTCACGTTCCACGTCGTCCATGTGTCCATCCGCACAGGCTGCCGCGATCATGGCTTGGATGAGCAACACCGCACGAGAACCTTGCTCCGCGGTTTGTGATTCCAACTCAAAACCCCGATTGTTGAGATTGCCCCAGACCGGGTTTGACGGCGGGCTCGCTAAGCTGGCAGACACGCCTTCTGTCCGACTCC
Source organism: Pseudomonadota bacterium (assembly GCA_039190425.1). Classification (GTDB taxonomy): domain Bacteria; phylum Pseudomonadota; class Gammaproteobacteria; order Pseudomonadales; family Halieaceae; genus Marimicrobium. Next base: position 13,633 of record JBCCYE010000010.1, on the reverse strand, counting down.
CCACCTGCTGAGACTGATAGCCTTGATATGCTTTCCACGCCAAACCGCCCAGGGCAGCCAACCCACCAATTTTCAACACATTGCCCGCGGTCTTGCGAGCCTTTTTGTTGTTCATCAAGGCGCCACCGGCCACCCCGCCGGCTAGACCGCCTAACACGCCGCTGCCAGCCAACGACGACATAACTTTATCGAGATTCATGGCGACCCCTCCGTCACAGAACGCGCAAACTATGCAATGGGTCACTGCTTCGAACAAACCGTTTTTTCCTCAGCTGGCGTGAGGTTTTTCCGATTCTAGGTGAGGGGAAACAATTGTCGTCGAGCCTGTTCGATGATGCCCACTACCGCCGCATGTTTGATACGCCGCTCTGGAGAAATGGCAAAGTAAGACTCTTCTACCCCGGGGGCCATACCAATGACCCTGGCGCTGTACATACGTTCGATTTCAGGTGCGATTGCAGACGGTGCCGGAAAGACGCCAGCATCGCCGGCACCAAACATTTTCAACAACGCGCTATCGTCAAACTCAGCGACCACGCGCGGGTGAACACCGATTTCTTCAAACCAATCATCCAGCGCCCTCCTGAGAGCAGACCCTCGACTCGGAAGCAGCATCGGGGCGTCATCCAGGGTCTGCGGAAACCTGCCTCGGTAGCGTCGCAGAGCGGACGGTTTGGAAAAGAAAGCGATCGCACTGCTGCCCAACTCATGATTAAACGCTTTGACGCCTGTGCTAACCGGCAGCGGACGATCCGACAACACCAGATCCAGCCGATGGACTGCCAGGTCTGCCAGAAGGGCGTCGAGGTCGCCCTCTCGGCACACCAGGCGACCGCCATCAGCGGCGACCGCTGGCGACAGTACCCGGCAGGAAATAAGTTTGGCAATTGAGTTGACGATACCGACGTTGAGCACCTGTGTGGGCGCTCGTCGACCCGAGACCACCTGGGCCAGCTCGCCGCCCAGCGCAAAGATTTCGTCCGCATACTGTTTGATCAAACGGCCCGTATCAGTCAGCACCAAACCGCGCCCAGCACGCTGAAAAAGCGCCTCCCCAACGGCTTCATCGAGCAGCTTCAATTGACCCGAGATGGTCTGAGGCGTGATGTGCAGCAACTCCGATGCACGAGCAATGCTGCCTTCATTTGCCACCGTCCAAAAGTAGTGCAGGTGGTTATAGTTGAGATGTCGCATGCAGCGCCTCCGGACAGGCCAGTCACTAACTTCGGCTTCCCCGAATGATACGCAAATAAAGTTCGAATTGAATTGATGATTCTCTGCATTACAGTTGCGATGAGTGCCAATAGGTCGGTCATCCTGTACGCAGTCGATTCAGTCTTTGCTGCTCACCCGTGGGTCTAGCCAGGGCGTTTGCTCACGTCCGAAGACGCAGAATCCATTAGTCTGACGTTAGAATCTGTCAGCATGGCAGGGTCTGCCAGATTCGGATCAAAGCCATTCGTCTTCGAGGCCACCCATGGCTCAGCGCAAGACCTACCGTAGGAGGACTTTGCCTAATCGCCTGGCCCGAATCTGGCCTCCACCGATGGACCTGCAGACTCAGCTCTCGGAACCGTACACCCAGCACCTCCAAGCGGTCGCAGGCAGTTCTGGATACTCTCTTGCTGTGGGGCAGTAAATCGAGGCCTCCCACTAGCCCTCACACCTGTAAACAGCATACACTCTGCCCCCGGCGGGTTCGGCTAACCCCAACTCGCCGTCTAATCTCATTGACAGCGCGAACATCTCTATGACTGATAAACGCAAGTATTCCTCCCAGGTGGTGGACGGTATTGAGCAAGCGCCTGCCAGAGCCATGCTGCGTGCCGTAGGCTTTACGGACGAGGACTTCGAGAAGCCGCAGGTCGGCATAGCCTCCACCTGGGGCATGGTGACCCCGTGTAACATGCACATTAACATTCTGGCGGAACAGGCTTGCAGCGGCGTCGACGAGGCGGGAGGCAAGGGCGTCATCTTCAACACCATCACCATTTCGGATGGCATTGCCAATGGCACAGAGGGGATGAAGTATTCGTTGGTCTCACGAGAGGTCATCGCAGATTCCATCGAAGCGGTCGCCGGCTGTGAGGGCTTTGACGGCCTGGTAGCGATTGGCGGCTGTGACAAGAACATGCCCGGCTGCCTGATTGGCTTGGCACGACTGAATCGGCCCTGTGTGTTTGTCTACGGCGGCACCATCCAACCTGGAGCGAATAACACGGATATCATCTCTGTGTTTGAAGCCGTTGGCCAGCATGCCAAGGGCGATCTCTCGACCATCGCAGTGAAAGAGATAGAAGAAACCGCGATACCCGGGCCGGGCTCCTGTGGCGGCATGTACACGGCCAACACCATGGCTTCCGCCATTGAAGCCCTAGGCATGAGCTTGCCGGGGTCTTCTGCGGAAGAGGCCATTTCGAGTTCAAAAACCAACGACTGTGTACACGCCGGCGCGGCCGTACTCGATCTACTGGAGAAGGATATCAAGCCAAGCGACATCATGACGCGGCAAGCGTTTGAGAACGCCATAACCGTTGTCATAGCGCTTGGGGGCTCAACCAATGCCGTGCTGCACTTGCTGGCGATGGCGCACGCAATGCAAGTTGAACTCAACCTCGACGACTTCGCTGAAATTGGTCAGCGCGTACCCGTTCTGGCTGATCTGCGCCCCAGCGGCAAATACCTCATGTCTGCGCTGATCGAAATTGGCGGCATCCAGCCCTTAATGAAGACTTTGCTAGAACGAGGGCTGCTGCACGGCGACTGTTTGACGGTAACGGGAAAAACCCTGGCGGAAAATCTGCGACAGGTTAAGCCTTATCCTGCGGACCAGGACATCATCCGCCCGTTTGAAGATCCGATCAAACCGAATAGCCATCTCATGATCATGAGGGGCAATCTGGCCCCCGAGGGTGCGGTCGCTAAGATTACCGGCAAAGAGGGCCTTGTTTTCAACGGCTCCGCAAAGGTCTTCCACTCCGAGGAGCTGGCACTACAGGCTATCCTTGACGGTTCTATAGTCAGTGGAGATGTCATCGTCATTCGTTACGAAGGGCCTCGCGGCGGGCCGGGTATGCGTGAAATGTTAAGCCCAACTTCTGCCGTTATGGGCAAGGGACTGGGCGACGACGTTGCGCTCATAACGGACGGACGCTTCTCGGGTGGCAGTCACGGTTTCGTGGTCGGACATATCACCCCGGAAGCAATGGATGGCGGCCCCATTGCCATTATCGAGGACGGCGACGGCATCACCATCAACGCAGAAAGCGCTGAAGTCACGCTGCATTTGAGCGATGAGGACATTCAGCAACGTCTCAATGCTTGGCAAGCACCCAAGGCGCACTACAGCCGCGGATTGCTGGCCAAGTACGCGAAAACAGTATCGTCCGCCTCGGAGGGCGCTGTGACCGATAAGTATCTCTGATCTGATTCGGTAGGCCGGCAGGCTGGCACCGACTATCGATAGACTTTTGCCACAGTCTTGCAACTGCGGTGATTAGAGACTGCGCTCAAACGGCCTTGTATGGAATGCGGTTTTCGCGACCCAATCTACTGGTCTATAGTGGACACAGTAGTCATCGCGGTTAGGAAACCCAGCCATGACCAGTCACATCGAAGCGCTGTTCAACGCCGCACCGTTGCTCGCTCTGTTCATCACGCTGGCCCTCGGCTACATCGCCGGCAAATTGACCATCGGTCGCTTTGTACTGGGTGGCATCGCGGGGACGCTGCTTATGGGCGTTCTGATGGGCCAGTTCAACGTACAGATTGACAGCGGTATCAAATCAATCTTCTTTGCCCTGTTTATCTACGCTGTTGGCTACCAGGGCGGGCCCCAGTTCGCACAGGCCCTGAACCTGAAGTCTCTCAACCAACTTATATCCGCTTTTGTGATGTGCGCTTCAGGCCTTGCCTGCGTTTTACTAGCGGCGTGGTGGTTCAATCTAGATCGTGGCACCGCCGCCGGTCTTGCAGCGGGTGGACTCACCCAGTCGGCTATCATTGGCACGGCCGGCGACGCCATAGCAAAACTGGACGTATCTGCAGAAGCCGCAAAGACCATGCAGACCAACGTGGCCGTTGGCTACGCGGTGTGCTACATCTTCGGTTCGCTGGGCCCCATCATTATGGCGACCTGGTTTTTCCCTATGGTCATGGGCTGGGACATACGCGCCGAAGCCAAAAAGCGCGAGCAGGAAATATCAGGTGACCACCCGGCGCTGGAACCCGGCGAGTTCAATGCGATAGAGCGCATCGCAACGCGCGTCTACCGGCTTGATGAAAACAGTGACTGGCGCGGAATGTCGGTTGAACAGGCCAATCGGGCAATGCGCGACGCCGCAGTAGAAGGAATCTATCGGAACGGGGAACTCGCCTCACCCTCAGCTTCTGTGACCCTGGAACGAGATGACCTGGTTATCCTCACCGGGCAGATTGAATCTTTGCATCGTGCACGAGGGCACCTCGGCGATGAAGTTGAAGCTCCGGATGACTCGTTCCTGGTCGAGGAGGAACGCGACATCGTGCTGTCAAACAAACAGCTCGTTGGCAAAACGGTCGGTCACATACACGACCACGTCAACATTGATGTTCGCAGTGGCGTATACCTCAAAGCCATCCGCAGGATGGGACACGAACTTCCGGTCTCAAGCGATCTAGAGCTGCACCGCGGCGATGAGCTTTTGTTTACAGGCCGGCCACAGGATCTGGACAGGGCTCTGTCGAAAGTTGGATACAAGATTTCCGCCGCGGCCGTAACGGATTTCATATTTTTCGGTATCGGCATGGCCTTTGGCATCCTGCTGGGTATGATCGAGTTCAGGATCGCGGGCATTCCCGTCACCATCGGATCCGGAGGAGGCTGCCTGCTGTCCGGTCTATTGTTCGGTTGGCTGCGCAGTACTCACCCTCGCTACGCTGCGTTACCGACCGGGGCATCCAATTTTCTGCGGGATTTTGGACTGGCGGTCTTCGTGGGAATCGTCGGTCTGTCCGCCGGCCCCCAGGCGCTCACGACGATCCAGGAGCAGGGTCTTACCTTATTGTTGTTGGGTGCCGGCGTCACCATCCTCCCCCAGCTGTTTACTTTTTATTTTTCGTACTACGTGCTGCAAATCAAAAACCCCATTGACGCACTGGGATGTCTGGTCGGCGGTCGCAGCGCCAATCCCGGATTCGCCGCCCTCCTGGAGAAGGCGGGCAACGCGACACCCGTCGTACCTTTCACCGTTACCTATGCGGTGGCAAACGTTTTTTTGACCTTATGGGGCCCAATCATCGTGGGCGTCGTAAGTACCAATCCGTGATCTGTCTTATGAGCCGATACCGTGGCCAGGAGCAACGATTCAATGAATGATAAGGTAAGCGACCCGCTGCGAGCGCGAGAGCGAGAGCGAGAATACGAATCACTGAGTCCATTCGAGCTCAAGAATAAATTGATTGAGCTGGCGACCGATCACCAAGACCGCACCATGCTGAACGCGGGACGCGGCAATCCAAACTGGTTAGCCCACGAGCCGCGTCACGCGTTTTGTCAACTGCACCTGTTCGCATTGGCAGAGGCAGAACGGAGCTCCAATCACGACTCTTTCGCCCGCTCTCCCACATCAGACGGCATTGTTGAACGATTCAAACAGTTTCTACAAAGCAACGGCGAGAGCAGCGGCGTGCCTTTTTTGTCGAAGTCTTTGAGCTACTGTGAAAACCAGTTGGGCCTCGATGCTCAGGCTCTCGTCTTCGAGCTATGCGATGCCATACTGGGTGACCATTACCCAGTGCCGGATCGGATGCTGCGTCAGTGCGAGGTCATTGTTCACGCCTATCTGGATTTGGAGATGTGTGGAGGATCCGCCAACGGAAAGTTCGATCTGTTCGCGACGGAGGGCGGCACAGCGGCGATGTCCTACATTTTCAATAGCCTCAAGGAAAACGGACTGCTTAATCTCGGGGACAAGATCGCCCTGGGCACCCCGATATTCACACCTTATCTCGAAATACCACATCTGAACGACTACGAGCTGATGGAATTGGAGATCGCACAGTCCGAAGATGCGGATTGGCAGTACCCCGATGAGGAACTGGAAAAACTGAAGGATCCGACCATTAAGGCTTTTTTCGTCGTTAACCCCGCCAACCCATCCTCCGTCGCTATGCATCCGGACAGCATCGCCAAAATCGCCAACATCATCGACCACCATCGTCCGGACCTACTGCTGCTGACGGACGATGTGTACGGAACCTTCGTCGAAGACTTTCGTTCTCTGGCTAGCGCCTGCCCGCGCAACACCATCCTGGTTTACTCGTATTCCAAGTATTTTGGCGCGACGGGTTGGCGACTGGGGGTGATAGGCATACACGAGGACAATGTCTTCGATCAAAAAATCGCCAACCTGGATGACGCTATACGCGACAATCTCAGAGAGCGCTACTCGACGGTGGTGCTTGATCCCGACGCGATGAAGCTGATTGATCGGATGGTAGCGGACAGCCGGACCGTCGCTTTGAATCATACGGCAGGGCTTTCCACGCCTCAGCAGGTCATGATGACACTGTTCTCACTCGCTGGATTACTGGATGCGCGCAGTGGCAGCAGCTACAAACACGCCATGTGGGACGTGGTATGCAACCGCTACAAACGACTCTTCGACGCGCTGGGTGAGCCGGTAGAGGTCAATCGCTACAACGCCTGCTATTACGTCGACATCGACATACCGAGACTGGCCCGCAGCCGGTACGGCGACGCCTTCGCGAACTATCTATTCAACGAACATGAGCACATCGACTTCGTCTGGCGACTGGCCATGGAAAAATCCGTTGTCTTGATGGATGGAGGCGGCTTTGATGCCCCTGAGATGTCGGTTCGAGTATCGCTCGCCAATCTTGAAGATGAGGCATACGACAAGATTGGCAAAAGCATCAGCGAATTGCTGGCGGAATACTACGAACAGTGGCAACCTGATAAGTAGAAATCACACATGACCTCCGCGGAAACGTACCGCAAAACTGCCGCACGAGTACCTGCAAAATTGCCTGCAATCCAATCGACGTTACGCGACTAGATGTTCGATTTTTACATCCGCAACGAGTACTGGTTCGCGGCCACTCAGCTGGCGCTCGCCATGTTGGGCATGGGCGCTACGCTCCGCATCAGAGACTTCATCGCGGTTGTGAAGTACCCAAAGGCGCTTTTCTACGGTCTCGTCATACAAGCAGTCGGTGTACCGCTGCTCGCATGGGTTTTGATTACACTGTCCAGCCCAACGGCCGGTGTTGCCGTGGGTTTGGCACTGGTCGCCGCGATACCCGGCGGCACCATGTCCAATGTTTTCACCTTCCTCGCGCGGGGTCACGTTGCACTGTCAATCGCCATGACGGCGATTACCTCATTCCTGTGCCTTCTCACAACGCCGATTGTTCTGGGCCTCCTGATTGCGCACCACTTGCCAGCGGAGTTCAACATGCCCGCGGCCAAGATTGCTGTAGAAATCACGCTCATTCTTATGTGCCCGCTGGCGCTTGGTATGGTGTTTCTATCCGTCTTCCCGGCACAGGCAGGTGTGTTTTCCAAGGTCTGCATTCGGGCCTCTATTTTTATCATTCTGTTGATCATCATCGGCGCGACGGGTGCGGGACGTGTGAACTTCGACTTTTTTAGCAATCGTGACCTCATCATACTGATGGCATTTGTCGTGGGGCTGGCAGTCTTCAGCTGGTACCTGCCCCGCTTGCTGGGCCTGAACCCGCCGGACAGCACCGCCATCAACATCGAGGTAACGTTTCGCAATGCGAATCTGGGGCTTTTAATCAAAGCATCGCTGTTTCCAGCGGTCGTCGGGGTGCTCGATCCGATCGGCGATATGGTGCTGTTCACCGTGCTACTCTACGGGGGGCTGGTGTTCCCGATCGCCGCGACCCAAGTCTATCTGCACGGCCGGCGCAATAAGGCCTTTGCCGCACATTCACAGCCACGGCCCAGGGCGAAATAGCCCGGCCGGCTGTCGATTCTCCGAACCCTTCAGCGCCCACCGCCTGCACATCTGACCGTTCGACATTCGCCTGTGTCAATGGGGTGACTCGGACCAGTGAGTGTGCGAGCCTTTGGTTTCACAAAATGGGCGAGGCTCTGCGATGGTGATGGCTTACCACGCAACGCATCGCAAATAAAAAAATACTGCGCGAGGACAACCCATGCCCGCTTTTTATAAGGAATGGTTCTATAAAGCCAAGCTGGCCATGGCAGCCGCCGTCATCAACAAACCGCAGCCGAAGGCACTGGCGTTTACCGGCGTCGATTCGGCCAAGGACCTGTACCGGGCCATGGGTCAATTCGGACTGTCCAAGGTACTGATTGTGACAGACAAACCGCTGCTGGAGCTCGGTGCCCTGGACAGCACGCTGGCTGCTTTCAAACAACAAGATCTGGCCTATGCCATCTACGACGGTGTGCTACCAGACCCCACCAAGCAGGTAGTCGACGACGGTATTGTCACCTTGCGTGAAACCGGCTGTGACTCTGTCCTGGCCTTCGGTGGTGGCTCCTCGATCGATGCCGCCAAAGTCATCGCGTTGGCAGCGGCCAACAACTGCAGCGCCGAGGAGTGCATTGGCCTGACCAAGTGCAAGCAGCCGGCACTGCCCTTCTTTGCCGTCCCCACCACAGCCGGAACCGGCTCTGAGGCCACCATGATCGCGGTCATCTCGGACAACGAGACACACGAGAAAGACGGCGTGATCGACCCCGCCATCATACCCAAAGCAACGGCACTCGATCCCGTCGTTATGCGCGGACTCCCGCCGCACATTACCGCCGCCACCGGCATGGACGCTCTGACGCATGCCATAGAGGCTTACATCGGCGTCTGGCAAAGTCCGGAAACTCGCTATTATTCCCTCAGTGCGATCAAACTGATTTTCGCCAATCTACCGGAAGCCTGTGCCAATGGAGAAAACCTGGTTGCTCGTGAAGCGATGGCGATGGCGTCCTACTACGGCGGCCTGGCGATCAGCACCGGTCTGGTCGGCTACGTGCATGCCGTGTCTCATAATCTCGGCGCACGATACGGCGTGCCCCACGGACTTGGCAACGCAATTGCGCTGCCGCCTGTGCTGGAGCTGATGAAAGAGGCGGCACAGGCTCGCATGGCTGAAATTGCGTTGCACCTGAAGCTGGGCTCGGCGTCAGAGCCAACCTCGGTGTTAGCGGACAAACTGATTACAGAGGTCCGCACGCTCAACGAGCGCATTGGTATCCCCAGCACCTCCGAGGCCATTCAAGAGGAAGACGTCCAGGCGTTGGTGGATGCCGCTATGAAGGAGGGTTCGGGCTATCCAACACCCCGCTATCTGGAACGCAATGAATGCGAGGCGCTGATCAGAGGCATGATGGCAGCCTGAGATGCGTCTGCTCAATTGATCGGTCGGTGAAGCCAGGCGCGGCCGAGATACCAGTTCTCGAACTTCGAATTCCAGCCGTCATTGTCCAGCGCGTCGATGGTACCGTCCAGTAGGTATCGGCGCCTTCTGGATCACTGAATATGGGCCGCAGCTTGCCCGTGCGAAACAGTGCCGCAATGACAGCGCCCGCACTCTCGCTGGGCATCTCTACCGTACACGATGGATCAGTGCTGTCGGCGCAGAGGAAACCACTGCCGTCCTGCCATTCGACGAAGGTGTAACCGGGCCATGGTACCGCGGTGAACGTCCCGCGGTAAGCGGCGTCGCGGATTTCGAATTCACAGTAACCCGGGCCACTACAGTCCCTTATACCCGACGATGAAATCACATAACCCTCGGCAGGCACCGTGATCGCTAACTTGCAGCCCGAAAGTAACACCAGAAAAACGCACACCAGAACAGGCCTGAACAGTCCCTGCATCGATAACTCTCTGAACGAATTAGAATTTTTGTAAGTTTCCGTACCACGGCACTAGCCGCCCTGGGTGCCCGAAGCAACACCCTGTGTTATCCGAAGACCGACTTTACAGCGCTAGTGGGGCCCTGCTCACGCACACGGAGCCCTACGCCAAAGCCTCCCACCTATTGACAGTAGCCCTGCCAATAGATACAACGTTCGCTACACTGGCGCCCCGTCGACCGAAAGGAGAGAGCTATGCTTCGTCCCCGCAACGCCTGGCTGGTACTGGTGATGGTCTGGCTGGGATTCTTTCTGTGGTACACCTCCCTTGCAGGCCCGCTCACAGAATCAGAGATTCGCAGCTTTATCGCCCAGTTCGAGGCGCGAGGGGTTGACGCAGCGGACCTCGACGCGCTCCGCGAGTTTCTGGAGTCCGATACGGGCGACGATTTCGTTATGGCCAACCTTATAGAAATGAATAACCCGCCGCCTCCTATAGAGGGCGTGCCCGAGGACGCAAATGCACAGGAACTGCTGGATGTGTACATGGCCCACATGTACCCGGCCCTGTTCAAGCGCGCTTCCCACCCCGTACTGTTCGGGATGGCGGCTGCACCGGCGGTGGACATCTGGGGTATCGAGGGTGCGAACCAATGGACAACGGTCGCCATGATGCGATACCGCAGCCGACGAGACATGCTGGAAATCGCTACCAATCCAGCATTCCAGGGCCCGCATGAGTTCAAAATCGCGGCAATGAAGAAAACCATTGCCTTTCCTGCAGATCCGTGGGGTTACCTGGGTGACCCGCGCCTGCTGTTAGCGCTGGTGCTTGTGATCGTCGGGCTTTCAAATCACTTGGCATGGATTTCTCGGAGATCTTCGCCAACCACTTGATGATTGGGGCCCTACTTGGCGACGCTGGCCAGGCGCGACTGGACTGATCCCCCAAGGGCTTCCGCGGTTCCTCAGTAGACGACTGTCCGGAACAGGCCGACGTTACACCAGACTGCCGATGCCTGCTGTACCGCCCAGCGGCACGGCAGCGGCAGGGACCGCTATTTCTGCTCACTACGCTCCTGCTGAACCTCTGGGAGTTAAGCAGTTGGTAACTGACATCGTTGAAGCAACTCGCTGACGTTTTCAGTACACTGTGGCCCGAAGGCCATTGAATAATAGTCGGGGACACGACCATGCAGCTACGCCACCCAGTTCGAGCAACATCCCTACTTGGCCTGGCCATCCTCTGGCTGCCCTTGTCAGCACTCGCCGATGACTGTTTTCAGCCGTCGCCCAATCGTGCTCTGCAGGGGGACGACTACTACTCTGTGGCGCGGTCGGATGATCCCACCGACGAAACGCTTGAGCAGCTCAACCAGTTCATTGACGACATCGAGGGCGATTGGGAAGGTCCCGGATTCATCATCGAATGCTTCGGCAACTCCAACAGCCCCGACGCCAGAGGCACCGACGCGGAGATTGACGCCAAGATCGCCTCAGCCACCCAGGGCGCCTTTAGAATTGACTACGAGGTCAAGCGACTCGATGACAAGACTCGAAAACTCGAGAACATCACGCTGGACGTAAGTGCCAGCAATCAGACGTTTTCGGTCACCGGCAGTAGCGCTATCGTCAGTGAGAAGTTTCGCATCAGGAACGCCAACGGCAGCTCCAGACTGATGGAGCGAATCATTGACATGTCTCATCTGGGAAATTCGCTTGAAGTGCAGGTGACGCTCTACGTCAACGGCTATCTATCCGCGACGCAATCCTGGCAACTGAGACGGTAAATCGACCTCCGCGACCGCCAACGTGCGCAGCGAAACAGCGACGTCCCAATAGCCGATGATCAGACCGTGTGGACTCTGGGGAAGCACCATGCATCGAATTTTTGTCCTTGTTCTGATTGCGACTGCGCCCATGGGAATTGCGCAAGACAAGCAACTGTTCTGGGGTGATACCCACCTGCATACCAGCTATTCGTTCGACGCCTACACAAACAACAACTTCACAGGAGATCCCCACGTTGCCTATCGCTACGCTCAGGGGCAGCCGGTTATCCATCCCTACAATCGCACCCGTGTCGAAATTGGAACCCCGCTCGACTTCCTGGTTGTATCAGACCACGCAGAGTTTCTGGGTGTGGTGCGAGAGATACACAGCGGGAACGGCATTGACACTCGTGGCATGGGCTGGTGGGACAGCCTGCGGGCGCGGCTGGCGGCTTGGTACTTGAACCGCCGCCTTGATGAGGGTACCGCGCTCGAGTTGTTTCGCAGTGTTCTGCCGCCACCCCTGACGGTACGAGAAGCCGCCAAGAGCGTGCAGCTCGGCGGTGATGCCAATCTGTTCCCTGACATGATGGATACGCAGGTAGACACCTGGCGCTCCGCCACCGACATTGCGGACGAATACAACAATCCGGGCGAGTTCACCGCGTTCATTGGCTGGGAATGGAGTTCCATCCCCGGCGGCGCCAACCTTCACCGGGTTGTGATGACCGATGCCAATGCCGCGCAGGCTCAACAGTTCCAGCCCATGGGTCTCACCGACAGTCAGTATCCGGAAGACCTCTGGGCCTGGCTTGACGTCACCGCAGCCAGGATTGGCGCTAATTTCATTGCAATACCTCACAACTCTAATCTGTCAAAAGGCTTTATGTTTGACGACACGCGTCTTCGAGGGACCTCATTCGACACAGACTACATCGCCACGCGCATAAAGTGGGAACCAATCGCTGAAATCACCCAGATCAAAGGCGATTCCGAAACCCATCAGTCACTGTCACCGGAAGACGAGTTCGCCGACTTCGAAGAGTTTCCTTACTATCTGCAGAACAACTACAGTGAATACGTTGTGAAACCCGGCGATTTCATTCGCTCCGCTCTGAAGCTTGGGCTGTCCCTGGAGCAGCGTTTTGGTCAGAACCCTTACCAGTTTGGCGTTATAGGCTCCACCGACTCGCACACGGCCTTGGCCAGCGCAGAGGAGGACAACTTCTGGGGCAAAATGGCCACCGATTCCATTCCGGAAAACAAACAGCTGCAGTGGGAGGAAGACGAGCCAGCCCCCAATGGCTGGGCCTTTTCAGTATCCGGGTTGGCTGCAGTTTGGGCAGAACACAACACGCGCGAGTCCATACTTGCCGCTCTACAAAGGCGCGAAACCTACGCTACCAGCGGCCCGCGCATAGGCTTACGATTTTTTGCCGGACCGAATCTTGACGAGATTGACCTGTCCGCCAGTGATTTGTATCAACAGGCAACTGCCTCCGGCGTCCCCATGGGGGGCGAGCTGGCCGCCAGCGACACTTCCCCGGTGTTTCTTGTGTTCGCAGCGAAAGATCCCGTGGACGCGAACCTAGATCGCGTGCAGATCGTCAAAGGCTGGCTGGACGACACCGGTACGCAGCAGGAGCGGGTTTACGATGTCGCCTGGTCAGATGATCGCAATCCAGGCGCCGATGGCAAACTGCCACCCGTGGGTGATACCGTGGATCGGGCCACCGGGCGTCTCGACAACAGCATCGGAGCGGCTGAACTGACGGCCACGTGGCGCGACCCTGATTTCAGTCCCCGGCAAAGCGCTTTTTACTACGTTCGCGTCCTGCAGATTCCCACCGCCAGGCACTCGTTTCTGGACGCCCTCGCCATGGGCCTGACCTCAGCCCCGGCACACCCGGATGTGATCCAGGAACGAGCCTACTCATCCCCGATCTGGGTCAAGCCGGCGGCAGCGGACACATTGGTTAGCGTGCCGCCTCCAGCGCCTGTTCAATAT
>JBCCYE010000009.1:0-141332 GCA_039190425.1 Pseudomonadota bacterium | reverse complement strand
TTGACTGGCTGGGGTTGGCACTCTTACTGTCAGGTATGTCCATGTTGGTATTTGGCATCATGGAGGGGCCGGAACGCGGTTGGACAGAACTGAGCATCGCCCTACCGCTGCTTGGCGGAACGCTCGTTCTGGTCATGCTAGTCGTGGCGGAACGGCGCATCGCCACGCCACTCATTGCGGTCGAACTGTTCGGCAATCCTTCCTTCAGTGCCTACAACCTCATCATTTTCTCGGCCCAGTACGCCAAGATGGCCATCTTCGTTTTTGGTGCGCTGTACTTTCAGGATTCCCTCGGCGCTTCGCCTCTCATGGCGGGCGCAGCCCTGCTGCCCTCGGTCGCCCCCCAGATTTTGTTGGCGCCCTGGGCCGGCAAATTAACCGATCGATACGGACCCAGACTGCCCTCGCTGGCGGGCATTCTTGGGCTGGCAATGGGCTTGGTTATCATGGGCGTCGGCGCCGCCTTCAACTCCCTCATGTTGATCATGGGAGGATTACTGGTGCTCGGTGTGATCATGCCCCTGTTGTTCGTTCCGCCCCAGGCGGCCGTGCTGTCGACGGTACCGCCCGCAATGCAGGGGCAAGCCAGCGGCATTATTATGAGCAGCCAGCTGGTGGGGGGCACCGTTGGGATGGCTATTTGCAGCACGGTTTACGTAGTTGCGAACTCCGCAGCAGCGGTGTTCTGGGTGACCGCCGGGTTTGCCTTCTGCGTCTTCATACTATCCATCATAGCAACGGCACCCAGGCCGGGCGCGGCCGCCGCGTAAGCAATGCCTCTGGTCGCCCTGTGGCTATTCAACCATTCAGTGAGAATCCAACAGTTTAGAATGACAGTGAGAGTCAGTATCGCCCATGAGCGAGTCGACCCAGACAGGCAGTCTGAGATGCTCACTGATGACCTCGTCCAGCGACATCCAGCACCCACCTCCGACCACAACACTGAGGATCAGTACTGACCAAAGTACCGGAGACACCCATTCACCGCCCGTTGAACAGCTTCTCGGTGTGATGCGATACGAAAGCGATCCAAGATAGGGCCTGATCCACGTCAACTACGCTGCCGGAAACGTCTCTCGAGGACGCCTTTTTCGCGGCTGGTACGCGTGACCGTCCAATTCTGCCTGTGAAAGTCACCAACGCCTTTCCCCGAAAAAGGATACGCCCCGATGAACATCGCACACCCCGGTGCTAGCATTGAAACTGGCCGGCGGGCGGGTTTAAGTGAGCGTCACTCGACGCAGCGCTGCTTTCCGATTAGCATCATCTGATACGGCACACACTGCGTATGGAAAGGTATGGAAGCAGTCACTCAAATCGTCAACGAAATGACGCCCCCCGTCAACCAACTGGTGGACTATCTGCAAGTCTCCGGCCAGCAACAGGCCCACACTTTTTTCATCGACGTGCAGCGGCGCCTGGGCTTTTGCAAGGAAGAAGAAGATCTGTTCGAACTGATCATGTTGCTGTCGATGACGGCCTTCCAGGGCTTCGTACTGGATCCTTTTGCCGCGATGCAGGCGGACCGGATTCTCGCCTACGCGGAGCAGGTGTCCCACGCGTTTTCAGCGGATAACGACACGGCGCACTGATGAAGCCGTTACGTTAATCACTTCCAGAGCTGGGTAAACCGCAGTTCGCCTCTAGAGAGGACAGCGATGAACCGTCTTGACTCTCGGAGGTAAAATCTGGAAAATCCGCGCCTCTTGGGGTAACTGTGCCCCCGATACTGTCGATGTGGCTACGTAGCTCAGCTGGTTAGAGCACAGCATTCATAATGCTGGGGTCGGTGGTTCAAGTCCACCCGTAGCTACCATTTGTCATCCGGCTGGATAATCCAGGCGCGATGTAGGTCTTTATCAGAGGCCTACAATCAATGGCTAGACTAACGGCTGTTCCATAAAGAACAGCACCTAATGGACCCCACTTACACGAAACAGCGGCACCTAGGGCCGAACTAGGTGCTATCAACCCGAGTAAGCAAAGCCGATGAACGTCCGGATCCGAGCGGTTGGTTGGCGCTCGTCAGAGCCCAAGGCACCTGCATCGCAGAGGAAATGAAATCCAAAAATACCCGCTTTTGAGAGGGAGCCCTATACACTGACCCGGGTTTCACTTCTGCAGCCCGACTATCGCTTAGGAGTTCTGGCGCTAAGGTGTTGCGTCACTTCTAAAAACTGTAGTTCAGCAGTGTTATATCACGGCGATACACATCCGCCACGATGCGCTTCATTCTTTCGCTGAACATGGTTCGGTAAGCGCCTGCGCCAGATTTTCGCAAATGTGGGAGCTGCCTTTCCAATCTCATGTGCGAGCGAATTTCTTCAAATCCTTCTTCCAGTGACTCAAAACGAAATATCTTTATCGCCTGAGGTTGCTTCGTAATTATTGGATCTAGCCAGTCCAGTTGACCTCTGAAGTGGTCATACCGCTGAACATACCGTCGAAATGAAAGATCTTCCAGCTTGCCAACAAATGCTTCAAACGACACACAGTCGGCAAGTACGCTGGAAGCCCAGCGGTGATCTCTATGAGCATTAGAGCCCACCACTCTTCTGAAGTAACTGAAGCCGGAGTAAAGCCGATCCCAGGGGTTGCGTACGAAGCTAAAAACGTAGTAGCGGCTCAAAATATCGGGGTGATAGGCGAGAAACCGTCGCAGGGGACGGTGTCCAACGTGTCGCCCAAATAGTGCATTTCCAACGCTTGAACCGGCTGTCTTTGGAATGTGCAGAAAAACCGAACGTGTCCGGCTAAATTCGTCCAGTAATGGGTCACCCGCGGGCCAGAGTTTTGCTGCGACCTGCCAGGGAAACTTGGCATCGAACTGTGCGTGCTTTATCGCCACCGTCAGTGCATCCCGGGTCGTCAAGCTACTTGAATATCGAGCCAGGATAAGCCCCCCCTATCTCCTGATTTCAAGCACCCCATAATCTCATGATGGAGCTGGACTGGTAAAGTTCGCAGTATTCGTGGATCAGCGGTCAAACATCTGTACCGTTCCACCCCGCCCACACCACCTCGCGACACCCAACGCCTTCACAATCTACGGGCCCCATTTTGCAATCCACTTTGGATTTGTCTGGATATCGCCATGCTTGAATAGATGATCATCATGGCCACCGAGCAAACAGTAGCGCTCGACTCCCAGGGCAAACTTCTTATACTTCTACAACCACAATACCACGGCGCTACATTTAGATAGCCCTGAGGAGCTTTCTTGCTTTACCTATGGCGTTTCGGAAAGTCCATCAATCACTACGAAGTTCGTGATCATACACGATCAGTCCTTCGAACACGTTCTACCACTGCGTCCTTGAAAGTAAGCGCAATCGGCAATGGCGGCAGATGTGTCAGGCGAAGAGAGATCACCCATCTGGCTGTTGCAAACGATAGATTTAGCAGCCCCTCGGCAAGAGGGTCTGAACACCCTACAAACCAAAAAGCGTGATCGACATATGACAAAGGTACTGTACGTAACGTACAACGGTCTGACAGATCATATAGGCACAGCCCAAGTTTTGCCCTACCTTCAGTCCTGCGCCGAGATTGGTCATGATATCAGCGTCATAAGTTTCGAGAAAAAGTCGAATTCATCGGCTGTTCGCTTACTGGATGGTGAACTCAGAGAATTCGGTATTGACTGGCACCCATTGAACTTCTATCAACCTTCAACCGCATTGACAAAACTGGTCGAAACCCTTCGACTGCGTTACACAGCGCGCAAGATTCTTCGAGCGAATCGATTCGATTTGATCCACTGTCGGAGCTACGTCCCCGCAACCACCTGCCTCTCACTGAAGAAAGCCTTTAAAATACCTCTTGTTTTCGACATGCGAGGACTCTGGGCTGATCAGAGGAAGGAAGGGAACCGCTGGGACCAAAGAAAGATAATCTACCGCTTTGTTTACAAGTACTGGAAGCGACAAGAAAAGGCGATTATTCGGGAAACGGATGAAATCGTAAGCCTTACGAAAGAGTGCGCCTCTGAAATAGAGTCTTGGCCGGAGTACGGGGGCAATCCCATAACCATCTGTCCGTGCAACGTCGACACGAGTACATTTCGTCCGATACTGGGCTCCCAGCGACAACGACTCCGCAAAGACTTAGGCCTTAGGCCACATGACCCGCTCGTCGTCTACCTGGGGTCCATTGGTTCCGTGTACCTGCTCAAAGAGAGCATTCAACTCTTCTCAAAAATCCATGAAAGACATCCGAACGCCCGCTTCATGTTTATAGGTTTTCACTCAGTAGACGCTCTGACAAACATCTGTAGGGAGGCTCAGGTTTCTCTTCCCCCTAGCGTGTTCATCACAAAACAGCTTGGGCGGGAAGACGTTCCGATGTTTCTGGGGGCGGCCGACTTGGGACTTTGCCTTATCATGCCCAGTTACAGCAGTATTGGTGTATCACCCACTAAACTCGGCGAATTTTTAGCTTGCGGCTTACCGATAATCGGTAACACCGGAATCGGAGACATAGAGAATCTAGCAAGCACACTTCCACAACTGACCATACTGGCAAACTTCTCAGATCATACAATGACCGAGGTCGCAAAAGCGTATAGGGTTCTTAGCGATAGCGAACGTGAGGAGGCAGCGAATCGGGCTCAACCCTTGGTAGATATCAAGCAGGTCATCGCCAGGTACGATAGAATCTATAGGAAGTATGAGTATCGGCATGAGTAGCCCAAATGAAAATGTTGCTGTATTTGACGTGTGCAATACGCTTTACCGCGTTAACACCACAGCAGAATTCATACGTTTCCTTCATCAAGAGAATGGTAGTCGTCTGCGAACGCTCACCCTAGCCTTTCTGAGAAGTCGCCGTCTACCAATACGATACGTATTGATTTTACTCGGCAGACTTACAAATCTGGATGTATTGCGCAACTTGATCATTTTGACAATCAGAGGCATTCCTCAGACCATTATCAACGATACCGCGTGCCGTTTTGTTGATGAGGCGCTTCCCAGCCAATCGATTATTGAGGTCCATCACATCCTCGAAGAGTGCCGAGGGCGTGACATGAAGATCTTTCTTGCTTCGTCGAGTCTGGATGTTGTGGTTGGAGCCATTGCAAAGAAACTCAACACCGACTATGTCGCGTCTATCCTGGCTTACGATTCCGGGCGGGCAACAGGATTTTTATCAAAGGATATCACCGGGAGAAAAACCGAAGCGCTACATGCTCAGCACAACCTCGACCCAAGTTGCGTGGAGTTGGTATGCACAGACAACTCTAGTGATGCTACCTTGCTGTCACAGGCATCTAGAAAAATAGTGGTTGCAAGCCGAGGCAAAGTCCCGCCAACTCTTGCCAAAGAGGGCTCAGAGTTTGTCTACGTCGAGTAAGGCTGCGATACTCTTTTTGTACATCCCGCTGGGATACGCAATTCAGACCAGGATGCGATCGACAAAGGGTATTGTAAATACGATCGCGACCGGCTGGGTTCCAGCCATTGCCCTCATAACCTGCCTGACAAACCTGCCCCTTACGCACGCTATCGGCGCATTTCTACTCGGCTACATCCTCTTTATTTGCGTCTACGAGATCGGCTATTTCTACAATGACACTCTAGGCACACGGCATGACGAAGTACCCCGGAGGCGACTTCCTTTTCAGCCGGGGGAGTACTCCCCCATCGCGCTAATTGCAGGAAGATTAACAGTATTCTCAGTCCTAGCCTTCAGTCTTGGACTAGGAAACAACTCTCTCTGGATATCGTTCTACGTCGCACTGGTAGGCCTCATTTTTCTCCACAACGTGCTGCGCTCTACACCACTTAAGTTCGCTACCTTTATCCAGTTATCCGCCATGCGCTTTGTCGCACCCATTGTGCCCTTTGTGTCTGTCGATGAGCTATTGGCCTGCACGATACTAGGAATTTTCGTATTCTCATTCGGTAGACTAATCACCTATATGGATGGAAAAGACAGACTCACAGTAAACGAACGTTCCGGAAAATTTTTCAATGCACAGATTCAGCTCTTAGCACTGCCAACTACCGCTTTGCTGAGCTTGTACACAGGCAGCATTGTGTATGTATGTATCTCACTCTATTTCATTGTACTGTACTCTACATTTGGCACATTCCCTCAAATACGCAAGATCGTGAGAAGCGAAGACAGGACTTCTTAACACTATCCTCTGTAAACGCTCTTCAAATGTAGGCTCTACTGCACATCTCCGCCAAGCGGGTCCGGCGATAGCCTGGTCTCAACAAGCTAGATCAGTTTTCAGCATCGGCACGTGCGTCACCCTTGAGAGCGACCGATCAGAGTCATCACGGATTATCACGACTCCGTACAACAGCTTTTTGTCATTTCCACGCTCAGAACACCTGCTTGAAACCTTAAATCTAACTGCCCGACTGCTGCCTTCAAAAAATCCTGGAAGGTCTCGCAAGTCTATCCGCGGTGAGCACCGCGGTGGCCGCTAGGCAGTTTTCTTGATATCACCAAGATGCGCCATTCGCTCACGAATTTCCTCCACCAGATGACAGGCATCCCGATCGACACCTGAAAAGCGGCCCGACCCCCAGGTATAGAGCCAAGGCAAACCGATGAAATACAGGCCCGGACACTCGCTGACACCTCGCGCTTGTCGAGGATAGCCACGCGGATCCAACACGTCGACGGAGAGCCAGTCAAAGTTTGGCGTAAAGCCTATGCTCCAAATCACGCTGGTAATACCACTGGTAGCCAATGGGATCTGGCAACGTTCGCGGTCGGGTCTCCAACAGGGGTTGTACCGGGATTCAGCAGGCGCAGAAATACCTTCCTGCTCGATGTAGCGATCGATCTTGAGGTTGATGCTGTTGTACACCGCGTCGGCCGCATCCAAATTGTCTCCTAGGGTCGGAGCAAACCGCAGCTGACGACCGTCGAAGTCTTCAAAATGCCCGAGCAGTTCCATTCCCTCCAGTGCAAAACGCCTCAGATCAATGTCCCTGCCACCGTCACGTCCGGTCACATAGTGATTGGTTTTATCCCTTGCGCCTTCTTTCAGCGGGTGCTCGTGGACGGGCAAGTCGTAGTAATTCATTTCCGCGAGCCAGGCCACCACATCGCGACCTCGGTAAAATCTGGCACAGCGGGGCGCATTACCCGTCGCCAGCCAGACCTTGCGGTTCGCCAAATGCAGATCCTCGGCAATTTGCGCCCCGGACTGACCAGAACCCACCACCAGGGTGCCACCAGTGGGCAACTGATTGGGGTTGCGATACTGCTCCGAATGGAGCTGCATCACTTCCGCCGGCAATTGGGCTGACAGAGATGGATAGATCGGATCATGATAGGCACCCGTCGCTACCACAAGTTGATCTGCGTAAACCGCTCCCCTATCGGTGATGACCTGAAAACCCCGCGGCATCAAACGGTGCACTCGCCGAACTTCCGTGAACTCGATAACCTCGGCACTGATCTTCGCCTCAAAGCCCGCCAGGTAATCGATAATCTCCTCACGATTCATGAAGCCATTGGGGTCGCCGCCTGCGTAGGCGTGATCCGGGAGCTGGCACTGCCAGTTGGGTGTGACCAGCGTGAAAGAGTCCCAGCGTTTGGTTTTCCAGGCGTTCATCGTTTCTCCCTTGTCGATGACAAGGTGCTTGATGCCCTGCTGAGACAGGCGGTAGCTCACCGACAGGCCGGCTTGCCCAGCCCCGACAATCACGACCGGATAGTGGGGAGACTGATGATCCTGGCTGTACATAACGGCGCTTCCTGAGTGGTTAGGTTTGTTGGTGTCCCAAGCTTGCGATGGGTTTTCCGACGAGCAAAACTGGCAGCATCACTCGATCTTCTGTACATACACCTTAGCCGCCGAGTCATATCCACCAACCTGTGCCCTGCCATGAATACGGCTCCACTGATCAGCCGCTGCGGAGCATGCGAAACCAAACTTCAACTGCACTCTTTCACTGGCAGCCGAGAGGCCCTGCTCAGCCCGTTGCAAAAACTCCTCCAATGGGTAGCTGGTGTCCGCAGACAGATAGTCTTTAATAACCGTCGAAGGCGAATAGAGCTGCTCCTCTTCGCCATCGGGCCAACGCACCACGATACGGGTTTCAGGCACAGCGTTCCGCCTCATTCGCACGGGCGGAGTCTGCAACAGCGCTCGCGCTGGGGCCCATACCCGTGAGCGGTCGTACCGACGTATCCCAAAACAAACCCGATTCCTCCTGGTAGTGGACGTTAAGCTGGCTGCCGGGCTGAACCACCCCGATGCAGTCGGCGCTGATATCGCGTTCCCTGAAGATCCTCAGCAGGGCTTCAACCTGCCCTTGCGGCGTCGTAAGCAGATAGCCAAAACTGGGAAAACTGGTTAACCAGTCCAACCAATCGACAGAGGCGGGACGCGGTATCCGAGCAAGTTCCACCTCGGCGCCGACCTCCGAGCATTCCAGCAGCATGACCAACGTTCCGAGCAGGCCGGCCTGACTGATGTCCTTGGCGCTGATCGCCAAACCCGCGTCGGCAATCTTCGGCAGCAGCTCTAGATCACCACGCAAACGCTGGGTCGGCGCATCGGTGGCTGCATTCCAGTTGAGAAAAGGCGGCCGGTACTGACCGCGAAGATCAATCGCCGCAACAATGGCATGACCGGGTTCAGCGGCAAAGCCACTCAGTAGTGTGTTGGCCCTGCCAAGCACCCCCACCGCCAGTTGCAAGCGGTCACTGGACAGATGTGTGTGCCCACCGACGATGGGCACCTGGAAGGCCTTGGAGGCATCACTCATGCCCGCCATGATCTTCGCGCTGTCGTGATTGTCCCGCCCCCACAAAGCGTTCACGACCGCCACCGAGCGACCCCCCATCGCGGCAACATCGCTGAGGTTGACCATAATGCTGCACCATCCGGCGAACCATGGATCGGCCTCCACAAACGGCGTAAACAGGCCTTCCATGGCAAGCAAATCGAAACCGTTTTCTGTTGCAATAACGGCCGTGTCATCCCCATTGGGGTACCGCCCATCACCGGCGGTGCCCTGCAGGCCCGCCACAATCCGCTGCACCTGGGTTTTTTGCTCGATACCCGGCCATCTCTGCAGCGCTCCTAACAGTTCAGCCAGCGACACGCCGCGGTGCTCCCGATAAGGTTTGCGCGTTCTCCAGCTGTCGATGGAACAGCGACACGAGATCTGGACGATCCAGGATCGCGGATGGAGTCGGCGCCGGTGGGCAGTAGCGGGAATTTCTGATCACAAACCCAGCCGCTGGATGGAAGTAAGGCGGATAGCGGTCCAGATCGGCCCGCATCAGAACATGCAGCCTGTCCCGGATGTGATGTTCTGCCAGACTCTCCCAATGTAGACGCTGAAAGAGTCGCTCATTGGGCTTTTGCACTTGCGCGATAAAGCGGTCACAGCCCAGCGCATGGGCGCTGGAGACGGCTAGTCGTATGAGCGCGCTTCCGATGTGGCTGTTTCGTCTAAAACAAGGCTCAACCGCCAGTCGGGATCCGGCCCACTGGCGCGGACGGTCCTCATGAATCCGGACGGTCCCTACGACACGGTCCATCCAACCGCCTATGTTCGTCACGGCCACCAGCGATTGTGCATAGTGGTCGCGCTCATCCAGATCGCATTCTGTAAACAGCCCTTGTTCCCGACAGAAGACTTGCCGTCGTAGACTTGACGCCTGCTGTTGCTCCCAGCAGGAGGTCGCCCACTTGATAGTGAAACAGGGCACATGCTGTGATCCGTCCGACCTATCCTTCATGGGAGACAACCCCCATTCGACTCCAACCCGCTGGTCGCTGGCGCACCCGCCTTTGCAGCCAGCGGCGGCGTATCGCCTTCGAAACGGTTCAGAGAGGTGCATGCTCCGCACTTGGCACAGCCCGCTTTGACCTGGCCGGAGTGCATGCCCGCCGCTTGCAGCATAGCGCCTACCTGTTCAAGCAACGGTGCCATGAATTCCGGCGTTGGCGCTGGATGATCCTCCATCGGTGTACCGCGAATGGGCACAAAGGGCACGACAAACGGATACACCCCGAGCGCTATCAGTTGGCCACAGGTCGCCAACATCACCGACTCGCTGTCACCCAGCCCCGCCAACAGGTAGGTGCTGACTTGCGCATGTCCGAATACAGGCACGGCATAGGCGAAGGCTGCTATATAATCGTCCACCGTGATCTCTGCTTTCCCAGGCATCAACCTCTGGCGCAACTCGGGGGTGATCACTTCGATATGCATACCCAAACTGTCCGCGCCAGCTTCGCGGAGCCGAGTCAGCCAGTTGAGATCCTTCGGAGGCTCACACTGCACCTGTATCGGAATGTCCACCGCCTCTTTTACCGCCGCGACACTTTCACAGAGTATGCGTGCTCCGCGATCACTGGTGGGCGGCGTACCGGTGGTCATCACCATGTGTTTAACGCCATCAAGCTCTACCGCCGCCTTGGTAACCTCTGCCAACTGTTGCGGCGTCTTGCGTTCTATCGTGCGTTCGGCCGCCAGTGATTGGCCGATTGAACAGAACTTGCATGCCTTGCGTCGGCTCTGGTAACGGATGCAGGTTTGCAGCACTGTGGTTGCCAGTACGTCCGTGCTGTGCAACGTTGCGATCTGCTGGTACGGCACCCCGTCGGCGGTCTTCAGGCGATAAAAGTTGGGCTGATTAACCAGCTCTATCTCGACCAGTGGAATGCCGTCCTTCAGCAGTTCATCACCGGCCACACTCTCACGCAGAGTGTACGGCGATTCCAACACCTGATGGGAGTACACCGGTACCATAACGGTTTGCCCATCTATCACCATCGCCTGGTGGTCGGAAGGTCCGGCTCCACCCCGCCGGCTTAACCGTTCCTGGTTGGCGCGCGGCAGTCTTACCCCGCGGCTCTGGACATCAGTGGCCAGCAGATCAGTTAGGGCTCGGCTCATTGACCGTCTCCTGTTGGTACTCTGCGGGTGCGTCCGTCAGGGTGTCTTCTGCATCCACCGGGCGCAGGCCGCGCACCGACATGTGCGCCTCATCATCGATCATCAAGCTGAGCAGTTCCGGTCGGGCGTAGTGACCCACAGAGTCCATCATGCGCTTGCGCTTGGTAATGAGCCCCATGTCGAGGTCTGCAACCACAAGCCCTTCACCATCCAACCGTGGCTCTGCAAGGTGTTTGCCTTCCGGAGAGACAATTGCCGTGTTACAGCCCTGTTGCAGCGCCTTCTGTAGCTTCTCGTCCTGGGTGATGCGATCGATCTGTTCGGGATACAAATAACCAGTGGCATTCACCACAAAACAACCTGACTCCAAAGCGTGGTGCCGAATGGTGACTTCGATCTGATCCGAAAACACGCTGCCGACCATCGAGCCTGGAAACTGGCTGCAATGGATCGCCTCGTGTTGGGTCATCAGGCTGTAG
Source organism: Pseudomonadota bacterium (assembly GCA_039190425.1). Taxonomy (GTDB): domain Bacteria; phylum Pseudomonadota; class Gammaproteobacteria; order Pseudomonadales; family Halieaceae; genus Marimicrobium. Next base: position 129,967 of record JBCCYE010000009.1, on the reverse strand, counting down.
CGGGCAAGCGGATTGTAGTGCTCCCAACAGGCCAGCGCACCGACCCGCCCTACCGCGGAGTCAACCACCTTCAACCCCGAGCCATCACCCTGACCCCAGATCATGCGCTCATGAAACGTCGGCGTAATCTTGCGCCGCTTCAACAGCAGCTCGCCATCGGCGTCAAAAACAAGCTGTGCGTTGTAGAGCGAGCCGTGATCCCGTTCATTAACGCCCAGCACCACCACCATAGAGTACTGCTCGGCCATCGCGCTCACCGCCAGGGTGGCCGGGCCTGGAACCACCACCGCCGCTTCATACAGCTGCAAATGCGCTTTGCCGCTCAGTGCAGGCGGGTAAACGAATGAGAAGTACGGGTAATAAGGCACGAATGTCTCGGGAAAAACGATCAACTCGACACCTCGACCATGAGCCTCCTCCATCGCCCCAAGCACCTTGTCTAAGCTACCCGAGGCGTGCTCCAGATCAGGCGAGAGCTGTGCCGCCGCTGCGCGAATGGTCCGCGTTGTCATGAGTCCCTCCTGAGTGTGTTGATCGAGCGCACTCGACCCTAATCGGCAGGCCCTTCACGCTGCTCACGGTCTGGCCCTACTCATGCTCGAGTCGTTTAACTACACCGTCCAGGTATCGATGATCACTGCATTGTCTCTGGTGTGCAGCAGTTTGATGTCCAGTACATCCAGCGGGCTGATCGGCCGTATACCTTCAATCAGCGAGGGTTCACCGTGTCCATACAAAGCTTGCAAGGCGAATCGGCAGGCGTAGACCTTACCCCCTTCACTCATGAATTTTTTCAACTGGTTGGTGAAATTTTGATGGCCCGGGAAAGCCTCATCACCCAGTGTGGGGAAGCCTCTTTGCAGTCCCAGCGTCACCCCCGGTCCGTACAGCAGGATTGAGGTCTCGTATCCCTTACGCTGCAGCCTGGTAGCTTGCAGCATGTTCACGAAGCCAATCGAGCCCTCAAACGCCACGGTGTGGAAGGTGACTAACGCTTTCTCACCGGGGTTCGCCTGAACATCTTCAAAAGCTTTTTCTTCGTAGTCGACAAAAAAATCACCGTCCTTGTGCAGTTCCTGGGTCACTGTTGGCATGGTTCTATCCTCTGTTTGATTTGGGTATGTTGGTATCGTGGCGGCTCGCGCAAGAGCGGTGATCCAATGCGGCCTCAGTGGTGCCATTTCCGAAACCCTAAGACCGAATTGCAAACGGCGAATCGAAGCGAGTTCCTGCAGCCGTCACGACCTGTCACGTTTCTTGCTACGCAACTCTCGTGCCAACTACATTCTCCGGAGATGCAATCAATATGCGATCAATGAACAACAGCAACTTTGATTGGTCGATCAGAAAAAAATAGGCGCGTCTGAATCAGTGTCGGCAGGCGTTTCGGGCTGCACCTTATTGGTTCCGCAGTCGCAAACTTGCACCGTATGGGAACCCCTCCGCAAACCTTCGTGCACCGTTTTGCAACTTGATGAATGCATTCAATTCGTCTCATGATTGCACCGGTCTGCTACCATATCATTTACCCTACGCTGTACCGGGCAAATCGTTATGAATGAAAAAGCCTTCCGACACTGGCGGTCAGCACTCGACGGAGACGCTACCAAGCCTGCCTACTTACTCATTGCAGATTTGATCGCTGCGGATATCGACAGCGGTCGAATGCAGGTTCGAGATCGATTGCCGCCGCTGCGAGATATCAGCCAGTTTCTGGGTCTGAACTATACGACCCTGGCGCGCGCCTACAGTGAAGCGAAGCAGCGCGGTCTGATCGATTCTCGGCGCGGTACGGGCAGCTTTGTAAAGGGTAAGACCACTTCCTTGCGTCTCAATAGCGGCAGTGACTTTGAGATGACCATGAATCTACCGCCGGAGCCGGAATCCAAAGCACTACTCCAGCGCATCGTCGATGGCACACAGAACGTCCTTACCCAGGCTAATCTCAATGCGCTGTTTCGCTATCAGGATTTCGGAGGTGGACCCAAGGACCGCGACGCTGGCGTGCAGCTTTTGGCTCCTTTACTGGACAATCTGGATGCAAACCAGATGCTGGTCTGCCCGGGTATCCACAGCGTCCTCGTCGCCCTGTTGACGCAGTTACACGCAGAACGCGGTGGTTGTATCTGCGTGCCTGACCTGGTGTATCCCGGGCTAAAGGCAATCGCCTCGCAAATTGGCGTACCGCTGCTGGCGGTGGCAAGTGAAGACGGTATCCCCCAGATACGGCCGCTTGAGGAAATGTGTAAAACCGAGCAATTGACCGCCATTTACGTCAACCCGACGGTCAACAACCCCACAACCAAATCCATGAGTCCAAAGCGCCGGGAGGCCATCGCCGACATCGCCCTGCGCTACAACGTCCCGATCATTGAGGACGATGCCTACGGCCTGCTGCTCGAGAAACCCATCGCAGCCATTGCCAACCTGGCGCCGGAACTCACCTACTACACCACGGGGCTGGCGAAGTGCTTCGGCGCTGGATTGCGGACTGCCTACCTTTACGCGCCTACCCGTTTGCTGGCGCAGCGAACTGCAGGCGCTTTTCGCGCACTGTCAGTGATGGCAAGCCCGGTGACCACCGCTTTGGCGACACGCTGGATCGAGGATGGCACGCTGCAGGAGATGACCCATGCGATTCGTGCAGAGTCACGCGAGCGGCAACGGTTGGCGCTGCAGCACCTGGCCGATTTTCGTCTGCAAACCCATCCCGACGCCTTTCATCTCTGGTTACACCTTCCAGGTGGCTATACGGCAAATCCGTCGGTATTGGCTGCGCACTTCAGAACCAAAGGTATCAGTGTCGTTTCCAGTGCGGGCTTCTGTACCAACAATGATCCGCCAGACGCGATCCGGCTTTGCCTTGGCGGAGCGGTCAGTCGCAGCGAATTGGAAGAGTCGCTCAGATTGCTCAGCGATACCCTGCAACACCCATCGCACCTCTCTGGCATGGTGCTCTGACCGTCTCGCGCACAACCACCGTCGGCTGGTGGTGCATGGGCAGCCGCAAGCCAACTTTCAGTTTCGAAAACGCCACCGCAAGCACATCCGACCCTCGACCTCTATAACGGTCGATATATCCCTGAGAAAAGGACACCATACTATCGTCAAAATATTGAACCCGAGCACCATAGGACGGCACACTGAATGACATGGCTCTTGGAAACCTGCAACAGCATCGTTGCAATGACGTGGAACGTCGCCTGGGCGCTGTGTCTGGGTTTTCTGTTGTCAGCGACGTTTCAAACACTCGTCCCCTCACGCCTGGTCAGGGACAAACTCGGAAACACCAATGCTCGCAGTCTTGCGGTGGCTACCTTTCTTGGTGCCGTGTCCTCTTCCTGTTCTTACGCGGCAGCCTCCATGAGTAAATCCTTGTTTCAGAAAGGCGCAAGCCTGCCGGTAAGCAGCGCCTTCCTAGTCTCCTCTACTAACCTGGTACTCGAGATCGTACTGGTTATCTGGATTCTTATGGGCTGGCAATTTGTCGTCGGCGAACTCATGGGAGGACTCATCCTGGTCCTGTTGATCAGCCTGCTAATGCCCGTTTTCATCAGCAACCGGCAAGTTCAGACGATGTGGCGTCACATTCAGCGGCAGGAACGCTCCGCGATTGCGGAAGCCGCGTGTGGTGACATGCACGAGGGCGGCTGCGGGAACGACAGGGAGGGCTCCTGTGGCGCACAACTCGCTGGCCAAGACAAAGCCGCAACCACGCTGGCCATCTGTCGCAGATTTCGCATGGAAGTCAGCATGGTGGGCAAGGACTTGGCCATTGGAATCCTCACCGCCGCGATCCTGGCGGCCACTGTACCCGAACCGTGGTGGTCAACGGTGTTTATGACACCGGAAGACGCGAGTCATCCTGGCTGGGGTGTGCTGATATGGAACGCAATCATCGGCCCCTTTATAGCGATCGCTGCCTTCGTCTGTTCGGTGGGCAATATCGTCCTCGCATCCGTTCTGTGGACGGGGGGTATCTCCTTCGGTGGCGTTATGGCCTTTATTCTGGCAGACATCATTACGATCCCAATGATCAGGGTGTACGCGACGTACTACGGTTGGCCCGCCGCTTTACGCTACGGGGCCGTGCTGTTCTTCTACATCTTCCTGACAGCGCTGCTGCTGGACGCCCTGTTTCTGTCAACCGGGCTACTGCCTCAGGGGCCGAGAGCATCTCACATCATGACGATGGGCATCGAGCTCAACTACACCAGTCTGCTCAATGCAATCTTTGTCCCAACCGCGGTAGGGGTCTGGATCATGGGTCGGCCTGAAGCCTAGATCTCGCTTCAGCCCTGACGAACCTGCGACCGTTAGCTGCTCATACCCACAACCGCCTCAGTACAAGGCATCTCGCGCGGCGCTGTATTGAGGTGTTCGGCACTCGAATATCGCAATTGGAATGACGCATCAGGTGCGGTCTTCGCAACCGGCGTATATCAGATATCCAGCCTAAAAGCGGGCAGATCGATCTATTTTATGCAACATCAAGTTAGAAAATACTTGATTTGCAGGACAGGTGGTCTTGACTACCCTCTCTACTCTCGGCGTGAAACACCGTGATGTCACTTAACCTTACAAGGAGCATGGTAATGGCTTTAATCAACACCGAAATCAAACCTTTCAGCGCGACGGCCTTCAAACAGGGCGAGTTCATTGAAGTATCCGAAGCCGACCTGAAGGGCAAATGGGCCGTATTCTTCTTCTACCCAGCGGACTTTACCTTTGTATGCCCCACTGAACTGGGTGATATCGCGGACTACTACGACGAGTTCCAAAAGCGCGGCGTGGAGATCTACTCCGTCTCCACCGACACGCATTTTACCCACAAAGCCTGGCACGAAACGTCAGACACCATCGGCAAGGTCCAGTACACCATGATTGGTGACCCCACCGGTGACATCACGCGCAACTTCGACGTGATGCGCGAAGGGGTCGGCCTGGCCGATCGTGGCACCTTCCTGGTGGACCCCGATGGCATCATTCAGGCGATGGAAATCACCGCCGAGGGCATCGGACGTGACGCGCAGGACCTGCTCCGCAAGGTGAAGGCGGCCCAGTATGTGGCGGCTCACCCCGGTGAAGTCTGCCCTGCGGCATGGAAAGAAGGCGAGGAAACCCTCGCACCGTCTCTGGATCTTGTCGGCAAGATCTAGACTCACTCGGGTGGGCCTTCGGGCCCACCCATATTGATTGATCAGGAGCAATACCGTGTTGACAAAGGATATTCTCGAGGCGTTGAAGACGTACACCGCATCCATGGAGAAAGCGGCCACGTTTGTGCTGCAAACTGGGGAGCACGCCAAACGCGCCGAGCTCAAGGAATTCCTGGAGGGCGTGGCGAGCGTTTCGGACAAAATCCAGCTGCAGGAGCGCGATCTCCCCGATACGCTGCGCAGTCCCATCAGCTTCCTGTTGGAGGCGGACGACGTCGACACGGGCATACGCTTTTCCGGCATTCCCAGCGGTCACGAATTCAACTCTCTGGTGCTGGCCCTGCTGCAGAGCACCGGCACGGCAATGAAGCTCGATGACAGCATTGCTGGAATGATCCGCGAGGTGTCCGAAGATCTTTCGTTCGAAGTCATTGTCAGTCTGAGCTGTCACAACTGCCCTGACGTTGTCCAGGCATTGAATCAGTTTGCTCTGCTTAACGACCGCATCAGTGCCGAAATGATTGATGGCGGCCTGTATCCCGATCTCATCGAAAAGCGCGATGTCCAGGGCGTACCGAGCGTGTTTCTTAACGGTGAGCTGTTTGCCAACGGCAAGGTGGACGCCGCAGGTTTGGTCGAGAAGCTGGTGGAACGCAACCCGGCCATGGTGAAGGTCGCCGACAAGGCCAGTCTGCCCATGCAGGATGTTACTGTGATTGGCGGCGGGCCTGCGGGGGTGAGTGCGGCAATCTACGCCGCGCGCAAGGGGCTGAAGGTAACAGTCGTCGCTGATCGATTCGGCGGTCAGGTTAAAGACACCATGGGCATTGAGAACTTCATCTCGGTTCCCGAGACAACCGGTCCCAAACTCACCGGGGCATTACTCGAACATCTACAGGGTCACGACGTCACCCTGAAAGAGCACCTCAAGGTCATGTCCGTCGAAAAAGGTGCGACCCAGTCGATTGTGCTGTCCAGCGGTGAACGGATCGACACCAGAACGCTGATCATCGCCAGCGGCGCCTCCTGGCGCGAGCTCGGCGTGCCCGGGGAAAAGGAAAACATCGGCAATGGCGTCGCCTACTGCCCACACTGTGACGGACCCTTTTTCAAAGGCAAGGACGTCGCAGTGGTGGGCGGCGGAAACTCCGGAATCGAGGCCGCCCTGGATTTGGCGGGTATTGTCCAGTCGGTTACGGTGCTGGAGTTCCTGCCAGAACTCAAAGCCGACCAGGTGCTGGTGGACCGTGCGATAGAGCGCGACAACATCACCCTGTTGACCAACGTTGCGACCAAGGAGATCGTCGCGACGAACGGCAAGGTCACTTCCATCGTGTATCAGGATCGCGATACCGAGCAAGAGCACGTTGTCGAGCTGGCCGGCGTGTTTGTTCAGATTGGTCTTGTGCCCAACAGCCATTTTCTCGATGGCGTGGTTGAGCTCACCCAGTACGGGGAAGTGGTCATCGATGTCAAAGGGGCGACGTCCGAGCCAGGCATTTACGCCTGCGGGGATGTCACGACGGTTCCCTACAAGCAGATTGTCATCTCCATGGGCGAAGGCGCAAAAGCGGCGCTGGCCGCCTTTGAACACCTGATGCTAAACCCACTACGGGAGGATGAGGCGGGCGACCTGGCGGCCTGATGGTTGCCATGCCTGTACAACCGCGGCACCTGTCGCCGGGATTGCTCAGAAGCCGCGAAAGATACCTTCGACTGACACCACCACAACGGCCTGAAGGGCACGGTCCCAGCTTAGCGGCAACGGCCGATGCGCGACTTTTGCTCACCACATCCTTTTAGGGCGCCGCGCAGTGAGTTTTGGGGAGCAGCGCACGAACTCTGTGGGTTGAATTTTGCGAGCGCAGTCGGCCGACGGATACACGCGTGGGCCCCCTTGTCGATCGGCTCCGCAGAATCACCCTTCTCCACCCGCCGTCGGCTTCCGGTGGCTAGGTTTTGCCTACTGCCTAGCTTATACTCTATCTGATAACGATTCCCATTCAAGATGTAGACCCTTGTCCACACAAGAATCTGACCGCCTGCCCTCACATTTGCCAAAGTACTCCGTGCAAGCTTCTGGCCCGTCGACCCGCTTCGCAAAATCGCGGTTCAAAAGAGTTGCTTGTGGAACTTCCGCTGCGTCGAGGCAATTCCGTGCCGTGACCACCACACTGTGTCTGTCTGGTGCATTCGCCAGTGCGGGCATGGCTCAAGCACAGTCTACGGACATCGCGGAGGTTCATACGCAGAACCCGCCGAGAAACATGGAAGAGGTGATCGTCACTTCAAGCCGACGCGGCGCCTTGCTGGCGGATCTCCCGCGTTCTGCGTTGGTTCTCGATGAGGAGGCTCTGAAGCCCTTCCAGGAGAGAGGCTCCAGCGTCCAGGAAATCTTAGGGCGCACCATACCGGGATTCGCTCCTCCAACGACGGAGGGCAGCGCCGCCTCGCTGACTCTGCGGGGAAGGACGCCGCTGTTTCTACTGGACGGCGTACCCATCGCCGGCAACACCAATTTCACCCGCTACCTCGACAAGTTTGACCCTTTAACGATTGGCCGCACGGAGGTGATCTACGGTCCGACCTCGCTGTACGGCGCTGGTGCAACGGGCGGCGTGATACAGCTGTTTACCCGTGACCCAGCCATCGACGAGTTTGAAATCGAGCTGGGTACCCAGATTACCTCCTACATCGCCGACAGCAATGCGCTGGACTCAGATGGTACGACGCCCAAGGTATTCGCGAGCGGGCGAGGCCGTATCACAGACCGCCTCAGCATCTATGCCTTTGTCAGCTACGAAGAAGGCGCGGGGGTGCGTCGAGCGGACGGTGAGTTGCTGCTGGGTCGCTCACAGTTTTCAGACGACACGACCTACATTGGAAAACTGCGCTACGACTTGACCGACTCGCAGTCGGTGACCTTTTTGTACAATGACACTGAGCTGAAGAACCAGGACCGGGCGTTTGAGTTCCAGACCATCACCAGCTCCGACGGAACGCAGATCGCCCAGGAGCGGGAATTTCCCGCCACTTACGCGGATCTGCCGAGGAACGAGTTCAACTACGCAAGTTTTAACTATCTGCACACGGATCTGTTGCAGGGCGAACTGGCCATGCAGCTGTATTACAGCGAGTCCGACTTTCTGAACCCTGCCAGCGACACTCGCGATGTACAGGCGGCTTTTCCCAACTGGCCGGGGCTCTGGCAGTCCGGTCGCAATACCGAGGAGCTGGGCGGTCGTCTGCAATACTCACGGCGGTACTTCGAAGAGCAACTTTCGGTGGTGTCGGGGCTGGATTACAATGAAGCCGACAGCGAGAGCCTACTGCCCATATCCACCTCCGACGTGTTCGAGGAAAGTGGCCTCTACGACGCGGCTGACAGCGGCGTGCAAACCGCCCCCTACACCATCGACGCTCTGGGTGTTTTTGTGGAGCTGGCCTATGACGTCACTGATCGGCTGACGCTGGCCGGCGGTTTGCGCTGGGATGACTTCGAGTTCGACGTGAAAGGCCCCTTTGAACCGTCGTTTGCCTTCGTACCCGGAGTACGTCCAGGTGGCGAGGGAAGCGCAGACGACACGTCGTACAACATTGGCGGAACGTTCCAGCTTAGCGAGAGGGCCATCCTGTACGGCAACTACTCCGAAGGCTTTTCCATTCCTTCCTTGGGGTTCGTCGCCAACGACGTTGCACCGGGCGTCGAGATCTCCGACTCCACGCTGGTGGAGCCCGTTATCACGGAGAGCTATGAGCTGGGCATCCGTGGCGCCCTTGGCCCTGTCGGCTATACATTCGCCGCCTACACAACGGAAAGCGAATTCAGCGCCACCGTCTCAGTCAACTCGCTGGGCTTTGCCGTACGCGAGCGCGCACCCGTCAACATCGATGGCCTGGAGGCCTCCGCCACCTGGCAAGTGACGGAGCGGTTTTTACTCGGGGGGTCGGTGACCTGGATAGACGGCGACGTCGAGCCTGCGGGCGAAAATGGGTCCGTCTCACTGTCCACGCAAATCGTACCGCCGGTCAAAGTGCTGCTGAACCCGAGCTACCTGCTGATGGATGAGCTGCGGCTGTTTGGCCAAATGCTCTACGTCGATGATCGGGAGGATGCTTTCGACGATGGCACAGATCCGGACCCGGTAGAATCTTACACACTGTTTGACGTGGGTCTCGACTGGACACCGGGCAACTTTGCGGTCGGCCTGCAAGTGACCAACCTTTTTAACAAAGACTACATCCCCGCCGGCGAGATCACCTTTATTCCGGGCCGCAGACTGGCAGGCCCAGGCAGAGCCGTGGTCGCCAATCTGCGTTACAGCTTTCGCTAGTCATTGGTCGTAGAATTCGCGATCGCGCCAGACAGGGTCCTGCCGCATCCACGGGCGGATTGACCCTGCAGATCCCCTGGGGCGCCACAATTGGGGAACCCGGGTACGCTTGCGTAGCTTTGACACCACGCCGGTGATTTCGGTACAACTGCCGGTTTAGCCGCCTTTGGCCGGCGCTCCCCCGGCAACGAAAAGCCGCTATATTGCTGTTTCCTAAAGGCTTATCAAGGTGGCCAGAACACGTGCGGCGAGATTCGAATGAACCAAACTGTGAACCCTGTTTTGACAATCTGTCAATCAATGACGTAGTTTTGTCTATCAATACAAATAACAACGCACGGGGTGGTTGTCATGAAAGGGATTTTGATTGCGTTACTCACGGCCTGGGCAGGTTCAACGATGGCCGCTTACAAAGACTCAGGGGAAATAGGCGACATCGCCTATTTGTTCAACTCCGACCCCAACGTGATCGTCCGCTACGATCTAGAGTCTGAGACATGGCTGGAACCCATTTGGTTGCCGCTGGGCGATACGGGTGGCGGTATGGTCATTCACGGCGACGACATTTACGTATCTGTCGGCGTTCACATCTATCGGTATGACGCCGATGGCTCCAACGAAACCCTGATCTGGACGCAGCCCGCCACCATCACTGATATACCGCTCTGGGCGACTTTCTGGTGGTCGCCGATGGGGATAGCCTGACAACGCTGGACATTGACAACTATACGCTCGTCGATACCAGTGAGTCTTACCCCTACTACTATTTGGAACTGGGTTTCAGCGCCGCCGAGTCCAAGTCGCGGCTGTTTGCCTATCGATCGTTTTCCAGCTACCTCTTTTACGTCGATGTGTCGGCTACGGGGCAGCTGTTGAGCGCAGACGACGCACCGAGCTTCGGGTCCTTCCCGGCCGGCACGCGGACGTTCGTCTCTAAGGACGAAACACGAGTGATCAGCAATTCAGGCATCATCTACAATACCTCGGACCTAAGTTACGAGGGCAGCATGGCCGGAGCGTTCTCCGATCTTGAGTTCGTTGGCGATATCGCCGTCGCCGTCCGGGATGGGGAGCTGATGCTTTACTCGTCTAAGCTGTTGCCCCTGACAACCGCAGCCGTTTCTATTGACACTCCGGTCGCGCTGACGATTAAGGGTTACGACGTGTTCGTATTTGGGGGCGATGGCTTCAGTTACGAAGCGGAGAAAGTGCCGTTTGCGGACTTTGCCCCGCCCACCACAGGACCGGAAATTGATCCCGAAGGTCTGGCCTACACGCCTACCGATTTCGCTTACGATACTGACGACGATGTACTCTGGGTCTTCAGCGCTAACCAAGGCAGCCTGTTTGGCTGGTCCCGCAACACCGAATCCTATGCGCACTCAATACCCCTGTGGGGAACACCCACACATGTAGCATTCAATGACGAGGATAATCTGGCATTCCTCGGTTACGACACGGGTCTGGTGACCAAAATCGATCTTGACGCAGCCGACCCGCAGGAGACGGCCTTCGCCGCGATGGCGTACCCTGTGAGCGAACTCGAAACGGCCGGACGGTTCCTGATTGTTGCTGAACTGTCAAGTCGTGACACGCTGCTAACACTGTCACAGGAAGGGTCCGTCATTTCTCGGATTGACCAGTACGACGACATTTATCAGCTTGTCTGGAATCCGGACAACTATCGGATGTACTACCTGGACGACGACAGCTATGCTCGAGAAGTCATCTGGCGTGAAGTGGACCCGTTTACGGGCGTCATTGGGAGCTACAAGTCCTCCCCCTACTCGTGTTGTGATACTCTGCAAGGCCCCCTACGGGTGTCTCCCGACGGCGAAGTCGTGGTGCTGGGTACAGGTGAAGTCTACGGTGCCATCTCCCTCGTAAACCTTCTAAATTTGCCCAACTCGGTGGTCGACGCTGACTGGCACTACGAGCAGATGGTGACGCTTCGGCCAAGCGGCATCAATACGATGGTGCAGATCTGGAATCGCGATTTCTCACTGGAGCAGGAATTCACCGTCCTCGGCCAGCCGCAGCGAATTTTCGCCACAGGCGATGACCTGATCGTTGTCACAGACCAGGCCGGTACACCACAAATCACCAGTCTGGACCTTGCCGAGATGCCGGATAAAGATGGCGACGGCATTCACAACGAGTACGACAACTGCCCGTCAGTAGCAAACTACGATCAGGCGGATTCAAATAACAACGGCAAGGGTGACGTCTGCGAAGGGCTACCGCCGGGCTGCTAACTCCGCCCAGAAACCTTTCTGCCAAGGCCAGCCCCTCAGCAATTGAAGCCTCTGAAATGGCTGACAATCTGGCAGAAGGTTTCGTCCATAAGACGCAGCTCGCGTTCGCCATCGCCCGATTTGAGCGTCTCGATTGCGAGAGGTTCCCGGGCCATGGCAAGGGCAAGAAACTCCATGAACCCTTCATCCAGATCTGGTCTGCCCTTTTCGTCCAGCGCACCAATCGCGGTTTCCTCGGTATCTGAACTGTTCGCTAGCAGAATGATTCGCAGCGCGAAATAGTGTGCGCCGTAGCAAATCAACGCATGATCGATGCGCTGACCATAGAGACCGGCTGCGAGTGCAGATGCCGTTTTCTGCCAAGTATGCTTTTCGTCCAGGTCCGCCAGGAAGGCCTTCGCCGCGTAGTCGGCCAGCGCTGTCATGAACTGATAGCCGAATTGCTGGGAACTTGCAGCGTAGCCCTGAGAGTATTCTCGTTTAAACCTGGCCAGGGCGTCTGTGGACCACCCACCGTTCGCGACGAGCTCTCGTGCCAGCGGGTCGCTAAGCTGCATGTTGGACAGGAAATAGCTGGCTAGCTTGTTCGCCACCTCCAGACCCAAGAAACCTGCGGCTTCAAACTCCAGTTCATCAAACGGAAAAGGCGCGGCCGCATCACGCGCGGCCAATTGTTGGTATGAAAACAGAACTTCCCGAAGCTTGGGGAGAAAAAGACTCCAGGATCTCGGGCAGGGATAGGGCACGCCGTCCCGACTGCGCTTTGGCACATGAAACAGATCTGGATAGCGTTTGAGAAACCCCGAGATACCGCAATCACCCACCTGATCAGAAAACTCGTTACGAGTACGATCAACCCAGTGGTCTACGGTATCCACGACCAGAAAATTGGCGACTCGTGTGACGATGGCGTTGGAGGTTGCACTGATATGCGTGCCGTCCGTGGTGCCCAAGTTGCCGGTTGCACCCACCAACGTATTGCCCAGATCCAGACCCTGGAATCGATTCTCGGTCAGTATGGATAACGCGACGTTCTGGATGTTGGGTGACGCATTGGGGAAGTCATCGAGCAGCAGTACCGCGGCGCCGGCGTGCTGCAGGGACACCAGCCGTTTGTTGGATAACTTGGTCATGAAGGGCTGCGCCTGGCCGTTGGGCGCCTCAAATTCCTGTACGTTTGGAATGCCGCCAAAATCTACCGAAGAGACCTGCCCAGACAGTTCTTGGACGATCAACAACAGCTCATGCCCTGTGGGAACATAGCTGTCCTCGGGATTTACGACGAATGCCATACCCAACATGCGCGCTACCTGCTCGGCGGCAACCCGGTAGCTGGTCGTCTTGCCTTGACCCGGATAGCCCCTCAAGTAGGTCGGCGTCACAGAGCGCGGCAGAAACTGCACTCCGCGACACTGCCACCATGACGATTCTATTTTGTCATCCAGTGCAGGCCTTGCACCGGCCGTATGGAAGCACTGCAGCATGTCCAGGACCAGTCGCTCGACGATCTGATCCGTCGTCGCTTCACGCAGCGCAATTTCGGGTTTGCTGATCATAGCCGGTTGATTCATTGCAGATCTGGGTTGAGTATTCGACACGTAGTAGTATACGTAACAATTCTCATTCAGATTGCTTGCATACCATGAGTGATTTTAACCTCTCCATTGATCTGGACTCCAACGGCGCAAGCCGGAAAGAACTCGCCCCGGCACCGCGTGAGTCCAAACTCAATGGACAGGTCGAGTGGAACACTCCTTTACAAAAGCTGCGCAGTCATATCATTCAAAGTGACGAGCGTGGCTTGCCTCGTTACGGGGTACTTTCCATACTCGCCAGGCGAGTGCCATTCCATCTCTACGACCACGTGGCCCTCACGCGTCTGTGTAATACGGCATTTACAGACGGCGTACATGTTTTTATCAACACGCACTTTTTTGCCGAGCTGATGCAAGTCCCCAGCTTCGATCGAATGCTATCGAGGCACCAACCGCTTGTTCTTTTAGTATTGCATGAACTCTCGCATATCCTGTTTCGTCATCACACCCGCCTGCCGCCGGTGGCGCCGCCGCTGCTATGGGCAATTGCCTGCGATATCGCGATCAACACGCGCCTCCTTCAAAGCTACCCTGGCCTGGACGGAGGGGCGCTTTTCGACGGCGCATGGGGGACAAAACCCGAGGAGCAGTTGTTCTATCAGGGTCAAAGTGAGGAGCATATTCTGCACGGTCTATGGGAGGACCCAGGGGAGGACGCCGCCGATTTCATTCAACGACTGCAGCAGTCTTTACAAGTAGGTTCTGAAGGCTCGGTCGAAACTTCGCTGGATCGTCGAGGTCAGCCGCAGGACGTCCACCACCATCTCATTTCCGCGGAGCAGCTCGCCGAATCACTTGAAGAACATGGCTTACAGCCTATAAGAGCGCACCTAAAGCTACCGAACCCGCACGACAAAACTGCCTATCAAGAGCTCCATGCTGCGCTGGAACTGCAGCTGCTGGCGGATCTGGATACTGCAAAAGAAATGCGTGAGTTGCACCCTACCGGCAATGCCATGGCAGGAGACCATCTAGAAGCCGCCTCCTCCCAGTGGATTGAAAACAAGTATCGCGGCCGGCTGGAGTGGAAAAACCTGCTGAGAGACCTGGTAATCGGCGACGGTATGCACTACCAACACTCCGACGAGGTGCCCAGCGATATTTACTATGTGTCGCCCGATCAGATGGGCCTGAACGCACCCGTGTTTATCGGCTCCCCCACCCTGGCGTCGCCCTCGGGTAATGTACTTTGCATCGTGGACACTTCCGGCTCGATAACCAACAACACTTTACACATGTTTGTAGGCGAGCTGTCGCAACTGATCGAGCAGGAAGCGAACCGACTCAACCACCTGTACATAGCCTCCGCAGACACCCGTTTCCGAGGAGATGTCATGACTTTCTCGCAACACGACCTGTGGGAAATGCCGGAGAGGCTACGCCTTCACGGCCGTGGCGGCACCGACATCGCCGGCGTGATCAACCAGGCTTTTGCCTGGGCAGAGCAACGGGAAGACAATACCGCAGGCGACCTAGAGGCAATCATCTACTTCACCGACCTGCTGGACAAACCACCGACAAGAGAAGAGCTTCCTGTCAGCATTCCCAAACTTCTGTTCCTCAGTCCACCCAGCGCACTCGCTGACAAGTTTCGCAGCCGCGTCGCAGACTTCGCCACTGTGGCGGAAATCCGCGACGGCACGGTCATTGACCTATGCCAGAGCTAAGAACACCGCTTGAAATCGCGACACAGAGCAGCGATCTGCCAGCCATTCAGGCGCGACTGGTGCAGGGTGATACTCCCCAAGACTTGAATCATCTGGGCATTCCAGTGCTGTACGATGCACTGAAAACCAACCGCCTCGACATCATGGACTCGCTGGACGCCGCTGGCCTTGATCTGTCTACACCCTACAACCAGAACGGTTACACACCTCTGATTTACGCCTGTCTGTTCTGCGAGATCGGAGTCGTTGACTGGCTACTCGCGAAAGGTCTGGATATCAATGAAAAAACATCCCTGGGCATCAGCCCAATGCACGTCGCAGCACAGCGGGGAGAGCCGTCTATTGCGACACATCTTTACAACCTGGGTGCGGACGTGTTCTGTCGAACGCGCCACGGCGAGTCTCCGCTATTGGTCAGTCTGACATCCCGCCGCGGACTGGATGTCTTCAAGTTTATTCTACAGTGTTATCGGCACAACGAACGCGAGGTTGGCTCCGATCTGATGCGCTGTATCGCGTATGTGTTCGAAAAGCAGCATGCACAGGCGATCAATGCCGTCATCGCCCTACTGCCCTTCGCGGTAGAGCTACCCAATGAGCCGGCTATCCGTCAATACATGTCTCAGCCTGGGAATTATTCTTCCGCGGGTATACGCAGCCTTGACAACACCCTCAATACGAGCCTGAGCCGCGCGCTGTTCGCTCTCCTCAAGTCTGAGCGGATCAGCAGGGCAAGCAACACTGACGCCAAATCCACCGACCACTGGGAAGCCATCGAGGGTCTCTGACCCGTGGTACGGATAACGCCCAGTCGCTAATCGCACCGTGGCGATCGCCCCACCCCTGTGCGTCCCAGCAAACGGTTGCAAGCCTTCGAGCAATCGTTGACACTCCTGTCTGGTCGGGGTGGTAGCTTGCTTGATCGCGCCACCTCGCCCGCGGTGCTCGCTACGACATTGGTCTATGGGTGATCCACGGCACCCTGAGTCAACGCTCGGATGCGGGGGATGCAGGATGCGCAACCTGACCGGCCAGTTGGCGTTCCTGTACGCTTCGACACAGGTTTCGAGCCCTTGCCAGATAAAAAAAGAGGCCTCTATGAAACTTCGCTTGATGCTCATACTCATCGCACTGCCACTGGTCTTGGCAGCCTGCAGTGACGGCTCCGACAGCAGCAATAGCGCTGACAGCCATAGCAACCAGCCAACCGCAGCACAGCAGCTTCTGGGACGTTTCGGCGACTTAAGTACGTTCTTCACCGAAGCGGGCATGCAGGGCCTCATCGACTATGAGGATACTGGCAACCCCGTCACGCTGCTGCAACTGATGTCGGTCACTGACCTGGACGCGTTTCAGCGCTTCGACGAGGCGGCGGGCATGCTCTGGGAAAGCGTGGGCGCGGAGGAGCACCTAAGGTCCGAGGTGTTTGAAGTCTTCATCGGTGATAGATCCATGAGTCAAACACGGGTACTTCGGTTCCCCAATGCCAATGCTCTACTGAGTGCCATCGATACGCCAGCGTTCACAGATCTCATGAATACGCTCGCCACGGCCAGTGACGATCACGCCTGGGTGCTGGGCGAAGAAATCCAGCTGCCCTTCGAGTCTAGCGGAAGTTACGTTGATCCAGCGCTACAGAACATCGACGCGGCAAGCGCTGTGGAGATTCTCTCGTCTTCTGGTGGTGATTTAAGCGGTGATGGAGAATCCTTCGGCGTCTCCAATCCGCAAGCTGTGATCGATATGATCGTCAGTGACCAGCCCGGGCCCTTCTGGATGGTCAATCTGATCGACTTCTATGAACAGGCCAATTTTCCCGACGGTCGCGACACCGATCTGACGGGTGAGGAGGCCAACACGATCTACGGCAATGCCATAGTGCCCGATCTCCTGCGCTTCAATTCCTCCCCACAACTGACCATGCCCGTACTGGTCACACTCACCGATGGCGGCATCGAGTGGGAGCAGGCGGCGATTGTTCGCTATGCGAGTCGCGATGCGTTTTTGAACGCCTTCGTGTTTAATCCTGGCGCTGGGGACAAACTGATTTTTAAAGATGCCGGGGTGGAGAACACTCAGGTATTTGCGACGCAGGTACCAGGTACGGCGATTCCTGCGCCAGAATCCGGCCTCCTGTTCAACTTCCGGTACTGTGAAGTGCTGCTGGTCTCTCAAACCGCGGCGGGCGGCCTACAGGCCGACGTCTACAATTCTATGCCTCTCAATACCTGCCCACCAGAGCTTTGGAGCAACCTGGACGCAGAGCAGATTCGCAGCGACTACGGTGTCTCATCCGTGGCGCTGAACGGTCTTCGCTACTGGGTACTGGATCTAATCGTATCGCAAACACCCCTGGTCGAGCCCGTGATCGAGAGCTTTGGCGGAATCGATATGCGCCTGGCCGCCACCGTAGAGATCGCGGTCGCGGCGGTAACCGATTCGCCAGCCTACCTGGTGAATAGGGTCAGCCGAGACACGGTCTTTCACTACGTCGCCGGCAGGCAGGTGTACGAGCTGGAGGACCCGGATGGTATTCGCTATCGAATGCAATCTTTCACCCAGGGGCAGGATCCCGATCAGCAGCTGGTCGATCTTCAGCGCCTCGGCTCACGCCTGACTCTCCCGTCGGGATGGTCCTTCCACGTGGAGGTACAGTCGGAAGACTTTGCCCTGCGCACAGTCGCCGGCATCGCAGAGGTCATTAC
This sequence comes from Pseudomonadota bacterium, assembly GCA_039190425.1. Lineage (GTDB taxonomy): Bacteria > Pseudomonadota > Gammaproteobacteria > Pseudomonadales > Halieaceae > Marimicrobium. The sequence goes on along the minus strand of JBCCYE010000009.1, from coordinate 112,252 downwards.
CGACGACCTGGGCAATACCTATCAGCGCATACCCTGAACCTATCCAGGTTTGAAGCTGTCTATAAGCTCATCGACCGGTGGCGTTCTAAGCACACGGCTTAAACCGCCGTCAGACCTATTTTATGTGGGGTAGAACCTGGCCGACGGATGGAAATGCCGATTGCTTTTTTACGCTCAGGGTCGCGGAGTGTCAGACGCGTGGCTGTGACGTTGCCGCAGCGCCGCTGAATCAATCCCACCGCGCATTGCCAGCGTATTAACGACTGTACCGAGGAGATCAACCATGGACTATGTCATTTTGACTTCTGGATTCGTTCGTTCACCCGACATTGCACGTCGCGAGCTATCAGACCTGGTTAACGAGTTTCTGACCAAAGGTTACAAGCCCGTTGGTGGCGTAGCCGTTGATGGCAACGACAACGGCCAGTGGCTTTATCAAGCGATGCTGCACGAGGTGGAGGTTTCACTCTGAAAATCGCTTCCGCGCAAGGCGCCCTGCTCGCCGCGCTGTGTTTGGCACCGGTATGCGTGCTTGCAATCCCACCTACGCCCGGGGCCAGTTTTTGGTCGGCCACCCCATTGCCCATGCATCTTCAGTGGATACCATCAGGCCATTTCCGTATGGGCGACTTAACTGGCAAGGGACAGAGCGACGAACGTCCCGCGAGACAGGTTGCTATCGAGGGTTTCTGGATGATGAGCACCGAGGTCACGGTGGCCATGTACCAGGAGTTCGTCGCACGCACGAAACACGACAACGAAGCAGGTTGCGGATTCTTTTCCGCTGGCTGGCAGGTGGGTCCCGACTTGAATTGGCGCAACCCGGGTTTCGAACAGCAGCCAGACCACCCGGTCACCTGCGTCAGCTGGGAAGACGCCCAAGCATTTGCGTCTTGGCTCTCCTCCAGTACGGGGCTCAATTTCCAATTGCCCAGCGAGTCTCAGTGGGAATACGCAGCCCGGGCCAGTCGCTCGACGCGCTTTGCGCATGGAAACAGCATCGAGGCACTGTGCGATCACGCCAATGGCGCCGACGAAAGTGCACTCCGAGACTATCCGACCTTTGAGGTAAACACGTGCGACGATGGTCATACGCGCACTGCACCAGTAGCATCGTATCCTGCCAATCACTGGGGGCTGCACGACATGACGGGCAACGTCTGGGAATGGGTTGCGGACTGCTGGCCCTCAGACTACGCCGACGCGCCTGCGAATGGCGTGGCTAATCTGACAGGTTCCTGCGAACGTCGTGGCTATCGGGGCGGTGCCTACGGGGATGTACCCTTCTTCCTGCGCATCGCCCTGCGCAATCGAGGGTATGCCGACGAGCGCAGGGACGACGTCGGCTTCCGCCTCGTCTTGAGCCGGTGAGCGCCGCCGTCCGTATGAACGCTGACCCACTGATCCCGACGGACGTCGATCTCTGGTTTCTGCCACTTGGTGGGTGCGGGGAGATCGGTATGAATATGAGTCTGTACGGGCACGACGGTCGCTGGCTCATGGTGGACTGCGGCATCGGGTTCGATCGTGATGCCGTGAACACTCGAATCATCACGGCCATGCCGGACTTCATTGCCGCGCGACGAGACGCACTCGTCGGCCTGTTGATCACGCACGCACACGAGGATCACGTCGGCGCGGTCGCATCGCACTGGCGTGAGTTGCGCTGTCCGGTGTTCTGCACGCGTTTCACCGCTCAGATTCTGTCACGTAAGCTGGAAGAAGCTGGTCTACTGGGTGTCACCCCGGTGCACCTCATCGAAACCGGCGAACGTTTAGACTTGGCCCCGTTCAACGTTGAATGGCTCGCGCTTACCCATTCGACACCCGAATCCCAGGCTCTGGTCATCCGCACCGGCGCCGGTACCGTCTTCCATACAGGCGATTGGAAACTGGATTTGGATCCGGTCGTGGGGGCGCCTTTCGACCCCAGGCGGCTGCGCGATCTGGGCAAACAGGGTGTTACCGCCATGGTTTGCGACTCTACCAACGCCACGGTGCCAGGGCGCTCACCCAGCGAAGGTGCGTTGTTTCGTGCTCTGCGGGAGCGCGTCGAGGCAGCCACCGGCCGAGTCGTTGTGGCCTGCTTTGGCAGCAACGTGGCGAGACTGACCACACTGGCCCGTGTCGCCAGCGCAACGCAACGGTATCCTGCCCTGCTGGGTCGTTCGCTGAACAATTACTACCGAGCCGCACGGTCCGCCGGACTTTGGCAACTGGACCAAACCATGGTGCCGTCAGCCCATCTGGGTTACCTGCCCGCACCGGAGGTCCTCGCAATCGCGACTGGCAGTCAGGGCGAGCGGGGTGCTGCACTGACCCGGTTGGCCGCTCGCGATCATCCCGATCTTGACCTCGAACCGCAAGACACGGTGATCTTCAGCTCTCGTGTCATTCCGGGCAACGAGGAAGCTCTGTGGCGCTTGGACACACAGCTCAAAGCCATGGGAATCCATGTCGTACACGACATCGACGGCGAGCCACCAATCCATGCCTCGGGCCATCCCGCCCGTGACGAACTGCGGGATATGTACGGCTGGATTCAGCCTTGGATCGCTGTACCGGTACACGGCGAGGCCAGACACCTGGACGCACATGCGGAATTGGCTCGGCAACTGGGCGTTCCGGTGCAACTCAACGGCCGCAATGGCGATCTCTATAGATTGGCACCGCAACCGGGCATTCGTCGGGGCGCTGCGACCGTGGGTCGTCTCGAACTGCGGCGCTGATCGATTGTGCTTGCTATCTATCCAAGTAACGTAGGTCGGTGAACGACGTTCCGGGTGTTGCGTCCCGTCTCGGCTATGCCGGGCTGCTACCGTTCATGGGTGCTGCCGCACTCGTATGGATTATGCCCAATGCCGGCGCGGCGATTCGGATCGGTCTGGCAGTTTATGCTCTGGCCATCGTCTCCTTCCTGGCGGGGGCCTGGTGGGGAATCGCGCTACTGCGACGCCACTCAGACCTGCTCATCGCGAGCAATGTCGTTGTCATTGCTGCCTGGGGTTCTGTTTGGCTACTTCATCCGCCCGCGTCACTGAGTGTGCTGGCGGCCCTGATGGCAGTGATGGTGGCCATAGAAGGGCGGCACCCAGCGTTTGCCCCGCAGCCGCCATACTATCGCCGCCTGCGTCTCACCTTGACCTGGGTCGCGGTGCCCGCCCTGCTGTTGGTGGCTCTGTCCGCCTGAGCCGAGGACAGGTCATCAACTGGCTTCCGCCAGAACTGCTTGGCCCGCCTGGGGGCAATAGGTGCTGACATCGCTGTACCCGCGGCAGTGCCGGTAGGATTCGATCCGACAGGCGAACACCACGGCGTCGTCACGAGCCAGCAGTGGTGCCAACTCGATGCTGCGCTCGCGCAGCAAGTAGGCTGCTCGGGCGCACACCCAACCGTGCAGCACTTCCGCCTGGCCCTGCGCCATCAAGGCCGTACCCGCCGCATGGTCCAGTGTATTTCCCGTGCGGTTGTCCCAAAGCAGCGCGATCGATGGCCACTGGACCATGTTCACCACCTTTTCCGTCCGCCGGCGCGAGACCAGATACACCGTCTCGAGGGAAGGCTCAAAGGCATAGGCCATCAGATGTTGCTGGGGATACCCTTCGGACACCGTCGCCAACACGCACTGAACCTGGGTATCGAGTAGCCTGCGAATCCGATCTTCAAGCCGATGTATCATGATGGCGTCTCCCCTTTCTCGGGGCGTTTTTAAGCGGCCCCCTCATTCGTCACTATCAATGAATAACTACGTCGACAGCCTGAATCCGGATCGCCACAGCTTGCGGTCCTGACGCAACACAGGATCGCAGCCTATGGATCGCCGCCGCGCGCTTGTATCTGCTTTCGTCACGCCTACACGCCCGGAGGGATCCGGCTGACGCAGTTGCTAGCATGCTTTGAGGGCACGGGAGGAAGCCTCATATGCCACAAGCCTACACAGGGGGCATCTCGATACGGTTGCTGATCGCCATCACGGCGTGCTGGTATCTCGCACAGATGGGTTACTACGCCCAGGCACAGCTGTTCGGCCCTGTGATGACTCGCTACGGTGCTGACGAGGCAACGGTGGGTCTGATGATGTCTCAGGAGGTGATGGCCTATGCCGTTATGGCACTCATTATGGCAGGGCCGGTTACCCGACTGCCTCGCTCACGCATTGCTCTCACAGGCGGAGCCCTCGCACTGCTCGGCAGTCTCGTTGCCGCCACGACAGAGAGCTTTGAAGTCCTCAGGATCGCACGTCTTGCCGCCGGCATCGGCGCGGGTATGATTGGCGCTGCCGGGACGGCGGCAGCCGCCTCGTCCGTCAATCCCCAGCGTATGTTCGCGCTGGTCGCCGTGACCTGGGGCCTGGCAGCGGCCGCCGGCGGCGTGGTCATGCCCTATTTCACCGTGCCGCTGGGCGCTATGGGGGGCTATTTGGCCCTGGTCACCGCCTTGGTGCTGATGTTGCCCTTGTGTCTCTGGCTGCCGGATCCACCCCGCGATCTTGAGGAAGAGGCGCGCAGTCGAGCGCTGCTCAATTCGCTGAGCCCGTTGCAGCGCTTTGCCGAGAAACTGGGCGTCCGTGGAGCTCCGAACAAGGAATTCGCACTGATTGCCCTGCTCGCCCTGTTCATCTATGAGATTGGTCAGGGTGCCATACAGCCGTTCCTCGAACAGTTTGGACTGCGAGCCGGTCTGGAGGAGTTTCGCATTGGCCAGGTGTTTGGCATCGCGGGCTCACTGGGGTTATTGGGAGGCGTATTGGCCGCGTGGTTAGCGGATCGCTACGGCAATCTGCGGCCAGCGCTGATCGGTATTGCAACCAATGCCATGGTCGCTGCGGGACTGGTTCTCGGAGAAAGTCCCGTCGCATTTGCAGTGCTCTACACCCTATGGAATCTGTGTTTTTACTTCGTCCTGCCCTACATCCTCGGCATCATGTCGGAGATGGACCACAAGGGTCGCTGGGCGGTGGCGACCGATGCGATCTGGTGGCTGGGCGCAGCGCCTGGCCCGGCCATCGGCGGATATTTGGTCGCCAACACGGGCTACGGGGGCCTCGCCGTTCTGCCCCTGGTGGTAGGCGGCATCAGTATTGTGATGTTCAAAATTACGCTGTCGGGTTTCTATGCGAAGGAAGCTTCGGAATCCAGATAGCGACGTACTCGACCCCGTGGGCGACCGTTGGCGATACACGGCCGCTGCGAACCAGGAGACCGTCAGTATGATCGAAGGACACTGTGAGTGTGGCGCCGTGCGCTATCGGGTGGAGGGTGATGTCCACGACTACAGCCACTGTCACTGCAGTCAGTGTCGACGCTTACACGGCGCGGCGTTCGCAAGCTTTGCGGGTGTTCGACGTGACGATTTTCGCCTGCTGTCCGGGGCGGACATGATTCGATCGTACGCCTCGTCGCCCTCCCACGACCGTCGCTTCTGTGGCAACTGTGGCTCCAACCTTCTGGTCGCCCTGACCGACGAACCGGAAGACTACTACCTTGCCATGGGAACGATCGACGGTGACCCAGCGCTACCGCCCGCCTACCATATCTTCGTTGGTTCCAAAGCACCCTGGTACGAAATTGCCGACACAGCACCCCAGTTCGAGGCGTTTCCCGACGAGGATAGCTGAGCTTCAGCCGGGCCTGCCGAAGCGCCCGTGAACAGGCGCCCGGCGCTTGCCCGGGTGCGTGTCTGTCCAGAGATATCGCCTCGGCGCGAACTCGGTTAACCTTGTCCGATGTTGTTCCGCTTCTTTGAAAACCTGGTGGACCCATTCCCTCCCCGGCCCCCTCGACCCGCTGCACGATCGGTGTATCGCTTCTGCCGCGAGCACAGCCAGGGGTTGGAACCTTATCTACTGCTCATGGCTGCGTTGAGTACGGGGATAGCGATCATCGAGGTCGCCCTGTTCGGTTTGATGGGCGAGGTCGTGGACTGGCTTGGCGCCCACTCACCGGAAGATCTGGCCGCCGGGCGCGGCAACGAACTGCTCTGCTGGGGTTTGGCAGTCCTGCTCGCCTATCCTCTACTGGTGGGTATTCAAAGCCTGATCATCCATCAGACGCTGATGGGCAATTTCCCCATGATTGTGCGTTGGCAGGTACATAGACATCTGCTGCGCCAGAGTCTCAGCTTTTTTCACGATGAGTTTGCAGGCCGCATCGCAACCCGCGTGATGCAAACCGCTCTGGCACTGCGCACCACGGTCATGAAACTGCTGGATATCCTCGTTTACGTCGGGGTCTATTTTCTCACAACCCTGTCCTTGTTCGGTGCGCTGGACCTGCGGCTCATGCTGCCACTGCTTGCCTGGCTGATGATCTACTGTGTCATTTTGTATCTGGTCCTGCCACGCCTGCAGTCGATCTCGGAACAACAGGCAGACGCGCGGGCCATGATGACCGGCAGGGTCGCCGATTCCTACACCAATATCTCGACAGTGAAGCTGTTCTCCCATACGCGTAGAGAATCTGCCTATGCCCAGGAAAGCATGAAGACGTTTATGGGGACGGTACACCCTCAAATGCGACTGGTTACCTGGATGGAAACGTCTGTCGCCATCAATAACACACTGATGCTGCTGGGCGTCACTGGTTTGTCACTGTATCTATGGTCACTGGGCGCACTGTCGCCCGGCGCCATCGCGGCGGCAGTCGGTTTGTGCCTGCGTTTGAACGGTACGTCCGAATGGATCATGTGGGAAGTCTCTGACCTGTTTGAGAACATTGGCACCCTGAAGGATGGCACTCAGTCTCTCTCACAAGAGATCAGCGTACAGGACCGCGACGATGCGTCCAGCCTGTCTCCCGATGGAGGTGATATTCGCTTCGAGAACGTGAGCTTTCGCTACAGCGACAACATACGGGTTTTTGATCATCTCAATCTTCGCATTCAGGCAGGTGAAAAGGTTGGCGTGGTGGGGCGCTCCGGGGCCGGCAAGTCGACCCTGGTGAACCTGCTCCTGCGTTTCTACAACCTGCAGGGAGGACGTATTCTCATCGATGATCAGGACATTGCTGCTGTTCGTCAGGAAAGCCTTCGCGCCGCCATTGGCATGGTCACTCAAGATACGTCGCTTCTGCATCGCTCTGTCCGCGAAAACATTCTTTACGGGCGGGAAGACGCCACCGAACAAGACATGTTGACTGCCATCGACAAAGCCCAGGCGTCTGCATTTATCTACGGTCTGGAAGACCAGGCGGGTCGTCGCGGTCTCGACGCCCAGGTTGGCGAGCGAGGCGTCAAACTCAGCGGTGGTCAACGCCAGCGCATCGCCATCGCCCGCGTCATGCTGAAGAACGCGCCCATTTTGATCCTCGATGAGGCCACATCGGCGCTGGACTCGGAGGTGGAGTTGGCGATACAGGAGAGCCTTTACGCGCTCATGGAGGGAAAAACGGTCATCGCTATCGCCCACCGTCTGTCCACGATCGCGGCCATGGACCGCCTGCTGGTACTGGAAGAAGGTCGGGTCGTGGAGTCCGGTACTCACGCGGAGCTGCTCGAACACGGTGGCATCTACGCACGACTGTGGGCACACCAGTCCGGCGGGTTTATCGGCCTGGACTAAGTTGGAGGCACACTCAACCTACAGCGGAACGCCGAGCAACCTGCGCCGCGTCGATTGTTCCAGTTCATTGAGTGCGCAACCTGGACACAGCAACCGCAGCCAAAGGTCTCGTAGTATCATCACTGCCTGCTATGGAGGATTACCATGAATGCCTATCGCGCCAACGTTGTTAACGGAATCGTACTCATCCTGATGCCGGCGTGGGCGTTGGTAACCTCGGATGCACCTTCCTTCACAGCATTCATACCGGCCGCATTTGGACTGACAATTCTGCTCTGTTCCTCCGGCGTTAAATCCCAGAACAAGATCGTCAGTCACCTCGTTGTGATTTTGACGCTGATTGTCATCTTCGCCCTGTTCACACCACTGCGTGCCGCCATCGATCGCGATGACGCGGCAGCGGTGATCCGTGTCAGCTTGATGCTGCTTGCGTCGCTGGTTGCTATAGTGTTTTTTATCAAGAGCTTTATCGACGCCAGAAAAGGTCGGCAGTCGACTTGAGCGAGGTTACCCCACCCGCTGGGTGATCGTACAGCACAGGGGCCGACGCGACGGCGCCCGACGCGACGGCGCCCGACGCGACGACCACTGAGCACTCATTTACCGGCACATCAACTCGCACTTCATTGTCAGTGTTTTTTCTTTCTTGTCCCCCCGTCCTTACTCCAAGGCCCAGCAAATCCGTCGGGCTCTATCCTCTCCCGGCGGTTCCGGTTCGCGTACTAAAGACGATTGTCCGCGCGCATCGTAACGCCGAGGCGATTCTCGGTTCGGCTATTCGCTGACCCCATCAACCGCTACGACGCTGATGCCCATGCCCTGACATCAGCTAAAAATCATTAGTTCTTATTTGCTAATAGTTATCATTTGCATTATAACAGGCGCTGACATTGACACCGAACAACCGGCGAGGATGAACATGCAGCAAGCGACGGAACCCAAGGTCGAATTTCCACTGGCTTCGCCCACCATTTACATGGAGCAGCTGTCCGAAGGCGCGCAACTGGTCGTTTGGAGCATGCGCCAATGGGTCGTATCGGCCCAGAAGCGGCGCTGTCCCGGCTGCGACTTGAAGCCCGCCTATGCCAGATATCCGGTCGATCGGGCGGTCGAGTACTTTCTCCGCATCATGAATCTCATCGCCAATGACGCAAAGCGCACCATCTACGTCCAGCATCCGGAGGATGGCTTACTGGGCGCAGACGAACTGATCCTGCTACGCATGATCAGGCTAACTCAGCGGCAATCGCCCCGGCATGCCCAGCGCCTGGGCACTCAACTGATCCACGCCCGAGCGCCATTCATGTGCAGCATCGCCAAAGCCTATCGGGGGGAACTTGAGGCGGCCGGGCTGTCACTCGACGGATGGCACGAGATGCAACTGGTGACCATGCACTAAGCCGCAGAACAGACGGAAGATTGGCTAGGGGATCACGCAATGCTGGCTGTGCCTGTCCACCTTACCCGCTTGCGGACTCATACCGGCAAGCGGGGCTAGTCGCCATTGCTGCTAGGTTGTTCTATCCGCGCAGCAATCTGCTTGAAGGCATCCTGCTGTAGAATCACGTCGGCATAAGCGTGCCCCAGCGCCATACCCGCCAGCACATCCGTCGGAAAGTGGACCCCAGCCAGCACTCTGCCGTAGGCGATTTGCTCCGCGTATCGCAGCATCGCGTCGCGCTGCTCCGGAAAAAATTCGCCCAACAAACGCGCGTATACAACAGCCCGAACAGAGTGTCCGCTGGGAAAGGATTTGACAGGTCGCCAATCAGTGGCTGGCTCCACGGCAGAGCTAACCTGAAATGGGCGCGGTACGTCGTACTGTTGTTTGAGCCGGTCATAATCTGCACGGACCTCATTCACCGCATCATCGATCGTACTCTTCAACAGTTCGCCATTTACCCGGAAGAGTTCGCCTCGCAGCATTTCAGCAAAACGCTCTACCCCGAGTGACTTTTGGACAAACACTATTTGTTCGGGGGTTCTGACACGCTGCATCCACAGCACAATCGCCATTCCCTGCTCAAACTCGGCGCTCCCTGACGCGGGTGGTGCAGAAACAACTTGCTCGGGATCAACACTGCCTAATGGTACGTAGACTCGCTCTGTGTCTGCCCAAACGTTCTGACTGAACGCCAAAGAAATCGACAACCCTATGAAACCAATCAACTGGCGGTGCATATTATCTCCCGCATTCGATACGTTGACTGCAAGCCTACAGGCATTCAGCGCGATAATGTATGGGTTACACAGCGCTTTCCATTAAGGATACAGATCACCGCGGCCTGGCATGCTTTCGAGCCCGACCGCTCATTGCACTTCTGCAGCGTCGGATAGCCAGTCCCCTGTCAGCACACCCTATTTGAAACCCCGCAGCTGTTGCGCCTGAGCGACACGTTCAACACCAAGACGATAGGCTGCCAGACGAAAATCGAGCTCTTCTGCACTGGCCACCTCTGCCGTATGATTGAATGCTGTGTGCAGGATCTTTTCAAGCTCGCGATTCACCTGATCTTCACTCCAGCGCACACCCTGGCGGTTTTGAACCCATTCAAAATAGGACACAACCACACCACCCGCATTGGCCAGGATATCCGGCACCACCAGCTGGCCGTTAGCTCGAAGGATAGAGTCTGCCTCACAGGTCACCGGCAAATTAGCTGCCTCGATGATGAGTGAAGCCTGCACATTCGCGGCATTGCCACTGTGAATCGCGCCATCCAGCGCCGCGGGTATCAGAACATCGACCTCGCTGCTCAGCAGTTCCTCGTTACTCAATGTGTCACCAAGGCCAAGCTCAGTCACCTTCGGCTTCCCGGAGTCAGCCGACAACTGCTGAACAACGTCTCGCACGTCCAGGCCCTCTGCCCGGTATAAACCCCCACTGGAGTCACTTACAGCAACGATGCGGGCGCCCATGTCGCTCAGCACAATGGCGGCGTAACGCCCGACGTTGCCGAATCCTTGAATGGCAATCTTGGCGTTCCCGAGATCGATGCCGCGCTCTTGCGCCGCCCATCCGGTGACCAAAGCGGCACCGCGACCTGTGGCGGCCACGCGTCCCTCCGAACCTCCCAGGGCCAGCGGTTTGCCGGTAACCACGCCGGGATGATAACCCTCCTGCTGGCCGTAGGCATCGTAAATCCAGGACATCTCGCGCTCCCCGCTGCCCACGTCCGGGGCCGGGATGTCCACGTCAGGACTGAAGAGTCCGCCCATCCGACGAGTAAACAGCTTGGTCAGCTGTTCAAGGTCGTCACCGGACATCTCCCGGGGATTGCAATCGATTCCGCCCTTGGCGCCACCCAGGGGAATGTCCATCAGCGCAGTCTTCCAAGTCATGACCTCGGCGAGTGCCTTGGCGTGTGCCAGATCCATATCCGGGTGATAACGCAGCCCTCCCTTGAACGGCCCTCGGCTTTGGTTGTGCTGTACTCGAAACCCCTGAAACACCCGGACGTTGCCATGCTCATCCTGAAGCGGAAGTTCCACGGTCACTTCACGGTACGGGGTTCGCAGTAGCGCCTCCAGTTCTGCGTCCAGGGCCAGTTCAGCCAGCGCCTGAGAGAGATAGCTCTGGCTACAGTCTCTCGGGTTGTAGTCTTGCGTCGTGCTCATGTCCATTGCCCTATCCCTCTACTTGAACTCCACCAGTCTGCAGACAAAACCAGACCTACCAGTCTAGTTCACGTCGCAACGTAGAACTCACAATGACACCGTTTTTAAGTCCGCCTGCGGTCGACCTGTCGAAGCCTGCCAAAGCCCGATATCGCACACCGGCTGAGGACAAATCACCTTGCAATCCACCAAAGTGGAGTTCACTTTGTACAGCGGATCGACACCTATTGGATCAGCTGGGTATCCGGGTAGGCGGCCAGCCAACCAAACCAGAATGCCCGGTGGTAGGGCAGGCGCTCCAGCCTGTCGCCCTGAGGTCCGCTGAGGTACTCCTCCTCAAGCAACCAGCGATTGCCGTCTCTGTCCACGAGCGTCGAGTCCTGATCGTAATTTTCAAACAGCACGTCACCCGGGTCGTAGACACGATTGGCTCCGCTGGTGTCGGTCAGGACCAGGAACTTCTGGCGTCCTATTTTATTAGTGTACAGCGGATTATCAGCCAGAAACTCCGTGTCGATCGCCAGCTGCTCCCCGGGAGCCCCAGCGAATCGCAGTGCCAGAACTTCGCGTTTGTTCGCCAATCGCTGATCGTTGAACGGTGTGTTGAACATCAGCTCATCGGTTGCAAAGTAGTTCGCATAGGCAACGCCTTCGCCGTAATCTCGACGGTATCCGGTATCAATCGACAGCACCAACGTGTCCGGGTGACGTCGTCGCCACTCACCCCAGTTGGTCGTCACTACGCCTTCGTAGGGAAGCGAAATGCCCTGATCAACCAGAGGTCCAAGAACCGGCTCACCACGCTCAGTGCTCCACAAGGACTGGGTCGCCTTATCGTACATCAGCTTGTTGGAGCGGTAGAGAAAACCGCTCGTGCCCAGCTCAAACTCTCGGTCTCCCACGCGCGTATGGTAGGGAATCACCGTTCCACACAACGTACAGTAAACCCCCGCGATCGGGACCCCGCCAATGGTATCCGTAAACATCTCGTGCCAGGCCAGGATACGTTTCGGATATGCCCTGGCATCGCCGTTGACAACAATACCGAACACGATGTGATCATCGGCCAGGTATATCGCTTCCTTCGCCTTCACCATTTCGGGGTCTCGCAGCGGCGGAATGCCGTCTTGCAGCACGCCGCCCCAGCGAATTTCATCCAGCCGAATTCGCGCGCTGTCCTGGCGCCCGCGGAAGTACCGATCAAACCGACGATCGATGCGGCCGTACAGGTTCGCCTTGAAGGTCGCATAATCACCGTAGGGTTCGATCGCCTGATTCCACAACCACGCGTAGGCCTCGTTGAGGTCAGCGCTGGCCGGCTTGCCCATCGCCTGCGATAGCATCGCAAAAAGCCGGGCATTTGCCCGAGGTGAGCCACTGTAGAGCGCCGTTTCTATTGCCATGGGAACCAGCGATGGCTGCCAGTTGCGTTCGATCTCACCCAATGCCCGATCAACTCGCTGTGGATCACCCTCCACCGCGACCGTCAGGAAATGATCTGCCATGTCCACGTTGCCGTCTTCGGCGTGAGCCGTATCGCAGCTAATCCACGTCAGCAAGCCGAGTAACAACCACAGACCACAGGTACCATCGCGCGGGACGGTGTACGAAATCAACACGGTATTCTCCTGGAGCGGAACATAACAGTGAGACGCCCGACAACACATCGAGTTCCACGCACAAGATCGCGCCGTGGCGCGACGCCCTGTCGACTTGCGGCACATGCCAAACGCCTATTGCAAAGCCCCCAACGAGCCGTTAGCGTAGTGCAAATGAGAATAGCTCGCATTTTTTTACCAAGGCTCCGGCGGCGGCGCTGTCAACCAATCGCTTTGCTGCTGTTCGGCGTATGGGTCACCGGTTCAGCGATTGTGCATGCGGAGGATCGTCCCTCCCGCGTGGTATCCATCGGCGGCTCGGTCACAGAGATTGTCTTTTTGCTGGATCAGCAGGCGCGACTGGTGGCTCGCGATACCACGTCGACTTTCCCAAGTGCCGCGGAAGCACTCCCCGACGTGGGCTACATGCGTTCACTGTCGCCGGAAGGCGTTTTGTCGGTGGATCCACTGTTGATTATTGCGGAACAGGGCGCCGGGCCGCAGGAGACGATCGACATCATGAGAGCGGCTCGCATTCCCTTTATTACCATTCCCGACGGCTACAACGCCGAGGCTGTCGCAGAGAAGATACAATCCGTTGGCAAGGCCCTGGGTGTCTCGGACGAGGCGACAGCACTGGCCGCTGAGGTGCAAGATGAGATACACGCGGCAACACAAAGCGCCGCGGATGCCGCTGCGCTCGCCGGGCGCAAGCGTGTGATGTTTGTACTCAGCACACAGGGTGGCAAGGTCATGGCGGCTGGTCAAAACACCGCTGCCGACGCGATCATTAGCATGGCCGCGGCAGACAATGCGGTGCAGGGCATCCAGGGTTACAAACCGCTGACCGATGAAGCGATTACCGCGGCAGCCCCGGACGTCATCCTCATTATGGAAACGACGCGCGACCATCAGGTCGAGGGGACATTGAAGGATATCCCGGCGGTGCGCACCACACCGGCTGGCAAGCAGGACGCCATCGTAAAGATGGATGGTTTGCTGCTGCTCGGGTTTGGTCCTCGCACAGGCCAGGCCATCGCAGAATTATCCAGCGCACTGTACGGTGACTCGTGATCAAGCTACCGCATCGATCGTCGGTGATCGACGCGCGCGTGCACGCTTTGCCTCGCTCTGCCTGGTTCTGCTGCTGGCCGCCGTCTGCGTTTTAAGCCTTGCGGTTGGCGCATCCAGCGCCTCCCTGTTTACAGCGCTGCACAAGCTCACGGTCGGTGAACCTCTGTCGCGGCTTGAGCAGGTCGTGTTGTTTGACGTCCGTGCTCCACGGCTCGCGCTGGGCATTCTGGTGGGCGCTGCCCTGGCCGTTTCCGGCGCCGTCATGCAGGGTCTGTTTCGTAACCCGCTTGCCGATCCAGGGCTTGTGGGTGTGGGAGCCGGGGCTGGCTTGGGCGCCGTCACTGCGATTGTCTTAGGGGGGCTTCTGCCCGCCGCCTTAGGCGCTGCCCTGGGCGTCTGGCTGGTGCCGCTGGCTGCCTTTCTCGGAGGCTGGCTGTCAACCATCGTACTGTACCGCGTATCGACGCGACGAGGCCAAACGTCGGTGGCCACCATGCTGTTGGCCGGCATCGCGCTCGGTGCTCTGGCAGGGGCTGTAACCGGCATTCTGATCTATAAGGCCGATGATCAGCAGCTCAGGGACCTCACCTTCTGGGGGCTGGGTTCACTGGCGGGTGCAACCTGGCCGAAGGTCCTGGTGACGGGACCCATGATCATCGCAGCCGGAATTATCGCACTCACGCTGGCAAAGGGCCTGAACGCGCTCGCACTCGGCGAAGCCACGGCGCGTCATTTGGGACTCAACGTCGAACGCCTGAAGTACGCGGCCATTCTGACGGTCGCGGCAGCCACCGGCGCCGCGGTTGCTGTCTCTGGCGGAATTGGCTTCGTCGGTATTGTAGTCCCTCACCTGCTGCGTCTGGCGACGGGGCCGGACCACGTCATGCTACTTCCCAACGCCGCGCTATTGGGCGCCTCTCTGCTGCTGATGGCGGATGTTATCGCCCGTGTCATCGTTGCGCCCGCTGAGCTGCCCATCGGTATCGTCACTGCCGTGCTGGGTGCACCGGTGTTTCTATGGATTTTGCTGCGCCGCAGGGGCATGGTCGATCTATGAGTGTGATCGCCCATAATCTGGCCGTCGATCTGGGCGGCAAGCCGATACTGCGGGATATCGATTTTAGCGCCAGTGCCGGCGAGCTTACTATGATCGTAGGCCCAAACGGTTCCGGCAAAACCACTCTCATGCGAGCACTCACCGGCGAGTTGCCCTTTTCCGGTCGCGCTGAAATTGCGGGTGTGGACTTAGCGAGCGCAAAACCCTGGCAGCTTGCAGGTCGCCGTGCCGTACTTCCGCAAAGCAGTTCGCTGGCTTTTCCCTTCACCGTGTACGAGGTCGTGCGTATGGGCCTGATCGCGGGCGCGCATGCAGACGATCAAAGGCTGCCGTCTCGGGCGCTGTCGGCGGTGGGTCTGGATAGCTATGAGGGCCGTTTGTTTCAGGAACTCTCCGGGGGAGAGCAGCAACGTGTGCATCTGGCCCGCGTATTGTCGCAGGTCTGGCAACCCGTGACCGAATCACAATGCTGCTGGCTTTTTCTGGACGAGCCTGTTTCCAGCCTGGACATCGCCCACCAGCTGCAGGTCATGTCCATCACCGCTGGCTACGCATCGCAGGGCGGCGGGGTCATAGCTGTTATGCACGACCTGAATCTCACGCTCACGTACGCTGATCGCGTTATCCTGATGCATGAAGGTCGCGTGCGTGCCTCAGGCACACCGACGGATGTTATGACCGAGGCCATGCTCTCGGACGTGTACGGATGCCCGCTGCGAGTACGTACCGTACCGGGAGAGCAACAATCCTATGTACTGCCGGGTTCAAGGAAGTAAGTGGAAGACCCTGACCCCGCTGTACATCAACGTCTTGCCGGGTCGACACTACCGAGAAGCGGAGTAAGTCGTCGTACCTCGCTGGTGACGTCCCGGTCGCCAAGACAGCAGAACAATGCCCACGACCTGCTCCACATCCAACGGTAGACCACAGAACCTCGACACGGTGGCTCGGTTATCACTGCAAAGCTTCACCTTGCCAGACTGGGGAAGGGCCTCTATCCGTTTTACGATGGTATCACCAGCCACTCGCACGACCACAAGTCGTCCGGGTTTTAGCCAGACCTTTGGCGCACGCACGGCGACGATGATGGACCCATCGGGAATCGTCGGGAGCATGCTGACGCCCCGAACCCGAAACACTCTTAGCATCGGTCTTTCCTCGCGTGCGCCCGGGCGTTGTCAGGCGCTGGCCAGCTTAGGCTGAACCAGCTCAAGGCCGGGCGAATACGCCGCCACACACCGCTGGATTTCCACCCCCTTGCTCTCCCAGAACAGTGCGGCAAAATCGTTGACACGATCCACCAAATCCCGACCATTCTTGGGCTCCACATTCTGCTTGCAGGCAGATGCGGTGCGCAGTATCTCGTGGGTCAGAGCCGCAAGGCCCGGGTAGGTTTCGAAATGCTCTGGTTTAAAGTAGTCGCCCCAGATGACCACGATGGCTTGCTTGACCTCCATCGCGTGTTTTTCCTTTTCACGAACCAGGCGGGAGAGTTTTGCCTGCGTTGCCGCATCGCTTGCGGGCGTTTCTCCCAGTTCCGCAATCTGATCCAGGAAACGCGCCACGCTCATGGCTTGCACCTGAGCAACCATAGGATCGTAAATTCCACACGGAATATCACAGTGTGCCTGAGCAATTGGTAGCGACCAGCCGTGTGATTTTACAAACCGGCCGACGGACAGCAACGGCCGTCCTAGCGTGTGAACGCTCTTCAAGAAAAACGGTCGCAGATTGTCAGTGCGAAGCAGTAGGGCAACGGCAATGGCCATCAGTACAACCGTCGCGATCAAGAACCAATCCAACGCGTGTAAGTGAACGGGGTGTCCGACACTCTGATGCGCCTGCGCGATACCAGGGGCCAAACAGTACAGTGGTGTAAATAACAGAGTTTTACTACTCATCATCTCGCTCCGTAAGACGTGCCAACCTGCGGGCTTGAACGTGGCACAGAAAAAAATAAACCTTTCTTATGAGGTCTGTGATTATTGGGTGATTCAATTGCCATAACAAGGGCAGGGACAAAAAACTACTGATCCGAGGCGCTTTCGTCTGGACAAAACTGGCTAGATGCCACTCTCTTTAGAAACCCCAATCGAGCGCTGCTTCGAAGCCGCGGCTGACACTAAAGCACCAGCTGCCAGCTCCACGCATACAGCCCAAGCGTGACCGCGAGTGCCGCGAGCCAACCGAGCGAAGCGCGGACAAAAGCACGCTTTTCTTCTGCCTTTTTCTGCGACCTGTCCATGTTATCGTTCCTTTTTTACCAGGCGCAGCTCAGACCAGCCAGACAACGTCAAGCCGGCGCTTTCCAGCTCTTCTCGATAGGCCCGTGCGGCTGCGCACAATTGTTGTGAGCGGGTTCTCACCATGCGGCTAGCGATGCGCTGCGCGTGTCGAGACGAGTCACGTTTGGTCAGCTCAATCAAACGCAACACGGCCAGCTCATCAGCACCAAGCGTTTGATCATCCGGATGCAACACCTGAACATCTCTCACCGCATCGCGCGCGATCACGTTCATCATGTAGTCAAAGAGTTCCAATCCGTGGAAGCACTGGTGATCCGAATACGCCCTGAGTAGATCACCGCCGACGCTACGACCGAGTTGCGCCGATAGAACCCATTCACGAACGCTCTGCACCAACAGCTGGGCGCCCGCCGACAGCTGCTTGAGAGCGATCGGTAGCAGGTGATGCGTAGGCAGATAGGTTACCGGCTGAGACTGAGGCATGGTTTCTCGGAGGCGATGGGCACATCGCTGGACAATGGTCTCGTGTTATAATACAAATGAGAATCATTTGCAAATAAGACTCGAAACCCCTCTATTCGCCGTCATCGCCAGCCGCGCTTTAGCAAGCGAGCCCACACCACCGCAGGGGCAGGTTCAGAACACCCCCTTTCTCCGCTGGTCACCCAACCCACGCCGGGGTGCAGGGCTGAGGGACACCGCATCAGCGACGGGAATCAACGGTGTAAGCGATGCATACAGGTGCAGCAGGTCGCGAGTGCCGGAGGCAACTGACCGACAAAGCACCAGGCAATGCTGCAGAAAAAAAACCAGCTCAACCCCACAGTAAGGCCTGAGGTATCGACACCACACCATCAGAGAACACCAGAGGCGTGTCGTAGTCTGTACTCAGAAACAGCGGCCCGTCGAGGTCCGCGAAGCGACTCTGCTGAGCGAGATAGAACGCCGGCGCCATCGCCAGAGACGAGCCCAACATGTTACCGACCATGATCTCAAAGCCCATCGCGCGGGCAGTCGCCGCGAGGTCCAGCGCCGCGGTCAGGCCGCCACACTTGTCAAGTTTGATGTTGATCATCGAGTAGCGGCCGCTCAGAGTTTCAAGATCCGCGACGGATTGACAGGATTCGTCCGCGCACAGGGGGATAGGGCTATCCCATTGGTTAAGCGCGGCGTCCCGGTCCCGGCCAGCGGGCAAAGGCTGCTCCAGCATCGCCACGCCGGCGTCGACCAGGACCGGCATGGACCCCATCAGCTCGTCCATCGACCAGGACCCATTGGCATCGATCACCAGGGTCGCATCCGGTCGCTCTGCGCGCACCGCCAACACACGCTCAACGATTCCCACCGCGTCGAGCTTCAATTTCAGGACCGGGAACCCTTGCAACTCGCCGGCCTGCCTGGCCATAGACTGAGGCGATCCCAACCCCAGTGTCACCAGCGCTGGCAAAGGCGTCGGCTTGCCCTGCCCTAGTAGCTGCCAAACCGGGCGACCAGAGCGCTTGGCTTCCAGATCCCAAAGCGCCGCGTCGAGCGCATTGCGGGCCGAGCCTACCAGCTCGGCGCTCAGCACCTGCTCACGCCCGGGCAGAGTCGGACGCTCCGCGAGCCATGAACGGATCGCAACCGCGACCTCTGTCGGTGATTCCGACCCGTAAAACAAGGGCACGGCTTCTCCCCGCCCTGCCGTGTCCTCGACGTCGATGGTCACCCTTACCGCCTCGATCGTTTCCCATCGGTAGTTCGCAATGATAAACGGCTCTTGCAAAGGCCAGCTGACGGTTTCGACCCGGTGCGAAAAGTCTTCACTCAAGGGAGCTGCTCATCGAACTGAACAGCGCTGATAAATGCCAGAACTCGTGACGCTGCTGGAATGTCTTGCACCGTGATTGCAAGTGCAGTAGCTCCCCTACGTTCAAAGCCGGGCAAAAAGGCGAGCAGTTCCGCCGGGAGATGTCGCTGAAACTGGATTTCCAAATCGATGGGACCTGCCAGAGGCTTCTCAGGTTCCAGCGGCAATCGCAATACTGCTTCCTCTGCCGCATGACGTATGGCGGCGCAGCTGGCCGCGGGAGTCGATGAATCTGCGGAATAGCGACCCGTCGCCCGTTTGGTCGATACTGTGACTGCACCCGGTGTGAGGCATTCCTTTGCGTGAGAGACGAATCTATCGTCCCCGGTGGCGAGCAATACCGGGACACCGAAGTGTGCAGCCATGGCCGCACTGAACTCGGTTTCCGTGCTCGCTTCACCATTGATCCGCAAACCTGCGATCAGCCGTCCAGAGATCGTGTGGGCGAGCACGCCGTCAGCATGATGCGCACCGGTGTGATAGCCCACCAGAAACGCCCCCGCCGTGTCCGGCTGCTCAACGCCCTCCATCATACCCAGCGGCCTCGGCCAATTCCGCACAATTCGAACGGTCTCCGGGAACTGATCTATCAGCAGGTTCTGACCGTTGCCATGGGAATCACTGACCGTAACGCTGGTTGCCCCGCCCGCCATTGCCCCTTCACAGGCTGCCACCACTTCGCTGGTCATCCATTGCCTGGCGCGCTCGTATTCAAAACCAGAGGCTACCGTCTGGGCAGGACTGACGACACCCGCAACGCCCTCGATGTCCGCCGATATATATATGTGCATAGCTACTCCGTTGATGAAACAGGACTTAGTCCAGTGTTGCGTACATTAGACTGCATCGTGTGTACAATCCACAATCCGCTCAAGACACAGGCCCCGGGACAGTATCCATGACACTTGACGAGCTGACCGAGTTCTTCCGCGCGGTAGCGCCCGCGGCAGGTGCTCTCAATGCGGCGGTAAGATTCGATTTTGGTGATGCGGGCTGCGTGGTGATCGACGCCACCGCTGACCCGGTTACCGTATCCAACGAACCCGTTGCGGCCGACACAACCATTCACGCCGACCTGGAGCGCTTCGGCCGCATGCTGTCTGGCGATCTCAAGGGGGACCTTGAGTTTGCGATGGGCAAGTTGCGGGTGGAGGGTGACATGATCACAGGGGTCAAAGTGACCATGTTGCTGAATCGCGATTGAGCGGGGGCATAGCCATATGATTTACGTGCAAAACACCATCGGTGCAAACGTCAGGGTGTTCGATGAAACAGATGGCTACCGATTAATAGGCAGCATTGAGCTGGGTGACGAACTGGTGCCCGATAGCATTGTACTGTCTGCGGACAAGAAGAGTCTGTTTGTGAACGGCACCAATCGCTGGCAATTCTGGCGTGAACCTACCGGCGAGGCACACAGCGTGTTCGCTGCCTTCGATGCACATTCACTGGATGAGCAGTGGCGCCTACCCTTGCCTGGCTCTGTGGAACATTTTGCTGCGTCCCCAGACAAGCGCTACGTCTACAACGCTCACAACGATCGTAAACTACTGAGCAAGGTCGACGTGGAGACCAGGCAGGTCACGCCGATCCAGATTGCCAATCTGGGCGGTCACAAGGTCAGAGTCTCCGCAGATGGTACACGCGTGTATGTGGGGTCTATCATCTGGGGTTCGCTGGACGAGGTCGACGCTGTCAACGACGAGTGGCTTCGCCACTTTACCTTTGAAGACAACGTCAGACCCTTTGTCCTGTCGCGGGACGGTCAACGAGCGTACATCCAACTCTCTCGCATGCACGGTTTCCATGTTCTAAACCTTAACAGCTGGACGCTTGAACGCACCGTCGACATGCCGGGCATGGATGATGGTTCTATACCGCCCTGCGAAGACAAATACCCCTTCACCATCGACCACGGTGTCGAAATCACACCGGACGAGCGCTACATTATTTTCCTCTGCACGACCGGCGCATTCGCCGCGGTTTACAGTTATCCAGACCTAGTCCTGATCAAGAAGATTCCACTCGGCCGACAGCCGAGCTATCTAACCATCTCAAGCGACGCCCGCCTCGCCTACGTTAGCTGCCGCGCGGATTGCGAGGTAAGAGTCATTTGTCTGGACACGCTGGAGACGGTGCACATTCTGGAACGTGCAGGCGCCTTCCCACAACGTATCTGCGTCGATCACTGATGCCTGTTGATCAGGGCAATCCGGCACGCTGCGGTCTGTCCTGGGCGGCCAAGGTAATCGCGTCCGGGGTGTTTACGACCGGTCGGGAAGCTCAGGACATTCTGAATTACAGCTGCAACTGGATGGCCGCCCCCGATGAGTTGATGAAATCGGTGCTGGAGACCCGAGACCCATCCGCACTGCTGGAACTGCCAGTTGACGTCGATATTGATACGCAGAGCCGATCGGTTCATCTGCATCTCGAGGGAGAGCACGCCTGGGCGAGACAATTCGGAGATCAAGGCTGTGTCATTCAAGACGGGCCCGAGGCGAACGTTTTCTTTACACCGACAGCGCTGGCTCCCCACCCCATTAACGACACCTTTGAGCCGGATGAAAGAGTCACCATAGACCACGATACGGACCTGAATCGAACTGCGCTTGAAGAAGCGATCGACTCGGTGTTTGCGAATCCAATGCATTTCACCAACGCCATAGTGATCGTGCATCGAGGCAGAATTGTTGCGGAGCGCTATCGCGAGCCCTTTGATATCCACACACAATTTGAATCCTGGTCGATGGGTAAGAGTATCGCCGCGACCCTGATCGGGGTACTTGAACAGCAGGGTGCGCTTTCACTCGAGGAAGCTGGACTGTTCGAGGAATGGCGGGAGCGCGACGATCCACGCGGCGAGATTCGGCTGCGTGACATTCTCAATATGGCGAGCGGTCTGACGTTCACCGGTAGCTTTGGTCGCACCGAAGATCACTCGGTCAAGCAGGAGAATGGCAGATTCCTGGATCACATCTACGTCTACGGTGGCGGCACGAACTCGTTTCGTTTTTGTGTTGAAAAACCCCTCGCCGACGCCCCGGGGACCGCAGGCCGCTATCGCAACTGCGACCCTTTACTGGCGACCGCTTTTGCACGCCAGCGTGCCGTGAACGGAGATGTGCAGGCCTTTCTCAACTGGCCACAAAGGCACCTGTTTGATCCCATCGGTGCTGCAGGCATGCTGCTGGAAACAGACCCCTACGGGCACTTCCTCATCTCCGGTCACGACTATGGCCGGGCTCGGGACTGGGCGCGGCTGGGACAGCTTTATCTGCAGCGCGGTGCGTGGGAAGGAAAACAGCTGCTCAGCAACGCCTTTGTGGAGTTTGTTCAGACACCAGCCGTCAATGCCTGGTCACACGATCCCTATTACGGCGGATTTTTCCCCACCAATGCGACGGGTTTGATTCCCGGCGCCCCCAAAGACACCTTTTGGATGAGCGGAGGCGGACTGCAGCGCACGGTGATCATCCCCTCCCGTGAGCTGGTAATCGTGCGACTCGGACACATGGCGGGCGCTGTATTTGGTGTCGATAAACCTCTGAACGATGCCATTGCGCGCATCGCCAATGCCTGACGCTAAGCTTGCTCTGACCGAACGCTCAGCACCCAACCGTCTCTGGCCAGCAGCACCAGCGCGATGAGAATAATGCCCGCCGCAAGGTAGTCCACCATCGCAGGCATCGAACCGACCAGCGTTTGCCATGCAAGCGTGGCGCCCATTACGCCACCCGCCACACTGGCGGCCCGATTCAGCGGTACGGTGAAACTGTTTTCCCGAGGATCGAGGTATACCAGGGTGCCGGCGACCAACACAACGCTGTAGCTCAGTCCGACCGCAACGGCAGAACCGGCAGGGACAATGGTCGCAGGCAACGAAACATTTAAGACTGTCGTCTGCCAAAGCACGCCGATCATTACAACGATCGCCAGTGTGCACCAGGTGAATAGAAACTCGCGACTGCAGAAGCGCGCACGCACTCCAGGCTGCAGGACTTTTGCCGCCCGGTTCATCACGCCCAGGCGAATGAAATAGCTTGTCAGATAAACCGCCAGCGTCAGGAGCAGCGGCCATGTGGGTCCACCGTCCCGCTTGACCATCAGCGGCAGAGCGACCGCTGCGAGGCTCAGCAGCAGAGCGAGCCGGGCAACCGGTCTGATAGTACGCCGATGCAGGTGATCGACGACTGGCGCCAGTATCAGCACACCGCCGCGCATTAGCAACAGCGCGAGGACAACAGACACGCCACCCAACGTGAAGGCTGTAATGGTGCTGAGGGCTATGCCCGTGGTGGCCAAACCGGACAACACCATTTGTCCATCACCAATCTGCAGCCGACTCTCCCCGGCGCGGCGACCGAGTAACACCGCTGCAACGGGCAGCACCAATAGCAGCGCGACGGTCGCCCCGGTCAGCAAACTGAGCCCGGCCACAACCGGGTCGGCTGGCCCACGGCCCAGGCTTGCGTGCCACTGGGTAATGAAGGTGAAAATGGCGTACGCAGCGCCGTAACCAGCGGCCAGCCACCAGATGGACGCAGGAACCCACTGCTGTTCAATACGCGTCAGGGGTGCTTCTCGCATGCCGAGCCGTCAGAAATCGAAACTGAAGCCAGCGCCGACCAGACGGGGGTCGCCCATCACGACATTACCGCCGTCCGCATCGGCATTGACGAAGTAATTCTCATCGAACACGTTCTTGCCAAACACGAACACGCTGAAGTTGTCCCAGTTGTAGGCCACCCGGACATTGGTCAGGATATAGCTATCGTTTTTCCAACCCGTGGTGCCTTCGGCGGGATTGGCGCCTGAGTTATTCGGGAGCCTGGGCTCAGACTTGCCTCGAAAGGCGAAGTCCAGTGACGCCGCAAAACCGTTCTCCTGCCAGTAATTGATGCCGGCAGATCCAGAGTACTTGGCCGCAAATGGAAACTCATCGCCCTCTAACTCAGCGTTTTCATCACTCACTTTGGTGATCTCTGTTTCCACCACGCCGAGGGAAGCGAACAGCGTAATCGCCTCGGACAGAGCGTAGTTGGTCTGCAGCTCAAAACCGTACAGCTCGCTTTCGCCCACGTTCTGAGTTTCCTCATCCTGGGGTGTGCTGGAGAGGTCCACCTCCACCTGTTGATCTTCCCAGTCGATGTAAAACACGTTGGCATTCACCAGCAACCGGCCTTCCAGCCAGACGGAGCGCAGCGCAAGCTCGTAGTTCCATGAGTATTCCGGATCAAAGCTGAACGACCCCCCCCTGACAGGATTAATACCGATACCGCCAGGTCGGTAGGCGCGCTGCACCGAGACAGAGCCCGAAACCGCGTCTGTGAAGTGATAGGTGCCCACCAACTTGGGCAGAAAGGCATCGTAGGTTTCACTCTCGTCGATGGACACCGGAGTCAGCGCGTTCTCATTACCGCCAAACGCAAACACCAGCACGTCTTCCAACACACGACTGTAGTCAGGAATGATGCCAGGGAGCGCTTGACCTGCGACCGCCGCCGCCTCGTCAGCGCCCAGCAGCGGCGTGAGATCGGCGATCAGAGCCGACTCCACCGCGGGCGCGAGGGCCGGGTTACCCTCAGGACTCAGGGCCTGCTGGTCAGATTCCTCCAGCGCCGAATTGACCTGGGAGCCCTTGTAGCTGGCCTCTTCGCGTTCATACCGGAGTCCACCGGTCAGCGTGATGCGCTCAGTGACGTCCCAGACCGCCTCTCCATACAGCGCAAAGGTGTCGAACTCGGGCTTGAAGGTAAAATCCGAACGGATGGGCACGAAATCGCCTGCCAACAGTGGGTCATTCAGCGCCCGCGGTGCTGACAGCGGTGTGGGGATGGCGGCTGCCCCGCCGCTGGCTGCACCGGTCTGCTCGAGAAACGTCGGATCCAGCCCGCCCAGTCCAAAGGGCGGGCTGCCCAGGTCGAGTGCAAAGGTCGCCTGCGTCTGATCGACACGCGTTCTGTCGTCGGCACCGCGATTGGCAAACAGAACGCCACCCAGAACCTGCAAGCCGCTCTGGTTGTCAAACACCAGGCGGAATTCCTGCAGGGCGTCTTCCTGATCCCGTTCATTAACGCGAATGTCCGAAACCGGGAAGCCCTGATCCGGCAGTGCATCAAAATCATCGGTTTCCTTGGTTTCCAATTGTGCATAGGCGGTCAGAGAGACGAAGGTCAGCTGCTCACTGATGTCGTAACTCAGCAGACTGCTGAAGGTAAACACGTCGCGCTCCGTCGACTCAGGTATATCCCCGACCTGGATCCTCTCCTTGGGGTCCTCGGCGGAAACCAGCAGACTGCCATCCTCTTCGTCCGAGTACGTTGCCGAGAGGTCCCAGCGTAAATCCTGCAGCGCGGCGGGCTCAATTCGCAGCCGTCCGCGCACCAGGGTGCTTTTTTCCTCGTCGGCATTGCCACCGTCTGCCCGCTTCACGAAGCCGTCACTCTCCAATTGCTGGGCGGCGATGCGGTACGCAAGCTGGTCATCGATGATCGGGCCGCCGAAGGCGACTGACGTCTCCCAGGTGTTCTCCTCGCCGTAGGTGGCGCGGCCGCGGAAATCGTTCTCGTAGCTGGGCTCTTCCGTGGTTACGGAGATCGCGCCGATCAGCGAGTTACGCCCCTGCAGTGTCGACTGGGCACCGCGCAACACCTCGATCTGACGCAGATCCCAGGCATTGGTGATGGTAGAGCCAACCGCCTGGTTGGGGATGGTAGCGCCATCGACCATCAGCGTTGCGACGGGCGTGCTACCGCCAGGCGACACTCCACCAGACACCACGCCCCGCAGAATGAATTGCTGCGAGCGACCGTTAGCGACCGTGGTGAACCCCGCATTACCGACGCGCAACAGCGCATCGTCCAGCGTGACAATGTTGAGCTCCTCGATCCGCTCGGGCGTAATCACCGCCGTGCTGGTCGCGGTATCCTGCAGGGACAGCTCGCGCTTCTCTGCGTACACGATGATTTCTTCCAGAGCCTGAGCACGGCTGTCGGTGGCCATAACCCATGCCGACGCGGCCACACAAAGCGCGAGCACACCGCGAGTGCCCAACCCACTCCGTCCGGACGATTGCAGCCCTCCACCGCTCCGTTTCGCTGTTCGGGGTCGTGTTCGACACACTTGGCGAACCGGCGATTGGCGCACTGCACCGTGTTGCTTAAACCTCAAAGAATCCATAGAAAAGGGCCCTCTGTTATTCACTTACGCCGCTCCAACCGCGGCCCGGTTTGCAGCGACTGTTTGTTCTATTCGATCGTGATAGCGGATGAAGTAAATCAACGCGGCGGCCGTGAGCACCACGTTGACAATGAAGAATCCGACCCAGCCCAGCGCGCCAGCAAGCACACCCGACAAGCCGCCCGAAGCCGCATAGCCGAGAAACCATACCGACTGTTGAACCGTGATATCTGTGCCCACCTGGTGGTCGGAGGTCCAGCCAATGCGCGCCGCGTACAGCACCATGCGAATCGGCGCCGTGCATATCGTCCCCCATAACACCAGCGCAATGACTGCCATTAAGGACACCTGGGGTTGCGCGGCGATCCAGAGAAAACCGGGCGCAGCGAACGGTGCCACAAACAGCAGCAGGATGGCCGTGCGCTTGGGCCCCAGTCGGGTAATGACCCGCGACGCGATGGACAGTGAGATGATGGCGCCGACACTGGCTGCAACGCCGAGGATCACGCCGATCTCCGACAGGGTGAAGCCCTTTTCACCCAGGAAAGGTCCAATGATGGCAACCGGCATTTGCACTGTGAAGGCGAGCGCAAACACAATCGACACGATGCGCAGATTCACCGGTTCTTTAAAAAACGCCAGTGGCCGAGCGGGAGGCGCTGCAGCATGCAGCTTGCGCGGTGGCTCACGACGCAGAATGACCGGCAAATTAAACAGCCCGAACAGGCAGGCGGCGCTGACGAACGCCATACCCCAGCCGTAGTGATCTGCGACGAACAGGAGACCCGCGAAGCCAATAATCTGACCGAACTCCTTGCCCAGCCACACGACGCTGGCACCAAACCCCCGCTCCTTGGCTTGCAGGTTTTCAATGACATACGCATCGGCCGCGATCTCCTGGGTTGCAAAAAAGACTTGTTTGAAGATCAGTAACCCTACAATGATGTACAGCGTGTCAAGACTCGGCTCCACGCCAGCGATCAACAAAAAAGACACGCACACCACGACAGTGAGCGGCGCCAACCACGTCCGCCGTCGGCCAAACCTGTCGCTGGCATGGTTGTCGACCAACGGCGCCCACACCCACTTCAGCGCAGTGATCACGAAGGGCAGAAAAAACAGGCCGATGTACTCGATCGGCATACCAAACTGTTTCACGAACAGGGTAGGCGCCATGGTCGCCGTTAGTGCTCCGGGTAGATCATGGGCGACCTGCATGGAAAACAGCGTGCCGTACTTTCCCCAGTCTCTCTCTTCTTCCATCGGCGTGGTTGACTCAGGCATCGCGCGCGACGAACTCACCGCTGTTCGGGTCCTTGCGCACCGTCGCTGGTGACCAGAGCGTGTCGGCCATGGCGATCCACACGCCGGGCGAACCCTTCTTCAGCGAGGCCAGCGCAAAATCGATTCTCGACAGGGCGTCCGTGTGAGGATCGCTCAGCGGTTTGCGGGCACCAACGAGAACGATGCAGCGTTGAGTCAATTCTTCGCCCAGCCGAGCTTCGAGATACTCTCCCGTTTCGGCCATCGTGAAGGTACCGTGAGGTATCAGAATGCGGTGATTGGGACAGGCCTTGATCGCCGCGACAAGGGCATCCCGGTCTCCAACTGTCAGGGCTCTGGAATCCTTCATCACGATTTGCCGACTGTCCGCCAGTCGCACCTGATAGCGCTCGGCGTTTTTCCGCAGGTGTTCGATCACCAGGCTTTGTTCGGGTGGAGTATCCTTCTCCCCAAGGATGCCATTGATCGTGCCGCCGGTGTCCAGGATGACAATCGGTGTCACGCCGTTTCCTCCACTTATAAACCGATGCAGTAGTCGCTCTGGTTACTCCTGCGCCAGCAGCGTATCGATCACGGCCAGTGCCAGATCGACGGTCGGCTGCCGCTCGATGACATTGGTATTGACGTGCACAACGACGCTGATATCCAGCGCCCGGTGATGTCCGGCCGCAGTGCGAGCACCGATGATGTCTCCCGTATGTCCAAACACCTGGTCGCTGAAATACTGCGTCGCAAACCCGTAGTTGCCGCTGCGGTCCTCCGCGACGTCCACACCCTCGGGCGCGAGGGTCATCGCCGAACCCCAGTAAAGGCGACAAAAGCGCAAAAGATCGTCCAGATCCGAATAACCCGCCCCGGTGGTGTAAAACAGAGTATCGATACCGACCGCAGACAGTACCTGATTGTCGATCAAAGTCCCGCCGAGATCTCCGAAGCCGTGAATCAATTTATCCGGAGTCGAGTCAGGCGGCCCGAGCAGCGTATCGGCAAGATCGAAGGGCGCTATCAGGGTGCGCTCTATGAGACTCGCCATCGACGCCTGCTGGACCTGCTCAAGCAGCGCTCCCAGCATTTGGTAACCAGGATTCGAGTAGTGAAAGCCCGATCCTGGCGCCGAGTAGGCAGGCAGTTCACCAACCTCCGCGACGATTTCCTCGGGCTGCCAATCCCGGTTTGGATCTGAGAACAGCAGCGTTCGAATACCACCGGGGATTGCGTCCCAATCGGACAGCCCGGCATCGTGGGCAAGAATCTGCGCCAGCGTGGCCTGTCCGTTCGTGACCCCTGGGAAAAACTCGTCAAGAGTATCGTCCAATGAAAGACGACCTTCTTGCACCGCAGCCAGGGTCACGGCGGCGACGATGGGTTTGGTGACGCTGCCGATACGAAACACCCGGTCGGCCATCAGCGGATCGCCCGTGTTGAGATCGTCGATGCCTTCGGCGAGCAACAGCGGTGGGTCATTCGCGACCTGTAAACCCACCAGCACCCCGGGTGCGCCTGTGACCGCGAGAAACTCCACCATCAGCGCCTCGACGTCTGGGCGGGCTTCGATCACACTTCGCAATGTCACGCCAGAGTTACCTGCAGCATTCACGCTCGAGCTGTCGGAACCATCCGAACACGCCAGCAGGAAGGTCACCAACAGCGCTAGCAAAGCGTTGGCCAGTCGCCCCGTAAGTGCAAAACACCGCAAGACCATCACCACCTCGAATTACGAGCCTACATTATAGTCATCCCGGGTGGTGACAATGCAACCACTCTGTCCCGCTGATGTTGTAGGCTACACTAGGCAGGATTTTGCTGACCGGCCCTGCCTGAACCGGGCAACAACTTGGCGCGTATGCATATGACTGTTGAGCAAGCTACTCCAGAGGACCTGGACGGTAACCAACGTGCGCCATCTGTACTGGTTTAGAAACGATCTTCGCCTGAACGACAACCCTGGCCTGTTGGCGCATACCGAGGCCGACCGACTGCTACTGGTCTACATGTGGCCCAAAAACCGTCCGTGGTGCAACGTGACCGGCATGGGGGCCCAACGCAGCCGGTTTCTCACCGAGAGTCTCCAAGCGCTGAGGGAAGGTCTGATCAAACTTGGTCAAGACCTGCTCGTCCTGCACGGTTCGCCCGAGGTGGTCATCCCGGAACTGGTGCGCGATTACGACATCGATTGTGTCGGAGCGGCCAGAACTCCCGGCTACTACGAACGCAGAACAGTGGAGACCCTACGACAGCGCCTGCCTGTGCCGCTGGAACTGTACGATACGGGCACCCTGTTCGAGGAGCGCCAACTGGGCTTCCCATTGTCGGAATTGCCCAGCCAGTTCACCCCTTTCCGCAAGCGGGTGGAGGCACTAGAGGTTGCCCCGCCAGTCCCGCGTCCGGACACACTGCCAAAACCCCTCGCCGTCAACTTTCACTCCATACCACCTGCCAGCGAGCGACCCCATACGGCGCTGCCTTTGCGCGGCGGTAGCCTCGCAGGCAATCGACGCTTGCGTCAGTTTGTTTTTGAAGAGCGAGCGATTGTCGATTACAAGGCCTCGCGCAACTGCCTGGATGCATTGTCCGGCTCCAGCACACTCTCACCCTGGTTGGCGAACGGATGCCTATCCGCGAGAGAGGTGGCTGCAGCGATCCACCGCTTTGAAGCCCAAGACCTTCGCAACGATTCCACCTACTGGCTGTTTTTTGAGTTGCTGTGGCGAGAGTTCTTCCACTGGCGGGCGTTTCGGGACGATGTCACCTTGTTCCGCCTGCAACACGGATCGAAGCGCCTGTATCGATGTACCTTTGAGCCGCGCAGTTTCTCCCGCTGGTGTGCAGGCGATACCAACTACCCCATCGTCAACGCCGTCATGCGGCAGCTGACGGCAACCGGCTGGGCCAGCAACCGTGGACGACAGCTGGCCGCCAGTTGCCTCATCCACGACCTTGGCCTGGATTGGCGATACGGCGCCGCGTTCTTTGAAAAGCACCTGATCGACTATGACGTCGCCAGCAACTACGGCAACTGGCAGTACATTGCCGGCGTCGGCGCAGATCCCCGAGGTGGACGCCATTTCAACCTAGCCAAACAAGCCCAGGAGTACGATCCGGACGGAGTATTTACGCTCAAGTGGGGCGGAGAACGTCCTCCCCAGCCAGAGCACGTCGTCGACGCCGCAGACTGGCCAATCGTTGATCCCTGATCAAACAGAGAGCCCTCGAGGCAGGGGAACGGCCTCCATTCATCCGTCTGCCAAGTCAGTACGTATGTATCCCAAAGCCAACGACGCCTTTGATCCATGGTTGACATTGCCCTATTTCCCATACCGAGCTCCGTTGCCTTCCCGGGCGTACCCTGCCCGCTCCACGTCTTCGAGCCTCGCTACCGGAAGATGGTGCGCCATTGTGTAGACAGGGACATGCCGATGGGCGTTTGCCATACGGAAAAAGTTGTCCACGCCCGAGAAAGCAGTCAAACGCGCGAAGACATTCTCAATAGCAATCAATCGACCTACAAACCCCGCAGCGTGTTCTCTGCCGGCCAGGTGGAAATATTGCAGGAGTTGGAGGACGGCAGGCTGCTGATAACCATGGAACCTGAGGGTAGATTCAATCTGGTCGAGGAAAAGCTGACGCTGCCCTTCAGCATCTGGGCCTGCGAAGAGTTGATCGACAATGACGTCGACTCCGACGATCGGCAGGCGTTGGAAGAGTGCAAAGCGAAAATACTCAACCGCCTCATAACCATCACTCATGGTCAGACCGCCATTCAGGACCAGTTGCGCAGCGACTACTGGCAGACCATGCCCGCACTGCCCTTCAGCTTCGCCATTGCGGGTCGACTGAGCATGGACGCTGAACTGGCCCAGCATCTGCTGGAGACAACCGACACGGCCTACCGGCTCGACACCCTGTTGGAGCTCTTGAATCGCGCAGCCTGACAACCGCCAACCACACGCACACGCAGCTACATTTGTCGCCCGATTCATCCAACCCGACGCTCGGACCCGTAACCCTATGAACAAATCCGATCGACCCACCAAGGTATGCCCCGTATGCGATCGCCCTTTCCAATGGCGCCGCAAATGGCAGCGTGACTGGGCGACAGTACGCTATTGCTCGGAGCGGTGCCGGCGCTCTAAACAGCAGCTGAAGCAACGCTGAGAAAAGCTCACGTCATTTGCCAGGAGATTCACTATGAAACTGACCATCATTGAATTCGCTGCGCTGACGACCCCGGTACACGTTACAGTGCATTCGCTGGAGCAGGCCCTCTATCAGGTCACGGTGACGATGCCCCAGGGTGAATGCCTGCTGGTGGACAAACAGGGCAAAACCATCCGTCATCGCAATCTGCAACAGGTCAGGGAAATGCTGCAGGTACTGCCAGTCGCGAGCATCACGCTGCGACACCAGTCAGCCTACGATGAGATGATCGGGCATCCGCCCCGAGAGAGCAGCAACGCACTGGAAGTATCACTGTCCATGGATCTCTATCCTCAGCCAAAGATTCACTGATGCTCAGAGCATGAGCCGCCATTCACCCGAATCACACAGGCATGCTGGGCCGTCCTGCTCTGCGCTGATCATTTTGTCGCACCTGCTATGCTGCACGGTGATCGGCGTCGCGCAGGCCAACTCAACGCAGAATCCAGAGCACTACCGCTACGCTGCACCCAGCCGCGACGGCATCGGCAAAATCTACATGGGCAGAGAAATCTCCCACGTCATGGGCCATCTGGGTGCGGGCTGGCTGGAACGGCCAGAGCGCGTCCAGGAAGAACGTACCGACCTTCTCCTGAACCTGTTACCACTTGAGCGCGGCGATACGGTTGCCGACATCGGAGCGGGCACCGGCTATTTCACACTGCCAATGGCCGCAAGAGTGGGTCCGGAGGGTTGGGTGCTGGGGGTGGACATCCAACCGGAGATGCTGGCCATCTTAGCGCAGCGCCAACGCTCATTGGGTGTTAACAATGTGCGTCCGGTACTCGCTACTGAGTCCGACCCCTCCTTGCCGCAGGGCGAGGTTGATCTGGTCCTGATGGTCGACGCCTACCACGAGTTCTCGCATCCGCGTGAGGTCATGGACCATGTGGTCGAGTCCCTCGCACCGAACGGCAAGGTCGCGCTGGTGGAGTATCGCGGAGAAGATCCAACGGTTCCCATCAAACCGCTGCACAAAATGACGGTCGCGCAGGCAGAGCGAGAAATGGCCGCCGTTGGTCTGCAACTGCACACAGTTCATCACGACCTTCCCTGGCAACACGTGATGATATTTCGCCGTGCGGTGGTGCCCGGGGCCAACGCTGAGAGCGGCTCCGCCGCCGAACAACACGGAGACTAAACGCGATGCCTGAGGGGCCAGAAATAAGATTGGCCGCGGATGCGATCGCCGCGGTACTAGAAGGGCAACGGGTGCACAGGGTCCGCTTCGGAATCCCCCGTCTGCGCCGCCATGCCCCGGTGCTGCGGAATCATCGGATAGCTGCCATAGAAACCCGCGGCAAGGCACTGTTGACTCACTTTGAGCACGGTTACAGCATTTACTCGCACAACCAGCTGTACGGCGTCTGGCGGGTGGTGAATGGCCATCGTCTTCCGGAAACTAACCGATCACTGCGCCTGCTTTTGCAGACAGAAACACACAGCGCAATCCTGTACAGTGCCTCCGATATCAGTGTCTGGCCAACACCGGAGCTGTCTGCCCATCCGTTTCTAGCGCGCATAGGTCCGGACATCATGAACCCGGCCCTGACCTGGCGCGACATTGCGTCTCGCCTACGGGATCCCAGGTTTTGCAACAAGTCCCTGGCGACGCTGTATCTTGACCAAGCTTTCCTAGCGGGCAATGGCAACTATCTGCGCTCGGAAATTCTGCACCGCGCTGGCCTGCACCCTACCCGCAAACCGTCCGAATTGACCCGGGGTGAGATTGGCAAACTCGCGCGTGAAACACTCACCATCAGTCGTCGCAGCTACGCGACCCGGGGGATCACACTGGCACCGCGTCTGTCGACCACCCTACAGCGACAGGGAGCCCGCCGCGGTCAACGGCGCTTCTATGCATTTGGTCGCGCGGGTCTGCCTTGCTATCAGTGCGATGGTACGGTGCGTCGCACTACCCTGGGAAGCCGGCGCCTTTACCTCTGCGATGCCTGCCAGCCAGGCTCCGACTGACCACGCGACCGGCGACAAACGGCTACTGGTACGCAGTTTCAGCCAAAGGATTGCCACCTGACGGTGCGGGTGTTCATCATTATCTGCTATGTTATTGTCCAGGTGCGACGTGTCGCCTTTAAAAGTGTCCTTTTTTTTTACACTCGGGCACTCGTCGAACGACAGTACGTACGTAAGTAATTGTTTCAAAAGCATTTAGATTCTGTGGTATGAAACATGCTTGTGTTCTGCGAATAACAGAGATGCCCACAAGGCCCATAAGGATTGCTGTGACAGACCAACCTTGTACCGCCACCGGGACAGCCCGGCGCTCACTCTGGGCTTCGGCCCTATCGTGCGCTGTCGCTCTGCTACCGCTTCCCGCGCAGGCGCTGATCGTCACGCAATGGCAAGTGACCGTAGATTCCACCTTCGACCCCGCCAGCATTGTCGACAGCGAGGGGAATACGCCCGGCGACGTGACCATCAGCAACAGCGATCGCACTTTAAGCTGGGGTTCAGGCAGCAATGGCCCCAGCGGTCTGGAAATCACCAATTCACCGGTCAATACCATCGTCGACACCAGCATCACGCCGACGGTTCTGCCACCCGTTGGGAACGTATTCGTCACCCATAACAACCAGCCGATAACGGGTAACACGCTCGATCGCGTATCGATGCTCAACGAAATCACGCTGACCTCAGTGGTTCCGCCCGGCAGCAGCCAGCCGCCAACCGTGCTCAGCTTCCTGATCGATTTTCAAGAGACTGCGAACAACCCGGACCCCTGCCCTGACGGCGGTGCCAATGGCGTCGGCGTCAATGCCAATGGTTGCGGCGATATCTTTGTCATCGGCGCCGACGCACTCAACTATTCATTCTTTTATGACGGCGGTGACGGGGTCGATCAGGAGTACTTCATCAGCTTCGTGGAAGTCACCAACGGTTTGCAATCCCTGTCGCCCGACGCCTGTTTAAGCGCTACGGGCAGTGCCGATCCCTGCCTGGGTTTCGTCACACCGGAACAGGCGTCAACGTCCTTTCAGTTCGGCACCATCATTACCACGGACCCGGTTGTCGTCATTCCTCCGGAAGTGCCGGCGCCCGGCGTACTGGGCCTAATGGGTCTCGGATTGGTCATCATGCGGTTTGTACGCCGCCGCCCAGCCTGACGCTGGGCAGCACGCGGTGACTGCTCAGGAGCGGCCGGCGGGCCGCTTTTTGCGTTCTGGGGTCGCTGTTTCGCCATCATGTCCAACGCGGTTCGGAGCGGTCAAGCTACTCTGCTTTTCTTTCGGTCTTCTGACTCTGGCTGCCTGTGATCGTTTTTCCTCCGATCGGCATCTCGCAGACGCAAAGGAATACCTGGCAGTTTCCGACTTTCCGTCCGCCACGATTGAACTGAAGAACGCATTGTTGGCCAACAGTGAGTCTGCAGAGGCGCGCTGGCTGCTGGGCAAGCTCTATCTCGATACCGGTGACATGGCATCGGCCGAAAAAGAATTGCGCGGAGCACGGACGTGGGGATGGCAGCCAAACGATGTGCGTCCGGCTCTGGCAAAAGCCCTGCTGGCACAGGGCAAGGTTGAAGAAGCCCTGGAGCTCGCGCACGAGGATCTGGATCATCCGGCCGCGGGATCGCTACTGTCCAGTCAGGCAATGGCCGCACTGGCTGACCAGCAGCCCGACCAGGCGCTGCTGCTGATCGGGCTCGCCACCGGCGTTAGCCCCACCGATTTTGACGTGCGATTGGCACAAGCCACCATCGCGGTGAAACTCGACCAGCCCGATGGAGACGCGCAGGTCACCCGGCTGCTAGAGGATTTCCCGGACGAGAGTGGCGTGCTGTGGCTGAACAGTCAAACGCTGCTGCGCCAGGGCAGGCTAGAGGAGGCCAAAGCCGCTCTGGACGACTACATTGCCAGCTCCAGCAGCACCGCCATCGCCGACCGTATTATGCGTGCCCTGGTTAATCTGGGCATGAAGGATTACGAGGCGGCTTACGCCGACGCCCGTGAGGTCATCACCCTTTCTCCCTACAATCCCGCCGCGAACTACATCGTCGGTGTTTATCACTTTCAGAAGGGCCAGCGTCGTGCTGCCATTTCGGCCCTGTCCTTTGCCGAACCGGTAGCCGGTCAGTTTCCACTGATTCTCTACTATCTGAGCAGCAGCTACCTCACGCTTCAGAACCTGGAATTCGCAGAAAAGTACGCCAATCAGTTTCTGCAGGCCAAACCCCATGACGCCAACGGTGCCAAGCTGCTGGCGGCCACCAAACTGATGCAAGGGCGGCCCATCGCTGCTGAAGACGCTCTGCACCCGATTCTCGCACAAGCGCCCAACGACGTAGAGGCGTTGAACCTCATGGGCAATGCGCTACTGCTTACCGATCGGGCTGACCTGGGTATGCTGCTGTACGCTCGCGTGGCGCAGCTCGACCCGAACTGGGCCATTATTTCGTTGCCACCGCGCGAAGAAACCGAACAGGGCGTTTTGGACTATGAGGACAATTTTCCGCAAAAAGACATCCTGCAAGTCCTAAAGCTGATTGGCCAGGAAGACTACGACGGCGCCATCAAGGCTGCGGAGTCCTACCGCTTCCGCGACGTCCATAGCGCTGCTCCCTACATTGTGCAAGGCCGCGTACACTTCGCGGCCGGGCAGCTGGAAGAAGCTCAGGAGATGTTCAGGCGAGTCCTTTCTGACGATCCAGGGCATCCTTCGGCCAATTGGAACCTCGCGGAACTGGCACTACTCGCGGGAGACACAAACGCAGCGCGTGCGCATTACGAGGCCGTGTTGGATTCGCGCGCTGACGATCTAACCACGCTGCTGAAACTCACGGAGCTGGAGGCCAGTGCCGGCAACACGGAGGACATGGTCGAGCAACTTGAGGAAATCATCCTGCTCTATCCGAAAGCTTTCGAGCCGCGCCTGACCCTTGCGCAGTACTATCTGAGAAAAGGTGACTACGATCAGGTTGCGGAAGTCTTTGAGGATCTGTCGTCTCACCAACGCAGCTCACAGCGGGTGATGGAGATGCTCGCGAGCGCACAGCTGGCGAGTGGTCGTCCGGATCTGGCGCTGAGTACTCTGGAAACGCTGGTGATGGAGAACCCAGGCTACGCACAGGGCCACTATCTGGTAGCCCGGTTGACCCAGCGAATGGGCGATCACGAGCTTGGCAAACTCGCCCTGCTCACCGCTGTCCGCCACGATCCCGAGCACGTCCCATCTCTTATAGACCTGGCGCAAATCGCACGCGCGGAACGGGATCCGGCACGCTTTTCTGCCTATCTGGAGACCCTGGCCCGGCTGGCACCGGACGCGCCCGAGGTGATGCGGCTGCAGGCACTGCAAAGCCTGGATGCGGGCGACTACGAGACGGCCATTGAGTTCGCCCAACAGCTGCTGACCATCGCACCTTCCACTCAGGCCGTCCTGGAACTGGCGTCCTATCAAAAACACATTGGTGACGAACAAACTGCCCTACTCACCCTACAAGCCTGGCTTGAACAGCACCCCGAAGACATCAACGTCCGCTTGTTTTTCGCTAACTATTTGTTATCGGCCGGGCAGGCGTCGCGGGCGGAGGAACAGTATCTTGCAGTACTGGAGCTCGCCCCCAATAACGTCATGGCCTTGAACAATGCCGCCTGGCTGATACGCGAAGACAAACCCCGACAGGCACTTAGTTACATCGAGACCGCTTCGCGGCTCGCGCCCAATCGCATCGAAATACTCGACTCCCTGGCGCTGATCCAATCCCTCAACGGCCAGCATCAGGACGCCAGACGCAACATAGCAAGAGCTCTGGCAGCGCTGCCCGACAACCCCTCCATCCGCTACCACGCGGCCGTGATCGCCAACGCCGCCGGTAACCGAGAGGTCGCCATGCTGCAGCTCAAAGAGCTGTTGGCCCAGGTGGACGGCTTTCCCGAACGCGATGAGGCCGAGACACTGCTGGCAACGTGGCAGGAGTAATGCCGTTGTGTATTTGAAGCCACCTCACCAACGCTAGACTTCCAGATCACGCAGCAGTTCACGATCGTAACCGATGCGCGACAGGAGTTCGTCCGTCTGACGATCAAACTTCCCTTGCGACAGGGTCGAGCGCAGCGCAAAGCGGTAGATAACCGCACAGAACAAGGCGCAAGCCAGCATATCGTACCCTTGCTCGAGGACGCCGATACCGCCGAAACTGCCCAGGTAAGACAACAGACCGATACCGATCAGGTAAAACAGTAGCCAGGTGGCGTGCCGGAGATCGAGGTCGTCGCGCTTCATCACATGCAGCCGACAGGCAAAGATGGCCACACCCGCAAGCATGGACAGACCCAAAATCCGCACCGTTCCCCAACCGCCCCAGTAAATGATCAACGACGCCAGGACAAAGGTGCTGTAACCGACTACTCTGACCGCCGGAAGCCGAAAGGGGCGTTTGTACTCCGCAGCCAGTGTTCGAAGTGCGACCACCGCAATAGGGCCAACAATGAACGACAGAACGACCAGGGAACTGTGTACGGCGACTATCTCGGAAAACCCAAGCAGCAACACTACCAGCCAGCCGATAACAAAATTCAGCAACAGCGCATTGAAGGGCACACCGAATCGCGACAGTTTGCCAAACACGGTGGGCATGAAACCTGTGCTCGTCATCGCCAGCACCAGCCTGGCGTTTGATCCAACGGCTACCAATGCGCTGCCGAAGGGTGAAATGACGGCAGTGGTGTTCATAAGGCTGACCAACCACAGCAGCCCAAGGGCGGTCGCGATCGACGCCAGCGGCCCACCTGGGTGGGTGAACGCCAGATTGGACCAACCGCGAGCCAGTTCATGCGGCGCCAGAGCGCCAACGAAGGCTACCTGCAAACTCAAATAAATCATCAAGCAGATCAGCATGGCACTGATCATCGCCAACGGCAGCACGCGGCCCGGATTGCGCACCTCACCCGCCATATCGATGGCGTGTCGGAATCCGATCATTGACAATACGACGCCTCCGGAAGAGACCGCCGCCAGTACGCCGGCCACACCAGAGGGTGCAAAGCCCGCCCGCTCTGAAAAATTAGCCGTATCAAACGATGAAGCCACGAACATACCAGTGATCACCAGGGGAACGACCACCTTGACCCAGGTGATGGTGGTATTGACCGCGGTAAAAAACTTGACGCCAAGTGCATTCAAAATCACGAACATCAGCATGAGAATCGCAGCTGCGCCAGAACCGGCCAACGACAGCTCTTCGTAGTCACCACCGGTAAACATCCAGGGCGCGTAGCGACCCAGATAACGCAGCGTTGCTTCGACCTCGACCGGGGCGGTCAGCAGATATCCAAGCCAGGCGGTCCAACCCATCGCGATGGACAGCACATTGCCGTGGGTCACCTGAGGGATACTGGCGATCCCGCCTGGTAGCGGAAACATGGCGGATATCTCCGCAAAGGTCATCGCCAGGAGGAGCATTGCAGCTGCCCCGATGATCCAGGCAACGATGGCGGCGGGTCCTGCGAGCTGCGCCGCCAGCATGGGTGCAAACAGCCAGCCTGAACCGATGATGCCACTGACGGCCAGCGCCGTCAGGCCAATCGGTCCAATCTCTCGCTTTAAGCCGCCCTCACCCATTCAATGCTTATTGATGCTCCAGATGCCGGAGCCGTAGCAAGCCATAAACAGAAACGCGAAACAGTAAAAGGCTGAGATTTCACCGCCGTTGGCAATGGGAAATGGATGCTGCAGTCCATGCGCTAGCCAATACGCGACGGCCATGGTGCCGCTCGACAAAAAGGCGGCGGGTCGCGTGAAGAATCCGAACATGATAAACAGACCGCCCACTGTCTCAATAATGCCCGCGGACAGCGTGAGCGTCGTCAGTGGACCGTAGGGAAACTCAATCGGCACGTCAAACAACTTCTGCGTGCCGTGGCAGGCAAACAGAAACCCCGCGACGATTCTGAACAGCGCGTAAGTGATGTCTTTATATTGATCTAAGAAACCCATGATCTCCTCCTGTTGATACACACGGTCACCCTAGGATATCTGACCATGCGCTTTGGACAAACCACCGACAGGACACATTCGTGGTAGCCCGTTGTTCCGATCTGGCCAGACGAGCCGGCCTTTCTTCGGTGACGCGGCGCGTCAGGTTAAGCAACCTAGGGCGGCTCTGCGCCACCGGCAGGGTCCCTCACCAGAATGATCATCTTTGGTGAGTTCAAGAGCCCCATTCTGTGGCCATCGCGCACCCAGCTAATGCGCCTTGAATGGCTCCAGTTGACACTGTCCCCATCGACATCACCCGCGGACGGCGGCCCAAAACGATCGATGAGTCGCGCCTGAACAAGCGCATGGCTGCCTTCGTAGCCCAACACCACTCGCTGCAAACCCTCCCCGCCGGGCGCCGCTTCCAGGCCTATCCTCATGATGGGTTGCTCGGCGACGGACAGCACCACCGCCTCATCGTCCCAGACTTCGCAGACGCCCGCCATAACCCGACCCAGACAGGGCACCAGTTCGCAGACAACGCCAGCCGGTGCCCGATCATTGCGTGATCGGGTGGGCTGACATTCGCCTCCCAGTTTCTGCACCGCGGCTACGGCGGCTTCAAAGGTCAAATCAGTGTGCAATCCGCCCAACACAAACGGCGGTTCCTCAGCGGGGACATTCAATGCC
Source organism: Pseudomonadota bacterium (assembly GCA_039190425.1). Classification (GTDB taxonomy): domain Bacteria; phylum Pseudomonadota; class Gammaproteobacteria; order Pseudomonadales; family Halieaceae; genus Marimicrobium. The sequence continues at coordinate 71,961 of JBCCYE010000009.1, read as the reverse complement.
AAGCAGCAGAGCATCGAACCGATTGCAAATCGTAATCGCATCGTCACGGTTGTTTCTCCAATACCGTCTGATCACAGCATACAAACCTTACGCAAAACTGGCGAAGTTTTTTCACGATAGCGGCGGATCAGCCGTTACACTCTGTGCACCCCATTACTCGGTACCGAGCAAGAAAAGGCATGCCGCGCCTCCGCCAACCCGCTTACATTCGCCTGTTCAACCGTCTCGGCCAGACGCTGGTACAAAGGGGGCTAAGCCTGCCGAACCTGCAAGCGGTGACCCTCACTCGCAAAGCGATGCGCAGAACCCGGCTCGTGGACTGGGGCGATGACTCCTGGCGGGATGGGCTGAATCTGCTGGTCGAGGATCTCAACCAGTCCGCACACCTGTCCCAGACCGGGCGCATCGCTGCCTATCTGAACCTGCTGGATCACTTGAGCGTGCGTCTTAATCTCATTGACCATCGCAAACAACACCCGCAGATCGCCGACCAGCGCATTGACCGCCCGCTGTTCATACTGGGCTTGCCGCGTACCGGGACGAGCATCCTGCACGAGCTACTGGCCTGCGATCCGTCACTCAGGGCACCGGCGACCTGGGAAGTTGCAAAGCCGATGACACCGCCTGTCGGCGCAGATGATCGACGCAGCGTGCACACGGGAAGATTGCTGAGCTTGCTAGAACAACTGTCACCGGGTTTTAAAACCATTCACGCGCTCGGTGCAGAGCTGCCCCAGGAGTGTGTGTACATTCTGGCTTCCGCGATGCTCAGCGAGCAGTTCGGCTACATGTACAACGTGCCAAACTACCGCGACGCGCTGCTGCGGCGCGATATGTCCTGCGCCTATCGGTGGCACCGACAGTTTCTTCAGCACCTGCAGCCGTCTGCGCCGCACCGCCGCTGGGTGCTGAAAACGCCTGCGCACCTCGGACAGCTCAAGGCGCTGCTGTCCGTATACCCCGACGCACTGATCGTCTGGACACACAGGCGCCCACTGCAGGCTGTCGCTTCTTTCGCCAGCCTGCTGCGCACACTGCGTTCGGGTTTTAGTGATAGGGTCGACCCCCGTGCTATCGGTGAATACGAAGTTCGCCACGCCGCTGCCAACCTGGAGCGAGGCCTGTCCGCCCGGGCTGAGCTAGACGAGCAACAGTTCATTGATGTGGACTTTCAAGCGATCTGCGAGGATCCACTGGCCGCTATCGAGCGAATCTATCAGCATTTTGGTTTTGCACCGGGCCCAGGCGCCCACTCCCGCATGCGGCGATATCTCGCCCAAAGACCCCGCGACCTGTATGGGGTGCACCATTACTCCGCCGATGAGTTCGGCCTGGATACCGAGGTCGAAGCGCGTTGGTTTGACGAGTACCTGCGGGCTCACCACGCGGGCTGACGGCCGCCCCCACTGTCAAGCCATTTGACAACGAGTGGTATCGGCACCGTGTCATAAAATGTTTTTTTATTAAATACAGAGGTTTAGCCCTTTCAGGTACAAAGTTTGCTTCATCTCCCAAGTGCCAACCACCGCGGACCAGAGGCCACGATGACGACGGGCACCGCCGGGCACGGATAATTGCTCTGTTGGGCGAAAGTTAGGCGTCTGCGCCCCAGCGCTTGCACTGTTCGTCAATATTGGCTAGTTTTCTGACTCCCCGGTCAGCTTAGTCAGCGCGGGTACGCTCAACTCCTAAAAACGAATAACAGCGGAGTCAACAATGTTCAGTCTGTACCGCAGCCGCATGTCTCTGCGGAGACGTGTCGCCACCCTCATCGCCGCTTCCGCCCTCCTGACAACGCTTGCCACGCCGGCTCTGGCACAGCGCTCCTTCGTGACGTTTGAGAGCGGGCAGGTCAGACCCATTGCCCTCACGCCCGATGGGGACACACTCATCGCAGTGAATACCCCGGACAACCGCATCGAGGTGTTTTCCGTCGACGAGGGCTCTTTGACGCCAACCGCGTCCATCCCCGTAGGCATGGAGCCAGTCGCTGTCGCCGCGCGCAGCAATACTGAAATCTGGGTGGTGAATCATCTGTCCGACAGCGTCAGCATTGTCGACTTATCACTGAGCCCAGCCCAGGTTGTGCGCACGCTCTTGGTCGGTGACGAACCTCGGGACATCGTGTTCGCTGGAAGCGGCGGCAATCGCGCGTTTGTGTCCACCGCACACCGCGGACAACATCGGGAGCACGCGTCCATCGCCGGGGTCACTGGCAGTGGCGACCCGCAGCTGACCACCGAGGGCATTGGCAGAGCCGATGTGTGGGTGTTTGACGCCAACAATCTGGGCAACACGCTGGGTGGCACACCGCTGAACATTCTCAGCTTCTTCGCTGACTCACCACGCGCCCTCGCTGCCACAGCGGACGGCAGCACGGTTTATGTCGCAGCTTTCCAGTCGGGCAACCAGACCACGTCAATCATCGAGACACAGGTACCCAACTCGTTTGGCGGCGATGGCGCTTTCGGTCCTTCCAACAACTGTTTTCAGACGGATGAGGATGCCGAGTGTGAAGAGAGCATAACGGCGCCTCACGTGGGTGTGATCGCTAAGTTTGACGGCACCGACTGGCTGGATCAGAAAGGTACCAACTGGAACGCCAAAGTGCGCTTCAATCTGCCAGACCACGACGTCTTTGCCATTGACGCCAACACGCTGGCAAGCAACTCCATCGTCGAGTACAACCATGTCGGCACCATCCTGTTCAACATGATCGTCAATCCCCAAACCAACAAGCTCTACGTGACCAATACCGAGCTACCCAACCACATCAACTTTGAAGGACCCGGCATCCACGGCGGCAGCACTGTACAAGGACGCTTGTCAGAATCGCGCATTACTGTGATCAACCCGGCCAATGGCGACGTTGACCCACAACATATCAATCAGCACATCGATTACAGCGCGCTGCACACTGACGCGGATGCAGATCACGACGCCATCAACGCGCAGAAGGCTCACAGTCTCGCCACACCGCTGCAGATGGTGATCAACAATGCCGGCGATACCATTTACATGGCGGCTTTTGGCTCTGCGAAGATCGGTGTGTTTGATGCTGCAGACATTGAAGCGGCTAATTTTGAAGCCTCATTTGATCCCACCACGGAGAGCGCCAACTACATCTCCACCCTCGGTGGTGGTCCCAGCGGTCTCGCCCTGGATGAAGCAAACGATCGATTGTACGTGCTGACACGCTTTAGCAATCAGGTGGAGGTCATCGACCTAAACTCGGATACAGTGGTGGAAACCCACTCCCTGTACAATCCAGAGCCTCAGTTTGTGCAGGACGGCAGGCCGTTTCTATACGATGCCGTGGAAACTTCCGGTAACGGTGAGGCGTCCTGCTCCAGTTGCCACATTTTTGGCGACGTCGACCACCTCGCCTGGAACCTGGGCAACCCCGACGATCATGTCACCACCAACACTCAACCAACGCCGGTGGTCATACCGCCCTCCACCAGCTTCCACCCCATGAAAGGCCCGATGACCACCCAGACGCTGCGCGGTATGGCGACCCACGGCGGGTTGCACTGGCGAGGCGACCGGGTAGACGGCTTCTTCGGACAGGATTCCTGCAGCGAGCCAACCGGTGCGCCCTGCAACGAGGACCTTTCGTTCCGCAACTTTATCGTGGCCTTTGAAGGCCTGGTGGGGAAGGAGGGTCTGATCACTGCGGTCCAGATGCAACAGTTCACCGACTTCACCCTGGACATCATTCTGCCGCCTAACCCGGTGCGAGCGCTGGACAACAGCCTCTCGGAGATGGCCAGTGCTGGCCGCGAGCGATTCTTTGGGCCAATCACCGACACGCTGGCCAATTGCGCTGGCTGTCACGCCCTAGATCCTGCGCAGGGTTTTTTCGGCACGGGCGGGGAGCAGAGCTTCGAGGGTGAAACGCAGCACTTCAAGATTCCTCACATGCGCAACATGTACCACAAGGTCGGTATGTTTGGGCAATCCTCGGGCGGCCCCAATACAGGCGACCAGATTCGTGGCTTCGGTTTCTTGCACGACGGGGCGGTGGATACGGTAGCCAACTTCCTCGGCGCGGGTGTGTTCGGGTTGGACCTGGACCAACGCCGCGAGCTGGAGGCGTTCTCGCTGGAGTTCCCCTCTGACCTCGCGCCGATTGTCGGGCAACAGGTCACACTCACTGCCGCCACTCGCGCTGTGATCGATCCACGGATTGATCTGCTGATCGAGCGCGCGGGCACCAGTTTTGATTCAGTGATGCTGGGTGGCACCGTGACGGAATGTGATCTGATCGTCAAAGGTCAGGTGAACGGCAAGCCGCGCGGCTGGCTGCTCCTCGCCAGCGGTGACTTCCTCGGTGACAACGAGGTGCTGATCGACGATTTTGCATTGCGCAATGTATCCGCTCAGCACGGCCCTGTTACCTACACTTGCGCTCCTCCAGGGTCAGGTGTACGCATGGGCATTGATCGGGACGAGGACGGCCACTTGGACGGCGTGGACAACTGCCCCAGCATCGCCAATGGCGACCAGGCGGACGCGGACGTGGACGGCATCGGTGACGCCTGCGATACGATTGAAGATAGCGACAGGGACGGCGTACCCGATGCGACCGATAACTGCTTCCTGATACCGAACCCAGGTCAGGAGGATTCCGATGGCGACGGCATCGGCGACGCCTGCGCCAACCTGCCAGGTTGCGCCTGATGCAGAGCGCGGCCCCGGCGAGGGGCTGCGCTTTCAGTCTTGCTCGGTCAGTGCCACTGGATCCAAGAGTCGTTCCAGTTCCGCGCGACCCAAGCCGCTCTCACGGGCAGCCACATCGATGATCGGCAGTCCTTCCGCATAGGCTTGCTTGGCAATCGCCGCCGCCTTGGCGTAGCCAATGACGGGGTTCAATGCGGTTACCAGGATCGGATTTTTGCCCAGCGACGCCTGCAGTCGGTCTTCCCGAACGGTGAAGCTGGCGATCGCCTTGTCTGCCAGCAGACGCGCACTGCTGGATAGCAGGGCGATACTGTTCAACAGATTGTTCACCAGTAGGGGCAGCATGACATTGAGTTCAAAATTGCCCGATTGACCCGCCACAGTAATGGCGGTGTCATTTCCGATGACCTGCGCCGCCACCATGGCGGTGGACTCAGGAATCACCGGATTGACCTTGCCAGGCATGATCGAAGAACCCGGCTGCAGCGCCTGCAGCTCGATCTCACCCAGACCCGCCAGCGGACCCGAGTTCATCCAGCGCAGATCGTTGCTGATCTTCATGAGCGAAACGGCCGTGACTTTCAGCTGGCCAGACAGTGCGACAACCGTGTCCTGACAGCCAATCCGAGTGAAGAAGTTATCCGCAGGGCGGAATTGATAACCTGTGGCCTCACCCAAGCGCTCACAGAACAGATCGGCGAACCCTGAGGGGGCATTGACCCCCGTCCCTACTGCGGTGCCGCCCTGAGCCAGCGCCTGCAATTCCGGCAGCATGCGCCTGATGCGTGACGCACTGTCCTCTATCTGATCTGCCCAGGCGTTGAGCGTTTGGCTCATCCGCACCGGCATAGCGTCCATCAGGTGTGTGCGGCCGGTCTTAACGTGCTGGTGGACCGCGGCCGCTTTACGACGCACAATCGCGACCAGGTGCGACAGGGAGGGCAGCAGCTGCTCTTCCAGGGCCAGCACGGCGCTCACATGCAGAGTGGTTGGAACGACGTCGTTACTGCTCTGGGAGCAGTTGACGTGATCGTTGGCACCCACAGCGCTACCCAGGTGTCGTGCGGCCAGGGTCGCTATGACCTCATTGGCGTTCATATTGGTGCTGGTCCCGGACCCGGTTTGGTAAATGTCCACGGGAAAGTGTCGCATCAGCGCTTCGTCCCCCTGCAGCGTGACGATGGCGTGTTCAATCGCTGCACCGATATCAGCGGGCAAGTGCCCTAGTGACACGTTGGCGGAGGCCGCTGCCGACTTTACGAACAACAGCGCGCGGACAAAGGCTTCCGGAAGACGCTGACCGCTGACTGGAAAGTTGTTGATCGCTCTTTGTGTCTGGGCGCCGTACAGCGCGTCGGCGGGCACCTCCAGTTCTCCCATACTGTCGGCTTCCGTTCGAGTTAGCGTCATGATTGATCCTCGTTAAGTCGATGTGATTGGAATCGGTTCAGGCCACCACTGCGCTCTGTTTCAGTTGGTCGATTTCTGTCGCGCTGTAGCCGGCTTCTCGCAGTATTTCTTCAGTGTGCTCGCCATAGCGTGGCGGATGGCGCCGCAAGGTGGCAGGCGTATCCTCATAGATGCTTGGATGTCGCACATAGCGTATCAGCCCGGCCCGCGGGTCTTCAGCGTCAAACACCGTCCCGTTGTGCTGTACCTGTGGATCGTCCATAAAGTCCTGCACATCGTATACGGGTGCAAAGGGTACGTCGTATTCCTGCAGAGCCGCCAGTGCCTCCCGCCACGACCACTTGGACAGCTCTGCGTCGATAAGCTCGATCATGTCCGTCGTGTTCAGCATCCGCTGGCCGATGCTCGAGAAACGCTCATCCTGTGCCAGATCTTCTCGGCCAAGGGCCTTACACAAATTCGCATACTGCTTGTCCTCAATGGGCATGCCCACGAGGTAACCGTCAGCGCAACTCCAGACGTGGAATATGTTTGGAATCCGCGTCGCCCGCGTTTCCTTGGGACGGAAGGTTTCATGGGTCAGTACGTCGGGCAAGGTAAGCTGTGCAAAAGCATTCATCATGGGGACATGCACATGCTGGCCGTTGCCGCCGTTGCGTTCCCGCGCCAGCAGCGCGGCGAGTGCTGCAGAAGCGGCGGTAATGGCCGTACACTTGTCCGCCATAACACTGCGCAGCATCTGCGGTGGCCCATCATCGCCCTGAAGATACATCGTGCCGGACATGCCCTGGGTAACCAAATCGTAGGCAGGCCGCTCCGCGTAGGGGCCATCGGGACCAAAACCGGTCACGGACACATAGATCAGGCCCGGATTTTCCTGCCGAAGAGACTCATAACCAAACCCCAGACGATCGGCGACACCCGGGCGGAAGTTGCACAACACAACGTCGGTTCCGACCGCGAGTTTACGCACAACGGCAAGCCCTTGCGGTGTTTTCAAATCCACGGATATCGCCCGTTTGTTGCGGTTGAACTGCGAAAAAAAGCCGTTCAAACCTTCTCTCTCCGGCTGCCCGGTCCAGCGGGCCGTATCCCCCATCAGCGTTTCAACTTTGACAACATCGGCACCCAGGTCACCCAGATTTTGTCCTGCAAGCGGGCCGGACACCATGGTGCCGAACTCCAGTACCCGAAAGCCTACGCAGGGCCCGGGCGCAGTGTCCGGAGTGGTTTGTTCCATGTGAGGTTCTCCTTATGCAAAGCGGCGGCTGTGCAGACAAGCATAGTCTTTCCCACTCAAGACAGGCCAGATTTTGCAACCGCCACGCAGATTCTGGCAATCGTGGGCGCGTGTTCCAGGGGAGACGCTGCTATCATGCCTACCACACAACCGTCCGCGGCGTTTCCCATCGCCGCGTCTCAAAACACGCAAAAATGGACAACACACTATGGCAATGACACTGGGCGAATTGGGCGTTTGGGCATTCATCGACGGCATGACCGGCACGCAGGCGGCGGACTTTGCTGGCCAGCTGGAGGAATGGGGCTACGGCGCTCTGTGGCTGCCGGAGGCCGTTGGCAGAGATCCCTTTACGACCATCAGTTTTCTGGGAACGAACACCAGCCGGCTGGTGTTCGCCACTGGCATTGCCAACATCTACGCTCGTGACGCCATGTCCATGAACGCCATCCATTGCACCTTGTCCGAACTGCTGCCAGATCGGTTTGTGCTGGGCATGGGAGTGTCGCACGCGCCGCTGGTTTCTGATATCCGCGGTCACGAGTACGGTAAGCCCGTCACCACCATGCGCAACTACCTTGAGGCCATGGCGGGCTCCCTGTTTCTGTCCGTACCAGCTGCAGAACCGGCACCGATTGTCCTGGCCGCGCTGCGTACCAACATGCTCAAGCTAAGCGCCACCCAGGCGCGAGGTGCTCACCCCTACTTTGTGCCGCCAGAGCACACCGCCCGGGCGCGGGAAACACTGGGGCCCGATGCATGGCTTTGTCCGGAGCAAAAGGTGCTACTGGAGACGGATGCTGGAAAAGCCAGAGAGATCGCCCGCAAGCACATGGCGACCTACATAAGCTTACCCAACTACCGCAATAACCTGCTGGAACTGGGATTCGCAGAGCAGGACTTCGAGGACGGGGGCAGCGACAAGCTGGTTGATGCCATCGTTGCCTGGGGCGACGAGCGAGCACTGCGCGACCGCATACAGGCTCACCGCGATGCGGGCGCAAACCACGTCTGCATCCAGCCCTTCACCAATGACGGAGAAATGGGGCCCGACCTGGAGCTGTTGAAGCTACTGGCACCGGCCAACGATTGAGCTCAAGGCGCAGTTCAACGGCTTAACTCCAGTAGGTAGTGCGGCTGCTCGAGGCTGACAAAGTGGTTGGTGTTATCGGTTTGCAGGATGGTGACGCCAGGATTTATTTCAGCTCCCTCCTCGGCACTGGCCCGCATGCTGGTGTTGTCCAACACATCGTCCCGCGCACCAATCACCACCGTGATCTGCCGATAGTATGTGTAAATCTTAAACTCGGTGTCTTGCTGCCACTCATAAATGCTGCGCAGGTTAGCAACGCAGGTGCTGTAGTTGCGCGCAGTGCTGTAGAGTGACGGCAATAGCGCCTCTTTCAATTCGCTGGTGGGGCGCATCATCGGTTGCCTGGCCATCTTTTCGGGCCCATTGTTCCGCGACAGTCCAAGCACAATCGGCAGCAGATAGCGCGCGATGTGATTGGTAATGGGTTTACTCCCGCGGCCCACGACCCTTGCGCGGGGGAGCACCGGCGCTTCCAAGATAGCGCTTATTTTGCGCGCTGCCGACAGCATGACTTCAGGGTACTGCCGCCCCGCCTCCAAAACCACGGCTCCGCCACGTGAGTGTCCGTGCAGCATCACTTGCTGACCCGCTGCCAGCTCGCTTACCACCAGACCCAGGTGAAAGCCGTCGTATTCAATCGTACCGAGCGGATAGGGGTTCACGGGCCAGTGCAGCGTGTTGGCCCTTAGCGCCGCGAAAGGCTGATGGTAGTTGGCGTTATTGACGAGAATCAACTCGGCGGGGTGATCCTGGTATAGGGCCTGAAAATACCGCATATCTTCCAGGAAGCCCGGGAAGCAGATGATACTGAGCTCGCTACCCGCTTTCCCGGGGCGGCGGGCAATGTAGGTCTCCCCCACACGCATCAATTCGCCGTCGAAGGTCCCCGTATAAATCTGTGGCAGATCCCGATGGGTCCAGGATTGGCGGTAGAGATGCAGCACAACGGCAAGCACCCCGAGGATTACGATAAAACTGGTCATGCGGTTTCCTGTCTTCGGCCGGTATTGAGCAGCCACTAGGATAGCCCAGTTTGGCGCCAATACCCTTTACTTCAATGCCTTCCGACCGTATTTGTCGTGTTGTGAGCTGCAGCTTAAAATAAAGTCAGGATTGACTGTTTTATTTTTCGCGCGCATACTGATCGCCCAAAATAACGAAGGGCTACACCGTGACCGCACCCACTGCTGACGATAATCGCCCACTGGCGGATATGCCGCTATTCGATACTGAGACGCTCAAGTGTCCCTATCATTACGACGCCACGCTGCGCCGGGAGGCTCCGGTGTATCAGGACCCTCACTCCGGTGTTTACCTTGTATCCACTTACGAGTTAGTGCGGGAGGCTCACAAGGCGGATCACATTTTTTCCAACGAATTCACCCTGGCTCTGGGCTCTTCCACACAGCTGGATGAAGAGGTGCTGGCCGCCATGAAACGCACCTACAACCTCGGTAAAGGTACCCTGCTGACGGTGGATGACCCAGACCACAAAATGTATCGGGATACCGTCAGAGAGTTCTTCCTGGCCAAAAACCTGGAACGCTACCGCCCCTGGATCAACGACCTGGCGGAACGCCTGGTGGCAGATATACCTGACGGAGAGCCCTTTAACTTTGTTGAAGGATTTTCCCGTCCTCTGCCGCTCTCGGTGATTATGCACGTCCTTGGCATTCCGCTGGACATGTTCGACCAGGCGTTCAGGTGGACGGTGGCCAACGTGAACGTTCTTTCACAGGTGGTTTCCAAGGCCGAATTGCTGGAGGCTCACGCTCACGTCAAGGAGGAGTACGACTGGTTCGCTCAGGCACTCGAAGAGCGACGCCAGGACCCGAGAGATGACTTATTGAACGTCGTCGCCCACGCGGAAGTCGAGGGTCGCCCTTTGACCATCGAGGAACAGCTGTCGCATTGCACTCAGTTCCTTGTCGCTGGAAACGAAACCACCACCGCGACGCTCGCTGAAGGCATTAGACAACTCTGCCTGAATCCGGACCAGGAGTCGGCGGTGCGCAATGACCGCTCACTGATACTCAACCTCGTAGATGAGACACTGCGGCTGGCCTCACCGACATCCAATATGTGGCGCCACATGAAACAGGACTACGATCTTGGCGGGGTCATAATTCCCAAGGGCAGCATGGTGCTGCTGAAGTACTTCTCTTCCAACCACGATGACAGCATGTTTCCAGCGCCTTTGAAGTTTGATGTGACGCGCGACAATGCCAAGCGCCATGTTGCCTTTGGCTTCGGATCACACGTCTGCATCGGTCAGCATTTGTCAAAACTGGAAATGATCATCGCCTGGGAAAAACTGTTCGACAGCACTCGCGGCATGACACTGGACTGTGACCCGGCGAAGCTGGAGTACATGCCGAACATACTCCTGCGGGGGCTGGAAGAGATACCCGTCATTTTTGACAAAGCCTGATCGCGGGCGCATCGCAGTTTCGCGCTAGGACAGCGTTCCCATAAAGTCGATCACCGCCTCAGTAAAGACGTCGTTCCGGTCTCCCGCCACCATGTGGTGGGCATCCGCCACGTCCACATAGCGCGCTTCAGGCACCAGCGCCAAGAACTGGCGAGCAGCCTCTTCGGTGACAACATTGCTTTCACGGCCCCGCACCAACATGATCGGTACGCCGACATTACGCGTCGCCTCGACAAGTCGTTCGGGATTACTGGTCACGTCGTCTCGCAATTCCATGATCGCCGGATCCCAATGCCAGCGGTACCTGCCATCCTTCGCCATGCGCAGATTTTTTTTCAGGCCCTGCGGGCTGACCCGTTTTTCGCGCCCCGTGTAATGAGCGATCGCATCCGCTGCGTCATCAAGCGTGGCAAACCCTTCAGACACGGTCGCCTCCATGAACGCCATGATTTCAAGCGCGCCTCGGGTATCCATCTGCGGAACAATATCCACCAGGATGATCGCGCGGTACAGCGGCGCTTCAGCCTCACCGTGCGCAAGCAGCGCTGACAGACCACCCAGGGAAGCCCCGACAAGCACCGGCGGCTGTCCAAGGCTCTGCGCGACGTGGCGCTGATCAGCCGCGTAGGTCGCAAGGGAGTAGGCGCCATCCGTCGACCAATCGCTATCACCGTGGCCTCGGTGGTCATAGCTCACCACGTACCAACCACGCTCTGCCAATTGATTCGCCGTTCCCCGCCAGGAGTGTCGCGTTTGACCGCCACCGTGTGACAACACCACGGCTGGCTGAGCCGAGTCGCCATAGACATCCGCTGCCAGACTAAAGTCCCGCTGCGGGTGGTAAGAGTGCTGTTTGACGTTCATCAAACCGGTGGCTGCCCGACCTTGAGTCCAGCGCAGTATACGACCTTTCCGCCACGACCGCGGCCATGGGTAGGAAAAGCAAGGGCCGGTTTACTATACAAACTGGACAGGTAGGTCAGCCTCTACCAAAACACGGGCTTTGCTGAAATACTGCGCGACCCATGACTACTTGCAGAGACTCAAGGTGAAAACGAATATCGGACTATTGCTTGCTAAGCGTGCCCAAATTTCCCCGCGTCGAGAAGCCTTTGTTGAATTCGAGCGCAACCGTCGATTCACTTTCGATATGTTGAATACCCGCTGCAATCGCATGGCCAACGCGCTGCTAAACGCCGGCGTTGAACCCGGTGATCGTGTAGCAACCCTGCTAAAGAACGGTATCGAATTCATCGAGACTTACTTCGCCGTCGCCAAAATCGGGGCCGTTCTGGTACCGGTCAACTGGCGCCTCGTCAGTGATGAGATTCAGTTCATTCTCGAGGACTGTGGCAGTCGCGCCCTGGTGTACGATGCTGATTTTGATACGACGGTAGCGGCACTGCCCCGCTCCACGGATCTGTCGGTGCAAAACTGGCTGCGGGTTCAAAATGACGCGAGGGATGCTACACCCGACACGTTCTCGGTCAACTATGATCGTTTCACCGATGAAGCCTCTGACGCGGAGCCACCAATTGGGGCCTGGGACGAAGACAACCTGTTCATCATGTACACCTCTGGGACGACCGGCAGACCCAAAGGGGCCGTCCACACTCACGACAGCATGCTTTGGTCACAACTGACCAGTATGTCGACCTCCGACATGCGCGGTGATGATCGCTTCCTGTTGCCTTTGCCGATGTTTCACGTCGGCTGTCTGAACCCGACATCGCTGTTGGTGCACCGGGGCGCTACCGGGGTCATCATGCGTGAACTGGATATCGGCGCGATGCTGCGCTGTATTGAGCAGGAACGGGTGTCGATCTTCATGGCTGTGCCTGCATTGCTGCAATTCATGCTGATGGCACCGGAGAGAACCGTATGCGACATCAGCAGCGTTCGCTGGATCGCGACCGGCGCAGCTCCCGTGCCCGTGTCGCTACTGCGTGACTTAGAAAGTCTGGGCATACGCGTATTCCAGGCCTACGGCCTTACCGAATCTTGCGGGCCAGGCACACTCCTGCTGCACGAGGACGCAGAACGCAAGCAGGGTTCCTGCGGTCGACCACAGATGCATACGGAGGTTACCCTGGTCGACGAGCATGGGAACACCATCCCCATGGGCTCCAAACAGGCCGGCGAACTGCTCCTAAGCGGCCGCCATATTATGAAGGAGTACTGGAATCGGCCAGAGGCTACCGCCGAGACACTCAGGGATGGCTGGCTGTACACGGGTGATGTATGCACCTGGGATGATGAGGGGTTTGTGACCGTCTGCGACCGCAAAAAAGACATGATCATCTCGGGTGGTGAGAACATCTATCCAGCGGAGTTGGAAAACGCACTGGCCGCATGCCCGGCGGTACAGGAAGCAGCTGTCATCGGCGTACCCTCGCAGAAGTGGGGTGAGACGCCGTTGGCGCTGGTGGTCGCTAGCGCAGACGCTGCGCCCAACGCCGAGACACTGGAAGCCTGGTGCCGCGAGCGGCTCGCAGGGTACAAAGTACCGCGCCTCTACGAGTTGGTGGACAGTCTGCCTCGCAACCCCTCGGGTAAGCTACTGAAAACCCAGCTCCGCGAGCAGTATCCTGGTCCAGCACCGTTCTGAAGAGGTGGTCAGAGTTCACTGACCTGCAACGGCAGGTCTTTGCTCGGAAACGGCAGTGGCAGCACGGAGCACTTACAATCGTAACCGGGCTGCAGGGTAAACCGGTAACGGCGCAGCGTATGGTGCAGAATCAGCTTGGCGTTCATCAAGGCGACGTGCATTCCGATACACTTGTGAGCGCCACCACCGAAAGGCAAGAACTGAAAGCTGTGGCCCTTGTGCTCTTTGCGCTGTGCACTAAAGCGGTCGGGGTCAAACGTTTGCGGGTTGCTCCAGTACTGCGCTGACTGGTGCGCCCAATGAGACACATTGAACAACATGGTGTCTGCTGGAATTCTCTGTTCGCCAATCTGAACTTCACGGGTCGTGCGGCGCATGATGGTCGTTACCGCCGGGTGCAAACGCAGCGCTTCGAGGATGGCATTCTCCAAATCATGGTAAGCGTCAAGATCTGTCAGCGTGGGATTTTCCACGCCCATATCGAAGGCCTGCTGACGCAGCTTTTCCTGTAGCGCATGGTTTTCCGGTTTGGCCAGATACATCATGAGGTGACTGGTCGCGCCGGCGGTGGTGTCATGGGCCGCAAACAGCAACACGTTCAGGTGGGGCAGCAGCAACTCCGCCGGCCACAACTCGCCGTCATCGCCTCGCTCGGCTGCCAGCACGCTGGTCAGATCACTGCCGGGATTACACCGCCGTTCAGCGATAAACTCTCGAATCAGATCTTCCATCCTGGCCTTGGCTCGCTGGCCCCGCCAGTACTTGGTTCCGGGAAAATCGAGAGGCACGATGGACATGAGGCCTACGTGATTCATCTCGTGGAACAAGTGAGCAATGTGGCGAATCTTGTCACCGTCCGGCTCGGAGCCAAAGAACACACGCGCACCGACATCAATCAAAATCTTGCGTGCCGCCGCAACGTAGCGAAAATCACCCTGCTGCGCCCAATCGGCGATGTTTTCGACGATGGTTGGATTCATGATATCCACATAGCCTTCCAGAGCACTGCGTTTGAAGGCGGTCTGAAACACACGACGGCTCGCCAGGTGCTGAGAAAAATCCTGGGTGATAATGGAGCCGCCGTAAATCGAACTGACGTTCCCCTCGTAGCCCATCGCACTGGAAAAGGCTTCCGTGGTGTCTGTGAAGACCTGCCGAAGATGATCCGGGTGAGTGATCAACACCCCTTTAAATATCCCCAGAGAAGCACGAGAGGGCTGGCCGTAACGCTCAATTTGCTTGCCAAGAAAGGACTGAATGTCGCCCATCAACCAGGGCAGGTGGCCCAGCACGGGCAGTCCGCTACTGCCGGGCAGGTGTTTCAAGTCGTTGCAAATGGGCCGCTTCAGGTATTCCTGATCCGTCGTTGCACCGGGATTGAACGCAGTCGCCATAGGGACCTCCGAATACGCTGGGTGCTACATCGGTAGAAAGACTCTGTGATCGATTTCTCGCCTCACCGGGTGCTATCTACTATTAGCTATTAGTTTACCGCTTTGCGGCCCAGGGTGCACCCTGCCCGCTCGATAACCGGGTTGCCCGTTTGTCCCTCCCGCGTCAGCCGACCGCTCATCTGCCAGACTCAGACAGGTATAATGGCGCAGCGACCGTGACTGAACCCTGGAGACCTCTCAGATGATCAAACTTCATGCCATTGATCACCTGGTACTGCGCACAGATCGCTACCGGGAATTGATTGCTTTTTACTGCGACGTGCTCGGTTGCGACCTTGAGCGCGAGCTGGGCGACGGCATAGGCCTGGCGCAACTGCGGGCCGGGAACGCCCTCATCGACATCGTCGATATAGATGGCAAGCTGGGTAAGGCCGGAGGACCGGCGCCAAAGAACGTGGGCAACAACGTCGATCATTTTTGTCTGCAGATCGAGCCCTTCGATGAGAAAGAGCTACTCGACTATCTCGACAGTAAGGGCGTTGAGCACACAAGCTTCGAACAGCGTTATGGCTCCGGCGGGATGGGCCGGTCTGTATACCTGAAGGACTTAGCGGGTAACACCGTGGAACTGCGCAGCGTCTGACCCGGCCGAGTCTGCTTCGCGCTTGCGTCACGCGATGGCGTCGGCATCCCCGCCTCGCTCAGAAGAGCGACCTCCATCCGTGCAAAGGCATTCTTTCAGCAGTTTGCGCAGCAGGCCGCGAAGCTCCATCCACATCAAAGCGACGTCGACGAGCGACTGCGGGCGCCGCCGAGCGTCGCGTTAGCGTTGTTTGCCAACATAGCCCCTATCGCGAAACCAGGCGATGGAGTCTTCGACGGCCTGCTCAAGCGGACTTTGCGGCAAACCGAGCTCGGTCACCGCTTTACTGGGATTCACCCAGGGATAGTTGAGCGCATAGGTGGTGTTTTCCAACGTGGTTATCGGCTCTTTGCCGGTGATACCGGAGTACAGTCCCATCATCTTGGCGACCCGAATCATCATCTTATCGGAGATCGGACTGGTAGCGACCTTGTCGACCCCGGCAATTCGCCCGACCATTAGCGCAAAATCTTTGTGCGTCAGGTTCCCCGCCGCATTACCCAGAGTATAGGACTCACCGAGAGCACCTTTATCCATCGCCAGTACGTGCCCCGCAGCGACATCCCGGACGTCCACAGCAGCGATCCCGCCACTGAAATAGTTTTTCAGTTTGCCTTCCAACACGCTCAGGATAATCGTGCCGGTCGGGGTCGGCATTCGGTCACCCGGACCAAAAGGAAAGCAGGGCATCACTATGGTCGCCGGTAATCCGTGCGCCACCATGCCCTTCACCAGATGATGGCTGATGTACTTGGACAGTATGTACGGGCTGGCCATATCCCAGATAGTGAATGGATTTTCCTCCGTCATGGGAGTCTGAGGGTCTGCTGGCAATCCCAAGGCGACGATACTGCTGGTAAAGACAATCTTCTGCACGCTCGCAGCCTTCGCTGCCAACATCATTGCCTGTGCGCCCTCCACGTTGATCTTGTAGTGCAGCGCAGGATCTTTGGTCCAGACCTTGAACAGCGCCGCTAGATGATACAACTGCTCGATGCCGTCGACCGTCTTGCGCAAGCTGGCGGGTTCCAGCAGATTGCCCTCAACGATTTCCACGTCCATCCCGTCGAGCGGTGATCGATCTTCACCCGGCATCACCATGACGCGAACCTGATCACCTCGCTCCAAGCTCAGGCGGGCAACGTGATTGCCAATGAATCCTGTTGCGCCTGTAATCAGTACTCGCTTGCCCATCACCATGTCCTCAATTACGCCTTCCACTGATACTGCACTGACTGTAAAACCCGCCGCAATGTACGGTAATATTGACAGCGGTGTCAATTAAGCGCTGCACAGGAAGACCATGGCCACCGCCACAACGACAGCACGGGGCGCGGGGCGTCCCGCAGGATCAGATCGGGAGCGCAACCTGGCGCGCATTTTCGACGCCGCCCTCATCTGTTTCTCCAGCAAGGGTTACGGCGGCACCCACTTCGCGGACATCGCCGAGCGGGTTGGCTTCACTCGTTCTGCGCTCTATCAATACTTCCCCAACAAGCGGGCGCTTTATCACGCACTCCTGGATAACATCCAGGCGGAGCACGTCGGCAAGGTCGAGCTTGTATTGGCGGACGCTGGCGACTTCAGGACTCGGCTTCGGTCAATTCAGGCGATCTTCGTGGCCGACCACGAGTTCGACTTGCATCGCAGCACCTTCCTCGCGTCTGTACCGCTGGAAATGCAACGTCACCCGGAACTCGTGCTGGAAGAACGGGTGAGTCGTTCGGTGCCGACCCGCCTGCTGACGTTTTTCCAGGCGGCTATCGATGCCGGGGAGATAAACCCGCAGTTCAGCGCCGAAGATCTACTGGTGGCCCTACTGGGCGGGCTGCTCGGCATGAGCCTGTTTCAACAAAGCACCGGTCTCGGCAGCGTCGCCCGAGCAAATGACGCCATGATGGCCATGCTCGATGGTCAATTCCTCACTTCCTGAATGGACCTTCAGCGACGAACAGCGATGAATGGGCAAACCTTCAATACCAGATTCCTACTGGCGCTGGCGACAGCGCTCATAGCAGGCTGTAATGATCCGCAAAGCAACGATTTGACGGCGAAAATACTCGACCTGCGAACGGCGGCTCCATCAGAGGATAAAGAGTGGCAACGTTATCTAGGCGACGCGGCCAGCAATCAGTTCAGCCCACTGACACAAATCAACTTGGATAATGTCGCCCTCTTGCGAGAAGCCTGGCGCTACGACCCGGACGATGCTGGCGATTACGACACACTGATACCCACCAATCCACTCGTCGTGAAGGGCGTACTCTACGGACTTTCTGCTCGTAAAAACCTGTTCGCCGTCAATGCCGCCACAGGGGAAGAACTCTGGGTGTACCCCTTTGATGAACCCCACCTGGGCAAGGGCGCTGGCCGTGGCCTGGTTTACTGGACAGGCAATCTGGCGGATGGCACCCAGGCTCACTGGATACTTGTGGGCCTAGGCCACGACCTGTTTGCCGTGGATGCTCACTCGGGCAAACTGGCCACCGCCTTCGGAGACCAGGGACGCGTAGACCTTCGGGTAGGACTTGATCGACCCCTGTCTGGACTGGTCGTGAATGTAATTGCGCCCGGCACTCTCTACGGCGACCTTTTGATTCAGGGCTTTGGCACCAGCGAGTTTTACGATGCAGCTCCGGGATACATACGTGCCTACCGCTTACCGGAGGGCGAACTTTCCTGGACCTTCCGCACAATCCCGGCTACCGGCGAACTCGGCGCGGACACCTGGCCGGAAGAACACAGAGCGTCTTTCAGCGGAGCAAACTCCTGGGCCGGCATCACCGTCGACGTGGATCGCGGATTGGCGTTTGTCCCCACTGGCTCAGCCGCCTACGACTACTACGGTGCCAATCGCAAAGGCGACAACTTGTTCGCCAATTCACTGGTGGCACTCGATGCGGCGACCGGCGAGCGCGTCTGGCACTACCAGTTCGTGCGCCACGACCTCTGGGATCGCGATTTGCCAACACCACCCAATCTGGTCACCCTACACCGCGATGGCAAGTCCATCCCCGCGGTTGCCCAGGCTACCAAGAGCGGCCACCTGTTTCTCTTCCACAGAGAGACTGGGGAACTGCTGATCCCGGTGGAAGAAGTTCCTGTCACCGGGGGCGGGCTGCCCGGCGAGCACCCGGCAACCAGCCAGCCACTGCCCACAGAGCCACCGCCCTTCGCCAATCAGACTTTTGAGGTATCCGAGGTACACCCGGGTGCTGCGGACTATATACGCGAACTCATAGCCGGCAAGACCATCAATCAGGCTTTCCCCGTCCCCGGGGAGAACGGCATCGTCATGTACCCCGGTCTCGACGGAGGTGCTGAGTGGGGCGGCCAAGCCTACGACGCAGCGAACAACAGGCTGTTCATCAATACCAACGAAGTTCCGTGGTACTTCACCATGGTGCCGACCCGAGGCGCCGGCGTCGATGTTTACAGCCTGGAGTTCTCCTATCTGCACTTCTGTGGCGGATGCCACGGCGCCGACCGGGCCGGTGTGGGCGACATTTTTCCATCCCTGCAGAATATCTCGGACCGTTATTGGCCCTGGGAGGTTTACGCGATTGCCAGGGCAGGTCGCGGCCGTATGCCTGCCTTCGCAAGCGAGCCTTGGTACTACTTGCTGGGGCCCGTCATCTACCTCTACACCGCCGACGAAGACGATGTCGCCCGCGACCCACAAACAGGCTCCGCAGACGCTGAAGTCACCGGCTACATGACCGATGGTTTCAACGTGCTATTGGATGAGCTGCGACTACCCGGATCAAAACCACCCTGGGGCAGCCTCGTAGCAATCGATCTCGACACGAACGACATCGCCTGGAAAATTCCATTGGGGGATTATCCACAGGCGCTTGAGCGCGGATTATCGGGCCTGGGTGCTGAAAACTACGGCGGCCCTGTAGCGACCGCCAGTGGGCTGGTGTTCATCGCCGCCACCCCGGACAATCGCATACGGGCTTTCGACAGCAGGAACGGCACTCTGCTCTGGCAGAGCACGTTACCCGCGGCCGGGTTTGCAACCCCAACGGTCTATGAAGCAGACGGTCGTCAGTTCATTGTCATCGCCGCAGGCGGCGGCAAACTCGGCCAGCCCTCAGGTTCGGCCTACGTGGCCTTTGCACTGCCAGAGGACGCTGCCGAACCCTGAAACTCCTGCCGGCGTGGAGACGATTCCTCGCCGGCACGTCGCAGCGGCCGGCAGGGCAGAGAAATCCAGCGGAGTTTGTATTTTTCAATCCGGTGCCATACTGTTTACTGTAGCTTATGACCGGATACAGGGCAGTCCAACCACCTGCCGTCTGGTCAGCCGACCAGGTTAGCGTTCAGTACTGCTGGCTATTCGCGAACCGTTTTGGCGCGGAATACACAACAAGAGGGCGCAACGATGCCTTGGTGGGGATGGATAGTAATCGGTTTTTTTCTGCTGGGCTCTGAACTTGTTCTTGTCGATGTCGCCTTTTATCTGGTCTTCATTGGCCTAGCGGCGATTGTCACGGGGCTGGTACAGCTGGCCGGTATTGGCCTTGACCCCTGGGCCCAGTGGCTAATGTTTGGTCTGTTATCGATTGTATTCATGGTCTTTTTCAGGAAGAGACTGTACGAGAAACTGCGCGCCACGGACGCAGAGTATCGCTCGGGACTGGCCGGTGACTGGATACGTATTGATCAAGCACTGGCTTCCGGAAGCAGCAATCGTCAGGAGTACCGCGGCAGTATGTGGACGGTGACCAATCGGGGAGCCAACGATATCGCTGCGGGCACCGAGGTCCGTATCGATGCCACCGAGGGCTTGACCATTATTGTCGGTGAAGACTGACATCACCTAAGAGATAAGGAGCTGATCTCATGATGGAAAACACCGGCATGATCGTTGCCGCCATTTTTGCGGTACTGGCGGTCATTGTTCTGGCAAAAACCGCCGTCATCGTTCCACAACAAAGCGCTTTCGTGGTGGAAAAACTGGGCAAGTACAGCCGCACGCTGAAAGCCGGTTTCCACATTCTCATCCCCTTTCTCGAGCGGGCCGCTTACAAGCATAGCCTCAAGGAACTCGCAATCGATATCGCAGAACAGGTTTGCATCACCAAGGACAATGTTCAGGTTGGTGTGGACGGCGTTTTGTATCTGCAGGTGCTTGATCCTGAGCGCGCATCCTACGGCATTACCAATTACGTCTTTGCCATCTCACAGTTGGCGCAAACAACACTGCGCAGCGAAATCGGCAGAATAGATCTCGATCGGACCTTTGAAGAGCGCGGCGCCATCAATGCGAATGTCGTCTCTGAGCTCGACAAGGCATCCAACCCCTGGGGAGTGAAAGTCCTGCGCTATGAAATCAAGAACATCACTCCGCCGTCCGATGTCTTGGGGGCCATGGAAAAACAAATGCGGGCCGAACGTGAAAAGCGTGCCGTAGTGCTGACCTCGGAAGGCGAGCGCGACGCAAAGATCAACGAGGCCGAGGGTGAAAAGCAGCGCGTCATCAAGGAGTCTGAAGCTGCCAAGCAGCAGCAAATCAATGAAGCTGAGGGAGAGGCAACCGCCATAATGGCCATTGCAAACGCTACAGCTGAAGGGCTGCGACAGGTAGCCAATGCGGTCACTGAAGACGGCGGTGAAGCCGCTATGAAGCTGCGTATCGCCGAAGAGTATGTGGAACAGTTCGGCAAACTGGCGCACACCTCCAACACCCTGGTCGTGCCCGCCAACCTGAGCGACATCTCGTCCATGATTGCGCTGGCCACCAGCATCGTGAAGGATGATTCCAGGCAGCCCGGCACGACACCCGCATCACCGCCGGCCGACGATTCGTCAAGGCCTATCAGCTAGGCGGAGGTCGCTACCCGGCGATGTCTGTGTCTCGCGACTGCATTGTTCCGAATGTCACGCAACGGTAACAACTTTCTGACCGATCCTTCGCTCAGTCATCACCCGGCATCCCATTGAACCTTACCGCGTCCTCCAGTGCGGGCAACCAAGACACCTTGGAGGCACAGAAGACTTCAAGTTGCGGCGTCAGTTGATCGAACTGATCACAGGTCGCCACCCTAATGGAGACAAACGCACCCGCATCATTCTGGTCAGGCAACGAGCAAAGATGCGTCCCGCAGTTGCCGCAAAAGGCCATCCGCCTGGTTGCACCGGAATCGGCGCGTTTGTCGAACACTTTGGGTTCACCGCGAGTGAACTGAAAATCCGCCGGCGCAACGACACCGGTGGTGCGAAACGCTGAGCCGCTGAAAATCTGGCAGTCACGACAGTGGCAAATTCCAACATTGGCTTCCAGCAACTGAGCCGTGTACTCAATGTCGCCGCAAAAGCATCGCCCGGTAATCTGCATGTGACTGACCTCCTCCGATTAGGGTGCTCAGTTGATGACGCGTGATAGGGCACGGCGTCCAGGGGCCTGTGCTCTGCCAAGGTGTGGCGGCGTGCTATGGCATTCGGCTAGCGTGTGTCGCGAAGCCGCCCACGATACTTGGTCCGCGCCAGTTCCTGCATGTCCTCGACGGTATCGCTCTCGTCCATGATTTCTCTGCCCAACAAGGTTTCTACCGCGTCTTCAAGGGTAACGATTCCCGCTGTCTGTCCATACTCATCCTCCACCAAAAACAGATGCTCGCGGCGTTTGATGAAAAGGTCGAGCAGCCGTAGCACAGGCAATTCCTCTGAAACTCGATAGATCGGCACCAGACACTCCGTTAAGGGCCCATCGCCGCCACCGTCCAGTTCAACCCCCAGTACCTGAGGTCGCAGCACCAGCCCAACCATCGTATCCAGGTCATCCTCATACACAGGCAAACGGGTAAACGGCATGTCATTCATCGTTTCGAGCGCCTCGCTGACGGTTTGATCAGCGGACAGCGCACTGACAACCGTACGCGGCGTGAGAATTTCTTCCGTTCGCGTTTGCCGTAGCGTCAAAATGTTTTCCAGCAGCTCACTTTCCTGCGAGCCCAAGGAACCGTGCCGTGCACCCAGGCGCGCCAACGCGGTCAACTCGTCCCGACTGACCGCGCTACCATGACCTCCACCCGAGAACAGTTCGGTCAATCGGGCAGAGAGCCATACGAGTGGATACAGTAGTTTCACCAACCACTTAATAATGTGGGCCGCCGGCAATGCCAGCTGCTTCCAGTAAGTCGCGCCAAGGGTCTTTGGAATGATCTCGGAAAAATACAAAATTGCCAGGGTAAGCAGAAACGCGATCAGTGTCTCCCAACGAGCACCAAACACTTTCACCGCTTGGGCACCCACACCCGCCGCACCCATGGTATGCGCAAAGGTATTGAGAATCAGAATGCTGGATATCGACTGATCCAGATTATCCTTAACGTGCTTGAGTGCGGCCGCCCGCTTTGGCTTCTCCTCGAGCTGCGCGCCGATGAATCCCGGCGTCAGGGACAGCAGCACGGCCTCCAGGATCGAACACATAAAGGATACGCCTATGGCGATCAGCAGGTAGGTGACCAAAAGCGTCATTGTGTGGCCGAGGTGTTCCCTAGTTCCATGATCGTCGATTATACGTAAGAGGTAGCGTTCGGCCAGTGGCAAATCCGGGCGTGGTCTTGGGCGAGGCGACCGCCGACATCTCAACCGGTGTCAGCGACGCCGATGGGAAAGTATAACCGGGTCTGTTGAAGGCTAGGGAATCTCGCGAACGCGGAGGTTGCGAAACCACACTTTATCAAAATGATCCTGCAATCCGATATGGCCCTCCAGCAGAGTGCCGTAGCGTGGCCGGTCGGTAAACTTGCTACGCGCATAGCGTGCAAGGAAATCATCACTTCCCTGTTCAAACTCCGCGGTGACCTGATCATTGAGCCAGAATACAACGCGTGGGCCCTGCGCAACAATGCGTACTCGGTTCCAATAGCCCACCGGTTGAGTCGTATCGTGCTTGGGTGCGATCATATCGTACAGCGCTCCCGCGCGATGAGTGGGATCTTTGGAGTCTCTGTGACCCACATTATCCAAAATCTGCATTTCGTATCCGGAGTGGTGGATGCTGGGGCCTCGCTCGTCCCCACGCACAAAAATTCCACTGTTACCCGCCTCGGAAATGCGCCACTCGAGGCGCAGATCAAAATCGCCAAACTGCCGCCTTGTGATCAGATCGCCAGCAAACCCCAGGCGAGTCAAGCAGCCGTTCTCTACGCCCCAACCGCGGTCAATACCCTCCTCCCCGTAACTGCGCCATTGATCCATGGAATGGCCGTCGAACAGAAGCACAAACCCTTCAGCCCGCTCCGCACTGGTCACGCCGTGCGTGCACTCACCCGGCGGCACAACTTCTTCTGCACAGCTGGTGAGCAGACCAATCAACACCAAACCGATCAGGGTACGCACATCGCTACCTCGTCAATGCGTGTAGACCACGCCCACTCGCAGCGCCCTGGACGGCGCTTCGAAGCCGACGGCCGTTTCATAACGTTCGTCCAGCAGATTATCCACTGCCACACGAAACTGCCATTGATTCACCGGATGCCAACGCGCGACCCAATCCACTCGATGGTAGTCATCCAGCTTTTCCGTGACTTCCGCACCCGTATGTCGTGAAATGGACCACTGCCTGCCTGTGTACTGGTAGTCCAGCACCGTATCCCATGCCTCAGAGATTCGCCATTGCGCGACCAGACCCGCGGTCCACTCAGGCCTACCGGTCAGTACGGTGTCCTCGCCCTTGACGTCAATATCGGTGTAGGTCGCCTGCGCACGCAGACTGAACTCCGCCCGCGGAGACCAGGTGCTCTGCAGTTCTACACCCTGAGACTCGACGTTTTGGCGATTGACATTCCGAAAGCTTGCGTCGTCGAAATCCACAAGATCCTTAAAGTCGTTGAAGAATATGGTCGCACCAACGCTGAGATTCGACAGAGGCGACCAGTTCACACCAGCATCCCAGCTCTCAGACTGCTCAGGCTGCAGATCCGGATTGCCAACCAGCGCGTTACCGAGCGCAAAAAAACTCGGCAACTTGAACGCCTGCCCCCAATTCAATGCCACCGAGACGACATCCGTCACAGCCCATCGAGATCCGGCCTGCCAGGAGGTTTCACTGTCAAAACCCTCAGGGTCGTCGTAGCGAACGCTACCCTGCATCAACAGCCGTTGCAGGGGGCTGGCCGTGAGGTGAGCAAACACGCCCACCACGTCGCGATCCAGCTGATAGTCCGTGGCGCTTCGATCACCGAAAAACTCAACATAGCCGGCACTGTCGCCCTCCTCGCGTCTGTAATCTCCGCCGAGATTAAGTTGCACAACTTCACGCACCTGCAGCGTGTTGACCCACTGGGCCTGATCGCGTGTGAAGTCCGTCTCGTTGCCGTTGGGGGGCACTTCGAAGAACGGCGGAATACCCGGAGAATCAAAGGTCTCCGTGTGCTCAAAGCGACTGAGACTGAGCTGACTCTGCCAGGCATCGCGAATGGCCCAGCGCCAGCTCAAGGAAAGCACCTCGTCTTCGTAGTCAACCTGGTCGAGGTCGTCGTTAAGCGCGAGCACAGGGCCGCCGCTTTGCTCCGGAAAGCTCTTGCGCTCGCCATCCAGATAGCGGTATCCGGCGGTCAATCGATGGCCAAGCGCTGGCTCCCACCCCGCCCTCAGGTTGGCGCTATCGCTGTTCCGGCGACTGCCGGGCACGGGGTTGCCGTCATCCCGGGTCGCCAACTCTAGCGTATAGTCAAAATTCTGCACGCGACCCTGGGCGACGCCGCCCAGATTGTAGTAGTCATCCTCACCCACATCCGCGCGCAGTGATTGACGATGGCCCATTTCGGGTCGCCGGGTGACAATGTTGATCACGCCCGCGAGCGCGTCCGAACCGTAGATCGCTGACTGGGCGCCCCGCACTACTTCGATACGCTCAACGAGTGCCGTGTTGAGGTTGCCAAAATCAAAACTACCCCCGCGCGTATTAGTAGGATCGTTGACCGGCACACCGTCTAGCAGCACGACGGTGAAGTTCGCCTCTCCACCGCGAATAGACACGGACGTCAAGCCACCTGGGCCACCCTGTTCCTCAACCAGCAGCCCAGGCAGCGTCTTGAGGAGATCTGCAACGTGACGCTTGTCCAGACTGGCAATCTCATGCGCGTCCAATACAGAGACCGACGACGTTAACTCGGTACGAGGCGAGTACGTTCCCGTGACCAATATGTTTTCCAGTGGCTGCGCGCTGGCGGCATACTGTAATCCCATCAGTACCAGGCAGGGGAAAAAGAATTTGCTGCTGTTCATAAGTTGATTGGACCAGACCCTTGTTTGCGCAACGTTCGAAAGCGGTCAGCGACTTGATTCCAACAGAGGTTTGCACCCAGACTATCCTCTCGGTCCGGGACAAAGGACGCGGAACCATCAGCACCCTTTCGACAAAATCGATAACGGTACTGAACGCCCTGTTTCTGATGGCTTATCTGATGTCAGCGGCGGTTCAGTACAACGATCCGGACGCGTTGCCCTGGATTATTCTGTATCTCACGGCGGCGGCGATGTGCGTGGCGCAGTATCGCAAAAATCTGCCGCGCTGGCTGCCCCTCTTGCTGCTCTTTATCAGCCTGGTATGGATTGGCTGGCTGCTGCCTAACGTCGTGGGCCAGGTGACCCTGGGAGAGCTGGTGGAATCGATCAGCATGCGGACGGAACAGATTGAAGAGGCTCGCGAAATCGGCGGCTTGTTGCTGGTCACCATCTGGTCCGCGATGCTGGTGCAGTGGCGCAACCGGTGATTCCATCGCCGGATTCCTACTCAACGCGTTCAAACGGAATCTTTTCACCCTTGCGGTACACCATCATCTGCGCCGCATCTCCTTGCGGACCCGGCACAAATTCCACTTTCACACTTTCACCCGCGGCCTCGCCCGTAAAAACCAGGTCGCTCTCTTGCTGCAAAACACCGCTACCGTACATCGGCACCGACATGTGCAGGCCCTCCGCCTGTTCGCTGACGGATACGGTTACGAAACTGATCCGATACTTCCCTACCAAGGGCTTGAAACCGCGGTCATAGGGCACGGCCTGCAGGTCTTGGGCAGTCCAGGGCTTACTCCGCTCGGCACTCGTCGCACGGATCGCAGCGACTTGCTCCACAGACACCGGCTCCGCTTTATTGCTCCAACTGCGCCGCAGGTAGATCATCAGCCCGGCCAGAGTTGTATCGTCCAGTTCGCTAAGGTGGCCGTGGGGCGGCATCACACCATCAAAGGTTTCTTCGCCCACTTGTACTGGACCGACCATACCCTGCAGAATGATTCTGGCCAGCCATTCTGGCGGTCCGGTTACCCATGACGCGCTATCAAGAGCAGGAGCCAGTCCTGCTATCCCCTGGCCCTGTGCACCGTGACATGCGCCACACTTGGGATAGAAGGCTTCGCCTTTGTCCGCCAGCTGCAGCTGTTCCGGGCTCAATGGGGTGATCCCGAGCGCCAATTCGTCGCCCGGCCAGTTAAAGGCACGTCGCCCGGCCAGCCGTGCCGTCCACAGGGGGTCTTCTTCGCTCACGCTGCCATCACTGAAGATAGGTGGGCTGGACGCCAGCGCGGCGGGCGTAAATCCGGCGGTAGAACTCAATGCGGCCAAACCTGACAACATCGCAATTTGCTGCCAACGCTCCGCACCACGGCGTGATTGAATCACGTCAAGTAAAGACAATAGAGCTGGATTGGCAGGGCCGGGATTATTGAGCGCGGGCCGCAGGCTGCGATAGGCGTTTTCCGCCAGCGCGGCGAGCAGCGCTTCTCTACCCACGCTCTGGCGAGCGAATACGCCATCCGCCAGCGATTCCTGCAGAAACTCAAGCTCATGGCCGCGCAGAGCGCGCACCAATGCCTGGCGCTGATAGACGTTTTCGATACCCTGCGCAGCCATCGTCGCCAGGGTAGCGCGCACGACGGGGACTTGCGCAACCACACCCATCGCAAAGGCCAATTGCAGGCGAACGCCTTCATCACTGTCCGCTAGCGTTTCGGCTAACTGTACGAAATCACGCGCGGACAGCAAGCCCGCACCAGCGCGCAGTGCGTTCATCTGCCTCGGGGAATCCGGCATGACGGCCAGCTTCATGACCAACTCTCTGGACAGCTCGTCCCGGCCCTGTAAGGTCCAGACCGCGTGCAGAGCGGGGACAGTTTCAGGACCCAGAGCGATCGCGGATAACGGGCCGCTCAGTGGCGTCTCCCGATCGAGCAACAGCCGCTGAGCGGTGTCCCGCACCCACCCGTTGTCGTGTTGCAAAGCTTCGATGAGGGCTTTATCGGAGGCATCCGCCCACTGTACAGGCGGCGACGACGCCACCGGCTGCGTGGGCTTGATCCGCCAGATCCGCCCCATACCCGGGGGCGCTTCGAGCTGACGCTGAAAAATCTGCTCACGCAACTCGTCAGTCAGAAAATGATCGTCCTGAATGATGCCCCGGTACATATCGACGATGTACAGTGCACCATCGGGTCCGTTCATGACATCTACCGGACGAAACCGTTCGTCGGTGGAACCCAAAAACTCTCTCTCGCCCCACTGCTCATCTGGATAAAGGCGCTGCCGGGCGGTGATCTCCAGCCCGTTCTCGGACAGTACAAACTGACCGACCACATTGCCCGCGGGTTCCGCCACAAACACATTCCCGTAGAGGGGTTCGGGAAACTGCTCGCCCCGATACACTGTCAGACCACTGGCTCCAGTGGCTCTGTGCAATCGGCCGTCCTCCCGCAGTGTCCCGGGCAGGTACGCGCGATTCACACCAGGATTGACCCGCACGCTGTGTACCTGCGCGGGGTTCGTCAAGTTCACGCCCAGGCCTTCCGGACGTTGATCAGTGTTGGGCAAAACGGCATCCTCACCGGCGAAAAAGTCCGCTTGCAGCCAGGTGGAGTTGTGGTTGTAAAACCATCGTCCAAGATCGTCTCTGGCCAACCCCCACTGACCGCGCTGCAGTCCCTGACGCTCTTCCAGCACACCCTCGCGCAGCCGCAGCTGTCGCCCCGACTTGGCGTTGTACAACCAATTATCCAGCCCGAGTCTCAAGCCGTTCTCCATGTGCTCCACATTGGCGGTGTCGACATCGATTGCATACCCGCCTACCCGGCGGGGTCGATCGCACAGGGCGGACTCCGTGGGCAACTCACACAGCCACAGGTTGGGCGGCTCGGCAATCAGTATGCCGTCATTGACGACCGCCACGGCCCGCGGATTAACCAGCTCACCGAGAAAAACTTCGCTGCGGTCCATAATGCCGTCGCCGTTTGCATCCGTCAGCCGCACCACCTGCCCCACGGGTTCTTCGCTGCCCGTACCGTAGGCATCTGGCATGTAACCGCGCATTTCAACCACGTACAGGCGTCCCTGCTCATCCCAATCCATCGCCACCGGATCCTCAACAAGCGGCTCTGCTGCCACCAATTCTACGGTGAAGCCCGGCGCAATTCGAAAGGCCGACAGGGCTTCTTCCGGGGACAGTACCGGCGCCGGCTCGGTATCCAGCGTTTCATAAGGCAGGGGTTCTTCACCAACCTCTCTCAGAGAAAACCAGTCAGGACCCACCAGCTGAAAGTCACCGCCGCAATCCGCGGGCGATATGCGCAGTTCGCCTCGCTCCGGCAGGCCGAACTGACCGCGCAGCGCATCCAACTCATCGACGGTCAGTACGACCGAGCCCTCCCGGGTAATGCCCACAAATCGATGAGTGCCCGCAGGCTGGGGAAAGATCAGCGGGTCAAAGGTCGTCAGTTCGCCGCCTGAAGCGACACTGGCCTCGACTCTGTCTGCATAGATAGCGACCTCTGCGTAGGCCGGGCCGAGGCCATTTTCGTCTTCCAGATATCGCATTTGCACGATGCTGGCGGCCTCACAGGCGGGCACATCGAGCAATACCATCACGTCGCTGAACAGTCGTCGCGAGGCCAGCCAGGCGTCACGGCCGGGCTGCTGTCCGCTGATCATGCCGGCGTCAAAGCTGACCCCCGTCAGCTCACCATCGCGCCACTCCCGTGCCGACAGCAGGGTATCTCCCGGGGCGGCGAGCGCGGGCAGCGGTTTGATGCGGATGTTACGCCACCGTATCACGCCGGTTTTGCCAGCGTGTACCTGCAGTGCAATGAAACCGTCGGCATCCAGGCCATCCAGAATGTCTGCCGCCGGTACACCATTGATCCAGGTTTTCAGGCTCGGCCCGCGGGCCTCAATCTCGACATCGTTCCAATCATCCAGTCGCAGGGCGGCGCGCGCATCGGGATTGTCTGTCAGTTTCGCCAGCCAACCGCGACGCGCTTCATCGTAGATACCCCCTGTCCAGGCTCGCTCGGAAGGATCCAGCTCGTACTGATACCCATAGGCACGACCGTCATCATCGCGTTGCTGGGCACGAAACAACACACCTGAATTGCCCGGCTCGTCCCATCTCACCTGAAGCTTCAGAGAGAAATCGCCAAAGGTCTCTTCGGTTCGCAGGAAGGTGTTATCACCCGGCCCATGACGACCAACGATGTCTGGACCCTCTGCCGCGAAGCTTGCCTGGCCACCAATTGCACGCCACCCCGCCAGCGATTCGCCGTCGTACAGGGAGCGGTAGCCCTCCTCCAGCACCCACGGCGCTTCTGTCGCTCGCGGCACCAGGAGAAAGGCCGCTCCCCCTGCCAGGGCGAGCACCAACACTATCGCAATTTTCTTCATACCATTATCTTGCCTGCATCGAGCAACGCGTCGCTACCGCCTGCCCAGAATCGCATTGTACCGTGATCCTCGACCAGCCGGGCAGCTCAGCAAACCTGCATTCGCCGAAGTGCCCAGTTTACGTTCACTGTCGTCCGGCACGTCCTCGACGCGGCCCAGCGTGGTTTTACTGACCCGGGCACAGGCCAGCCCGGATGGCGATTGCCACCGCCGGGCACGCACGTTAAGCGCTGTTGCATCAAAGGCCATACACCGGAAATGGGCTGAGCTGAGAAGGTATCGATCGCAGCGATTTCTTCGCGGCGTGTTTCAAGGCACTCGCGGACCCGTGCGGTGTGATGCACACACGAGCGTTTCAGAGCGCTAAGCAGACCGAGTGGCTAGAAGCCCTCCACCTGATGTACCTGCTTCCAGATCAAGCCAGGAAACAGACGACGCATCAACACGCCGATTTTGGCATCCCGCGTTGGATAGACAAAAAACGTTCCTTTGTCGAGGCAGGCTTCAATCGCATCGATAACCACATCCGGCTGGATGGGCTCGCCTGTATCGTCCAACATTTTCGGCCAGTCACTCTCCTGACCCTGCTTAAGCAGCGGGGTCGCCACCGCAGGCGGGCAAACGCAGGCAAACCGTACGCCTGAATTGAGGTGTTCGTGGTACAGCGTTTCCGTAAACGCGCGTACCGCAAATTTTGTTGCGGTATAGGCTCCCGTCTTTAGCATTGGAATCCAACCGGCCATGGATGCAAAACTGACAAAGTCGCCACGACCGCGATCCAACATACCCGGCAGTACCGCCTGGGTGATGTTAACCAGCCCACCGTAGTTAATGGCCATCTGCTTGTGAATAATGGCGTTGTCCTGCTCGACCAGTCGACCAAACGGCATGATGGCGGCAGCGTTATACAGCCGCGCAACAGGCCCCAGATTCGATTCCACGTCACGTACGGCGTTGCAGACCGCGCCGAAGTCCGTTACGTCCACGGTCCGGCTGTGTACATTCCCAAAACCGTCGGCGGTTTCTTCCATACCCGCCGTATTCACGTCGAACAGCACGACCTTGGCACCGCGCCCGGCAAACCGCCGCGCTGCCTCGCGGCCCATACCGCTGCCTCCACCGGTAATCAAGATCAGATCATCACTCATGACATACTCTCACGACACCCAACAGGTTACGACACACTTCCGACGCCGCGCAGTATAACCACCGCTTACGCGCGGTACAGGTGCCTAGCAAGGATCAGGATGGTTTAGTTCAACAGCTTGTCCGCATGCTGTCAGCGGCGCTTATGCGTTAATGATGGTCTTGCCAAGTGCCTGGCCGGCGTGCATATCGCGCAAGGCGTCCGGCATTTGTTCGAGGGCGAAGCGCTTGCCAATGTGCGGCTTCAACTTTCCCTGACCGAACCAGTCAAACAGCTGTGCAAAGTTGCCCGCATTCATCGCCGGATCGTCGATAGCAGACATGCCATAGGCCACGCCCACAACGGACACTGATTTCATGATGGTGTAGTTAATGCCCAGCTGGGGTATATCACCGCCCGCGAAACCAATCACGAGATAACGACCATTCCACCCAAGACTGCGCAGCGCCGGCCTAAACAGGGCGTCCCCCACCGGGTCGAAGACAACATTTACACCCTTGCCATCCGTGAGCTCCAACGTCCGATCTCGAAGATCGACCTCGCTGTAGTTGATCACCTCGTCTGCCCCAAACTGACGCGCAAGCTGACACTTCTGCTCACTGCTTGTGCCCGCGATCACGCGGGCACCCATCGCCTTGCCAATCTGCACGGCGGCACTGCCGCAGCCACCCGCGGCACCAAGCACCAGCAGCGTTTCCTCGGGCTGCAAGTTCCCGCGCTGGCTGAGACCGTGCATCGCCGTTCCATAAACCATGTTGAACGCAGCCGCATCCTCAAAGCTCATGCTGTTGGGAATCGCCATCACCTGCTGCATGGGCGGGCTGACCAGTATCTCTTCCCCGAATGCGCCAAAGCCGGTCATCGCTAGCACCCGTTGACCCACAGCCACGTCCTGCACGCCCTCACCGACTGCGATCACTTCGCCCGCCAGCTCACTGCCAGGGACAAACGGAGGATCAAGCTTTATCTGGTACTGACCCCGGGTTATCAGCACGTCTGGAAAATTCAGAGCGAAACAGCGCGCCCTAACGTGAACCTGACCAGGCCCCACCACCGGCTCGGGCTGTTCCTACAACGCCAGCCCGTCCTCGCCGTTGAGCTCCGTACAAACCCAGGCACGCGGCATGCTAAAAGCCCTCGGCCTTGTGTGCGTAGTTCCAGAGGTAGCCGGGCGCGAGCCGTCGCATCATCGCCCCGATGCGCGTCTGTTTGCCTGGATAAGACACGAACTGGCCTTTTTCCAGGCAGCGCTCGATATCTTCTATTACTTCCTCCGGGGCGATGGCTTCGCTGGCAGCGGTGAGCTTGGGGACCACCGTATCTTCTGCCTGCTTCCAAAGCGGCGTTGCCACCGGCGGGGGACAGACGCAGCAAAATCGTACGCCGCTCTCGCGGTTTTCGTGGTACAAAATTTCCGTGTACATCTGTACCGCACTCTTGGTGGCGCAATATCCGCCCATCAGCAGCCCGGGAATCAGTCCCGACATCGACGAAAAACTGATGAAATCGCCGCTGCCGCGGCTGACCATTCCCGGCAGGGCTGCGGTCGCTATATTGACCAGGCCTCCGTAGTTGATGTCCATCAGCTTCCGCTGCAGCTTCGGGTCCTGCTCCAGCAGCTTGCCAAAAGGCATAATGGCCGCGGCGCTGGCAACCCTGTCCACGGGGCCCATCTCCGCTTCCACACGCTCCACTGCCGCGTGGACTGCTTCGGTGTCGCTGACATCAACGCTGTAAGGTCTGACCGCGTCCAAGCCAGCAGCGGTTTCGGTCATACCGGCTTCATTGACATCGAACAGGGCCACCGCCGCGCCCTGCTCCGCCAGTTTGCGTGCCGCAGTCCGGCCCATACCGCTGCCCCCGCCAGTGATCACAGCCACTTTGCCCTTGAATGCCATCCGCGTACTCCTGTAATGAAAATGAACGATCTGTCGATGTCTTGATCTTGCCGGCAAGCGGGTTGTCAGCGCGTCCTGTCAGTCGCAGACGGCAGCACACACTTTCGTGCAGGATCCACCCCCTCTAGCTGTCTGCCGTGGACCGTCTCTACAGGTCACCCTGTTCCGGTATCGGAGACACCGCGCGCTTTCTCTCGCACACTCAGAGGGCCCAGCAGCATACGCCCGACTGCAGGTAGTGTCTACGACGTCTCCGGGCGGGGGCTTACAACGTTCAAATAGTTGAAAAAACGCAGCCGCGGACGTCTAGTGCTGATCCAGAGAGTCGTCGCGCAGGGACCTGAACTGCCGACTCGAGTGCACGGCGCCTCGGTGACCAAAGCCCGGCCAGAGGCGCTGCAAAACGGACAGTAAGTGCGCGTAGCGCGGCACAAAAATACGGCGCTTGCGAGTACCCAGGCCGTCGACAATGACCCTGGCGGCCTGGTCCGTGGGCATGGGTCCCGGCAATACGTCGAGCACCCCTTGCGCATTCGTGCCGCGGGTCTTGGCGTTGGCTAACATGTCTGACGCGATGTTACCTGGGCAAATCACTTTCAAATCCACGCCATACGCCTCGGCCTCGCCACCGACCGCTGCAGTCAAGCCCACAACGGCGTGTTTCGAAGCCGAGTATGCCGCCATTGTACCTACAGGCACCACACCGCCCATTGATGCGACATTGGCAATCAGGCCGTGACCCTGTTGCTTCATGGCTCGATATCCGTAGAGCGTGCCAATTGCCACCGCGGTGTGATTGATCCGAATCAACTGCTCCAGATAACGTTCGTCCATATCAAAGTACTCACCCACGAACAGGATGCCTGCATTATTCACCAACAGATCAATCGCTGTCTGCTCTTTCACCACCCTCTGAATAGCCGCTGCATAGGCTGTATTGTCCGTAACATCCAACACCAGCGCGACCGCTCGTCCACGCTCGGCCGCAATTTCATCAACAACCGCCTGCGCCTCGGCAATCGTCAGAGCAGAGACATACACAAACGCCCCACGTCGCGACAACTCGCGACTCAGTGCCCGGCCGATACCAGTCCCTGCTCCCGTCACCAGCGCGGTTTTGTGGTGCCAGTCGACAATGGCCATTCAGATGACATCCAGAGCCACTTTGCCAAAGTGCTCGCCCGCTTCCATCAATGCCAAGCCCTCAGCGAGGGCGTCAAGCGGTAAGCGGTGACTGATTTCAGGAACAATGGCGTGATGTTCAATATGCCGACACATTCGCGCCAGTGACTCTCCACAGCCCACGGTAATGCCCTTGATCGACAGGTTCTTCTGCATGACGTCGAAGATCGATACCTGAGCGGAACCAAAACCACCGAGCACACCGATCACCGCTATAAACGCATCGGTATTTGCGCAAGCCACCGATTTGCCGAGCGTTGCCTCCCCACCCACATCAATCACCGCGTCAACACCACCCGTCAACGCCATCACCGCCTGATCCCAATCGGGCTGTTCCTGATAATTGATCACATGATTCGCGCCCAACTGTCTAAGACGTTCCAGCTTTTCATTCGAGGAAGAGGTGGCTACTACGTTCGCACCGACGCTGCGGGCGAGCTGTAGCGCAAACAGCGAGACACCACCAGTTCCCTGTACCAGGACCGTCTGTCCCGCCTGCACTCGCCACTCTTCGAACAATGCATACCACGCCGTGTGTCCGGCGCAGACAAGGCTAGCAGACTGTGCGGCGTCCAGATGCCGGGGCGCCCTGACAACGCTGCGCGCATCGATGTTCAGGATCTCCTGAGCGCACCCGTCCACGGTTTCACCGAGTATCCAGCGCTTGTTAGCGACCTCCGGACGACCATCGTGCCAACGCGGATAGAACAGTGTGATCACTCTGTCCCCCGGCACCCAGGAATCCACGCCATCCCCCACAGCAAGGATATCGCCCGCTCCATCGGACAGCGGTACACGAGGGTACTCGATCCAGGGGATCAGGCCCTTGAGCGTCACGGCATCGTGAAAATTCAAACTGGACGCCTGCAGGCGCACCTGAACCTCCCCGGCTGCAGGTGGCATCACCTCGCAGATTTCACGCTCCACACGTTCAACGCCTGGGCCGGTCATCACATGACGAAAGCTCATTTCACATCGCTCCCTTGCAAGGGGCACCAAAGCGCGACCCAGAACGCGGCGTCTCGAATCACGGTCGCACACCTCCATCTATAGTCAGGCAGCTGCCCGTCGTGTAGCTGGAGGCCGCAGAAGCAAAGTACATGGCCGCTCCCACCACCTCACCAGGATCGCCGATCCGTTGCAGGGCCACAGGGTCGAGAATGTGTGGCAGCACCTGGGGATTATTGATCATGCCGGCGGCCGCATCCGTGTCAAACGTACCGCACACGATGCAGTTCACTCGCACACCCATACCCGCGTACTCCTGCGCCGACGCGGCAGTGAGCGCATTCAGACCAGCCTTGGCCGCACTGTAGACCGTGGTCACCGGCGACGGCCGGTACGACGCAAGGGAGCTGATATTGATGATCGAACCGCCGCCGGTCTGTGCCATACGCGTAGCGGCCAATGCGGTCAGACGCAGCGGGCCCTTCAAATTGACGTCGACGATCTTGTCAAACAAGGCCTCGCTGGTATCCAGCAGAGAGGGCGCAATGGGCGACAAACCGGCGTTGTTAACCAGCACATCGATGCGGCCGAAATGGGCCACCACGCTTTCGACCACTTCATCCAGAGAATCCCAGTGGCCTACATGGCAGGTCAGCGGCAATGCTTCGCCGCCTGCAGCAATCACCTCCTGTGCCAGCGTTTCACAGGCCGCCAGCTTGCGGCTGGCGATCGCAACCTTCGCACCCGCCTCCGCAAACGCGAGCGTCATCGCCTTACCCAAACCGCGGCTGCCACCTGTGATCAGCACCACCTTGTTACGCACATCAAACCGGTCATTCATGGACAATTCCTATCGAGCAAAACGCGCCGCTCGCTCCATCAACTGATCGACAACAAAACCGAAGAACTCGTGGTTGGGGTTTTTCGATTCACCACTGAGGTACTTAGCGTAAGACGCTTCCAACACAATGCCCAGCTTCCAGGCGGCAAAGGCCTGGTACCACTGAAAACTCCCCAGATCCCGTCCCGTGGCATCGGCGTAGCGGGCGACCAGGGTGTCAGGCCGCTGACAGTGCGTCTCATCCATTCCGCCTTCCGCTCCAGGGGCGGCGATGGCAATGAGATTGCCTTCCTCGGGCCAGAAGATCATCGCCCAGGCGAGATCAATGAGTGGGTCCCCCACCGTGGTCATCTCAAAATCCACCAACGCCAAAATACGCGGCGGTAGCTCGCGGCTGTACAGAGCGTTATCAATCTTGTAGTCGCCGTGCATGACCGTCAGCTCCCCCGTCGCCGGCCGGTGGTCATCAAGCCAGTTGGCAACCGCATCCACCGCGCCCATATCACGATTGCGATACAGGGCGAGTTGAGACATCCAGCGCTCTACCTGTCGTTCCAAAAAACGTTCGGGCTTTGCCAGGGTTTCCAGCTGTGTTCCCCGCCACCGGCAGTTGTGAAGCTCCACCAGAGCATCCACCAGTTCCTCCCCAATGTGCGGCTGGATGGCAGGATTATCGACATACTGCTGTGGCAAGCGCCTGCGAATGACTTCACCATCCACATGGCGCATTACGTAAAAGGGCGCGCCCATGATTGCTGTGTCTTCGCAAACCGCCAACACCTCAGGCACGCGCACCTTGTTGCCCGAGAGAGCCTGAATGACCCGATACTCACGAACGACGTTGTGCGCTGAGTCGGAAACGACGGCAAGCGGCGCTCGACGAATAACAAATTGCTCATCTTCCTCGGGCGTCGTGTGGTGTAAATGAAACATTTCACACGATCCTCCGCCCCGCATCGGCTCAATTCTCAGGGTCGCCTCACGACCGGTCTGCGTGTGCAGCCATGCGCCAAACAGTTCCGGCTCGAAGTCCAGATCACTCATTCGCGAGCATCCAGATAATCGGCAAACCGTTTCAGCGAAGCTTCGCGGCGCGTGGGTATGTGCTCGGTAGGCCATCCATCCACTGCCTGGTAGCGCTTCAGTTCTTCACGCGCGATGGTTACCTTGTGCACCTCGTTCGCGCCGTCCACCAAAGGTGCCATACGCGCGGATCGATACATGGCTTCCAGGGGCATGTCACAGCTATAGCCGAGCGAGCCGTGTACCTGCAACGCTCGATCGATCACGTTATAGAGAACCTTTGCATTATTGACTTTGGCCATAGCTATGTCAGAACGAGCGGCGTGATGGCCCTCTCGATCCATCTTCCAAGCGGTACGCAGTGTCAGCAGCGTCGCCATTTCCAACTCGATACGCGACTCGGCGATGTAATCCTGAATCATCTGATGTTTTTCATAGCCCTTGCCGAACGAACTGCGCGACTTGGTCCGCTCGCACAACATATCAAAGGCTCGCTCTGCCTCGCCTAACCAACGGGTGGCATGATGTATGCGCCCAGGACCCAGGCGAACCTGCGACAGAATAAAGGCGCCACCACGATCACCGATCAGATTGTCCGCGGGAACTCGCACGTCCCGCAGCAACACTTCTGCGTGGTTGCCGAGCGCACCGTATTCCGCGTGTGGATGGTGCATGGTGGGTATGTCCCTGAGGATTTCCATGCCGGGAGTTCCCTTCTCCACCACGATCATGGAACACCGCTGATACACGTTAGCATCGGGTTCCGTTACCACCATAAAGATGATGAAGTCTGCGCGCGAGGCGTTGGTAATCATCCACTTACGTCCATTGACTACCCACTCGTCACCCTCCAGCACGGCGCTAGACTCAATTTGGGTCGGATCGGTGGAGGCGACGAAAGGTTCCGTGATGGCAAATGCGGAGCGCAGCTCACCTCGAAGATTCGGCCACAACCACTTTTCTTTCTGCGCTTCGGTACCGCCTTCTGCGAGTAACTCCGCATTCCCTGAGTCTGGCGCCATATTGCCAAAGATTTCCTGAGCGAAAGGACAGCGTCCGGTGATCAGGTTCATCTGTGCCAGAGGCAGCTGACCAAAGCCCTGCCCACCGAGCGCCTCCTCCAGATGACAGGCCCACAGGCCGCGATCTCTCACCTGCTGCTTCAAAGGGTCCTGAACGGCTCGCCACTGAGCTTCACTGAACTCTCCCATAACAGGTTCCAGTGGTATCAGCTGTTCATCGACAAATTTGCGCACCCAGTCCAGTTGAGCTTGCCATTCAGAGTCTGTTGAAAAATCCCAGGCCATACGGTCCTCCAAAGGCATGAGCTTGTAAATTTGCATCATGCGCCTGTCCGGCGTATAAAACAACAGTGTTTTTATAAAATGATGAACCACACACCACAATGGCAAAACCGCTGCTCTCGGCAGAAACCATCTATGAAGCCGCCCTTTCTCTACTCGACTCAGGTGGATCAGACGCACTGACGGCCCGCAACCTGGCGACGGCTTTGCGCTGCTCGACCCGCACCCTGTATCAACAGGTAGGCAAGCGTGATCAGCTGATCGAGCAGCTACTGGCATATCATTTGCAAAACCTGAAACTCAACTTCCAGGCAAAGTCCAGTTGGCAGCAAAGCGCGGCGCGCTGGGCTGGCGATCTTCGCAAGGCCCTGCTCACGCATCCCAATCTTTATCGACTGATGACCACTGCCCACAGAGCACCGGTCGCTGCGTACGCGGATGAGCTCTACAAAGTTCTAATCCGGGCGGGGTTCGAAGGAGCGACCGCACTGCGCGCGTGTCGGGCGTTCACCCACGTTAGCATCGATCTCACGCTGTCTGAACTTCACGCGAGCCGCGATGCGCCTGCGCGCACACCACAGCGACGCGTCCCTCAGGAATTTGCCGACACCGTCCGCTGGCTAATCGCCGGACTGGAGGCAGAGCTGACCTAACCAGCCTCAGCCCCAGTATCGGGCCGGTCACGCGCACTATCGGCTGACCCGATCATCCACTGAGGCCTGCCCTGCAGGCGAGCACAAGCGACACATCGAGCACAGCGTCTGAGTTCGGATACAGCCCAGTTTCCGCCTTGGCCCCACTGTCACAATAGCTTCGAAGCTCGACTATACGAAACACGCTGCATTGCGTCAGTCGTCAAGCCAAGGTTGTACAACATCAGCAGATTCGACACTGTCGAGAAGGATGACATGTCGTGCTGTCTCGCTATACTGCCCCCATCACTAGCCATTAAGGAAGGTTCGTTGAGCGACGCCGTCCGTGCGATTGAAGACCGGTTCGCGATCGAAGCCGTACTGGTGCGTTATGCCCGCGCCTGCGACACGCGAGATTGGCAGCTGTTCGAAGACGTGTTCGATCCGGATGTGAACCTCAACTATGGTGGGCTCTACCAGCTTAAAGGCATCGAAGGGTTTCTGGAGATGGTGCGCGGTATGCTCGGCGGCTGCGGCCCGACCCTGCATACCTTGAGCAACTTTACCATAAACCTCGACGGCGACAGGGCGACCAGTAGCTGTTTTGTCCGCGCGATTCACGCTGGTCTGGGCTCTGAAGCCGATACCTATTACGAGGTGTGGGCCGAGTATCGAGATACCCTCAGGCGCTGTGATTCTGGCTGGCGAGTTACCACGCGCCATATGCAGGTGCTCAAAGAAGTTGGCAGCCGGGACATTTTACGCCCCGCCCAATCGGGCTGACCCAATGGCAAAGGAACACTTATATTTCATTGCGGGAATGGTCGCTGTGCTCCTACCGCTGGCAGCGGTGTACTCAGTAAAAAAGTTCCACCCATTCGACGAACGCCCGGATGCGCGCATCCCCTACGCAACCGTTGACGGCCGCAGCATGGATTTGCATCACTTCAAGGCACACGGCGCAGGCGGCCCTGCACCTGCGCTGCTGCTGTTCCACGGCGGACGCTGGCTGTTTGGCGGCCCTGAATCTTTGTACCCGCAGTGTCAGTATTTTGCCAGGCTCGGTTACCAGTGCTTCAGCGCGCGCTATCGGCTGGGCAGCCGCAACCAACCGGACGTCCGCGGCGCCGTGGCGGATGCCCGTGCGGCCATGGACTATCTGCAAACACACGCCACGGAGTTGCACCTGGATCCACAGCGCCTGTTTGTCGGTGGCAGTTCCTCTGGAGGACATCTGGCAGCCGCGCTCGGTACCGGTTTACCGGGTGGCGACGGCGCGCGTCCCGCCGCACTGGTGCTGTACAATCCAATGCTCGATCTGTCCCCGGGCACTCCCGACGGCCATTTGGTAGCGGACTACTGGCAGGAAGTATCACCCCACCACCACATCGACGCGAGCTTACCCCCCAGTCTGGTTCTGGTTGGCGATGAAGATCCAGAAGTTCCATTGACGACGGTTGACGCTTTTTGCTCCGCTGCACACGCCGCGGGGGCGCGCTGCGAGACCGCTGTCTACCCCGGCGCCAGCCATGGCTTTTTTCACTACGGCCGCGGCCGCAACCCCTTGTTTGAGCAAACCGGAGAGCGTATCGGGGACTTTTTGGATAGCCTGTAGGCGGCGCTGGAAACGCTAGCGCTGGATGCCCGTATCAATCCACTGACCGATGATCTGGCACTCTTCCTCGGTGGCGCCGGACTCGTGGGCAGGACCAAAATCGAGGTCGTTGTTGTACTGCCGGTCGGTACGCCCATCCTGTCGCGAGCCAATGCACTTCCAGTACAGCAGTGAGTTTCGGGCGAACTTAGCGACCCACTTACTCGTGTAGGGGCGTGCGAGATCAAACCGATCGGTCATCGCCTGCAACACAGCACCCTTGCCCTCAGAGGAGACCACCTGCACTTTGGATAGGGGCGGATAGCCATCGCCACCACGACGCAGTTTTATGCTCTTGATGCCCCCGCGCCCACCCACGGTTGATACCTCCCCCTGAGCACCTCCTGGTAGAAACTTTAAGGTGTCTCCGACCTGATAGCCCTGACCACGGCGTTTCACAAGCACGTGCGCGACAGATTTGCGCTGGCCGATGCCGGGTTGCTTCTTCGCCCACGCCCAGTCGTGCTGTTCATAGTCCCAGGCGACGCGCGAATACAACAACCCGTCGCGATTATTCATGTCCTTGTGACAGCTTCGACAGCGCCGCTCCAGAATCGGTTTAACGTCATCAAAGGTCACCGGTGACTGAGCAGTGGCCATAGCGGGCGCCGTCTTAGCCGCCAGCGTGCCCGCAAATCGCTCCACCGCTGGTTTACCAATCTGTCGATATCGCTCTTCGGAATGACCGTCGTGACACCCGTGACAGGTGCGACTCTCGCCCGCTCGCAGCGAATGCAGCATCGTGTCGTGCGCTATCGACATGCCGTTCGCATCCGTGCCCGCCATGATCAGCGGTGTTTCGCAGGGCACTTGCATCTTGACCGACCCATCCTCCATGAGTGGCTGCGTCCCCAGTATGGCGACTGACTTGTGGCCCGTATTGTTCAGTACCGCCTGAAAGGCTCGCTCATTACTGCCTCGGTAGGTGATGTCCCACATCTCGGGAATATAGACCGTCAGCCCCGCAATATTGGCCGCGTGAAACTTCGGATTCTCGGGATTGACGGCACAACCCTGAAAGGCGCAGTGCTCATAGAGATTTGCTCGCCAGTTGAAGCTCGGGGCACTGGGACTGAGTTCCGCTTTGCGAGCGTCCACCACCTGCAGGTAGCAATTGTCTGATGGATTCAATGGTGGCGGTTGATCCGGCAGCGGCTTACCGTACAGACGCTGGTAGGTGGCGATTGCCCTTGCATCCCACTTGTGCCACTTGCGGCCGCCCGACAGCAACACCATCTGACGCTTGTCGAATGGATTGGTCACCATGGGCACCTTGACCCGATAAATCGATTTCTGACAGGTCGGCTCACCACCCATAGCGGCGCGATTCGCCTGATTTAAGGGCGTCACTTCGTAGCAGGACCCGCGCGCGTGGGTGATTAAAAACTCAGTATCCGTATCGGGCAGTGGTGCCGCATAGCCCGCCTTGCCCATCGCGCGACCCTGACCGTCACGCCGTACTTGATTATCCTGGTCTGTACCGTAGGGCGTGATGGGGCGCAAGGAACTTGGCACATAGCGACCGCTACCGGGGCGACCACTGTTGCTTTCCCCGTCGGGGTAACAGCGAGCCGTGGAGCAGCCTTCAACGTGCGGGTTGAGGTAATCGACTGCGTAAACGATACCCAAACTACCAACGTGATTAGAGCGGTAGTAGTTTGATATAGCCAGCTTGGTTGGAAAGATTTCCGCCACAGATCGAATCGCTCGCAGCTCTGAGCGACGCTCACCACCGCGAACCCCCGGCGCAAGATAGCCTTTGGTTTTCAGTGTTGTCGTTTTATGCCCATTGAGAATGACCGTCGCGTCCGCCCCGTTACCATCGGTTCGGCAAAGCCACCACTTGTTCTTTGAGGTCGCCGGTCGGTTGGAGGTCGCGGCGAAAGAATCGAAGCTCTTGTTCTCATGGGAGTTCCAGCACGAGTACAGGATGTCGCCATTACTCATCACCGCGGGCGCAAGTGCGTTCTGTTCATGCGGACTGATATTGCGCGGGTCACTACCATCGATCTTGATGGTCCAGATTTGCATCGCCCGACTGGCCAGTCCATAGCCGTACTCTTGTGAAACGCAGTAGGGTGCGTTGAAGCAGCGACCACGGCCAAACTGATCCTTGCCTTGGTGTTGGTTGAAAGGATTCTTGAACGGATACAGGTTGGCGCGATTGCTCGCGAACACCAGCGTGTCATTGTTCAGCCACTCGGGCTGTCGATCGATGACCCGTTCGTGAGGAACAGGCAATGACCACTTGCGACCGTCTTTCAGATCGTAAATCCACAGTCTGGCGTGCGTAAGCCCAGGGATCTCCTTGATACCCATGTTCACGCCCTGCGCCACCACATCTTGCATGGTGTTGCCGTACCCCACTGAGTAAGCAATCTTGAGGCCATCCGGGCTGACACGCGCTTCCTGGGCCACACAGATTTCTTCAGACTCGGTGCAGTTGTGTATGACCTTGACGTTACCCCTGAGATCGTCAATGACCACGTCTGCTTCCGCGATGCCGTGATTAATCCGACCGACGTCGGTGGCGTGTTGCCAGTTGGCGGCTTCCTTAACCGGCGTGCCCGGTACAGGCGCTCGCGCTCGCGGCTGTCTGGTGTACACCAGTCTCCAGTTCGGCTCGCTACGCTCATTCGTATCTGGGATCTGCACAGTCGAACCGACGGCCGCGTTGGCCGAAACACCGGACTCCGGTGCCGCACTGCTGCCTACCGCCATCAGGCTAACTAAACCGCAGGCCACCAGTCTCTTAATTGCCTTTTGAATAAACATACCAGCCAAGTTATATCACAGCTTGAACCGACACCGAGCTTTCAACCTTTACACCCTTGATAGTATGCTGCAGCCCCAAAGATTGGGGAATATAGACATGATCTGTACACGCGTGCTGCCTCTGCTTCTATTTTTCGGCGGTAGCGCCGCCATCGCTGACGCGGGCGCACCAGAATTACCGCAGCCCAGCACCGCACCGCCTGCTATCGTGCCACCGTTTGAACGCACCGAGGAGCGCGCTCCCTGTCGCAACTATGACCCGCTACGTCGTCCCTATTTCGGCGACTTCCACGTGCACACCGCCTGGTCGTTTGATGCCAATACGCAGGACACGCGCAACAAACCCATCGATGCGTACAACTTCGCCAAAGGCAAACCCATGGGTATTCAGCCCTACGATGAAGACGGCAACCCCACTCGCACCATTCAGCTTGACCGCCCGCTGGACTTTACCGGCATTACGGACCACGCCGAGTTCATGGGCGAGATGCGCATGTGCAATACAGAGGGTTTGGATGGCTACTGGCATCCCGTGTGCTTTCTGCATCGCCACGTACCCAGCTTGTCCTTCATCACACTGGCCGCCCGCGGCATGAGCTACAAACAAAGGTGGACCGGTCTGTGCGGTGAGGACAAGGAAATTTGCCTCGGCTTTGCAAGTGACACGTGGGCAGACATTCAGGCGGACACAGAGGCCGCCTACGACCGCAGCGAGGACTGCACTTTCACCAGCTTTGTGGGCTATGAATGGACCGCCAGCACGGAGACCGGCCAGAATCTGCACCACAATGTCATCTTCCGCAATGCGCAGGTACCCGATTACGCACTAGGCTGGATAGAGAGTGACTCACAGGTCACGCTATGGGATTACCTGGATGAGGAATGCGTCGCGAACACACCCGGCTGTGACGCGGTGGTTATCCCCCACAACGCCAATCTCAGTGGCGGCTTGATGTTTGAAACGGCGAGGCTGAGCAACATGGATGTTCCACCGGAGCCGGTCACCGCTGAAGAAGCCGCCCGGCGAGCTCACTGGAACACGCTGTTCGAAGTGATGCAGCACAAGGGTTCGTCGGAATGCGATAGTCGGCTACCTGTATGGTCGGAAGACGAGTACTGCGGCTTCGAGAAGATGGGCTACGACAGCTTTGGTGGCAAGAATACCGGTGATCTGCCATTCGCCACACTCGACTTTCTCTCGCCACTGCTCGGCGACGAGCGACTG
Source organism: Pseudomonadota bacterium (assembly GCA_039190425.1). Taxonomy (GTDB): domain Bacteria; phylum Pseudomonadota; class Gammaproteobacteria; order Pseudomonadales; family Halieaceae; genus Marimicrobium. Next base: position 27,166 of record JBCCYE010000009.1, on the reverse strand, counting down.
CCGGAGACCGTTCCGCCCGGCGAAGCCAACTTTCTTCGCTATGCGTTGAAGAAGGGCCTGCAGCAGCAGCAGGAACTCGGTGTGAACAGCTTCAAGTTCGGCTTGATCTCCAGCACGGATACTCACATCGCGGCTCCCGGCCTGGCGATGGAGAAAAATCACCCGGGCCACGGCGGCGCAGGGATGGGCGCCCGTGATGGCGTGCCCGCCGGACTGCCGGATGAATTGGAATACAATCCGGGGGGTTTGGCGGTGTTGTACGCCGAGGAAAACTCCCGCGACGCATTGTTCGCAGCGATGCGGCGTAAAGAGGCCTATGCGACCACCGGCACCCGCCCGGTGTTGCGATTCTTTGGCGGCTGGGACTACGCCGGCGATCTGTGCAGTCATGCGGACATGGTCGCTCAGGGCTATGCCGGCGGTGTGCCCATGGGTGGCGATTTGCCTACCCCTGAAGACCCCAACCAGGCACCTCACTTCCTGGTCTCCGCTGTTATGGACAGTGGGACCGTCGAGTATCCCGGCAGCCCACTGCAGCGCATGCAGTTGATCAAGGGCTGGTATGCGGATGGCGAACTGCAGGAAAAAGTGCTGGACGTCGCCGGAGGTGACAATGACGCCAGCGTCGACATCAATACCTGCGAGCCCACAGGCAGCGGCCACAGCCAGCTTTGCGCTGTTTGGCAGGACCGTGATTTTGACCCCCAGGCCCAGGCGTTCTATTACGCGCGCATTCTGGAGAACCCGGTCTGTCGTTGGAGTCAGCGTATTTGCGCGGAAGCGGGTGTGCGATGTGACAATCCAGACACCGTCCCCGAGGGCATGGAGGGCTGCTGTGCGCCTGAACACCGCAAAGTCATTCAGGAACGGGCCTGGTCATCGCCCATTTGGTACGTGCCAGGTGAGTCCCTGAAACAATAGCCAGGTCAAGCGCTGCCTCTTATAATCGACCCATGAGGAAAACCGCGAGACGACCGCGTGACTGCAGCTATTGCCTGCCCGGGTTGTGATCTTCTTGTCGACGTCGGCCACCTGCATGACGGAGACAGCGCTTACTGCCCGCGATGCGGTCATTTCCTGACCCGATATCGCAGCGATGCATACGCCCGCGTTCTGTCATTTTCGATCGCCGCATTGATCCTTCTGCTGGCCGCCAACGCGTACCCATTTTTGTCCTTCTCAGCCAACGGTCTAGAAAGCGTCATGAGCCTCAGACAAACCCCGGGCGCCCTATGGGTAAACGGCATGGAGGCTGTTGCTTTTATGGTGGCCGCTTTCATTATTGTGATACCGGCCATCGTCCTGATCCTGCACCTTTTGTTGTGTCTGCCTCTGAGTCAAGGTCGCAGGGTGGCCTGGCTCACTCCCGCCGCCAAAGCGATTTTTCTACTGGAGAGCTGGGCTATGGTGGAGGTGTTTTTGATCGGCGTCATCGTTTCCCTGGTCAAGATTTCGGCGATGGCCACGGTCGTATTGGGCATATCGTTTTGGGCGTATGCCGCTTTCACTGTTTGCTTTACGTTGGCCGTATCCTCACTGGATCGCTTTCAGTGCTGGGAAGACATTGAGGCACTGGCCCAGACATGAATGGGTCCACCGCAGCCGCATCCAATCTGGCCGCCTGTCATGTGTGCGGCAAACTCTCGCCCACTTCACTGCGCGACTGCCCACGCTGCGGCAGCGCACTCCATCTGCGCAAGATCGACAGCATTCAGCGCACCCTCGCACTGTTGATGACAGCCTGCGTTCTGTACATACCGGCTAATCTCTACCCCATTATGTACACTGATCAGCTGGGTAAAACGGAAGCCAGCACCATTCTTGGTGGCGTCGTCCTGCTCATCAACCTGGGTTCAATACCGGTGGCGGCGGTCATCTTCGTTTTCAGCGTGCTGGTGCCGTCGGCCAAAATTATGGCGTTGTTTTATCTGATTTGGACGGTGGAAAGGCACTCACCGCTGGATCAACGTCAGCGCAGCGTTATGTACAGGGTGACAGAGTTCATCGGCAAATGGTCCATGATCGATGTCTTTGTCGTCGCGATTCTCGCGGCTCTGGTCCACCTGGGCGGGCTGCTGGTGATCCGACCGGGTATCGCCGCACTGTCGTTTGCCGGTGTGGTGATCGTGACCATGATCGCCGCGGAGAGCTTCGACTCCCGCCTCATCTGGGATACGAATGACGAGGAGAGAAGTGGCGACTCAACAAGCTGAAATCAGTCAGAAGCGGCGCGTATCGGGCATCTGGTTTATCCCCTTGCTGGCGCTCGCTCTGGGCGCCTATCTGGTAGTACAAAACTATCTGACGGAAGGTCCTGATATAGAGATCGTATTCTCCACCGCCAACGGGCTTGAGGCGGGAAAAACCAAGATCAAGTACCGCAATGTCGACATGGGCACCGTTACCGAAGTGCGCCTGAACGATCAGTTCGATGGCGTGGTGGCAACCGCCAGGCTGGACCGCCAAACGCTACCGCTGTTGAAGGAAGACACACGTTTTTGGGTGGTCACCGCGCGCGTTGGTGTTGGCAACATTAGCGGCCTGGAGACCCTGCTTTCCGGTGCGTACATTCAGCTTGCGCCGGGCGATGGCAAGCCGGGCGCAAGACGCTTCAAGGCGCTCGAGCAGCCGCCTTTGACGCCTCTGGACGCGCCCGGTCTGCGTCTGCGCCTGACAACCAAGGAAGCGTCCTCGGTCAGCACCGGAGACGTCGTGCTGTACAACCATTACAAGGTTGGACGGGTTGAGAGCATGAAGTTCGAGCCTGAGAACAAGGAGATGCACTATCAGATCTTCATCGACGCACCTTATCACCAGCTGGTCAACAGCGGAGTTCGCTTTTGGGATACCAGTGGCATCTCTCTCAGCGCAGGTGCCGACGGTTTTAAAGTCGAGACAGGCAGCCTGGATACGGTGCTACTGGGCGGAGTTTCATTCGGCCTACCCGATGGCATTCGTGAGGGAGAGACGGTCGACAACGATTCAGAGTTCCGACTTTACTCGTCCTACGACGATATTCTCAAAAATCCCTACCGTTTCGGTTCCTACTACGTGGTCTCGTTTGAACAGTCCATTAAAGGGCTGATGCCCGGCGCTCCGGTGGAGTACCGAGGCATACTGCTCGGCCGGGTTGAACGCCTGCTGATCAAGGAGTCTATCCAGCACTCCATCGACAGCGACCAGGTCGGCCAGGGCGGCCCGATTCCCGTCTTGATCTATCTGGAGCCGGCCAGACTGGAGATGCCCGATCGGTCCGAGTCCTTGCGTCGCCTGCAACGGGGAATAACACTGGGTGTCGAGCGAGGTATGCGGGCCAGCATGGAAAGCGGCAACCTGTTGACCGGCGCAAAATACGTAAGCATGGACTTTTTTGACCCTGTCGAGCCAGCCGCCATGGGTACTTTTCTCGACTACCCAACCATTCCCACAATCGATACCGGTTTTGGACAACTGCAGCAGAAGGTGTCCTCTATTCTCGACATGATCAGCAAGCTACCGCTGGACGACACCATCGACGGCATCAACGGGGCAGTAGCATCTCTGGATAGCGCCTTGCAAAGCGTCGACACCTTGCTGCAGGCGCCGGACACCCAGGCGCTGCCAAACGAATTGGCGGCCACGCTGGAGGACTTACGCGCTGCCCTGCAGGCATTGTCGCCAGATTCAGCAACCTACCAGAGCATCAACTCAAGCCTGCTGCGCTTGAACCGCACACTGGGCAATCTGGATGCATTAACCAGCCAGCTTGCGAAGCAACCCAACCAACTCATCCTACCTGGCAATCCACAACCAGACCCCGAGCCGGAGGTCAAACCGTGAAACCATTCGCAACGTTTCTACTGGTAGCCCTGCTGGCCGCCTGCGCATCAACTCCTCCCACCAGCAGTTACTATCTATTGCGCAGCGATGCGCCCGTTGACTCCCGTGCTCTGCACCCTGACATGCAGTTTGGGCTCAGCTCGGTGGATATTGCACCTTATCTGGATCAGCCGGGACTTGTCCTCATGACCGCGGAGGGTGACATGCGTCAAGCGAACTATCACCTGTGGGCAGAGCCTTTGTATCAGAGTGTACAGCGCCTTCTGTTAACGGACATTTCCAAGGCAAGCGGTCGGGATTTGTTCGCTGCACAGGGGGGTCGGGACCAAACACTGATTAACGTCAGCATTGATCAGTTGCACGGAACGTTTGACGGACGTGCCGTACTGGTCGCCTACTGGAGTTTGGCGCACAATGGCGACGTGCTGGCGTCCTTCCAGTATTCCGAGTATAGGCGATTGTCAGACAGCGGCTATCGGGCGCTGGTGGAGGCAGAGCGGGAACTGCTGTCGGATCTTGCCGCAGATATCGCCCAGTCGATGGATGAGCTGCGAGAAGGGTCCGCTAAATCGGCAGCGGAATAAACACTCTGCCTACCGCATGCACGGCATTGGTGACGGCGCGGTCATTGGAATCATCTGCGATACGCGCCATCATTTCCTGTAGCACAATAATCTCACCAAACAGTCGCTCAAAACTCAGATTGTCGACCACACCGGACTGTTCGTAGGTGATGAGGTAGTGCTCACCATTAGCCTTGCGAGTATTCTTCAGCTTCCACAACAGCACTTCCACGTTGCGTGCACTGGTTATCAGTACGTCCGCATTTAGCTGGTCGGTCATGAACATTTCGGGCTTATATTGGTAAGCTTGGCGGAGCATGCTGCCAAGACCTACCACAAGTGCAAACACCCTGTCGCCGCGGTAGTTGGGATCAAAGGCTAGATTCATCGCATCCACGTCTTGCTTGCCACCCAGTTCATCAAAGCGCAGCTCGTATCGATGCACTCGCAGCTGCGCCAGTCTACCTTCGATCGTCATACCTGGATTTTTACGCAGCTGGGAGGGATTGCGCTTGTACAGCTTTATGACAAGCTCGCTTACTGCTGAGCGCGTTTCGACAATAAATTCATCCGTCACCAGGTCGATATCAGACTTGGCCAGATTTTTGATCTCGTACTGCCCACAGGCCGCCAGCAGCGAGCTAATAGTTATCATCAATAATGCGCGCATCTTTTCATAATAGCGCGGCAAATACGCTGGCTGCGAGGCAGCAATCTGGTAATTTTCGTGCTCTGGTTGCGGTACGATGCTAAGCTGCTCGAGCTCATGAAACACCTGCTCGCGATCGCCGTTCTATGCCTGTTGCCGGCGTACGCTCTATCACAGGCCGACAATCTTCCCGAATTTGGCGAAGGCAACGCCGTGTCACTCAACCAGGAATACTACCTGGGCAGGGCTTGGCTGATGTCATTTCGACGCCAGGCACCTCTGATGAACGACCCACTCGTTCAGGACTACATAGAAGAGTTGATCTACAACCTGGTCGAAACCAGCCAACTGCGCGAGCGAAGATTGGAAATTCTTCTCGTGGACAATAAGACAATCAATGCGTTCGCAGTTCCTGGCGGCGTGGTTGGAATCCACAGCGGGCTGATTGCGAAAGCGGAAACAGAAGCTCAGCTGTCTTCTGTCATGGCGCACGAACTTGCCCATCTAAGCCAGCGCCACTTTTCGCGTGGTATAGAAGCGCAGAAGCAATCTTCGGTAGCTTCGTTGGCCGGCCTGCTGGGCGGACTGGTCATGGTAGCCACTGGCGCTGGCGATGCCGGCATGGCCGCAATCATGGGCGGTCAGGCCGCGGCGATGGACAGCCAGCTGCGTTACAGCCGGGCGCACGAACAGGAAGCCGACCGCATTGGTATGCAAAACCAGTATGCGGCCGGGTTTGACCCGGGTGGCGCCGCCGGTATGTTCGAAGTGATGCAGCGTGATATGCGGGCATACGGTGCCAGCCCACCGGAATTTCTGCTTACCCACCCCCTTACCGAGAGCCGTATATCCGACGCGCGCAATCGCGCGCATGGCTTTCCGCGCAAAATCTACGAAGACAATCCGGAGTTTCAGCTGATGCGTGCTCGGGTTGAACTCAACTTTATTGAAGACGACGAGGCTGCCGTACAAACCTTCCGTGACAAACGCGCTAAGGGGGGAAAGCTCGCCGTCGCGAATCAGTACGGCCTGGTGCTGGCACTGACTCGCAACGGCGAGTTCGCGGAAGCGAGAGAACTCCTCAAGCCAATGCGCGAATTCAATCCAACCAGCATTCCCTACAGCCTTGCCGAAGCAGACATCCTCATTGAAGAGGAAAAGTACACGGCGGCCATCAACATGCTCAAGCAGTTACTCAAATTGGTGCCCGACAACCATCCCATCAGCATGTACCTTGCCAAAGCCTACTATCGTGCGGGAAAGTACAGCGAGGCTGCTCAAGTGCTGGAATCCCAGGCCGAACACGATCCCAGCGATGCGCATCTTTGGTATCTGTTAGCGGAGGTCGAAGGCAAAGCCGGTAACATCATGGCTGTACATCTGGCGCGCGCGGAGTACTTCGCCCTGAATGGGGCTATGGAAACCGCCATGAAGCAGCTCAATATGGCCCTGCCGCTTGCACAGGACGAAGTGACCCGGGAGAGGATCATGGATCGCCAGGACCATTTCAAGAACATCGCCGCCGCGCTCAAACAGCTGAGCTAGTTCACACTCCACAAGTCCACACTTGCGCTGGGCCCGGCAAATCTTGCTACTATCGATGGCAGACTCATCAACACCTGGGCGTGACCCTTGCGACTCGTTGTCACTTCACTTCTGTTGGGCATAACTGCGACGCTGACACTGATCAGTTTGCTGATGCCGTCCGCTTCGCCCGGTAACACTACGAGCCAGGCTCTGCAAATCACTGCGAACGCCGAGGCGACTGATTACCTCGAGTCCCGCGGTGACCTGACTACCGTCACGCTGGACGCGCGGGGTTCTGCCCGGCTGACGTTTGCAGCACCTCCTGGCACGCTGTCGAACTATCCGTTCATGTACCTTGCCCTGGAATCGACATCGACCCAGATACCGCTTGAAGCAACGCTGTTTTGGCAGGGACAAGACGGTACTGAATCACACCCCTATGCTGTTGAGAACCGGCAGCTGTCAGACCTCTGGATCGCCACCAACGAATTGCCTGGTTGGGGCGGCGACGCCCTCACGCTGACGCTGGCTTTGCAAGGCGCGCCCAATTCGCAGGTTGTCGTTCACACGTTGTCATTGCACGGCAGCTCTCTGGCCAATCAACTGCGCTCCATTCGCTCCGACTGGATCGCATTCGTGCCCTGGAAGCGCGCCTCCATGAACAGCCACACGGGGGTTACCAAGGTATCCAGCTACTATCCGGTACCCTTGATGGCTTGCGTATTCATGTTCAGCCTTCTCGCCTACCTGTTATTGTCCGCGTGGCGCCAGCGACGAGTACAAGCAGACTGGCGGGCATTGGGACTGATTTTTCTGGCCTGCTGGCTGGCTCTGGACCTGGCATGGCAAAAACAGCTGCTGCATCAGGTGGCCGCCACCCGAGTCGCATTCGCCGGTAAGTCAGAAGAACAAAAGCTGGCGTCAGGACCCGACGCCGAACTTTACCAACTCGTGCGTCGGATGCGCGACGGTCTTCCGCCTGAAGCCCGAGTGATTGTCGCGTCAAGCGATGACTATACAGGTCTGCGCAGTGCCTATTATCTGCTACCACGCAACGTCTACTGGTCATTGCGAGGCCCGGAGATGCCGCCTGCCCGGTATCTGCAGAGCGGCGACTATGTACTAAAGCTCAGCCCGACAGAGCTGAACTACAACTCGGATACGCACAGCCTGCTGATTCCCAATGCTCCAGCGGTATCGGCTGATCTGATCATTCGGGAAGGAAACGGCAGCCTGTTGCGTGTGCACTGAATGGAACTGTTGACGACTGGTCTCGCACTGGCACTGCCCATCCTGCTTGGCGGTGTCTGGCTTGGGCGATGGTTTCCAACGCACCAGATTGCGCTGGTGTGGGGAAATGGTGCGCTAGTGGGTCTCTTGCTCGTGCCACTGATGATGCGTCTGCAGGTCTCACTTGGATTGCCGTTGAGCTTTGCAATCACAGCACCGATCTGCAGCCTGCTGATTGTTCTGGGTGGATTGCTGTGGTGGCGCGCCGATCGGCGCAACCCGCCCTCGCCAGCAAACGATGCGCTCCAATCGGCAGGCAGTCGGTTGTTGTTCGGGCTACTGTTGGCAATGATCGCTTTGCGGTTGGGTACACTGTCTCTGGAAGTCATATGGCGCCCCCTGTTCCCGTGGGACGCCACCATGCATTGGGCAACCAAATCGCGAGTGTGGTTCGAGGCGCGGGACATAGTTCCTTTTGTGACCAATCAACAGTGGTTGGAAACGGGCGATTCCAATGTCTTCACCGACCGTCATCCCGAATACCCACCCACCATTCCGCTGCTGCAGGTGTGGATGAATCTGGCGCTGGGGCGCTGGAGTGAGAGCCTCATGAACCTGCCCTGGCTGGTGTGTCTAGCGGGGTTGGGAGCGGCGTTCTACGGCCAACTGCGCGCCGCCGCCGTGCAGCCGGTGGTGGCCATGGCGTTTTGCTACTTTCTGCTATCGATGCCCTTGTTGAACATCCACGTGGCGCTCGCCGGGTATGCAGACTTGTTCGTTGCCGCTAGCTACTGCGGCGCACTGATGGCGCTGCACAATTGGTCACAGCGCCGCGAGCATGGCCAACTGGCGCTGATGCTGTTATTCGCGATCTTGTGCGCCACCATCAAGGCGGAAGGCCTGGTGTGGGCCGCCACCCTGATCCCGGCGGTCGCTGTTTTTCTGACGCCGGTCAAACATCTGCTCAAGCTCGCCGTGGCACTGGTGCTGGGCGCCACTCTCGGTTTACTGGTCAGTGATCGATGGGATATCGGCATCGGCGGCTACAGCTGGGGCAACACACAGATTACGGTCGAAGCCGAGTCTCTGGTGGGCATTGCTCGCAGCACCTGGCTGTACGACAACTGGCACCTGCTGGCCTACCTGCTGCTGTTGCTGTTACCCGTCTGTCTGCTTAAACCGGCGATGCTGCGAAACTTCGTCGCGCTGGGGTCCGCTCTCGCTGTCGCAGTGGGCCTGTTTCTTTTTCTCTTTCTGTTTACAGGCTTTGGCGCCGGCAACCAGTTATACGCGGCCGTTAGCCGGCTGAGTCTTCACCTGGTGCCCGGGCTGCTGTTTTTGGCGGCACTGTTGTACCACCAACTTCTCGAGGAGCAACACCCGCCTAGAGATTGAAACGTTCGCGTAGAAAGTGCGAAATCCCATCTGCATCGTGATGTCCGATTACCGCGGTGGCCGCTGCTTTTACTGACTCTTTAGCGTTACTGGGGGCGTAGCTCTCATCCGCCACACTGAACATACTTAAATCGTTGTCGCTGTCACCGAAACAGATAACCCGCTCGATGGCGAGATCTTCACGAAGTCGCTCCACCGCGCCTCCCTTGCTGGCGGCACTGTGATGAATGTCCAACCAATACAAATGCTCGCCTTCGAAGGCGGCACCGCCGTATGCCACCAGGTGCGGCTGCGCCGCCACCGCATGCTCTATGTGACCCAACGGCTCGCGGTTCCCCAGAGCGCTGATATTGGTCACCTCCGCGTGCAGCGCCATATCCGTCAGGTCTGCGAGCGTGAGGCCCCGGTCCTCGCCAAATACCTTCACGAGGCGACGTTCCGCATCGGTGAGCAGCGGCGTGTGGTAAACAACCTGATGATTATCGGGTCCCAGTGTGAAGACGAAGGGCGTCACTTCGGCGGCAATAAAGGCGCCCAAAATCTCCTCTATTTCGTGTGCGCTGAGAAGATTCGAGTGGCTGTAAGCATCCGTCGAGGGTTGCCAAATGACCACCCCATTCTTGTAAATGTGGGGCAAATCAAAGCCGTGGTTCGCCAGCAGATCGCGAGAGGCATGCAGCGTGCGACCCGTTGCGACGGTGTAGGCGATGTGCCGCTGACGCAATCGACGCAGAGTTTCCTGGGTGTGCTCAGACACCTGGGCCCGCGCATCCAGTAAGGTGCCGTCGAGGTCGAATACCACCAGTTCCATGCGCACTGCTGTCCATTGTCTGAAAGGCGCTACAGTCTAACCTGATCGCGGCAGCAACCTAAGCGATGAACCGCCCGATTGAGGCTGAATTGAGAGATCAGTCAGCACAAAAGGTATACAGATGTATACTATTTTTAAAAAGCTGCTACTATGGCGGCGCATGGGGTTGCCGCGAGCGTTTCGCTTGACCCTGCGCGGCTCACACTGTACGGAGGATAATGGTATGACCGAGGTAGCCCAGGCTCTGCCCCCGATTGAAGAACTCTTCAACCCGCATTCGGAGGAATATCTCCACGACCCGATACCCCAGTGTCTGGCGCTGGCAAGGCGCGGTCGCCTGGTCTGGTACGAACCCTGGCAGGCCTGGATTGTGACTCGCATGGAAGACATCATGGACTGCTGGCGCAACGAACCCCTGTCATCGGATTTCTACGATTGGGAGTTCGCGCCAGAGCGACCACCCGAAGACCAGTGGAGCAACTTTGAACGCGCCATGATCGGCCACAGCCTGCTGGCAGAACACGATCATCACCGCCTGGTAAGGCGGGTCACCGCACCCGCGTTTTCGCGCAATGTCGTGGATGCCATTCAGGCCAAGATCGAACCGGAAGTAAAGAAGCTGTTTGACGATCTCGGACAGCCGGAGGTGTTTGACTACCGTGAGAAAATCGCCTTCCACATTCCGTTCATTTCCATCACGCGGATGGTGGGCATTCCGGAAAAATACTGGCCCGAGATCAAGCAGGTCATCATGACCTTCACCGAAGCCTGGAATCCGACCATTTCGGAGGAGCAGCGGGAGAGTGCCCGCCAGGACAGCAACCGTGCCATCGAAATCATCAAAAAAGTCATCGAGGAGCGGCGCAACGCACCCGAGCAGGATGACTTTCTCAGTACCCTGTTGCGTATCGAGCAGGAGAACGAGAACTTCGTCGAAGGTGACATCATTACGCTGATACTGGCGCTGATCGGGGCGGGCTCCGACACCACACTGGTCGCCCAGCAGTGGGCGGTGTACTCGCTCCTCCGTAACGACCGCGACCAGATCGCCAAAGCGCTGGCCTCGCCCGACGCTTTTTCCAACGCGTTCTGCGAGATTAATCGCTGGGGGGTGTCCTCAAAGATGGGCTTTGCCAGATACGCTCCCAGGGATATGGAATTCATGGGCGAGCACCTGCGCAAAGGCGTCATGGTATTGATGATGCCGCACCTGAAAGATCACGATCCAGATTACTACGAGGAACCGGCTCGATTCGATGTCGAGCGCGCCTTCGACCCGGAAGTGATGTTCGGCTACGGCCCGCGCTACTGCATCGGTGCCGCACTGGCCAAACGCCAGCTGTATCTCACGCTGTCGGAACTGTTCCGCCGCTTTCCGGATGTTGAATTGGCGGAGGAACCAGAGCGTGATGCAGGCGATCACAATGCCGTGGTCTTCACCAAGCTGTTACTGAAAACCAACTGCCGCTAGACTGAGCGTGACTGGGTTGCACGAGGAAGCCACAATGGATATACCCAAACGCATCGCCAGCCACAGGTACAGATAAACCTGACCACGCAAACCGACTTCGCACCCATTCTTGAGCGCGCTCGGCACCGCCAAGGCGGCCGGAACGCGCTCAAGGCACTGATGCCGGCAACGGCCACGCGTCGCACACTGTCCCGCACGAGCGATGATCGCTGGCTGGCTCAGATGACTCGCTGTGTCTTCCAAGCGGGTTTTGTCTGGCGCGTCGTCGACAGAAAGTGGGATGGATTCGAAGACGTGTTCTTTGGGTTTCCTCCAGAAAAAATCGTTCTGCTCAGTCCCGAGCAGCTCGACCGCTTCGCGCAAAACCCGGCGATCATCCGCAACCGTCAGAAAGTGCTGACGGTGCAGGACAACGCCCGCTTCATACTGGACATCAGCGCCGAACACGGCAGCTTCGGACGTTTCGTTAGCCGCTGGCCCGGTGACGACCTAGTAGGACTATTTGCGCTGCTGCGCAAGCGCGGCAGTCGCCTGGGTGGCATGAGCGGCCAGCGGCTGCTGCGCAATATGGGAAAGGACACGTTCATTGTCACCCCGGATGTGGTCCGAGCACTGCGAGATTCAGGTCTTGAAATCGGCGACCAGCCCACCAGCCAGCGCGAGCTGCGCCTAATTCAGGAAACCTTCAACGCTTGGCACGAGCAGACCGCGCTGCCCTACGCCCACCTGAGTCTAATCAGCGCCCTGTCGCTCTGACCAACTGCAGCTCCGGCTGATTCGTTCTCACCGACGGGGATTCGATGACAGCGGCCCGCCGCTTTATCTGTACATGACACACGTACACCGTCACGGTCAGCAGCAGGATGGCACCCCCCTGATGGGCTGCGGCAAGGGGAACAGGTACGTGCAGCAGCAGGGTCGCGATACCCAGACCGACCTGCATCCACAGCGTCACCGCCAGCAACAGCGCGCCACGGCGCGCCGGTGCCTCCGGGGGGGCGCTACGATACACCCGCCAGGCGTACAGATTGAGCAGTAGGAATACCCCGTACGCCAGGACCCGATGATTGAACTGGATGGTGGTCACGTCTTCGAAGGCCGATAGCCAGAAAGGCGTCATGCCGTACAAACCCGGCGGAACGAAACTGTCGCCCATGAGCGGCCACGTGGGATAGGCAAGCCCGGCCCGCGTGCCGGCCACCAGGCCGCCGGAGAGGATCATCAAGAAGACCAACCCAATCCACAGCAGCGGCCAGTGCGAAGCCGCAGAGCCGCCTGTCCCGGATCGCCGCTTGGTAAACAATAAGTCCAGTGCCAGCCACAGTAGGTAAACATAAATGGCAACGGCCACCCCGAGGTGGGCCGTCAACCGGTACTGGCTTACCCTGGGGTTGTCGACCAGGCCACTTTTCACCATGTACCAGCCCAACAGGCCCTGCAACCCACCCAGCACCAGCAGCGCCACCAGGTGAGGCATCACTCCGGGTCTTATCCGCTGTCGCAGGGCGAAATACACCAGCGGAAAAAAGAAAATCAACCCGATCATTCGTCCGAGCACCCGATGCAGGTATTCGTACATGAAGATCACCTTGAAGGCGTCCAGGCTCATGCCCTTGTTGACCTTCTGGTATTCAGGAAACTGCTTGTACTTGTCGAAGGTGGCAAGCCAGGCCTCCTCCGACAGGGGCGGAATCACGCCCATCAGTGGGCGCCACTCCACCATGGACAGGCCAGAGTGGGTGAGTCGAGTCACGCCCCCCAACAAAATCATGCCAAACACCACTGCGGTACAGAACAACAGCCAGGTCGCAACCTGACGATCATGCTGATCGTGCTGAGAGTAAAGCGCGGCGGGGGCGGTGGTGATACTCATGACCGATCGCGACTCCGTTTTTCGGGAAACGCATGATACCCGAATTCCCAACCGATCGTCGTCCGCATGGTAACCTGTCGCTCGCTGCTCGCGCACCCATGTCCATAAAACCTAAACAAAGGAGCGACAATGACCCGCTACCACGACCAATTGCGCTGTGCGCCCGTCGATATCGACCTGGATTTCTGGCGTCAGCCCCAGGGAGTGTCAGTTCCGGACGACGAGCTGGGTTTCCTGCTGGTACCTGATGCAGCCGAGAGCGCAATCATCGCGGAGCTTGCGCAGCAGGTCCATCACTTCCAGCGTGAGCGGGCAACAGAGGAGGCCATCAGTCATGCCCTGATGGCCACCATGGGTGGTATGCTGCCCGGAATCCTGCTGTACGACCACCTGGTCCACGGTCGCGCGACAGGGGACCCGCCCATTGTGTTCGGCACCATCGGCGTGTCACTGTACAAAGGTCCTAACGAACGCTACGACGAGCCCGTCGTTCAGCAGGACAGCTCCCTGGATGTGCGCGATCAATCGGTGCTGGTGATCGACGATCTGGGCGACCGCGGCGGCACACTGAGCTTCCTAAAGGATCATCTGAACGGCCAGGGCGCCGCCCGCGTGCTGACTCTGGCGGTGTACATGAAGCCACAGGCGCTGGCGCAGTGCCCTGCGGACTTTCATTTTGGCGAGGTCGACCAGGACTGCTGGATCATCACCCCAAGAGAAACCGTGGAGACCCTCGTCAAGCGGGTACCGGTATGGCGCAAGCGTGGCGCGGACCAGGCCGAGTGCCGGCGGCGTCTGGTCGAGCTGATCGGCTACCCACCTACCCTGGTGGACCGGTATTTGCCGCCTCTTTTCAGGCGTTGACGCCGTCTTTCAGACTACGCTGGCCACCGCCGTGGCCACATACTCCAGATTGTCGGCATTGACACCCGCCACATTGATGCGGGACGAGTCGAGCATGTACACGCTGTACTCCTGCCTGAGGCGCTGCGCCTGTGCCTCGCTGAGACCGAGAAACGAGAACATGCCCCGCTCCCGCTCGACGAAGGCAAAGTCGCCACCACACTGCCGCTCAAGTTCGGCCCGCAGCTGCCGGCGCAATCCGTTGATACGCGCGCACATCCCGGCCAGCTCAGCCTCCCAGTTGGCTCTGAGATCGGCCTCGGCGAGCACCCGGCCGGCCAAGATTGCACCGTGGGCCGGGGGCATGGAGTACAAGCGTCGAGCCGCAGTACGGGCCTGACTTTGCACCGCCTCCGCCGCCTGCACGCTGTCGCACACAAACAGGGCTGCGCCGGTTCGTTCACGGTACAGGCCCATGTTTTTTGAGCAGGACGATGCAATGATCAGTTCCGGCAGCCTATCCGCCAGCAAACGCAGGCCCGCTGCATCCGCCTGCAAATCGTCGGCCATCCCCTGGTAGGCGATATCGACAAACGGGACAAAACCTTGTCGCTCGGCCATATCCGCTATCATGCCCCACTGCTCCAATGTCAGATCAGCGCCGCAGGGGTTGTGACAACAGGCGTGCAGTAACACCACATCCCCCGCTTCGGCTCGCTGCAGATCCATCACCATGTGGTCAAAATCCACCCGATGGCCCGCAGCGTCGTAGTAGCGGTAATGAGCAAACGGCAAGCCGACGTTGCCCAATAGCGGCATATGAATGGGCCAGGTTGGGTCTGATACCCACACCGTCGCGCCCGCGTTCGCTGAACGAATCACCTCCGCACCAATGCGCAACGCACCGCAGCCGCCGGTGGTTTGCAAACTGCTCACCCGGCCTTCGGCAAGCGGCACGCTGTCCTCGCCCAGCACCAGTCGTCGAATCCCCGAGTTGAACAGGGCATCACCGTCTGCGGGCATGTAGGCCTTGGTCGTTTCCTCCTGGATCAGAGCATCCTGCGCCTTGCGAATGGCGTCGAACACCGGACACAAACCCTCATCGTTCATGTAAATGCCCACCGTCAGATCGACCTTGTTCGGATTGGGATCTTCACGACAGGCGGCCACCAGGCCAAGAATCGGATCTGCGGGCAGCGTGTCCAGATGATGCAACATGGTCGAGACTCTCCGAATCATGGTAGTCGCCGGCACCCCCGGCAGAGCGAGCTACAGACGCTGCAGCAGCGCGGTGAGAAAGTGCCAGAAAGGGGGCACGGTGTCGATAGCCAGTCGCTCGGTTGGCGAGTGTGCGCCGACAATGGTGGGGCCAAACGACAGCACATCCATCGATGGACGCTTGCTCTTCAATATGCCGCATTCCAGGCCGGCGTGTATCGCCTTGACGGCGGGATCTATGTCGAACAGTTCCCGGTGCAGGGCCCGCCCCTCGGCCAGCAGCGGGCTGTTGAAGTCAGGCTGCCAACCCGGATAACCCACCACGTCTTCCGCTGTCATATCAAACCGGCGGGCCAGCGCCAACACCGCGTGCTGCAGTGGCAGACTCTGCTGTTCGTTGAAAAACCGGTAGCTGGACTCCAGGTACAGATCGCCGTCGGCAAGGCGCGCGATCGCCAAGTTACTGCTCAGTTCCACCACCTGGCCTGGCAAGGAGCGCGAGTAGCTTATCGCGCCGTGTGGAAAAGCCGACACCAGGTCCAACAGCATCGCGGTATCCTCAACACCTATCGCCGCATCACAGCGCGTCTGCCGACACTCAAAGGTGAGGCCACTGTCGTCGGCAGGCAAATAGCTGAGCGCACGTACCCGCAGATCCTGCAGGCGCTGTGCGAGCTGCTCGCCCGTGCCCGCCGGACACAGAATATCCACCGAGCCCTCTCGAGGTATTACATTGTGCGCCACGCCAATGTCCATCGCCGCCAGCCGCACACCCGTGAGATCTTGCAATCCTTCGGCGAGCAGCTTGACCGCGTTGCCGAGCTGCTCGTGTATTTGAATACCGGAATGCCCGCCGGCCAGCCCGCTGAGCCCGATGCTCCAGGCCTCTTCCGTCCGATCTGCCACCTGGGTATCGCAAGAGCGGCGAAAGCCCCATCCGCCGCCTCCCGCGCAGCCCACGTACAGTTCGTGCCACTCCTCCGTATCCAGATTGAGCATGCGCTCGGCGCGCAGCAGGTCTGGATCCAGTTCCAGCGCCCCAAACAGACCGCGCTCTTCGTCGACGGTAAACAGCAGTTGCAGTGGTGGTCGCTCGATCTCGGAGTCGGTCATCAAAGCCAGGGCGGCCGCGCAGCCGACCCCATTGTCGGCGCCCAGCGTGGTGCGATCCGCTTTCAGCCAACCATCCTCCACCTGCAGTGATATGGGATCTTTTTTGAACTCATGGACCTTATCCGCGGTCTTAACAGTGACCATGTCCATGTGATTCTGAATGATGACGGCCGGGCGATCTTGCATTGCGGCAGTGGCGGGCACCTCGACCACGAGGTTGCCCGTCGCATCGATGCGCCAGCGATGGCCCAGCTCGTCCGCAAGGCCGGTGATGTAGTCGCGCATGCCCTGCTCCTGCAGCGAAGGTCTGGGGATGCGAGAGATGGCGTAGAAATGCCGCCACAGGTGGGCGGGCTCGTTGGGGTATTCGGCGGGTTTCATACTGTCGACACCATTTCGGATGGCAGAGTATATCCCAGGCCTCGTTGTCTGACATTTTTCACACTGGGCAGTGGCACTTTTTAACAGGCGTCAAACGGTAAACGCCCTAAACTAAACTTGACAGCAATTCCACTGCTTTTTGAGAGAATCATGAAAAGACTGGACCACGGCAAAATCAGCCTTGTGGACTTCATGCGCAGCATCAAGTTCACCCACCCGCGTGCCGCGGAGCGTCCGGTTGAGTGTACGACCCATTTCGCCCACTTTACCCCTCACGCCCGCAGCGAAGAGCAGCCCAATGCCGAAGAGCAGCTGCTGGTGCGCAGCGCCAACTGATCGTCGGATTTCGAACGCCTCGCCCCACCTGCTCTAGGCAGGGGCCGGCGCCATCCAGCAGCGCAGTTTGCCCCTGTTGAACACGCGCCAGCGTTCCTCCGGTGGCGCCAGATAGTTGGCAATCACCGCAAACACGAGTGGATTAAAGGGGAAGCCGACATGGCTCGCCGGGATCGCTACGTTGGTCACGTAGCGGGGGTCCGCCTCGCAGCGGGCAATACCAGGCCCGACAATGCCATCCGTTTCGCTATAAAGAGCCAACACGGGAACTTGCAGATCGCCCGCGCGATAGGTGTGATTGACCCAGCGCTCAAGAGCCTCCTCATCAACCTCTCTGTTGTACAAATTGCCCATCACTGAATAGAGCGCCGTGCCGCGTGGGTCGCCGTAAGGGGTGCCCAGCGTAATGACCTGGCGTAGGCAGTTGGGGTAGCGATGCGCCAGGGCGACTGCGTAGAGCCCACCAAGACTCCACCCGATCAGCGTGAGCTTGCCACCGCTGCGAATGTACTCCTGCTCAACCATTGCACCAATACGGTCTTCCATCGCCGATCGATGCGCTAGAAAGTCGTCGAGGTCTCGGGAGCGTACGTTCGCCGCATTGCGCCCAAGCCCCCAGGGAATGGCGTTGTAACCTCGCTGCCTCAGCATGCGGCGCAGCGTCGCCGTGGATCCATCCGCCCCCATGAAGCCCGGCAGAATCATAATGCTGTGGCCATCGCCTTTGGGCAGGCGTCGCAATAGCGGAGCAAGGACGGCGGTACTGGAGAATTCGAGGGCAAACTTGCCCGCTTCAAAAAAACTGTGGCGCAGCGCTGGGGGGCTCAGATCGGTATCGGTCGAACGTTGACGCGCCATGCAGGCTCCAGTTAACGATGCTTCTGCTCCATTGTGGCCGTCATTGGTACAGGAAATAAAGCGCAGGCTTCAGTCTGCGGTTTAATTATTCATGCTAAAATTACGACCTTCGGGCGACCAGCCCCTGACAGCGCACCCACCGCAAGCCAAAATCCGAGCGTGAGTCACAGCCGAGACAATCTGTTTGCCGATCTGTCCGTGGAGGCGGGCCTGTTCACGTTCGATGACAGCGTGGCGCGCGTATTCCCGGACATGATCCGTCGTTCCGTGCCCGGCTACAGCACGATCATTTCCATGACCGGCTTGTTGGCCGCCAAATACGCCAGCGCGGGCAGCACACTGTATGACCTCGGTTGTTCGCTCGGCGCATCCACACTGGCCATGCGTCAGCAGGTCCGGGCAGCGGACTGCCGGTTGATTGGCGTCGACAACTCCGCCGCCATGCTGGAGCGCTGTCGAACGATTCTGGACACCGATTCCCACAGTCTGCCGGTGGAGCTGATTCAGGCCGATCTCCAAAAGATTCCCATAGAGGATGCTTCCGTCGTGGTGTTGAACTTCACACTTCAGTTTGTCCCGATTGAACATCGCGATGCCGTCATGGCCGGAATCTGCGCCGGACTTCGACCGGGGGGAATTCTGATACTCTCTGAAAAGTTGCGCTTTGAAGACCCGCATTTGGACGCGCTCAACGTCGAGCTGCACCATCAGTTCAAGCGCGCCAACGGCTACAGTGAACTGGAGATCGCGCGCAAACGCAGCGCCTTGGAACAGGTACTGCGACCGGAAACGCTGGACACCCACCGTGCCCGCATCCGCGGCGCAGGTTTCAGCAGTTGTGATGTCTGGTTTCAATGCTTCAACTTCGCCTCCCTGGTCGCCCTGAAGTCATGAACTATCAGCCGCTTATCGAGCGCTGGCGAGGGGGCGCCCTCGATCGCTGGGCCAAGGCGCTGCCGGACCAGCTGGCAGAGGGTCTCTCCCCTGCGCGTTACGGCGATCTGCCCGGCTGGCTTGCAATGCTCGAGCAGCTGCCGGTTATCACGCCCAACCGTATCGATCTGAACAGCGCCCGGGTCGCCGCCCACGCCAAGGAGCTCGATGCGGCAACGTATCGACTGCTCGAGGAGACGCTGATGGGGTTGCACCCTTGGCGCAAAGGCCCGTTCGATGTGTTTGGCGTCCACATCGATACCGAGTGGCGATCCGATTGGAAGTGGGATCGGCTGCGGCCGGCGCTGGACGACTTGCAGGGACGCCGTGTACTGGATGTTGGCTGCGGCAGCGGTTACCACTGCTGGCGCATGCTCGGTGCAGGCGCGGCAGAAGTCATCGGCATTGATCCATCGCCACTGTTCGTTGTTCAGTTCTGGGCACTGCAGAAGTACCTGCAGTGTGACGGTGTATGGGTGTTACCCGCCGGCATCGAGGCCGTACCCATCGGACTGAAAGCGTTTGACACCGTGTTTTCCATGGGCGTTCTGTACCACCGGCGCTCGCCATTGGACCACCTGCTGGAATTGAAACAGGCACTGCGCCCGGGTGGTCAGCTGCTGCTGGAGACCCTGGTGATCGACGGCAAACTGGGCGACACGCTGGTGCCCCATGGCCGCTATGCGCGCATGGGTAACGTCTGGTTTCTGCCAAGTTGCGCAACGCTGCTAAGCTGGCTGGGCAAACTGGGTTTCCAGCGCGCCGAGGTTGTTAACACCAACCGCACCCGCTGCGAGGAGCAGCGCACGACACCCTGGATGACCTTCCATTCGCTGCAGAATTTTCTCGACCCGCAGGACCCCAACAAAACCATAGAGGGCTATCCCGCGCCGCAGCGCGCCATCATTACCGCCTGGCGCTGATCAAAGGTCGCTCACCATTCTGACGGGACGGGAGGATACAACCTGTGGCCTGCGTGCGCGCGGAATGGTCTATGCTGAAGTGATCTTTAAAAGGAAGACCTGATGTATTGCGAACAATCTGGCATTGACCCATTGGCGACACGGCCGCTCAAGCGTGGTCTCACGTGCAGCGGCGGGCCGATCGGTGACAAACTCACTGCGGCTCCTTCATCTTTATCTTCGCGCGCAACCCTTTCTACCAGACCCGATGAGGCACAATGCTGACGTGAGATATCTGACCTTCATACTGTGTATTCTGCTGACGCTGGTCTTTGTTGCACTGGGGCAACAGGCACATCCGTTGTTCCACGGCCTGGCCTTGCTCCCTGGCCTGCTGACACTGCTGGGCATCTGGGATCTGCTACAAAAGAGGCACAGCATACTGCGCAACTACCCGGTGCTGGGACACGTTCGTTTTCTCTTCGAGGACGCGCGTCCCGAGTTTCGGCAATACCTGTTCGAGTCGGATACCAGCGGCACACCCTTCAACCGCGAGCAGCGCTCGCTGGTGTATCAGCGCGCCAAAAACACCGAAGACAAAATGCCCTTCGGCACCGAGATGGATGTGTACGCCCCGCACTACTCCTGGCTGAGTCACTCGACAGCACCGGCGAGTGTCGCAGCCGAGGATCTGAGAATCGACATCGGTGACAGCGAGTGCCGTCAGCCCTACTCCGCCTCGGTGCTGAACATTTCTGCCATGAGCTTCGGCGCGCTCAGTGGCAACGCCATCCGCGCCCTGAACCAGGGCGCCAAAAAAGGCAACTTCGCACACGATACCGGCGAGGGCAGCATCAGCCGCTACCATCGGGAGTTTGGCGGAGACCTGATTTGGGAAATCGGTACCGGCTACTTCGGGTGCCGCAATGATGACGGCACCTTCAACGCGGACGAATTCGCGGAGCAGGCTCAGTCCGAACAGGTGAAAATGGTCGAAATCAAACTGTCACAAGGCGCCAAACCAGGCCATGGCGGCGTCCTGCCCGGCGCGAAAGTGAGCCCCGAAATCGCCGAGGCCAGGCACGTGCCCCTGGGAGTTGACTGTGTATCCCCGTCAGCGCACAGTGCTTTTTCTACACCGATCGAGCTGATGCAGTTCGTCGCCCAACTGCGGGAGCTCAGCGGTGGCAAGCCCGCCGGTTTCAAACTGTGTATCGGTCATCCCTGGGAGTTCATGGCCATCGTCAAAGCCATGCTGGAAACCGACATCTATCCCGATTTTATCGTCATCGACGGAGCGGAAGGCGGCACGGGCGCGGCACCGGTGGAGTTCAGTAATCACCTCGGCGCACCGCTGCACTTTGGTCTTCAGTTCGCCGTCAATACGCTGCGTGGCGCAGGTATAAGAGAGCGGATCAAGCTGGGCGCGAGCGGCAAAATCGTTTCCGCTTACGACATGATCGTCGCCATGACCCAGGGCGCTGACTGGTGCAACTCCGCGCGCGGTTTCATGTTCGCCATCGGCTGCGTACAGTCGCAAAGCTGTCATACCAACAAGTGTCCGGTCGGGGTGGCCACCCAGAGCGAAACCCGCCAGCGTGCGCTGGTTGTACCGGATAAGGCCGAACGCGTATACCACTTTCACAGCAACACCACCAAAGCACTGGCCGAGCTGCTCGCCGCTGCCGGCTTGTCCAGCCCCAGTGAGATACAGCCCTGGCACTTTTACCTGCGCGACGGCGACGGCAATGCCCTATCCGGCATCGACAGCGCTGCCTGGCTGCAGCGAGGCGAGCTGCTGTCCGGCACCCAGTACGCCCATTACGCCAAGAACTGGGACCTGGCGCGCGCCGACAGCTTCGCCCCGGGGTAGCTTCGCAGCCCGAACTAGTGCAGCGCCTTGTCGACCCGATGTTCGTGAAAGACGAACTCGAACACCTCGCGAAAACTGCGGGCAAAGTGGACGTTAATGCCTTCCTTTAGGTAGTCCGGCAGTTCGTCGAAGTCCCTGCGATTTCCATGGGGTAGGATCAGCTCCATGAGCTTAGATCGACGCGCAGCGATCACCTTTTCGCGAATACCACCTACAGGGAGCACCTGTCCGGTCAGCGTCAGTTCACCAGTCATCGCCAGCGGCCGCTTGATCCGCTCCTTGCGCGCCAGCGACACCAACGCAGTGGCCATGGTGATGCCGGCACTGGGGCCATCTTTTGGCGTTGCACCCTCCGGTACGTGCAGATGCACCATGCTCATGTCAAAAAAATCTGGATCACAGCCGTAATCCTTCAGGTGGGCGATCACATAGCTGTAGGCGATCTCCGCCGACTCGCGCATCACATCGCCGAGACGACCGGTCAGTTTGAAGCCGCGGTTCAGAGTATGAATCTGCGAGGATTCAATGGCCAGGGTAGCTCCACCCATTGCCGTCCAGGCAAGACCGGTCGCAACCCCCAGACCGCGCATGGGCTTCTCCGGCTGGAACGGCGGCTTACCCAGCAGATCTTCGATATCCTTTTTGCCGACCCGTAACTTGCTGTCATCGTTGTCGAGCATCATCACGATGGATTTGCGCATGATGCGCGCCAACTGTTTTTCCAGATTCCTGACGCCCGCCTCCCGGCAGTAGGAATCAATCACGTACTTCAAGCCCGCGTCGTTGATCTTCAGCTGATCATCCGTCAGACCGTGCCGCTGCAACTGCTTTGGCCAAAGATGTTTGCGCGCGATGGAGAGCTTTTCTTCAGCCACATAGCCAGACAGTCGCGTCACCTCCATCCGATCCAGCAGCGGACCGGGAATCGTATCCAGCTGGTTGGCCGTACAGATAAACAGCACTTTGGACAGATCGACCCGCAGATCAAGATAGTGATCCAGAAACGCACTGTTCTGCTCAGGATCAAGCACCTCTAGCAGGGCGGAGGCGGGATCACCCTGATAGGAGGCGCCGATCTTGTCGATTTCGTCCAACATGATGACCGGATTGGCGACCTGGACCTCCTTCAGAGCCTGTACCAGCTTGCCCGGCATGGCGCCCACGTAGGTGCGCCTGTGGCCCTTGATCTCAGCCTCGTCACGCATTCCACCGAGGCTGAAGCGGTAGAACTTACGACCAAGGGCCTCCGCGACGGAGTGACCGATACTGGTTTTACCGACACCCGGAGGTCCTACCAGCAGCAAGATGGATCCGGAAATCTCACCGCGGAAAGACCCCACGGCAAGGAACTCCAGAATGCGCGCCTTGACGTCCTGCAAACCCTCGTGATGCTCATCGAGCACGCTGCGGGCGTGAGGCAGCTCCAGATTGTCCTCGGACAGCACTCCCCAGGGAACCGAGGTAGCCCAGTCCAGATAATTGCGCGTCACCCCGTACTCTGGTGAACCCGTCTCCAGGACCGACAACTTGCGCATCTCTTCATCGATACGCTTGGCAACCGCTTCCGGCAGCTCCAGGTCCGCAATACGCTGCTCGAACATTTCCACATCGGAAGTACGATCGTCCTTGGAAATACCCAGCTCTTTTTGAATGATTTTCAGCTGCTCACGCAGGAAAAACTCACGCTGCTGATCCGATACTTTTTCATTGACCTGACTGGTGATCTGCCCCTGAAGCTCAGCCACCTCGCGCTCGCGTCGCAGCAGCGTCAACACTTTTTCGATGCGAGAACGCAGCGGCAGGGTTTCCAGGATTTCCTGCAGCTCTTCACCCGACGCAGTGGTCAGAGCTGCGGAAAAATCCGCCAGCAGACTGGGTTGGGTCGGGCTGAAATTTGACAGATACTGCTTTAGCTCTTCACTGTACAGGGGGTTTAGAGGGAGCAGTTCCTTAATCTCCTTGATCAAGGCCATCGCGTAAGCCTTGATCTCATCGGAGTCCTTGTCACCCTGACTGCGTTGGTATTCCACCTGCACAAGGTAGGGTGGCTTATCATTCAACCAGCGCACGATTCGGAAGCGCTTGACACCCTGAGCGAGAAACTGCCCGGACTGCTGATCTCCCATCGGGGGTTTGTGCAGACGCACCACACAGCCCATGTCGGGGAATTGACGCGGTTCCACCGTACCCGGTTCAGAGCGATCAACGTAGGTCAGGCCGATAAGATTGTGGCCCGACTCGGCGACCGCCTGCAGCGTCTCGCCCCACTCCTGAGGGTTGATCGCCACGGGCTGCACCTGACCCGGAAAGAACGGCCGGTTGGGAATGGGCATAATGTGCAGCGTTTCCGGTAGCACATCATCCGCCACCGCGGGTGCGTGAGGATCATTGCCCGACTCCAGCACGTCTGCGCCTGCCGGGTTTTCTGGGTGATTCATTGGCGTGTCAATTCCACTCCTGATTTGCCGAGCTTTGCCCGGACGTAATCACTATGCGGGCAAAAGTAAATTTTTCAAGCGGCCCCTGGTAGCGTATTGCCGCCAGCTCGTTGTCGCTATAATGGCGGTCCGGCCAGGCCAATCCATCAACCGCAGTATGAGTAGGGAATACCAGGGTGCACATCGAACACATGACAGCCGCCCAGGCGAGCGCGGAAATCGACGCGCTGGAACGCGACTATACCGAGCTAGGGGCTAAAGGCCTCGCCCTGGATTTAACTCGCGGCAAGCCTGCCGGCGAGCAACTGGACCTGGCCAGCGACCTGGATGGGATGCTCGCTGGCGACTATCGCGCGGCAGATGGCACCGACGTGCGCAATTACGGTGGATTGGTCGGTTTGCCCGAGGCGCGCGCTCTGTTTGGATCCCTGCTGGGCGTGCCTGCGGAAGAGACTCTGGTCGGGGGGAATGCCAGTCTGACGTTGATGTACAACGTGCTTGATCTGGCCGTAAATCGCGGCTTGAGGGGTGCCGACTCCGCCTGGCGAAACAGCGCCAGCATGAAGTTTCTCTGCCCCGTCCCCGGCTACGACCGACACTTTACCCTGTGCGAGTCCCTGGGCATTGACATGTTGCCCGTGCCGATGCTCGAGACAGGGCCGGATATGGACGCCGTCGAAGCACTCGTCGACGCGCACTCCGACCTGCGCGGAATCTGGTGCGTGCCACGTTTTTCCAATCCTACGGGTTGTGTATACAACGACGCCACCGTGAAGCGCATCGCACAACTGCCAAACCGTGCCAGCAGCGACTTTATCGTGATGTGGGACAATGCCTACGCGGTGCACACCCTGAATGAGGCAGCCCCCGAGTTGGCTTCGATACGCACGTTCTGTCTGGACGCCGGCACGCTGGATCACGTGTTTCAGTTCGGCTCCACATCCAAAATCACCTTCGCCGGTGCTGGCGTGGGTTACACAGCCAGTAGCGTCAGCAACCTGGCGGCACTGCAGGCTCACCTCGGGGTACAGAGCATCAGCCCCGACAAGGTCAATCAGCTGCGGCACGTGCGCCTGCTACCGGACCGCGACGCGGTGATCGCCCACATGGCCAGTCACAGGGCTCTGCTGCAGCCCAAGTTCGACGCCGTGCTAAGCGGTCTCGAACAGGGACTGGGCGGTCGTGGCATGGGCACCTGGACCCACCCTCGCGGCGGTTACTTTGTGTCGTTTGATTCGCGACCGGGGCTGGCAAGCGGAATCGTCACCCTAGCCGCGGACATAGGCGTCAAACTGACGCCGGCCGGAGCCACCTTCCCTTACGGCGAGGACCCCAGCGACTGCAACATACGGCTGGCGCCCTCTTATCCGAGCCTGCAGGAAGTGTCCGAGACGGTCACCGCCTTCGTGGTCTGCGTGAAGTTGGCCAGCCTGCGACAAAAGCTCGCCCAGGGCGCGACTGCCTGACACCGCCACAAGCGATTCAGTTATCGAGCCATTCCCTGCCCCAGCGACTGCGGAGGTAATTGACCAGATCCCAGATCGACTCTTCCGGCAGGCGATCACTGAAGCCCTGCATACCCACCCCGGTACCGCTGGCAATACTGAAGTAGAGATCCTGTTCAGCGGTACCGTAATGGAAGCTCAGCGGATCGGTCAGATCCGTTGCGCCGGGCTGGCGCAACGCCGTCGCTCCCAGCGTCTCATCGACCATCACGTCATTCGCAGGCGCCTGCTCCACACCGTAGATCGCATCGATGTCCGCCGCGTCGCCTAGACCCTGCAGATTGCCCTCACCCGCGCCGTAGATATCGTCCACCGCCAGCGTGATATCCCCCAGCATTTGCGACTCCAGGGTTTCGGCACTGTCGATCTCGTCCTGGCTGGGTCGTGGGCGTGGCGCCCATTCGGGCCACAGATCTTTCTCCGGAGGTGGCGGAGCCGCCGCCTCCAGGTCCTCCAAGACGGCGGCCAGCTGTTCTTCCGCCGTCTCCTCCTCAACCAGGCTCGAGACATCGTGACGGTAGGGATCCCAGCCATGGCACTGGCTGCAGTGCACGCGATACAGTGCCTGCCCGTTGTACAGAGATGTTTGATCCGCCGGCACCGGATTGGCGATCGCAGCCTTGCCAAACGCTGCCAGTAGGAGTGCCGACCCCAGCAGCCCAAGTCGGCTTTGGAGGTTTGCGAACTGTGCGGACCGCCCCGTCTGCATCCGGCTCCAGCAGGCTACTCTTCGCTGCCCTGCTGACCGGGCGGTGGCATGCCGGCCAACGGAAAGCTGGCGACGTTGCCCTCTGCCGGGGACGCATCGGAGACTTTGGCACTACCCTCTTTGTCCACCTCATCGATCCGCAAGATCGCCTGCATGGGAATGTAACTGCGCAACACCCCTTTGAACTCGCTCTTCAGCTTTTCCTCGCCGGGGTCCACGAGAATTTGTGACCGTTCACCGAACACAAATTCTTCCACTTCAATGAACCCCCACATGTCGCTCTGATAGATCTGGCGTGCAAACACCTCGAACACCTGATTGCCATTCTGGAAGATCACCTTGTACACCGGTTGGCTCGCCATGTCTTTCTCTTCGGTCTCGTTGTTTGCAGTATACCCCGCAAAATCGCCACCTGCGCTTGCGCTCCACTGTGCCGGGACCCGGGAGGGGCGGACATTTTCGGGCCGGCAATGGTATCACCCTGCACCAAGATTACCAGTTTCGCCACTCGCCTGCCGGTTCGCGTCACTGGGTTTGCTCAACCGAACTCTGTATACTCCACAGCCCCTTTTGCAGACGCTGAAACCGCCTCGGGGCAACCATCCTGTGAGCAAAAAACTCTTCATGTGCTTCGTCCGGACCCTAGCACAGCGTCGAACATGTCTCTGCCCTCTTTTTGAACCGCCCGGCCGTCCGTTGCGACGAAGGGATGTCGGACC
>JBCCYE010000008.1:0-144121 GCA_039190425.1 Pseudomonadota bacterium | reverse complement strand
CTTGAGCGCCGTCGAATAGAGCGAGGTACAGGCGGCTACCTGCTCCCGCAGGTAGCAGATAACTGTGATTTGCTCAAAGTGTGACCGTAATAGCGAAGCCAGGCGGTTGATTTCACACTCCGAAGTAATTCGGGAGTGAAAATGCTCGCTGCTGATGACTACCGTATGGATGTGGCCGTCCAGCTCCCGGAGCTCGGATCCAAAGCCGTCGACGATGGCTTTGTTTTTACGCATCCTCTCTTCGAAATTACCGACGATGTCATCATCGTAAAAGTCGTCGGGCCGTTCGATATCGACGCAAACAGCCGCCAACGCTTGATGGTGTTCAAAGCCGATACTGACCGGGTAGTAGTATCCCGATTCCCGCAAGGCATCGCGATTCTGTTCCAGATACCGCTGGATGGATGACGTTCCGGTCTTCTCAGTACCGATGTGTAATATCGCGTTCAATATTCACACTGCCAGTGTGCATTACTTGCGCGGGATGATATCCGATCTCCTAGCGTAGTCAATCCAGCTGATCGGGGCGGTCTCGGCACGCACACGCCTAGTTCTGTTCGGAACGGCGGCGTTTTACCATCACGCTGGATATGATCGAAAATACCTCTTCATCGGCATCGTTCACCAGCTTGCTTCGGTAACTGACGATACCTCGATCCGGTTTACTCAGGGAGGCCTTGAGAGATTCCACGACCGAAACGCAGGCAAGCGTGTCACCCTCGTAGGCAGGCCTGATGATGCGCAGGTCGTCAAACCCCAATCCAGCCATTGCCACTGGCATAAAACCGCTTTGCCAGTCCTGACTGGTAATGCAGTAGATCGCGAACAGGTGGGAAGAACAGGCCGTCAAACCTGCAAAGGGTGAGTCTTTGGCTGCGACCCTATCGGTGTGCCAGGGTTGGGGGTCCCACTGAGTGGCATAATTGATCATTTCGTCGCCACTGAGCCTGTAGCGGCCGCCCAGCTGACGCTCTCCCAGGACGTGGTCGTCGAAGTAGTAGGGCTTACTCTGCACGCTCGGGAGCCTCGGGCAAACTGCCGCTGTCGTGTGACGCAGTCTCGATGAGACGCGGTGCCAGACCGGGATCCAGGTGCCCACGTTTCACCATCCATATCAGGGTATCCGTAAAGGTTTGTCGCGGCTCGCGCAGGCTGAGTCCGAATTCCTCCAGCGAACGGGTATTAGCGATCCTGGGCCACTGTGTGGCGTAGCGCATGGTCTCTGCGGAGATGGGAGATTCAATACTGCGAAAATGCCGCATCAGATCCATCAGTCTGCCTATCAGGCGTAGTTGCCAGCCACGCGCGGGAATTCTCTTCACGGCAGCACCACTGATGTCATCCAGCAAATCCGCCAGCTCTGACCATCGCAAGAAGACCCCCGGCAGCAAAAATCGCTCGCGCGTCCCCCTGCCGGTCAATACGCAGACAAAATCGGCCAGGTCACGAACATCAAGGTGCTGGATGCCGCCGTCTCCAAAAATTCGAAACCCCTGCGTCAAACGATACTGGAGCGCCCGACAGGTATCCGACAAAGCGGGGTCGTCCGGACCGATCACACCGCCGGGATACACAATGGAGACGGGCGCCCCTCGGCTCTGAAGATCTCTGAGTAGCAGCTCTGCAGACTGCTTGCTTCTTCCGTAAGGCAGACGAGACGGCTTGGGCTTAGCTTCTACTGTAACTTTCGCCGGATCTGTGTCGAATATCGCAGTAACGCTTGAGACACACACGATGCTCTCGACACCAGCTTGATGTGCTGCGTGGCAGACATTACCCGTACCATCCACGTTTACCGCAAACAAATCTCGCTCGGACAAGCCCTGCATGGGCGTAGCCGCTGCGGCATGCACAACCGCCTGACATCCAGCTACCGCCCGCTCTACCGAGCCTCGATCTGTGATGTCGCCGGCTATGAGTTCCGAATGGCTGTTGGGCCAGTGAGCGACCATAGCCCCCGCCTTGACGGTATCCCGTACCAACAACTTGAGATTACACCCCTCAGCCAAGAGACGTTTGCAGATGTGCGATCCGACGAACCCAGTACCACCCGTGACTAAAACCTGCATACTGCGGCGCTAGTCCTCGCTTACGGAAATGACGTGATTGGGGCAGAATTGGGCTGCGGCCACGACCTTGTCTCGCAACTCGGCGGGCGGCTCATCCATTAGCACCACGACCTGTGGGTAGCCATCCTCGGAGTCT
The DNA here is from genome assembly GCA_039190425.1 of Pseudomonadota bacterium. Classification (GTDB taxonomy): domain Bacteria; phylum Pseudomonadota; class Gammaproteobacteria; order Pseudomonadales; family Halieaceae; genus Marimicrobium. Next base: position 141,916 of record JBCCYE010000008.1, on the reverse strand, counting down.
ACTACGTCAAACACCTCGGGACATTCACCCAGGCAGACGCTGTGACCCTGGCATAAATCCATGTCCACAGTTACTTTCAAAGCCATTGACGTAGCCCTCAGCGGCGTCGGCGGTAGCGCAGTCGACAAGGCGAACTCGGTTTCAGCACCATGGCGGACAGGTCATCCTGGTAGGTCTCAGGTGTATCGACAAGCTCAAAATCGTACTTCGGCAACAACGCTGCGAAGATGGATTTTAGCTGCATGAGTGCAAACGCATTGCCAGCACATTTATGCGGCCCGCCTCCAAACGGGATGTACGCCCACATCAATTCGGGTGTGTTGGCCCTTGGCCGCCCAGGATCAAACCGCTCCGGATCAGGAAAGAGCGCCGCGTTGCGATGTGAACCGTAGGTGGATATCGCCACGGTTTTGCCCGCCTCGATCAGTGTGCCTTTGTATTCGATGTCCTCCATAACACGACGCATCAGGAGAACAAGCGGAGGATGCAAGCGCAGTACTTCCTCAACGAAGCGCTCGAGCTTGGGAAGCTCACGAAGGTTCTCAAAGGTGAGCTCCCCATCTTTCGCATACAGGCCGTTGACCTCGGCGAGCAGCGACTCCGTATACTCTGGATGACGCGCGAGCTCCACAGCAGTCCAGGCCGCCGTTCCAGAGCTGGTATGGTGGCCGGCAAACATGGTGGCAATCACGAGCCCGGTAATTTCATTGTCACTGAGCAGAGAACCATCGGCATAAGTCCCCGACATGAACGTTTCCAGAGCATCGCCGAAAACCCGGTCGGGTTCTGCTCTGCGCTCTGCAATGATATCGCTGATCAGTTCCTGCAACCGAGCTCTGGCTTTATCTCGCGCTTCGAATATCGGCTGCTGCAGATAGGGATCGACAAACGCGATGGCCTGCAGTCCACGCTCTAGGTCGTGGTAAAGAGACTTGAATTCTTCCGTCATTCTGTTGCGAAAGTCCGCGCCCAGAAGACAGTGGCAGGCGGTGTTCAGTGTGAGACTGATGAACTCATCGAGAAAGTCCATTTCTCCCTCGTCGCCCCATCCATTGACCCAGTCTCGAACTTCCTGTGCGATCACTGCCGCATAGTTTTTCATGTTCTGATAGCGAAGCGCATCGACCTGAATCTTTAGCTGGGTTTTCATCCGCTCCGGTGGCGCATCAAAGATGACGCCCTCCCCGAACACGGGGACCATCGCTTGATAGGCGGCGGCCCGGCTCAACTGCTTGTCCAGATCCTTCAAAAACGCCTGCTGCGCTTCCGGCCCACTCATCAGCACAGTTTGCTGACCGGCCATGTTGTATTCCGCGAGCTCACCGCACTCTGCGTTGCAACGCATAAGAAAGCGCGCGAAGTTCACATTGAACTCCTCCATATGACCGGTACCCGCCTGCTCACCACTCACTTTGGGAGGAAGCTTCAAGGTAGCTGCTCTGGCCTCGCTCACGAGCTACCCCTCCTTGACCTGGTCTGAAGACATGCGCGGCATTTCTTCAAGTACACCCGTTTCCACACACTCCTTGATCAGGTTGGTGATGTTGGTGTAGTCGTACATATCGAGCTGTTCCGACCATTGAAAGTTACCTCCATACTTGAACCAGGAAGCACCAATGACTTTCATGTGCGAGCCGTCCTCACGCACCGGAGCCCCGGGAGGTGTTTGCCACCAGGTGCAGAAAGCCTCTCCTCGGGTCTCGTCAATGACAATCTTGTCGTACGGATAGGTCCAGCCGACATAGGGGTCCATGGCGGCACCCACGCAGGTGTCGCGCACGGTCTCCCGGCCGTTGAACTCGTATTTGCCGTTGGGTGTATCCCAGCCATAGCGAACATCTTCTGTGTAGAAGTCAGCCAGGTGGCGCCAATTTCCCTCTCGCTCTGCTTTGTCGTTCACCGCAATCCAGCGCTGCATCATCTCTTCCATTTCTTCTCTGCTAACCGTAGCCACCGTATGCCTCTCCGAGACTGAAACCTCTTCAAACCTTAGTCGATGTATTTTATAGTTTCAACTATAAAATAGTGTGCACACCGGTGACAGCGACAAGCAGCCCCCGACACGATTTGTTGAACACAGCGAGGAGATAAGATGAAATTTTGGCAGTCCCTGGCCTTTGTCGAACTGGATCAAATGGTGGAGCTGGCGGTTTTTTGTGAGCAGCTTGGTTTCCACGGAGTGTCTTACGGAGACCATCTCGTCACCACGGCCGAGCAGGTCGATCAATACCTGTATTCTGACAGCGGCAGCATCCTGTGGAGCCCCGATACTCACTGGCCTGACGTGTGGGTGGCCACCGCCGCGCTGGCCCAGGCTACGCAAACACTGCACTTTCTCTCGACCATTTACGTGCTGCCACTGCGCGACCCGCTGAGTGCCGCTAAGGCCGTGTCCACGGCGGCGTACCTATCCAACGACCGCGTAACACTCGGTGTCGGCGTCGGCTGGCAGAAAGCCGAATTTGAGATGGTGGGTCAGGATTTCCACACACGCGGCAAACGTGCCGATGAAATGCTGCAGTTACTGCCGCGATTGATGTCCGGTGCAATGACCGAGCACGTAGGAGAGCATTACCAAATCCCCCCAGTGAAGATGTCCCCTGCCACGCGCAAAGCTGTACCCATACTCGTGGGCGGCTACGCGCCGGCAGCCCTGCGACGCGCCAGCCGGTTCGACGGTTGGATGGCCACCAGCCACAGCGAAGACGAAGTCTATCCTCTGCTGGATACGCTACGTTCGGTGCGTGAGAACGCGGGCGACGCGGCGCGCCCATTTGAGATTTGGACAGGCGTCAAGAACCCTACAGAGGGCACCCATCAAAGGCTGGCCGAGGCCGGGGTCACCATGGTCAACGGCTGCAATTTTCTCAACGAAGACGGCCGCACTGCGCTATCCTCACTCGACGACAAAAAACGCCGCCTGGAGACCTTTGCCAGGCGCTTCATCCAACCCTAGAGCAAGCCAAGGCAATGAACCTAATCGACTTGAGCAGTACTGACGATCGTCACCTGGGGAAGATTCTTTCTCTCCAGAGCCGTGACAACGGAGACACCGAATTTTTGATCACCGACGACCAGCGCATCAGTTTCGCCGAGGCGGAAGATATCAGCAATCGACTAGCGGCAGGGTTCAGCGATCTAGGGGTTGGCCATGGAGATCGCGTTTCTTTCTTCATGGGCAGCGTGCCGGAAATGGTAATGATGTGCCTTGCTTTGAACAAGCTAGGGGCCATCTGGGTCCCCGTATGCACAGACTATCGCGGCGCCTGGCTGGCGGATGCACTCGTCCGCTCCCGGGCAAAGGTTCTTGTCACCGACGCTGAGCACCTGTCGCATCTGGAGGCCATCGAGAGCCAGCTTGATTATCCGCATTGGGTATTGCTGGATGCAGAACAGTCACAGGCAGGACGCGGTACGACCTACCGCTGGCTTGTAGAGCATCCGCCACACAGCGCAGACTACGACACACTGGGGTACGGCGATACCAATGCCATCCTTTGGACTTCAGGCACCACTGGCAAATCCAAAGGCGTCATGGTGGCGCACAACAACTGGATCAGAGCCACACTGTTCGGCACGGCGCAACAGTATGACACCCAGGAGGGCGACATCATTTACTGCGCCATGCCGCTCTACAACGCGGGCGCCTGGGTGACCTGTGTCGCTCGCGCGCTCATTATGGGTGTCGCCTGCGTTATCGAGAAAGGTTTTTCTGCCAGCCAATTCATGCCGCGCATTAAACACTTCGGCGCCACACAGACATTCGCGGTAGGCTCCATGGGTGTATTTCTCATGGGGGCTGAAGAGACCACCGACGATGCCGACAATCCACTAAGAGAGGCAGCCATCGTGCCCTTGCCCCCCGCCATGTGGCAGGCTTTTGAACAACGCTTTGGCGTTCACCTGGTAACATCGGGGCTGGGGCAGAGCGAGTGTCTGCTGACACTGAACCATGTCAACGCGCCCGTCGACGTGCCTGTCTACGCATTGGGCTTCCCGCCGCCTGATGCAGATGTGAGACTGTTCGATGATGATGGCAACGAAGTGACGGACGGTGACACCGGTGAAATCTGCGTGTTGCCCAAAGCGGAACATGTCGTGTTCAACGGATACTTCGATGACCCCGAAGCCACAGCGAATGCCTACCGCGGCGAGTGGTTTCTGACCGGTGACATGGCGCGCAAGGATCCGGAAAGCGGCGCGTTTTTTTTCGTCGATCGCAAGAAAGACGCTGTTCGGTTCGCCGGCCGCAACATCTCTACGATGGAGGTGGAAAGTGTGGTATTGCGCCATCCCTGTGTCGCCCTTGCGGCGGCTTTTGGCATACCCAGCCCGCTGCTGGACAGTGAAGACGAACTCAAGATCAATGTCGTACTCAAGCCAGGCCACGACTTGAACGCTGAAGCTCTGTGTGACTTCATCAACGACAACGCACCCTACTTTTTCGTCCCTCGCTACCTCGAATTCGTTGAATCGCTGCCCATGACACCTACGAACAAGGTACAGAAGTTCAAGCTCAGGCAGTTTGGCGTCACGGAGCAGACCTGGGATTTAAAACAGTCTGAGTTTCAGGTACGCCGCTAGTGCGCTTATCGCCCGACTCACAGTTGCAATAGCTGCACGCGGTCCTGCAGCTTTGTTTGATACAGCACCGTGGATTTGGCGATCTGGACCGATAGCGGTTCCTCGTCAACTGAGCTTTCACCCTCACTCAGCACGATATCCCAGATCAGATCCGTAACGGCCTCAATGCGAGCCCTGCGATCGACACCCTGCACTAATTTGCACAAGTCAGATACCCCACCGCAGCGCAGCATAGGCTGCCAGCCAAACTCGTCCTGCGCGGCAGGTGCATCCGGGCATAGGCTCAGGCGCAAACGATCCCCGTGGATTTGATGCAGCTGCATCCCGGAATAGGCCAGGGGCTGAAACGCCGGGTGCACTTCCAGCACTGATTTGATGCGCGCCAAACCGGACGGCGGATCAGGCAGCCAACGCAAGAGCCTTTCACTCACCACCCACCCACTGCCTGCCAGCTGAAAACCCGCTATCGCCGCGGCAGACTCGGCCCCATAACGATCACTGACGGCTGCCATCATAGTGGCCACCAGCAACTGGACCTGCACGGCCAGCTCAGCGCAAACCAGCACCAGAGCATCTTGGGAAAGTTGCTCCAGATGCAGCTGCTCCATCAGCGGCCCGCTATAGTCCGGCAGGCCGCCGTGCTCGGATGACGGCGGTCGTGCCAGGCCGATCTGAGCAAGCTGTGTTTTCGCCATTAGAGCAACCAATGGGTGTTCAGCGACGGGTTCATTGTCTGGATCAATGCTGACCCGCCATTCACAGTGTGGAACCCGATCCGCAGGGATGCGCGGCGGCCGATGAATCGGCCTTACCTGGGCACGTGGATTGGTCGCGACAGCCGTGGCATCGAAGGTTGGATCCTCGATGTCATGACACATTATCCGGACCGCCTCTTCGCCCCTCGGCTCGGTTTCAAGCAATGCCCCACAGCGCTGGAGCCAGAAGCGTCCACTGCCAGCACTGTCCAAAGCAAAATGCGCGTCGAAGTACTGGTGGGTAAAGCCGCATTCCAGCTGCAAACCCTTAAAAATAGTCGCCACACCGTCGTCGTTGGCGAATCCCATCGCTCGCTGCATGCGCCGCGTGTACACAGGACTGGCACCCATCCAGTTGGCGATGGCAATGTCCTGGTACGCCTCATCGCCATGACGCATGCGCAACGCCGCATAACCCGTCCGACTGTTGAACTGTGCCGCCAACATGTATTCTCTGCCCAACCGGGCGAGGGCGGCCCGACTAAAGCGGGTAAATGGTGTCACGCTATACTCCCTGATGGGCACCCCAGCGATGAACAGGCTGGACGCTGCAGGCACACTCTAGATGACTTCACGGACGCCCTCAAATATTTTATAGTTCCAGCTATAGAATCTGGCCAGCTCCACTGCGATACAACGACCCACTCATGGCAAGTCCCGGCAAACTCTCCAAGCGCGAATTGACTCGCGCCAGAGTCATTGATGCAGCCATCGCCTGCATTTATGAAGAAGGTTTTCACGCGGCTCACACCAATAGAATTGCGGAACGGGCGGGGGCCAGCTGGGGGGTTTTGCAGTACCACTTCGGCGACAAAGACAGTTTGCTGCAGGCAGTCATCGATCACATCTTCGCGGAGTTCTCCGCAAGTTTGGCTGCCGAAAAAATCGCCGGGGAGACTCTGGAAGAAAGGGTCGGTAATTTAATTGACATAACCTGGTCACAAGTCAGTCGTCGAGAGTACCGTGTCTCTACCGCTATCCTCCGCAATGCCGGCAAAGACCCGGCGTCCACAATAGATGGCACCCGCCAACTGTCCCAGTGGGCACAACGTACCAGCGAGCTCTGGGATGCACTGTTCGAGCCTGGAAGCAGCGGTGGTAAGCGCAGCGCTGTCGCCCGTCGCCTGCTGTTTGCCGCGCTGCGCGGCATGGCCGACGAAATCAATCCGCAACAGTTCGACGCGCGGCTTCCGGAGCTTGAGCGATCCGCTCTGGTAGAGATCGTCGCTCATCTGCTTAGCGATCCCGCCTGACTCTTACAAATCACCTTGCAGGACCGCCCACCCCGGCAAATAATAGAGTATGGACATCGGACGTTCGCGCGCCTGTTCTGGCGGGTGAGTGTCCGGAGGAACGCGGTTACAGTTTTGACTCCGGGATGGAACGCGGTACAGCCGGCAGCCCTTGAGTGGCTTCGGCAGGACACCTACACACCACCGTGTGCAGGGACTCCCTAGCATGTTGCTGATCACAAAATGGTGGATCGTGGGTGAAGGTCTGCCCTGGGAGCAATGGGCACGCATCGATCGCGGCGGCAGAATCACACTCTATGATTCCCGCGGCAACAACATTATCAAAGCCAACTACCGTAACCGTTTTCGAGCCGCCGCAGCGCTCCGCCACCGCGGCTTTCGCCGCGTAAACACTTGGGAATTGCGGCGCTTGCCGCCCCCGCGACTTAGCTAGGCCGTTGCCGTACAACCGTGTTCCCAGCCGCCCCCCATTCGGGTGTTCAAACAGCAACCGGGAAAGGGCTTTCACACCCCGGGTCGAGCAGGTTAGTCTTTGCGCAATCCGTCCACCTGCAGAGCCCGATACCCAGCGTGACCTTTCAGCCACACCTTGTGATTCTATACGCCGGCGCTTGCGCACTGCTGGCCGCTATACCGGCTGCTCTGCAAACTCTGCGCAGACCAAGAGGTGTCATACCTGCCGCATATCGCGGCATACACCGCGCACCCATGGTCGCATTCGCTCTCACCGCGGCGTTGTTGAGCACGGGTTTTGACCGCTCACCCGCGGAGGAAGCACATCTATTCATGCCACTCGAGCCGGCGACAGCCGTCGCGGTGCAGTGGTTGGGCGCCCTGGTGTTCCTGTACGGAGCATGGCTACTCGTCAGCGGTTGGTACTCGTGGAACAACCGTTTTGGGCATGAAGCCGATTTTCAGGATCCTCCGGGTATGTACACACCCGGAGCGCTCGATCAGGTTCTGCATCCTGTGCTCTCAGGTGGCCTATTGGCGCTCATCGGTGCAGGCATCGCCCAAAATGCGTGCCTTGCGCTGTTCATGACTGTGGTCATCGTCCTGCCTTTGGGACTGCGTAAAGCTCGCTATGACGAAATACGCATGGTGGACTTATACGGCGATCACTACCGCCAGTATGCCGACAGCATCGGCTGGCGCAGACTCGTTCCCCGGTGGATTCCAATGGGCTTTTGACACAGAACCCACGTGACGGACACTGTGTTCCTCGACCTGTCGCACGAAGCGTATTCTATTCCAAGAGACGCGCGGTACGCTCGGCCTGTACCATAAACGGTCGACCGACCGGTAACCGGTAGGAGATTGCATATTGAAGCAGGAGCGTCGTAAATGGTGGGTACTCGCCGCAATGGGGGTTATCGGCGGTTTGTTTTTGTTGGATGAGACGGTGGTCGGCGTTGCGCTGCCCTCCATTCGACACGACCTGCAGATGAGCGCAACCCAAACTCACTGGGTGATCAGCATCTACTTTTTGACATTCACTGTTTTTGCTGCAATCAGCGGCAAAACGGGAGATCGAATCGGGTTTCGCAATGTCGTGATACTGGGCGGGTCCTTGTTTGGCCTTGCATCACTCGGCTGCGGCCTCGCACCCGATGCCTCGTTTCTGATCGCTGCGCGGGCCGTGCAGGGAATCGGAGCCGCCATCCTGTTTCCGTCGACAATCGCCATGATCTCGATCGTATTTCCGGAGGATCAGCGCGGCATGGCGATTGGGGCCTTTGCGGCAATCACAACCACTTTTCTCGCAATCGGCCCACTGGTCGGCGGACTGCTCACCGAACTGCTGTCATGGCCGTGGGTGTTCTGGGTCAACGTGCCGCTGGTGCCTGCGATTATTGCGGTCATATTGGTCGCCTGGACTGACTTGCCCCGTGAGGCCCAGCCGCCGAAGCTGGACTACGCGGGTCTGATCATGTTGACCGCTGGCTTGTGCCTCATCGTTTTCACAATCATGCAGGGCGCCAGTTGGGGCTGGGCCAATGCAGCCATCATTGGCCCGATGGCTGCTGGCACTGTCGCATTGATCCTGTTTGTACATATCGAAAATCGGCAAGAAATACCGCTTATTGAAGTGGATCTGTTTCGATCTGCTTCATTCAGCGCGTCGGTGCTGGTCCTTTTTATCGGTCAATACTGCAAGATCATTGTCGTGGTCTTTGGCGCACTGTACCTGCAGGACGCGCTGGGCATGCAGCCCTTGATGACCGGATTTGCCTTGCTCGCAGCCGTTGTCGGCTTCCCCTTTCTCTCGGGCCCGGTTGGCAGACTTGCCGACAGACACGGCGCTCGTAAGCCAGTGCTCGCCGGCCTCGCGGTAGCCACCGTGGCGATGGGTTGGATCGCGTATGCAGCTACCGGCCACGGGTATGCGTTTCTGCTGCCGGGGTTGATTGGCTGGGGTTTGGGCATGCCGTTCTGCTACGTGCCTGTGTTGCGTCTGATCACCAACTCGGTATCGCTGGACAAGCAGGGTCAGGCCAGCGGGATTGCAGCCACTTCGCGTCTGGTCGGCGGCACGATGGGGGTGTCTTTATCCAGCACGATGCTGGTGTCCACCGGCAGCTTCTCAGCGGTGTTCACGCTGACCGGCGCCCTGATGCTGGTGACCCTGCTGTTCGGCTGGTGGGCGATTGAACGACCCTCACAAGGAGTGAACAACGATCAGCGGCAAAAGCCGTAGCAGTGCGTCAGGACGCTGTGCTTGTCAACACGGCAGATACCAAACCAGGGGTATGGTGTAGCAGACCCAGCATCCACTGCGCAGGGCTAATCGGTACATTCAAGCCACGTCGATCACCACCTTGCCCACTGCCTGCCCACTCAGCAGTCGCTCATGGGCGAGACCCACTTCCTCGAGACTGAAGCGCGCCTCGTCGACCAAAGGTCTCAAACCGCCCCGCTCGACAATCTCAGCGAGACGACTAAGCACTTCGCCGTGTGTCTGCCTGCCGACGTCATGGAGCATAGGAATCAACATGAACACCACATGAATCGACAAACCTTTAAAATGCGCGGGCGTCAAATCCAGCTCCAGCATCGACACCGTGGTCACAACCTGTGCATTTAACGCCGCCGCTTCAAACGAGCTATTCATGTTAGGCCCGCCCACTGAGTCGTAGACGATCTCAAAGCCGCGTCCTGCGGTGTGCGTCTCGACATACTCCGCGACCGATTCCCGCTTGTAATCAATTGCCGTTGCGCCGTAGCCGGCAATCACCTCCAGTGAGGCGTCACCACCCCCTGTGGCGTACACCTGCGCACCGAAATGCCGCGCCAATTGCAGCGCCACATGTCCAACGCCGCCAGCGCCGCCATGCACGAGCACCGACTGATCTGGCTGAACTTGAGCGCGCATCAGTCCCTCATACGCCGTAATGCCCACCAAGGGCAGCGCGGCCGCTTCGCGCATGCTCAGGCTGGGCGGTTTGCGCGCCAGCAACCGCACATCTGCGACCATAAACTGCGCCAGAGCACCCGGCAGATCCGCCAGCCCGCCGGCACAGCCGTATACCTCATCACCGGGCGAAAACTCTGAAACGCCCGGGCCCACTTCGTCCACCGTTCCGGCAAAGTCCATGCCGAGGAGCGCGGGCAGATCCGGCGATAGCGGCAGTTCGGCCTGGCCTAATCTACGGATCATCGTATCGACCGTGTTGACACTGGTGGCAGCTATTTTGACGCGCACGTGTCCGGGGAGAACCTCGGGTTTGGGTAAGTCCGTTGACTCAAATGGGGCGTCTGATCCATAACTGTTCAATACCATTGCATGCATACGTCATTTCCCTTTGCTTGATTGAGGCAATCAGTTCACTTCCTGCACCGAAACCAGCATATCCGGCCAGTGGCGCTGATTCTCCATATCAAACTGAGCGCCCTGTTCATCTGCCCACCGGAATCGCTTCAGGGCAGCGGTTTGACTGGTCGCCTGGTACAGCCAGTAGGCTTCGGCTCGCAACGCCTCGTCAATGGGCAGGTCCGTGGATTCGTAGACGGCCCGCTTGGTCGCATTGATGGAATCAGACGGCCACAGTGCAATTCGCCTCGCCAGTGATTCTACGAAAGGACCAATATCATCAGCGTCCAATGCACGATTTACGGTACCCCAGGCCGCCGCTTCGTCGGCGTCGAAATCGCGGGCGCCCAAAACGATTTCCAAGGCACGGCCAAGGCCCACTTGACGCGCCATGCGCGAAGCCCCCCCGCCGCAAGGCAGTATGCCCATACCAACCTCCATCTGCATGAAACGCGCCTTGCCACGTGCCGCAAAACGCATGTCGCAGGCCAGGGCAAACTCGTGACCTCCACCGCGGGCAAAACCCTCTATTTTGGCAATGGTCGCCTGCGGCAGTTTGCTGATGCGTTCCAATACCACTTGCAGATCGAGCAATCTGACCTCCTCCCGCGACACCGCCTTGCCGGACATGTCTTTCAAGAATTCTGTATCTGCGTGGCAAACGAAAATTTCCGGATGCGCTGACTGGAACACTACCACCTTGACTGAGCGATCCGCTTCCAGTTTTTGCGCGAGTGTGTTGAGATCCGCCAACATAGGCAGCCCTTGCACGTTCACTGGCGGGTAGTCAAAGGTTACCCAGGCGATGCCGCCGTCAATAGTGACATCAAAGGTTGTAAAGTCTGTGTAGTTCATAGTCTAAGCCTCAGTTTTGGCAGTAAGGATGCGCTCCAGGATCTCGACAAGATGTTGGTTTCTGGCCGGATCCTGGGCGAACGGGTGTGGATCGGCAAACGCCTGGCGGTCATTGTCGTAGTAGCGACCACTCGCGTGCGCAAACTCTTCGCTCAGCGCGGCGCGCACCAGCACGTCGACACCGATGTTTAGATCATTACCCGCAACACCGTAGGCCTGTTTGACCATTTTGCTCGCCAGAAAGGAGGCGGGATTGACCGCTATGATTGCTGGACCCTCAGGAAGGCCCTCGGCAAGCTGCATGGACCACATCACCAGTGCAAGCTTGCTCTGAGCGTAAGCGGCATTGTCCGATAGCGTCGCTGCCCCCGTGAGTGCGTCCCAATCCACCGGCGCCTGGGCTGCAGATGCGAGATTGACCACCCTACCCGCTGCCGCCATGTTGCCGAGCAGCGCTTTGGTCAACGCGTAAGGCGCTAGCGTATTGACCAGAAAACGCATGTCCAGACCGTCCCGAGTTGCAGGTTCGTTAAGCTTGAAAACCCCGGCGTTATTGATGAGCACGTCTAGCTTAGTATCGCCAGCAAGGACAGCCTCAGCCAACCTGTGGACGGCCTTAAGCTCAGACAGATCTGCTTGATAGGTGCGAACACTGCCGCCTGCAGGTAAATCCGCCAGGGCAGCGTGGACTGTTGCCAACTTTTCCGCGTTGCGTCCGTGAATCAATACATGATGTCCTGCGCTGGCCAGCGCCGTCGCCGTTGCAAGGCCCAGCCCATCGGTTGCACCCGTGATCAAAATGGTCTTACTCATACGGGAAGTCCTTCAACAAAAATCTGACAGTACGTGATCCGCGACCCGCCTTAGCGTTGGCTCTGTGTCGGCGCGGTTGAAACGCAGATTGAGTGCCACGTGGTTTACACCGATAGAGCGACGGGTCTCCAGGTAGTCGCGCAGGCGGTTGACGCCCATGCGATACCCCAAATGAATGGGAGTCGCGGATTCCTCAGCGTCCCTCGCCAGATCGATGTACAGTGGCTCCATGACAGGCTTGTCGACCAGGCCGGCGGCGCGTATCTCATCGCGATAGTCGTCGATCAGCCTCGCCTGATGCGCACTGGGCCGCGGATACGTCATCCAACCGTCTCCGTTTCTCGCAATCCAGTTAGGATTCTGCTGACTGCTGCCCGTTACCAACAGAGGGAGTTGCCCTGCGACCGGTTTCGGCAACAGATCCAGACTCCCGTCGAGATTGCCATACGCGTTCGTGTGGCGCGGTCGCGTTTGGGCCACTGCGCGCAAATACTCATAGCTCTCTCTGAACTGCTCCCCACGGCTCTCAAAGGACCGACTCATGGCTGGGAACTCCTCCGGCCGGTCTCCAGAGGCAATGCCCAGTAGCAACCTGCCATTGGATAACTGATCGGCACTGGCCGCCGCCTTGGCGACGTGGAGCGGATGTCGCAGTGGGAGCACCACACTCGCGACACCAAGCGCAATCGTTCGCGTCACACTGGCAAGCGCACCCAGGTATACAAATGGATCGAACAGCTGCCCAGCGTCACCAAAGGCCGGTACGCTAAACGGTACGTCCCGCAGCCAAACCGCTGCGAAGCCAAGTTCCTCGGCGAGCTGCACCCGCTCGAGATGGTCTTCCATAGAGGGCACCGGCTGGTCGGGGTAGCTCTGAATCGGCACAACCAGACCAACCGAAAGACGTTGTGGAGAAAACACCGAATGGTAAGCGGCGTTCATAGAGCGAAATGCAGGGGCGCTGGATACGGGCATGAGCATGATGGGCACTCCTGGATCGTTTGACTGAAGGACACTCTATGGCTTAAATATTAAGATATAAACCGGCACATATAGATTTCATTATTCGGCTTTTGTATATAATTAGACGCATATCTCGATGGGACTAGGGTATGGATATTGAGGGTATTCGACTCTTTGTGCTGGCCGCCGACAAACTGAACATCAGTGGCGCCGGACGGCAACTGGGGCTCGCCCCGGCGGTCGCCAGCACCCGTTTATCCAAGCTAGAGAAGCAGCTTGGCGCGGACCTGTTGCACCGGTCAACGCGCAAAGTGGCGCTGTCTCTGGAAGGTGAAGAGTTTCTGCCCTACGCGCGGGAGATTCTTGCTCAGGAGGAGGCAGCCAGAGCCGCTCTAGGTCAATACGATGGCGAGATATCCGGAACACTTCGCTTCGCAGCGCCGAGCTCATTTTCCCAGCTTTACATCGCCCCCGTGCTCCCGGAGTTTCTGGAGCGCTATCCAGGTATTCGACTCGATCTGAAGCTCTCGGATACGCAGGTCAATCTGATTGAGGGTGGCTTTGACTTGGCGCTGCGTAATTACGCGATCGAGGAGAGCAGTCTACGGGCCAGAAAATTGGCGGACGATCGACGCATTCTTTGCGCGTCGCCGAACTACCTGCAGAGATACGGGACGCCCGCAACACCCCGGGACCTTGCCGAGCATCAACTGCTTGTGTTCAACGACGGAAAGGCGCGAACGCTCAGTGCCGGCACCGCCAAACCGTTGGGAGAATTCCCACCGGCTGCTGCGCGCCATCGTGTCGCCTGCGACGATGGCACCAGTATGCGAATCGCCACCGAGGCCGGCCTGGGCATTTCAATGAACTCCTGCTGGAGCATTCATAGAGCACTTCGCGCGGGTACACTGGAACGAGTTCTGCCCCACTACGAGGTGGACGATCACGCCGCCATCTGGTTGGTCTACCCGAGATCGAACGTACTCACAGCGAAAGTAAGGGTCTTCATCGACTTCCTGCTTGAGAAGATTGGTGAACCCCCTGTTTGGGAACGCGAGCTTTAGCAAACCGTTTTTCTGGTCTAACGCTTGCGGTGTACGCGTCGAATTCAACGTTGAGGTTCGCTTCGTCAAATTTGGAACATCCCATAATCAGCGAGAGAAGCAACAGGACACATGCTGCTTCCCTGTCCGCTCCAGCGTATTCCTCTGAGGTGAGCTGCCGCGTTGAGATACTCTGACCCTGACCGTGTGTGTTTCTCAAGCAAAAATACTCAGGCTTACCGTCAAAGCCGCTTGCTTTGAGATGCCCGGCAAGTACGTCGATCCTCTACGTCCAAACAAAAAACCCCCGACTCGCGCCGGGGGTTTGCATTTGGTGGAGCTAAGCCTGGGCGGCCCCGCGGGATCAAACACGCTTTCAGCGGTTCGATCCTCTACGTCCAAACAAAAAACCCCCGACTCGCGCCGGGGGTTTGCATTTGGTGGAGCTAAGCGGGATCGAACCGCTGACCTCAACACTGCCAGTGTTGCGCTCTCCCAGCTGAGCTATAGCCCCAAGTTTCCCTGGCAATTCATTGATTTGCATAGCTTTTTAAAGCATCAACAGGATCACCCAGAAGGCGGCCATTCTAGTGATAGGCCGAACGTGTGTCAACCAAATCACCTGCCGCCAACACTGTGCTAAGCTCGCCTGACGTTGCTGACCCAGGAAGCTGCTCCGTGCTCGGAAAATTCATACTCTGGCTATCCACCATTGCTTTTGTCGGCTATGGAATTGCCTGCCTGCTGTCTCCGGACCTACCCGCACGCAACGCCGGCCTGGTGGTCAGCGGTGGTGACGGCTATGCGGAATTGGGGGCCATGTACGGCGGCCTGCAAACCGGTTTTGGCCTGCTCTGTTTGCTGGGCGCTGTGCGCGCGGATTTTTATCGCCCTGTGCTGACCATGCTGGTGGTCGTTATCGGCTTGCTGGCGCTGGGCAGAGCCTACTCTATGGTCATGGGCCCAGGGGGTTACGGCGCTTACAGTTACCTCGCGTTGGGGTACGAAGTATTTACCGCTGTTGTTGCCGCCCTCGCGCTGCGCTCGGTTAAAGCGGTATCGACCTAGCTCTGCAGTTCCTCAGCGGCGCAGATAAACAGGCCTTCAGCGGAAGCGGTAAGCTTGCCATTGGCTCGCATCTCACCGCGCGCAATTTGTTTGCGACCGTCCTGGCGGGTGTTTTCTCCGAACAGCTCAACCGTGGTATTCAGGGGTGTGGTGCTGTGATAACGAATCGTCAGTGTGCCGGTGAAACCCGCTTTACCGGATACGACGTTGGCCATTGCCAGCACCTCGTCGAATACGGCGGCGATGACACCACCATGGACCGAGTCTGGAGGTCCGGCGTACGTCGGCGAAAACACCACTTCCCCGCGAACGCCCTCGCCCTCCTTGCGCAGACGGAGCGGCGGCGCCACCGCGTTGTGTTTCCCGCTGACCGGACTGTAGGGCATGACGTGGGTGAGATCGTCTTCTTTCCACGCCAGCCCCGAGTTGTCGCCTGCAATGGAGATGGTCGACCAACCGTCACCGTCTTGATGAAAGGGTTCTATCACCTGTATTGCTTGCGCCACCAATGAGCGCGCCTCTTCCAGAGTGTCCGGACTGGCCGTCCCGCAGCGGAGATACTGTATTAGGCGCGCCACATCGGCGTTGATGGCATCTCGCGCGCCGCTCAGCGCTTCCAGGCTGGCTTCTTCTGACATGCGCTCTCCTTCTAGTGTATTCACTGCGCCATCGCCATACTGTCCCAAGCGGACATCAGCGGCAATGCCGACGGTGTGAGTGCTTGAACTTGAGCGGGCATCTCATGGGTTTTTATCAAGCCAAGAGTGACGAATTCAAAGCGCGTAGTGGTCGTTCAGATAGGCAATGATAGTCGCGGATTCGAACAGACCTTCTTCTGTGTTCGGGTCGTAGAGAAAAGGAATCGACACCCTGCCCTGATCCTCCTGCAGCAAACGGCGATTCAGCAGCTCACTCTCCGGTTGCACGCCAAGCGCTTCGCGAATCGTCGGCAGCAGCCATTCGGCCAACTGGGTCCGGCCACAACTGCGCAGTACATAGGCGATTTCAAGCTGACAAAGACGCTCTCGGACTGGACGCGCGTAGGGGCTGGTCTAAAAGCTATACAACTCCAGCGGCTGTTCCGGTTGCTCGCTGTGCTCCGCTCTGAGGCCCTGCGTCATTCGAGGCCAACTGGCCGCCATAGAACCTAAGGTCTGCAGGGAACCGAGGCGCCATTTATACGGCACGCTACGCTGCCCATAAGTTTCAAACAGATAACTGACAATATCGAGCGACTCGTACATTGCCGCCCCGGTATTCTCGTCCACGAGGTAGGGAAACTGGGCTTTACCACCCATCCCCTCGGCTTCGGGGCGATAGCGGCCGCCTCCACGAGGCCCAGGGAGAATCAGCGCGTCCAGATCCAGCTCCGTCAGAACCTCCCGTACCAGTCGGCAGTAAGGGCAGTTCTCAATGTCATAAAGGCGCAGCAGCACGTCAGGTTTGTGCGACGCAGGCTTGCTGTTGATACCGTTCCCGGCACGCAACAGGGTAGATACGAACGAAGTCGGGATACTCCGACTCACTTGCCAGCCTCGGCAATCAATGCGCGGTACTCTTTTTCGAGGCGTTTGCCTGTTTTCTTGGAGACTCCCCCTAGAACGGCAATAGCGTGGCGCAGTCGAGCGCGGCTCATATCCGGCCCCAGCAGTTGCATCGCGTCCACTACGGAAAAAGATGCGCTGCTCCCGGCCACCGCTATGAACAGCGGAGCGAGAAAATCTCGTATCTTGACGCCCAGCGCGTCGGCAAGCGCCTGCAGTTCTGCAAACAGAACGTCGCGCTGCCAGTCACTTGTGGCTTCAAGTCGCCATAGCGCGAACTGCAGGTGGCGCACAATCACGTCTCGCTCGGCATTGAGGTCGGCAAAATTGTCTTCCGTGATCGGCAGCGTGCCGCTCACCAGAAACCCCGTCAGCGGTGCGAAGTCGCTCAGCGTCTCCATACGCGGCTGCACGTGGGGTAGTACGCGCCGCAGATTCTCCCGATTGTATGACCAGTCAACCAATCGATCCGCCAGCTGTTCGGTGGACAGATCCTCGCGCATCCACAGGCCGTTCAACCAACTCAATTTCTCCACATCGAATACCGGCCCGCCCAGCGATACCCGTTGGATATCGAAGTGCTCAAGCATGTCATCAAAGGAGAACTTCTCACGCTCGTCGGGCATGGACCAACCCATGCGGCCCAGGTAGTTCAGCAGGGCCTCTGGCAAAAAGCCCATACGCTGATAGTAAAGAATACTGGTGGGATTCTTGCGTTTACTTAATTTCGACTTGTCGGGATTGCGCAGCAGTGGCATATGGCAAAGCTGGGGCATATCCCAGCCAAAGTACTCGTACAGCAGTCGATGCTTGGGGGCGGAATTAATCCACTCCTCCCCTCTCAGCACGTGCGTGATCCCCATCAGGTGGTCGTCCACAACGTTTGCCAGATGGTAGGTCGGCATGCCGTCTGACTTCAGCAGAATCTGAGCGTCCACCATACTCCAATCTAGCTCTACCGTACCACGCAGCATGTCCTCTACGGCACAGACACCGTCGTTTTCGGGTACCAGCATACGGATGACGTAAGGCGCCCCGGCCGCCTCTCGCTGCCGGTACTCCTGTTCGTCCAGGCGAAGATCAGAAGGCTTCAATGCGGTGGAATGTCCGGCGGCCCGGCGTGCTTCTCGCAAGGTCTCCAACTCTTCCGGGGTGCGGTAGCAAATGAAGGCCTGGCCCTGCTCAACCAGCTGACGCGCATAGCGCCCATAGGTGTCCATGCGCTCGCTCTGCCGGTAGGGGCCGACGTCACCACCCACGTCGGGGCCTTCATCCCAATCGATGCCCAACCAACGCAATGAATCCAGTATGGCCTGTTCCGATTGCGCGGTGCTGCGCGCGGTATCCGTGTCTTCGATGCGCAGGATGAACTGGCCCCCGTGCGCACGCGCAAAGCACAGGTTAAACAACGCCATATAGGCGGTACCAACGTGGGGATCTCCAGTGGGCGAAGGTGCGACCCGAGTGCGGACTGTCATGAATCGTGTTTGGCTGTTGTAAGGAGCGGCGATTATACGGCCTGAGCAAGTTAAAGCCTATACGGGGATCCAAAGGCTATGCCATACCCGGCGGCAGCACTTCCCATTCCGGCGACTCGAATTCACCGACCAAATGAATGTCTACGAAGGGCGCCTGCGAGGCGATAATGGCTTGAACTTCTTCAGCAAGGCTCCGCTCCATTCCGTCCCGATGGGCTTTACTTTCCCAGGTAGCAATAGCAAGCAGCACAGATGAATCACCAATTTTTCGATGCAGGCGTGTTCCGCATGCACCCGACGCCTTCTGAATCAGTCGGCTGGCACGCAACCAGGCATCGGCGTACTGTTCGGCGCTGTAACCCGGGTACAGATGGACCTCGAAAATAAAGTGCATGTGCACAGTGAACCAGCTGCCTTGCGCGCACGCAAGTTCGCTGGGACGAACATGAGCCTACCAGTAAAAGGCTGCGGACTGCAGCCGCATGCTGGTCCGATCCAGCGTGAACAACGCGACGCCGCCGCGGCAACCCGAGCCGGCGTGCATTTGTACGGTAGCGCTGACCACGTCTCCCGCGGCGATCAGCTTGGTAAAATGTAGTGTGCAACCCTCGCCCTGCTCGATGCTTACCTCCGCCGGCCCTCCCTGTGAACCGGGGAACAGTAGCAGCGGCGTGTCATTCGCAAACAGTGCCGCCATGCGCGCGCAATTACCCTCGTTGTAGTACCGTTCAAACTGCCTGACCTGTTCTTTGCCAGCGCGCCCAACACTGCGCAGGGCGACCCCAAAACCGAGCAGACCAGAGGCGCCAAAGTGCTGCCAAAGCCGGCTGACGCTTTGCATCCCAACACGAGCGAACGCAGCACCATTGCCAATCTGCTGGCGCAGCATGGCGCTAAGTTCCCAGTGCGCCGCAAGGCGATCAATTCTCAACTCGCCCTTCTCCACCGTCAGCTGATACAACAGGTGCATTGGCACACAAACTGCTGCACCCGGTGCTGTTTCGATGATCAGGGTCAGATTGCGCATCACTTCCAGGTCACACACGACGTCCGCCTCGGGCTGAAAATGCACCGTATTGGGGGCAATGAAGGTATCGTAGAAATGTCCCAGGGGATCCAGTGCACCCCCCGGTTCGCAGGGGGGAAAAGGTCGACAGTGGGGCGCTGCGCCGACGGGATCTTCCACCGTGGCGGTCGAGGAGAACAGGTCCAGCCAGGCGCCGCGATCGTGAACGGCCACTGCCTGCGGCGAGCGCTCAACCAGCGCCAGGCAGTCATCTCGCTCGTAAGACGTCATTCAGCATGCATCCTTGCAGCCACTTTATGGACAGTAATAGCACAACTGGCCATTTTCTCAAGCGCCCGTTGGCGCGGCTAAACGTTGGATGTGAGCGCTGTTACAGGGCTGCGGCCACTTCCGCAGCCGCTTCCATGGCACCTTCAATATAGGATACGCCTGTGCAGTCACCGATGGCGTGCACTGCGAAGCCAGCCTTCTCAAACCGCTCTGCAGTTCGGGTGTCACCGCTCGCCCCCTGAGCAACGATGACATGATCCGCGGCCACGGTGCGCTCCTGGCCGCGCTCGTTGCTATAGACAACCGCATGATTTGTGATGCGAATCTGCTGAGCCTGCCGGTTTAGGGTAACGCCGTACTCGTGCTTCAGCTCGTGCAGCAAGCGCATTCGGCGAACCAGAAACAATCCCTGGCCGGCGAAAGCGGACTCCTCCAACACGGTGACCTTGCGCCCTCGCTCCGCAAGATATTCAGCCAACTCCAACCCGACCAACTCTCCGCCGATAATGACGATACGCTCGCCAAGGGGCATCCACAGCCGTGAAGCCAGGCGAACCACTTCCGCTCTCGCGGTGAGACCACTAACGGCTCCGGCTCGCAGCAATCCGCGGGTAAAAACGCTGGTTTTCTCCAGCAGGCCATTGTGAGTTTCGCCCAACAGCAGAGCGCGCATTTCATCGCCGCTCAAAACGAAGTTCTGATCACTGCCAGGTATGCCGGGCATGGACCGCTTCGCTCCCGTCGCCACTACAACGTCATCGATACCCAACTCTTTGACCATCTCTGGCGTGGCGACGGTATTAAGCCGAACATCAACTATCGATTCCTCGATCTCGCGACGCAACCAGCGCAACAGTCTTTGGTTGGGCTCGTAGGGGATGCTGGCAAACTGCAACGTACCACCCAGACGAGAACCGGCTTCAAATAGGGTCACGCGATGACCGCGTAAGGCAAGGCGACGGGCCGCTTCCATCCCCCCCGGGCCACCGCCGATGACCGCAATGTGCCGTGGTGCTTCGCTGAGCACAATGGATCGCTCGCGCTCGTGGGCTGTCTCTGGGTTGACCGCACATTTGACACCGTTGCGGACGTAAATCTGGCTCACGCAGCAGTAACAGTAGATGCAGGGGCGAACGCGTTCTGCCTGGTCAATCGCAAGCTTGCGCGGCAAATCCGGATCAGCCAGTATCTTGCGTCCCATACTGAGAAAGTCGAAATGCCCACTGGCAATGTGCTTGTCCGCCGACGCGGGCTCGATTCGTCCTGCACTGATCACCGGTATGGACAGAGTGCTTTTTATCGCGATGGCGTTGCCGACCATTTGTTCTTCTGGATGGGGAATGTTCGAATCCGCGTGGGTCGCACCGACGTTGGGATCGTGGTAGCTGGATACAGCGATCGCATCAACACCCGCCTGCTCTACCATTTTCGCCGTGGCTTTTGCGTCCTCGAGCGTGATTCCCTGAGCACGCCCAAATTCCTGCGAGTCCATTTTCACCCACACGGGGTAATCGCTACCGACGGAACCGCGCACCGCGGCAATGACCTCCAGCAATAATCGAGCGCGATTGTTCAAAGAGCCACCGTACTCATCGTCACGATGGTTCATGGCAGGAGACAAAAACTCCGAGATGATATAGCCGTGACCAGCGTGTATCTCTACCCCGTCAAGGTCGGCTTCTCTCGCGCGCAGAGCAGCATCAGCGTATAGACCCGTTAGTACAGCTATGTCCTCATGGGTCATTACATGCATTTCCTGCTTCGGCGCATCGGGATTCCACAACGCCATCATCTCCTCTTCCAGGAGGTAGTCGGCCATATCATTGCGTGCCTTGGGAGGTTTGGAGGGCATCCATACCGGACGGTCGTTAAATCCCTGCGCCGCGACGATGCCGCCGTGGTGAATCTGGGCGGCAATTTTAGCGCCGTATCGATGGCACGCTCGCGCGACCGCCTGTAAACCGGGAATATGACGATCTTCAGAAATCGCTACCTGAAAGGGCTGCACTGAGCCAGCCGGCCAGGCAATGCCGGTCGCACCCATGACAATCAAGCCGACACCACCAGCAGCCTGCCTCTCGTGATAGGCAAGAATACGCTCGCCGCAGCTGCCGTCCTGCTCCGCGAGATTCACCCCCATGGCGGCTACCAACATACGATTTTTCAACTCGAGAGAGCCGATTCGCCCCGGCTGTGTGAGATTGGAATACTTGTTTGTCACGGCTTCGCCCTGGCGCTTGGACGCTGGCATAGTGCATGAATGGCTCCATACAGACAACTGGGCGCGCACGCTGCACATCAGCAGTCTGCTGTGTGTGTAGTATTCTATACTGCCGTACGGCATTCAGAACGTCAGGAGGCGACCTCTGATTATGAACACGAGATGCACAGGCGCTTATTCAGCGTCGACCGCAGCAGTACTTGCTCTGCTGATCTCCCCTTTAGCGCTTGCGTCGGACACCAACATTACCAATGTTATTCTGACAAGTCGCTCCGGAGACTGCGCTGACTACGCAGGCAGCTACTTCGCCAAGGTTGAGGACATCACACTGCAGCGGCGTCACGAAGCGCGGGTAAGTATTGAAGCCAGAGATACGAACTGCACGATGTCCACCAACGGCATTCCCAACCACGATTTCAATGGGCCCACCGCCAACTTTGCCAATGACGTTAAGGCGCTGAACAAGGTGTTCCGCATACCGCGCAATCCTAAACGCGCAACGTCATCAACCCCTCTGGCCCAGCGTAGCTATGATGCGGTTCTGCTCAATGGCACTCCCGTCGACTTGTTGTCCGCTGGCTGCTATCGACCGGACAGTCGCGGCGCCGACAAGAACGGCAATGTGCTAGCCGGCTGCCGTGACACTGACCCATGGCTGATCGACCCACCTGCCTATGATCATTACTTTGGTACCGATCTCCACAACGCCCACGCGCAGCCGGACGGGCGCTACCACTATCACGCCAACCCCAACGCCCTGTTTCTTGATCATGACAACCGTCAGCCTTCGCCGGTTATCGGTTTCGCCGCCGACGGATTCCCGGTGTTTGGCACTCTGTTCAAGGACTCTACGGGCAACATCAGGGAAGCTCGCTCTGGGTACCGCCTCAAAACCGCCCCTCGCCCCTCACCCCCCGAGGGACCCGGTGGCACACCGGATGGAACCTATCTTGCCGACTATGAATTCACTGGAGACGGCGACCTGGATGCCTGCAACGGCATGACCGTGGATGGGCAGTACGGTTACTATGTCACCACCACCTACCCTTGGATTCTCAATTGCATGATCGGTACCGCGGACCCTTCTTTCGACAAAGGCCGAAGGCCCTAGCGCGCCGTGTGACACGGCAGCGAAGGGCCTGTTGCGTCACCAACTCGGTCGACCGACTACAGCTCCGTGCAGAGCTGTTCGCCGGTTTGCGGAACGATGAAACAAGCCCGGGAGCCAGCGGCATCATTGAGCACAACACCGTCACCGAAGGGCACGCCCTGGAACGTGCCACTCACCGTACCGGTCAAGCCGCCTCGGGTCAGCCTCAGTGATACCTGAGCATCGACTACGCCGTCCTCAGTGGGCAGAGCATTGCGCTCAGCACGAAGGACTAGCAAGGCATCACGGGCATCGTTGCGGGCGTCGAGAGCAAGATCTACCGCTCGCTGGGCACCCTCCACCAGCAACGCTGCCTCGTCATAGCTACGCTGTAAGCGGTTAACCCCGGACTGCGCGAGGTTCACGCCGCCTTGTGCGATGCTGACCGCGCCCTCCAATACCGGAACTGCCCCTTCCCGCCAGGTGAGACAGGCTGCCACCTCCGCCAGGCAGACAGCCTGATACCACTTGCAGGAGCCACAGTCGGTGTTGCGCACGTTGTCCAACTCGTTCCGCCTGTCTTCAAGCCAGTCCTCAGCGGTACGCAAGGCAGCCCGCTCATCCTCCAATGCGTCCGACTCCTGCTCCAGCAACAGCTGGTACTCCCTCAAGCGAGCGAGGTTCGCTGTGTAGTCAGCTTCCGCAATACGCTCAGCCTCCTCCATCGCCGCAATCTGACCCGCGATATCCAGGATCTGCTCAACGGCGGCATATTGATACGGCAAACTGGTCGTTGCCGAACCCTCCAGCCAGGCACCTTCATTGGAGAACTCGCCCTCGAGTCGGTAGCCATAGTTCGGAGTCACGTATTCGCCCCAGTGCCTGAAGCTCTCCTCCGTCAGGTGCTTACCGTAGCTGCGCAGCGAGATGCCACCAATTTCGCTGCGCCCCGTGACCAGCAGGTCAAACTCGTCGTTGCCTGATAGAGGGACAAACAGACGGCTGAACTCGCTGGCCGTGAAGGTCACGTCCGGATGGAAGGATTCGATGCTGGCTTCGGAGGTCAAGGAAATTCCACTGGCGTTGATCTCCGTAACCGTTTGTCGGAGCAACAGCTCGCTCGCTGCCACGCCGTGAACCGCAGCCATGGATGCCGCATCGATCTCCACGGCCGTCTCGGTCGCAAAACGCAGGAAGTTATCGTCCTCCTCCGGACCAAAATACCAAACGGACGCGGCGCGCTCACCGGGCATGGTTAGCCAGCCCCGGGCAGCATCGTCCACCGCGCCAAGCGTCGGCATGTCGAAGGACAGCCAGACCTCAGAGCGTTCGTCCTCTGTGCCCACGCCGGTCAGAGAAGTCACCAGGGTGAACGGAAGCGCATCCTCATTCAATGCTTCGCCCTCGAGGTCGTAAGAAAAGTTGTACAGCAACGGAATCGTATAGTTGGGTGTTAAGGTCCCCGTTGTCGCTCGAATACGATCTCTTGACACATGTTCTGAGGCACCGAACAAGTACGCTCCGTTCTCATCCGGATCTTCGTCGGTGATGATGATGCCCTCAAGACGCAGCTCAAAAAAGGCCACCCACAGGGCAAGATCAACACTGCCGTAAACTACAGAATCACCCTGCACGACCGGCAGCACCTCCTGAATGGCCGGGGGGACGGATGGCGCATAGGGGATACTGCCAGTTAGCGACACACCGTAACCGCTGCCCAGGCTCGTCACATCCGGGCCAATGCTCCAGCCCACAGTCGGCGTGGGCAGCGACTGGTCAACAGCCACGTAGATAAACGGATCGAGAGGATCGAGAAGCAGCCGCCAGTCGTTGGTGCCGGTCGGCAATGGAAACAACAGATTGCCGATCCTGATGTCCGATAAGGGCTCGGCCAGGCCCTGCCGGGTGAACACAACATAGTATCGATCGGCGTATACGGGCACTTCGAAGTCGACCTCCGTACCCAGCGACGTCGCAATATCGACACGTCCAGGCGCAATCTCCGCCGGTGCACCCGCCAACCTGCCTAGGGCATAGTCGGGTGATATTGAGGTACCGGTCATGCCGACGCCCGGCTGCGCGAGCAGATCCGCTTGACCGAGTACAACGCTACCCTCTTGCGTAAGAATCTGCGCGTCACCGGTAATGGCGAAGTCTCCATTGGCAAGGTTCTGAATGTCAGAGCCCGCAGCCTCGATCTCGATACCCGGTAGGACGGAGATGATGCAGTAACCTCCGTTGCAGGCTTTATTGGGCCCGTCTTCACGAACGAAAACCGCCCGCAATGCAGGTACTCGCCCACCGGCTACCTGGGCAACGGCCGACTCCGGAATGTCAAAACTGCAAGCGGCCTCGGCTGCGTCCTCGCAGTAGTTTTCCCAGCGGTCAAACTGCCAGCCGGCTCTGGGCTGCGCGTAGTAGGTTTCCTGATACTGTGTGGCGACGCCGTTGTCCGTGCAGTTCTCCGCACCGCTAAGTGAATCCTCAAGTAGACAGTTCCGGTCGCCGCTAGCGGATAAAATATCGCCCTCTCCCTCGATTTCCAGAGGGTGATAACAGCCGCTCGCAAAGCAGACCAGCATTAAAGTTGCGCAAATCCTCATCGTTAACCTCTCTCCGTTCACAGATTTCAAGCACGCGCGCACAGCGCCAGATTCGATCCTAAGGAGGGTTGATGAGTGTTGTTATGGGGTGAACACCCCATATTGACGACAGGGTATACTTGCGCACGGATTCTTTTTGCGAAACGTTATGAACCAGAGCAACACTGCAACGGACTCACACAGCAGACACCGATTCTGCATTGCCCCTATGATGGACTGGTCGGACCATCACTGCCGTTTTTTCTGGCGCCTGCTAACACGCCGTGCCCGGCTGTATACCGAAATGGTGACTGCCGGAGCACTGATTCATGGCGACCGAGAGCGCTTCCTGCATTTCAACGCTAAGGAACAGCCCGTCGCACTGCAACTGGGCGGTTCCGATCCGGGCGAACTGGCAAGATGCGCTCGCTGGGCACAGGAGTGGGGATACGCCGAGGTCAATCTCAATTGTGGCTGCCCTTCCGATCGAGTGCAGTCCGGACAGTTTGGCGCCAGCCTGATGGCCGATCCGCAGCGCGTAGCAGACTGCGTGAAGGCCATGCAAGACGGCTGTGACCTCCCGGTCACCGTCAAGCATCGTATTGGTATCGACGACATGGATAGCTACGCCGAGATGGTGGACTTTGTCGCCCCCAGCGCCAACGCCGGCTGCTCTGTATTTATTGTGCATGCCCGCAAGGCTTGGCTTAAGGGCCTATCGCCTAAAGAAAACCGGGAGATACCACCACTGAACTATCCATGGGTGTATCGACTCAAGCAGGACTTCCCCCAATCGACGATCGTAATCAATGGTGGTATCCAGAGCCTAGAGGCATGCCGGCAACATCTCTCACAGGTGGACGGGGTTATGCTAGGCCGAGAGGCCTACCAAAACCCCTGGATGCTCTCTCAGGTAGATGCACTTCTTTTCAACGACACTGCTCCGGTCCACAGTCGCGATCAGGTAGTGCAGGCACTGCTGCCTTACATCGAGGAGGAGCTGTCCCGAGGGACCCAGCTCCACCATATTACTCGACATGTTCTTGGGCTCTACCAGGGAGTACCGGGCGCACGCCGCTTTCGTCGCCATTTGAGCGAGCATGCTTACCGGCGTGGCAGCGGCATAGAGGTCTTGCAGGAGGCCTTCAGCCTGGTGTCCCGGACCGCGGTCGCAGCGGTCCGCACTGCGTGACCTGAGCACGAAGGCGCAGTATCATCTGGCCATGATCCGTGCGTTGAAAACCCTGTTTGAGTCGCCTGCTCAGGAGTCTCCTGAATCTCTGGAACACCGCCTCCATCTGGCAGCTGCGGCTCTGCTTATAGAGACCGCGCGTGCCGACTTTCGGGCAGACGACAACGAACAGGTAGCCTTGGAGGCACTGTTGGTGAGTGCGTTGAATCTTTCTCACACGGAAGTGACGGACCTGATCCAGGCCGCCCGGGACCGGGCGGATGAAGCCACCTCTCTGTACGAGTTCACCCGGCTGATCAACGACCACTACGATACTGAGCAAAAGTATCGTCTGATTCAGTCCATGTGGCTGGTTGCCTATGCCGACGGCAATCTGGATAAGTATGAAGAGGCGTTGATACGACAGGTTGCAGAGCTCACCTATGTCCCTCATGCGGACTACATCCGAGCCAAGATGGCAGCCCAGAACGCTTCCTGACGCCGCTCACAGGCGTTTGTCTTAACTGTGCTCCAGGGCGGTCATTAGGTCTTGAAAGCGTTCCCGGTTTTCCTCGGAAATACCCATGAGCACCCGATGAGCTTCAATGACCTTGTCCCGCACCGACGCCTCGCTGCCCGACACTACCGGAATTTCAGCGATGTCTTCTGGGTTGCTGCAGGCTTCTTCATGCAGGTCAAACAGGCGATGAAACGCCATGCTCTTCAGCAGGCGAAGGATACCCGGGTCGCATGAGTAGATAGCAGGTTCAAAACCGAACTTGTCTTTGATCGTCAGAGCCAATTTTGCCAGCAGACCCAACGTCGTACTGTCGATACCTTCCGCATCGCACAGGTCAACCCATACGCTGGCGAACTCAGGGTCGGCGTACATTCTCTGAAAATACTCGTCAATAGTGGTGCAAAGCGTTAGTCGCACATCGCCTTCGAGCCGGATGACGTAGGCTCCATCGTGACTTGCCGCGAGAATGCGACCTTCCTGCATATCAGCTCCGCTTGCTCAAGAACAGCGCCGCGATATCATCCGGGGCCGTCTCGACCTTGTCCAGACCCAGCCGGGTCACCAGTTCCTCCGGCGATTCGGCGGTTTGTTCAAACACGTCCAGAAAGTACTCTTCTTTATCAATCAGACTTTTCGGCGGCAGTATCTCAAGAATGCCGTCTGAAAACAGCGCCAGCATGAAGCTGTCGGGCAACTCCAGGAAGTGTTCGTGGTGCTCGGAATCCGCCACGATTCCCACCGCGGGGCCTTCTCCCGGCAAGTATCGCGCTCCCTCGGCACTGACCAAAACCGGCAGCGGCAAATGACCGGCAACGCTGTAGGCAAGCGTATTGGCCCGCATATCCAGCAAACCCACGACCATGGTGGCGAACTTCCCCACTTCCAAATCCAACAACTCTGCATTGGCCTTACGCAACATCTCTGTTGGGCTCATGATGGACTCATCACCCCGGCGCAGCAGATCCGAGCGTTTGCGAGCGAACAAGTTTTTAAGAAGTACCGTAGCGAAAGCGGAGGAGCTGCCATGACCGGAAACGTCCGCCATAAAAAATATGACGTGATGGTCTCCAACCGTAAAATAGTCGGTGAAATCGCCACTTAGGTACAGTGAAGGTATAACCGTATGACTGAACACGTAATCGTCCAGTACCAAAGGGGTCACCGGCAACATCCGCAACTGAACTTGCCGGCCCGCTTGCTGATCCTGCTCAAGCATTTTCACAGTACCGCGTAGCTCTGCATTTGCGGCCTGCAAGCGCAGGCGCGATTCCTGCAGTTCGCGGCGCAAATGGCGCTGCCTGACGCAGCGCCCGAGAGATCGCAATAGCGCCTCTTTGTCTTCCACCGGGCGCAAAAAGTAATCGTGCGCGCCGAGTCGAAGAGCGGTCATCATCCGTTCTGCATCCGCCTCATCGCTGATCATGATGGCCGGCACCTGAACGTCCATCGTCGCCAAAGCGCGTCTCGCCTCCACCCAGGACACTCCCTCGAGATCGACCTCGGAGAGCACCACGTCAATCTCGCTGGCATCGTCCAGGGAGTACTCAGTGTTGACCACGTCCGTAACCACGTCTACCTCATACTCCGCACCCCGCAGAAACGTCGCCATCTCTTCCGCGCGAGCTGGTTGGTCATCGATCAGGAGTACCTTACCTTTGGAGGACATTGTCTGAGACATTGATGAAATACTGGCCGAGACAGTACGCCTATCAGGAGTGCCAGGCAACATCCGCTGAGGGTGTTTTGGCAGGATTTAACAAACTTACCCAGGCCCAGAAGTCCAGACACCGGTTTGGACACGCGGCATCAGAAATCCTCGTAATCCTCTCCTTCCTCAAAGTCGGAAAAGTCGTCTATAACAACACCGCCATTGAGGAAGGTCTCTCTGCTTTGCAGGTAGGCGTTGCGGAAAAAGATGTAACGATCACCGGTAATCAATGTATCTGCCTGCAAAAGATTGGCGCGCGTGTCGATCGCCACCACACCCCAGAACACCCAGGGCCAGGTGGTCTCCCCCGTCAGTGCGGGTATGGAGTAGAGACTGTCCACTAGCAGGCCCGTGCCTGATCGAAGGGTTCGGGGGCCCGCCACGGGGACCATGATGAATGGGCCACTGGGGACGCCCCAAGTCGCCAGCGTCTGACCGAAGTCAGCTGGCCTTGGCGTTACACCGGCGGGTGAGGCCACGTCCAAAAAACCGGCCAGGCCCACCGTCGAATTGAGGAGGAACCGGCCGCTGCTGTGTAGCGCATTGTCCACCCTACCCTGCAGCAGCGCATTGGCGATGTTATTGAACTCGTAGATGTTGTTGATGAAGTTGGTCACGCCGCGTTCGATCGGATCGGGCGTGATGGCACGATAAGCCTGCGCGACCGGTTTCAAAGCGTATTTGTCGAGCCAATCATTGAAGGCAAATACTTCTCGATTCAGGGGCTCCCAGGGGTCTATGTTTTCTGGCTCACCCTGACCCATAACCGTACAGGCGGGAAGTACGAGGATAAAAACGAGCAGGAGACGTGAGGGACTGTTCACGGTAGCGGTAGCCGTTGGCTGTGTTTGATGAGAATGGTACGTGTGAGATCAGATGGAAACAACTGCCTTGTCGGGCGAATCTGTGATGAGCACCACGGATGCGTCTACAAACTGCTGCAGCTGCTCGAGGCCGAACGGGATCAGCGCCTGTTCGGACATCCCCAACTCCGGAGCCAGCGCACTGAGCAGACCATGGGCCGTCTCTCTGCGATTGTCTCTGACCTTTTCCAGCAGCCGCGACGTGGCAGCGTTCAGCTCCATGAAGCGCACATCGTCCTCTCGGTCACGATAGACCGCCAGGTAAACCGCATCGCCCGCCTCTTCGGGCTGAAAACCTGGACCGATCAGGTGTACGGGGAACCGGTAAGCCAGCGACCACGCGAGAGGGGACAACACGGGTATCGCGCTACTGAGGTTTTCCGTGTCCACAGCCTGCGGCAGGTCGCCCTCGGCAACGCTGAGGGCCAGCTCTACCCACTCATAGTGGGCAAGCTCACTCAAAAAAGGAGGGTCACCGGGAACGGGGTTGTATCGCTCCATCAGAAACCTCACGAACTCCTGACTAATCTCTAGAAAGTACGGTGTACGGCAACGATGGCCATCCATGAAACTGCGCACCAGGCGACGCCAGTCATCCTCGGTGTAGAGACTGTGCAGCACGGGAAAACCTGAGCTTATGAAGCCTTCTATATTGTTGTAGATCAGATCTTCATAGATTTGCAGACGGCGCGCTTCTATGCCCGCCGGTGCCGGGTGGCCCTGCGGATCCCGCAGATAGCGTGCCATGGCCAGCTGCTGTTCCTTCAGAACCGCGTCAGCCACACCTCTACCCCACCGCCGTTACGCCAGAGCCCGCGGCGCTGTCCTGAAGGTGGCGTATCTGTTCAACCTCCTCCAGCAGAGACTCAATAGGTGGGTAATTGAAGTCTCTTTCCAACAGCGTCGGCAGTGGCCCCAGCCGCTGATAAGCCTCACTGAGCAACTGCCATACGGGATCAATGACAGCCGTACCGTGCGTGTCCACCTTGAGATCCGGCGCTTCGTCGTAGTGTCCGGCAATGTGTATGTAACGAGCGCGCTCAAGCGGCAGCCCATCGAGAAACGTAATCGGATCGTAGCGATGGTTTATGCTGTTGACATAGATATTGTTGACGTCCAGCAGCAACTCAGCGCCACTCTCCTCCAGCACGGCGCCGACGAATTGAACCTCAGTCAGCTCTGTAGAGGCTTGCGCGTAGTAGGAGGCATTTTCCAGCACCAGTGGTCTGCCAATCACGTCCTGGACGCGCCGTATTCGTTCCGCGACGTGGATCACCGCTTCTTCAGTGAACGGAATTGGCAGCAGGTCATATAGATGCCCTTCGGCGGCACAGTAGGTCAGGTGCTCGCTGTAGACAGGCACCCGATACTCATCCATCAGGGCCCGCACGGCACGAACCAGATCCATATCCAATGCATCCGGGCCTCCGATGTCCAGAGACAGGCCGTGCAGTATCAGAGGAAATCGTTCCGCCAATGCGTGGAACTGCTTGCCGAAGCGGCCGCCGACGCCGATCCAGTTTTCGGGAGCCGCCTCCATGAAATCAACCTCTCCCTGGTCCATAGCCAAAAGCGGGCCCATAAGGGCCCGCCTCAGACCGAGTCCCGCTCCTTGGAATTCTCGGTATTGCTCAGGCATCACTAGCCGCCGCACTTACCTTCGCCGCACTTACCTTCGCCTTCGCTTTTACCTTCGCCGCACTTACCTTCGCCGCACTTACCTTCGCCCTCTCCTTTGGCTTCGCCGCACTTACCTTCGCCGCACTTGCCTTCGCCATCTCCTTGACCTTCGCCGCACTTGCCTTCGCCGCACTTGCCCTCACCGCAGCCACCTTCCTTGTGCGAGCCAAAGCTGACCAGGTCATACCCCTGGTTCAGCGGCTGCGCAGAGAAAGGGTTGCTCTCGGCTGATACAATCGGCGCCACAGAAGAGGCCAAAAATGCCGCACCGAGTGCAGTGGCCAGAGGTTTCTTGAGATTTGCCATAATGGTTTCCCTATAGTTCATCAATCGTTCATCAGTTTTGGTAGTGATTACCGAAGCGCTTTGAGGATTTGGCCTCTCGTTCAGCGTTCGTGCTTGTATGACATAGCATCAAACCATAAGTTTCACAACCAGTTGATTTTTGTCAGGTGCGAGCATCGCGGCTCTGCCCGCGTCAAAGAGGCTGATCCGCCAGCCAATGTACCACCTGCCGCCACTGTTCACGGAGGCGTTTCTCAGAAACGGCCTGCCGAGTGCCCAGGTTTTGTGCAAATAAGGAGACGCGAAACTCTTCGAGCATGAAGCGATAGGTGGCTACCGCGGGACTGAGCTGCACCAGCCCGGGATGGTTCGACTCGGCCTCCAGTAGGGGCGCTTCCAGCGCCTTCAACATGGCTGTGTACTTCTGATCTTTACCATACTGAGCGGCTACCCGCTCTACTCGGTGGCACAGCGCCTTAAAATAGCGCGGGAACTGGGCCAGCCAGTTCAAGGGTGTGTCGCGCTGGAAACCGTGCGTTAGCAATCGGTCCAGCTGCGATTGAATGTCATCACGCGTGTCATCCCATTGCCCGTTCGGCCAAATCGCCATTTGCCGCCGTACCGTACCAAGGCAGTCAACCACCGTGCGCATGAATCCCTCGAGCCGTTCTGCCGCACCCACCAAATCGCTCTTACCATCTTGCCAACGTTGCCGAAACTCTAACTCGGTACAAATAGGCTGCGCATCCAACTGAAACGTGTGCACGAATGCGGCCTCCACCAAATCATTCAGCAATGCCTGACGATTCAAACCTGCGGCGGCGAGAGAAAGCTGCCAATCGTTGCCCGCCAACAACTGTTTTCGCAGATAACGAACCTGTTGCACGCCTTCAAAATAAAGCAAGCGCAGCACACCCAGACGATGCTGCAGCTGCGCCTGCCACGGATAGTCAAAGAGTTCAATTGCAACGCTGTCCGTGTGATCAACCAGAGCCGGATAAGCCACAATATCGACGCCCGCCTGTTGCAGCTCCCAGCGCTGCTTGATCTCAGGAAAATCCCAACGTTTGATGCCGACTCGCGCTGGCGAACTCGCGCCTCCAGAACTGATCTGCTGTCGGGCGTCCGTTCTGAATCGATCGACCAGATAGGCTAAGTCACGACTCTGGGCGAGTTCGCGACCATCCGCATCGACGACGCGAACATTCATTCGATAGTAGTCATCCAACCGAGCGCCCTTAAAATCTGCAGGGGCAAGCCTCACTCGTCCCAACTCCCCCAGGCGCCGTGCCAATGCGTCATGAAGGTCCGCGTTATCGGGCATGAGGCCGGACAGCGCCTTGTCCACAAAGTCGGGCGCGGGGACCAGGCGCTTGCGCTGCTCCTTGGGTAGAGATTTCACCAGCGCGATGCACTTTTCACGCAGTAGACCGGGGACCAGCCAATCGAACCGATAGCGCGGTACTCGATTCAGCAATGCGACAGGGACAGTCACCGTCACCCCGTCGTTGACACCGCCTGGTTCAAAGCAATAATCCAACGTAAAGCTTAGATCAGCGAACTGCAGCTCACCCGGGAATTGCGCTTGCCAATCAGTATCCGGATCGCGCACAAGCAACAGCTCGCGAGGCATCCGCAAGCTTGCGTCCAACGAGGGTTTTTGTTTTAGCCAGCCCACCAGACGCCCGGTTGTGTACATTTCCGCGGGCAGTCGCTCATCGTAAAAGCGGAACTGGACCTCCTCATCTGCCAACAGGTCACGGCGACGAGTGCGTGCTTCCAACGCCTCAATCTCTTTTGCCAGTGCTCGATTCGCCTCCAGAAAAGCCGGAGGTCGCGGCATCCGCCCTGCAATCAAACCCTCTCGAATCAGCAGATTGCGCGCCTCAGTGGGCGCGATGGGCCCGTAATGCACCGAGCGCTTGTCACGCAGTGTCAGGCCGAGCAATGTTACTCGCTCGTAGGCCATCGCCCTGCCGCTGCGCGCCTGCCAGCGTGGTGTATGGTACTGACGCTTCTGCAGACTGGGGTTGACGTCAACCGCCCACGCAGGATCGATGGCACCTGCCTCTCTGGCAAAAACTCGCGAAGTCTCGACAATTTCAGCCGCGACCAGCCACTTAGGGGGCTTCTTCGCAAGCGCCGAGCCCGGAAAGACGACCAGCTTGCGATGACGAGCGCCCAGGTACTCTCGCTGCTCCTGCCATTGAGCGATGTGACTGAGCAGTCCCGAGATCAGCGCTCGATGCACACCTTCATAATCGGGGTCTACCTCCGACAACACCGGCGTCCGAATGCCCTGCTGGCGGCAAGCGATGCACAATTGTCGATGAACATCCCGCCACTCACGCATCCGAGTAAAGGAAAGGAACTCGCGTTTGCACAGCTTGCGCAGCTGGTTTTGGCTGAGCTCTTGGCGCCGCTCCTCATAGTATCTCCAGAGATTCAGCCAGGCGATGAAATCCGAGCGAGGGTGTCGAAAGCGAGCGTGAGCCTGAGCCGACTGCTGCTGTTTGTCGGCAGGGCGTTCTCTCGGATCCTGGACGCTCAGGGCGCTGACGATCACCAGTAGCTCAGCGACGCATCCCATTTGTGACGCAGCCAGCAGCATCCGCCCCAGCCGTGGATCAACGGGCAGACGCGACATCGCTCGGCCGTTCTTGGTCAACCTACCGTCAGCATTCACCGCGCCCAGTTCTTCGAGTAGCTTGTATCCGTCCCGCACAAGTCGCCCATCCGGAGGGTCGATGAAGGGAAACTCTGCGACGTCGCCCAACCGCAAGTGCAGCATTTGCAGGATGACAGAGGCCAGGTTGGTCCGCTGAATCTCTGGTTCCGTGAACGCGGGCCGGGAAAGATAATCTTCTTCTGAGTACAGACGCAGACAAACCCCGGGACCCACCCGCCCACAGCGGCCCTGGCGCTGATCGGCACTGGCCCGGGAGACCGGCTCAATGGGTAGGCGTTGTAGTTTTGTCCTATGACTGTAGCGACTGATTCTAGCGCTGCCAGTATCGATCACAAAACGAATGCCGGGTACGGTTAACGAAGTTTCTGCAACGTTGGTCGCCAGTACAACCCGTAACCCGTTGCGACGGCCGGACCGTTCAAACACCCGAGACTGCTCTGCCTGGCTCAGACGTGCGTACAGCGGCAGCACTTCGATACCTTTAACGGTACGCAGCACTCGAGCTGTTTCACGAATATCTCGCTCTCCCGGCAAAAACACCAGGGCATCACCGGGCGCTCCGAAATCGCCGGCCAGCATTGCTTCGATTTGCTCGGCGATAACGGTGCCGGTCTCAGCCTCAGATCGGCTTGCAAAATAGTGCGTCGTCACCGGGAAAGCTCTGCCCGAGACTTCAATCACAGGCGCGTTGCCAAAGTGCTGAGAAAAACTCTCCAGGTCGATGGTCGCAGACGTAATGATTATCTTCAGATCGGGGCGCTGCGGAAGAATGCGCTTGAGATAGCCAAGTAAAAAATCAATGTTCAGGCTGCGCTCGTGGGCCTCATCAATGATTAACGTATCGTACTGCCGCAGCAGGCGGTCTCGCTGAAGCTCATTGAGCAATATGCCATCCGTCATCAACTTGATCAGCGTATCTTCACCACATTGGTCACCAAAGCGCACCTGGTAGCCGACCAAAGTGGCCAGGGGAACTTTCAGTTCATCCGCTATTCGCGCAGCGACATTGCGCGCCGCCAAACGCCGTGGCTGGGTATGACCTATGCGCCCGCTGCGACCCCGACCCAGCTCCAGGCACAGCTTGGGCAGCTGAGTGGTCTTCCCAGAACCCGTTTCTCCCGCCACGACAATGACTTGATGCCGCTCGAGTGCCTGCGCGATATCCTGACGTCGATCGGAAATCGGCAGTTCCGCAGGGTACTCAATGGTTGGAATAACCGGGCTTTCGCCCGTGCGTTCTGGCATGGCGTTACGGTAATCAGTTTGCGTGCGACAAGCGGTTGGTTTTCCTGTGGGGTATGCTGCTATACGGTCTCGCCCGACAGTGTCGACCTGACCCGCCCCACCATCAGATCAGTTAACACAATGAGGAGTCGCCAGTGACTGACATTACTAACTTCACCTTCGACGAGATAACGATAGGGCAAAGCGCTCACTATTCCAAGCGCATCGAGGATCAGGACATCCTGCTGTTCGCAGTGTTATCCGGTGACGTCAATCCGGTCCATCTGGACGACACGTTCGCCGCGGCCAGTCCCTTCAAGGAACGTATCGCCCACGGCATGCTGACGGGGGCCATCGTTTCAGCCGCATTGGCTATGGAGCTGCCCGGGCCGGGCACCGTCTACCTCGGACAGTCGCTGCGCTTTCGCAGGCCTGTCACGATCGGGGACACCATCCGAGTACAGCTGACGGTCACCGAGAAAAGAGACAAACGGCGGGTGGTCAGCCTGGATTGTCAGGTCACCAATCAACAACAGAAAACGGTAGCCGATGGAATCGCTGAGGTGATGGCCCCCACTGACAAGCTCAGGGTGCCTAGGCCATCGTTACCCGAGATCGCTTTAGCAGCGCCATGAGAGCCTCAATGTCGCCCGCTCAGCGGCTTCAAGACGTCGCATGATGGGTGCTTTGCTCAACCGCTGCTTCGAACTGGCTCGGATCCAGATACAACAGTTGCAGCAGGGTCACGCCATCGGGTCGTTGTGCTCCCGCACCGAGCACCAGCACATTGGGCACGCCTTCCAGCACCGTGACTGCGGTTACGCCGAAAATCACCTGATCGTTTACGTGTTCGGCGCTGAACGTCGGTAGTGTCTTGCCAGAGTCGCGCAGATGCACGCTGATGTTCGCTATCAGGGTGGCCAGGCTGTCGCGAAAGCGAGTGAAGTTCAGGCGGCCTTTAAACTCACTGTGATCGAGCACCAGCGAAAACCGCGCGACAGAATCATCCTCCATTCTCACGTCGCTCAGGACAAGCTCCTCACCCGCTTCGAGGGCTCGGAAACAGCGCTTGGCCTCGGTGCGCCCGATATCGAGCAAAGCGCGATGCAAGAGGTTTGTGGCGACCGTCAGGAAAGTTTCATGGGACAGATTGGCTTCGGGCACGACGGGATGGTTCCAGAGGTGTGTGGCGGTTGCAATGCAAGGAGGCCAGTCTAAACCCTGACCCGAGTGGGTTCAACGCCGCACCGCCAGGTCGAAAAAACTGTGCTTTTCCTAAATTAGCGGTAGCGAGCCGAGATCGATATCTGCTACCATTTTACCGTCGGTAGCAGATGTATATTACTGATAAATAAAGTTTTTTTGATGATCGATCATCTTTCAGGATCACCTTTGGCGACCCGCAGATCAGCGGCAGCTCTACCTGTGCTGTTGCTTGTCAGCGTGTTGTCCCACAGCCTGACGTCTCTTGCGACACCCGCGGGTCCGGCTACGCCAGTATCGTTGAGCGCGCTGGTGGAACAGAGGAACTCCCTGACCGCGGAACTGGAGCAGTACCAGCGCACTATTGCCGTACTGCAAACGGACGATACACCGCCCGAACAAAGCAGCAATCCCGCGGTACGCAAGCTGGCCGAAGAGGTTGTCCGACTGCAAGAGACGCTGGTCAATGTCATGGAGCGAGAGGTGACCCTGCTGCAACAGGAGATCAGTCAGGCGCGCGTGGCGCAGCAATCAAAGTCGGTCACGATCGTTGACGAGGCGCCACCACCGGACCCCGTCGAGACCAGACCGATTGTCATGCACGCTACAGAGGCGCCTCCGGACACAGCGTCAGACCATGTAGAAAGGCTGCATGAACTGTTGGAGGACTACCACGCGGAACTGCAGGAAGCCGCTAATACGCTGCCGACAGATCAGGAACTCGAACTGCGTGAGCAAGCCCTGCGCCAAGCCCAGGCGCTGGAGAGCATTCCCTACAGTGTCAACAAGGTTCGGCTCACTGGCAGTGAGGGGAGTACAGCGCTGACTCAGATCACCCGCCGCCTCTCGGACCCTACCATCCCGGAAAGTCGGCGTGACATTGCCCCCATTTGCGTCATCAGGACGCGACTCTTCGGCAATCTGATCGGCAGTGAGAACCGCAGCCTCAAACCGGTTGGCAAGAATCACTACATCGCACTGGTGAGACTGCAGCCCGGCGACACAAAGCTGAGCATTATGGACAACAACTGGAAGGTACGTTTGTCCCACGACAGCGAAGCGCAGGACTTCCTGATCACACTGTATCAACCTCCCGGAGGAAAATCCGAACTGCACGTGTTCGCTGTGGAAGAGTTACTGGCTGTTGATCGACCACACATCCCTGCCTGGTTACCCGACGATATTCAGTTGCAAGCCTACTCCGGATGAGGCCTCACAATGCCCCCTGGGGTGCTTTGACGGTCGCTCAGGTGGACTGGTTGGACGATGAAGTACCTCGATCCAAGCCGTTTGCGGACATCTACTACTCGGCGGAAAATGGGCTTCTTGAGAGTCAACACACCTTCATCACAGGCAGCGATCTGACGCGCCGCCTACAGTGCCATCGCTATGACAGTTTTTGCATCGGTGAAGCGGGTTTTGGTTCCGGCCTGAATTTTCTGCTGTCCTGGCGGTGCTGGTCCGAGATCGAGGGTGATAAACCGCAGCTGCACTATGTGGCGACAGAACACCATCCCCTTCAACACAAGGATCTTGCCAGAGCACTGCACCGCTGGCCCAGCCTGCGCACGCCGGCGGAAGATCTCCTGGCCTGCTATCCACCGCCGCTGCCCGGTGTGCACCGTCTGGCTTTCGCCGACGGCCGGGTACTACTTGACCTGTGGTTTGCTGACACGAAAGCGGTGGTCTGCGAACTGGCGGAGACCCACAGCAGCCTGGTCGATGCCTGGTACCTGGACGGTTTCGCGCCAGCGGCCAATCCTGACATGTGGTGCACAGAAGTGTTCAACGCGATGGCAACGCTCAGTCGCGAGCAGGCAACCGTGGCCACCTTCACTGCGGCCGGGCAAGTGCGGAGGGATCTGATTGCAGCTGGCTTCGATATGTCAAAAACCGCCGGATTTGGCCGCAAAAAAGAATGCCTGCGCGGCTGGCGCAGCGATCGCCCATCAACCACTACGCCAGTTTCGGTGACACCCTGGGACTGCGTCCGAAATAGACCGCAGAAACCCGATCATGTCCTGGTCATCGGCGCAGGCCTGGCCGGCTGTGCCAGCGCCGCTGCGCTTGCGCGACGCGGCGTGCAGGTCACCGTTCTGGACTCTCACGGGGTTGCCGAAGCTGCATCCGGCAATTCCCAGGGGGTACTCTACACGCGCCTTTCACACCAACACTCCGCACTGGTCGATTTCGCTTTACAGAGTTTTGTCTTTGCCAGCACCACTTATCGCGACCTGTTGACTGACGGTGTATTGCAGGCCGGCGTCGACGGCGATCTGTGCGGCTGCCTGCAGCAGGTTCCCGATGCGGCTGAGGTCGAGCGCATGGCACCGCTACTGAAGCATCTGGGCGCCATCGCCCACACAGTGACCCCAGAGGACGCCGGCCGGGTGCTTGGTGTCGCTCAGCCCCACGGTGGTTTCTGGTTCCCGAACTCGGGCTGGCTCAATCCACCGGCTGTTTGCAAAGCACTGATTGGAGCGCACAATATCACCCTGCATCAGCATTGCGGAGAGATCTCGCTGCACAACTTACACGCTAGTGATGGACGGAGTCTCGGTGGAATACCCCGCTGGCAAGCGCGCAGCGCAGACCGCGTGCTGACGGAAGCAGCCTGCGTCATCATTGCGGCGGGTGTTCAGAGTTCGGCGCTGGCTCAGCTCGGCTGGCTACCACTGCGCAGCATCCGCGGACAAACCACCGACCTGCCCACGACGCCTGAAAGCCGTGAGCTGAAAGCGGTGTTCTGCCATCGGGGTTACCTGCCCCCTGCCCGCGGTACCTCTCACTGCATGGGTGCCAGTTTTGATCCCGAGGATGGCAGCAAGGGCCCGACAGTGGCAGACCATGCCGACAATCTTGAACAGCTGGCAACGGCCGTACCGGCCTGGCGGACCTGGCTGCGCGACGTGTCACCTGGTTCTTTGAGCGGTCGGGTCGGATTTCGTGCCGCATCGCCCGACTATCTCCCCATGGTGGGCCCGGTACCGAACATGGCGGACTTTGAACGGGACTACGGCGCACTGCGATACGACGCCCGACAACTGATCACCCAACCGGGCCAGTATCGTTCTGGGCTCTACTTAAACACCGGGCACGGATCCAGGGGGCTGACGTCAACACCTTTGGCCGGGGAGCTGCTGGCCAGCGAGATTTGTGGTGAATCGCCGCCGCTCCAGCGCGATCTGCGTCGCGCTCTGGCACCCGCCCGATTCCTGATCCGACAGCTCATCCGGGGGCAGCGCGGCGCGTGAACAGGCGCTCGGCCAGAGGATTATGCGGTGTATGGCTCTGGTCAATACTGTCCGTCAACGCGCTGGCGGTGGAGCGGTTTCGCGTCGAGGTGCTCGACAGTAGGCCTCAGCCCAGAGACCACTTCGTTCAAGGACTGGAAATCGCAGGCGGCGACCTCTACGTCAGCAGCGGCCTCTACGGACAATCCCGATTGCTGCGATACGATTTCAACACCGGCAAGTTAAAAAATCGTATCAATCTCAACCGCCGTTTTTTTGCCGAGGGGGTTACGGTGCTGGGAGAGGAGGTGTTCCAGCTGACCTGGCGCAACCGCCGTATGCTTGTGTACGACCGAACCTCTCTGACACCACAGCGGCAGGTGTCGCTGCCCGGCGAGGGCTGGGGGCTGACCAACGACGGCGGTGCACTCATTTACAGCGATGGCAGTCACCGATTGTTTTGGATGGACCCCACCAGCGGTCGTCGCCTACAGACTCTTAACGTCACTGAGGCTGGCGTACCGGTAACACGGCTTAACGAGTTAGAGTGGATCGATGGGCAGATCTGGGCCAATGTCTGGCGCACGGACCGGATCGTGGTGATCGATCCGACCACCGGTTCGGTCACGGCGAGCATCGATCTGACGGACATACTGCCAATCAAAGAACGAACCCCGGACACCGGCGTGCTGAATGGCATCGCGCGCAATCCGGCAGACGGCGGTATTTGGATCACAGGAAAACGCTGGCCGCTGATGTACCGGATAGAAGTGCTGCCTACAAAAGAGAATTCCGAACAATTCGATCTGGAAACACGCTAGAATAACGCTCACCAACGGCACCCTCCTCTCAGAGATTGGCTATGACAAAAAGCGGTTCTCACCACCCGGCGTTCGCCGCCGTCCGCAGCGAGCACATCGATTCACTCAATGTACAGGTTGAACAGTACGAGCACATTAAAACAGGTGCGATGCACTATCACCTGGCGGCCAATAATACCGAGAATGTGTTTCTGGTTGCCTTACGCACTGTGCCTAAGGACTCCACCGGGATCGCACACATACTCGAGCATACAGCGCTCTGTGGCAGTCGCCGCTACCCGGTGCGCGATCCGTTCTTTATGATGCTAAGGCGCTCGCTCAATACCTTTATGAATGCCTTCACAAGCTCGGACTGGACCGCCTACCCCTTCGCCAGTCAAAACCGAAAAGACTTCGACAACCTGCTGGACGTTTACCTGGATGCCGTCTTTTTTTCGCGCCTGGATCCGCTTGACTTCGCCCAAGAGGGGCACCG
Organism: Pseudomonadota bacterium; assembly: GCA_039190425.1. Classification (GTDB taxonomy): domain Bacteria; phylum Pseudomonadota; class Gammaproteobacteria; order Pseudomonadales; family Halieaceae; genus Marimicrobium. The sequence continues at coordinate 100,687 of JBCCYE010000008.1, read as the reverse complement.
CGTTGAGTTCGCACAACCAGACGATACCGAGAGCGAGCTGGTCTTCAAGGGCGTTGTGTTTAATGAGATGAAAGGCGCGATGAGCTCCATTTCCAGCACGCTCTGGAACTCGCTCTGCCACCACCTGTTTCCGACCAGCACCTACCACTACAACAGCGGCGGAGACCCAGAGCATATACCGGATCTAAGCTATGCCGAGCTTAAGGCCTTTTACAAAAGCCACTACCACCCCAGCAATTCCATATTCATGACGTTCGGTGACATTACCGCGGCGGAGCATCAAGCGGTCTTTGAGGAGAGAGCACTGCAGCACTTCGATCGCTCCGACCACCACATTCAGGTACAACCTGAGCAACGCTTGGACAAGCCCCTGCGGGTCAGCGAGCGTTACGCATTGGATGAGACGGAGAGTACCACTGGCAAAACCCACCTCGTGATGGCCTGGATGTTGGGTGAGAGCACGGATCTTGAGCAACTTCTGGAAGCACAGCTGCTGTCCAGCGTACTGCTGGATAACAGTGCTTCTCCACTGCAACAATTGCTCGAAACCACCACCTTGGGTCGTGCACCCTCGCCCCTTTGCGGTCTCGAGGACTCGCTGAAGGAACTGGTGTTCTGCTGCGGCATCGAGGGCAGTGAAGCCTCACATGTCGACGCACTGGAAGAGCAGGTGCTGGGTGTACTTCAGCGGGTTGCCGACGAAGGGGTATCCATTGAGCGGCTCGAAGCAGTGGTGCATCAGCTCGAGCTGCACCAACGTGAAATCAGCGGCGACAGCTACCCGTATGGGCTTCAGCTAATTTTGCAGGCGCTTGGCTGCGCGACCCACTACAGCGATCCGATCGCTGTACTCGATCTGGAACCCGTTATCGAACGTCTGCGATTGAAAATCCAACAACCGGACTACATTCGCGATCTAGCGCGTGGCCTACTGCTGGACAACAACCACCGGGTCACCCTGGTCATGACCCCTGATACAACGCTTGCTGCCGAGCGTCAGCAGAGAGAGGAGCAGCGCTTGGCGGATATCAAGCGATCGATGGGTGCAGAACAGCGGGATGCCACCGTGCAGCTCGCTTCGAATCTTCTTGCCAGACAGTCTCAGATCGATGACGACAGCATATTGCCAAAGGTGGAGCTCACTGACGTGCCTGGGTCAATCCCCGAACCTCAACGCCTCGAGGCAACGAGCCACGGAATCGCGCTTGCAAACTACCGTCAGGGCACGAACGGCATTGTCTACCAACAGGTGATTCGCCCACTGCCCAAGCTCGACACACAGCGGCGTCAGTATCTGCCCTTGTACAGCCACATGCTAACTGAACTGGGGCTCGGCACGCAGACCTATCTCGATGTACAAGAGCGGCAGGCTGCCACAGTAGGTTCACTATCTGCCTTCACCTCTCTGCGATCGGCCGTGACGGATGTCCAGTCCGTCGAGGGATTTTTCGCGCTGTCGTCGAAGGCCTTGGCACGCAACGCCCCGCGGCAGTCACAGCTGCTCTACGATACGCTGCAAGGCGTCCGATTCGATGAAGCAGATCGGCTGCGAGATCTGATGCAGGCACTGCTCGCACGACGCGAGCAGGCCGTCCCGGGCAGCGGTCACAGCCTGGCAATGACAGCCGCCTGCGCTGGCATCAGCCCGCTTGCAAAGCTGCAACACCAACAGTCCGGACTGGAGGGCATTCGCTGGTTGAGAGACCAGGTGGCGCAGCTACAACGAGACCCGAGTGGCCAGGCGTTGCGTGAACAGCTCGAGGCCGTCCACGGCGCGCTGTCCGAACAGCCATTGCAATTACTTGCAATCGCCGATGAGGGCTCTCTGGAAGGACTTGCGGACGCCACAGCGGCACTGTTCGCTGAGGTCTCCAAAGCACAGGCCGGTCAACCGTTTGAGTTGGAATCGGTCGGCGAGCGTCGGGCTGAAATGTGGCTCACCAATACGCAGGTCAATTTCTGCGCCAGAGCCTATCCCACCGTACCCATAGGCCATGCCGATGCACCGGCGCTGACCGTACTGGGAGGACTCTTACGCAATGGATTTTTGCACCGCGCCATTCGCGAACAAGGAGGCGCTTACGGGGGCGGTGCAGCGCAGGACTCTGGAGCCGGCTCTTTTCGCTTCTATTCCTATCGCGACCCACGCTTGGCGGAGACGCTGGCGGACTTTGACACTTCAATCGACTGGCTGCTCAACACCGATCACAGCGCACAGACGGTGGAAGAAGCCGTATTAGGCGTCGTTGGCAGCATGGATAGGCCCAGCTCGCCCGCTGGAGAGGCCAAACAACATTTTTTCAATGTACTCCACGGTCGCTCCCATGAGCAGCGCGAAGTCTTCCGCCAGGCTGTGCTTCAGGTGAACGCCAAAGATTTGAAACGCGTCGCCGAACACTATCTCTCACCGACCAGGGCCAGCACCGCTGTCATCACCCACAGCGGACAGACCGAGGCAACTGCGGGTTTACGTGAACAGCTGGACATGGCGCTACTGGAACTGTAGCGTTCAAACACGCCCCATCAGCAGGCCGTAGTGGTCTTCCCTGCACGGATCTACAATCGGCTATCCCCGCCACCCCTTGCGTTTGCTGTCTCGCCGTTCAAGCCATTGATCCAGCTTGGCCTGCTGCTCTGTATCCAGCAGGGCGTACATTTCGGCATCGGTGCTGGCCCTGCGATACGCCGTACGACCGACTATAGTGCCGATTTCGCCAGCGATCTGCTCCGCGCTGGCTGGATCGAATGCGCCGCGCTGTTCGCGAAGTTGCTGACGCAGAATACGCAGTTCTGTCCGGTCCTCACGCCCCTCCGCATAGGCGCCTTCCAACAAGGTGCCCACCTCGGTGCGCTGCAGTTCTGTCAGTTCAAGCTTCGCGCTGATGCGCTCAAGCATACGTTGCGGGTCTCGTCCCTGCTCTCCCCAGGGCTTGGACCAGACTTGACCTGCCAGAGCCATTGTCACTGCCGCGGCGCCCAGTCCGGCCACTATAGGTTTGGATACTCGCTTCACGATTCTCTCCCGTATTTTGCTTACCCAGGTCGGCTGATCACTGCCAGCCGACATTGAGCACAGCCTAACGCGGACAGGCTGTAAGGCTCTGCGGTATTGCGGTAAAGATCTGTAAAGAAGCGAAGAGTGTGGTTAACCCAGGTGACATCCATGCCACCCTTGGTCACACTACAGTCCGTGATCCTGTGGAGCCCGACCATGAGCGGCGACATTTTAATCATCGACGATGACACCGAGCTGTGCGCCTTACTGAGCGATTTTCTCCAGCTTGAAGGCTTTGCAACGACAAGCCTCCACAATGGCACGGAAGCCTTGCAGTATTGCCGGAGTCACGAGCACGACGCCGTTGTCCTGGATATCATGCTGCCCGGCATGCAGGGGCTTGATGTTCTCCGCCAACTTCGCCAGTTCAGCAATACGCCGGTACTCATGCTGACCGCCAGGGGCGAAGATACGGACCGAATCTTGGGTTTGGAGCTCGGTGCCGACGACTACTTGCCCAAACCTTGCAATCCTCGAGAGCTGGCAGCCCGGTTACGCGCTATCCTACGCCGATCCCAGGCTGACGCGGATACAAGAGGCGAAGTCGTCGTGGGTAAAACCCGGCTCGATCCTGCCAATCGCAGCGCATCCCACGCGGGCTCTCCACTCAAACTGACCAGTGCCGAGTTCAGCATACTCAATGCGTTGCTGATCCAGGCCGGCGTGGCTGTGGACAAAGAAACGCTCAGCCAGCGCGCGCTCGGGCGGCCGCTATCTGCCTACGATCGTAGCGTCGATGTGCACATCAGCAAAATACGCAAGAAATTGGCAGAGCTGGGGGGAGACGACCTGATCGTCAGTGTGCGCGGCGTGGGCTATCAGTTCCGCACCGGGAGCAGCGAGCTCTGATCGTGCCACTTCGCGGCAATCTATTCGTGCGCATGTTCATCGGCTTCTGGCTGGTGACCATTGCCGTGCTAGGCAGTTGGATGCTGGCTTCAAACTACTTCGATGACCGAGCTGTGCCACCCGCCGCTGATGGCTCGCAGGGCAAGCCGAGGCCACCGCACGGATTCATGCTGCGACTGATGTACCAGTTGGAATCTGTGCCTTTGTCAGAGCTGCCCACCATCGTCATGCGCGCTCGCAACGAGCAGCAGCTCGAAATTTATCTGTTCGACACCGAAGATCGAGAGATACTCGGTCAACGCACCCCGCACTACATCGTCGAGGCACTTCAACAGCTGCCTGAAGGTCGCAGACGCGTCGTGTTACGTTCACCACAGGGACGTTTGTCCATCCACGAAGTCTATCGTCGCGACACCGGTCCGGTACGTGTGGTATTTCAGTTCCAGGCCAAGCGAGCTGCGGTTTTGCGCGTTCTCGGTGGCTACCCGGGCCTGAGAGTCGCACTGGCCATCCTGGTGAGCGGTCTCGCCTGTTACGGCTTATCTCGTATGATGACCGGGCGACTGAGAGAGCTACAGCTCGCCTCGCGCAGACTTGCCAACGGCGAACTTGACACGCGACTCCAAGTTAGGGAAACCGGTGGTGATGAAACGGATGAACTGGCGCGAGATTTCAACAGCATGGCCGGCGAACTACAGGAGCAAATCCAGGCTCAACGCCAGCTCCTACGAGACGTTTCCCATGAACTCAGGTCTCCCCTAGCAAGACTGCGACTTGCGCTGGCCCTGGCGGAAGAGCAGCCCGACGCCTCCGCACAACACCTGCGGCGGATTGAACACGAAGCCGAGCGGTTAGAAGATCTGATCGCACAACTGCTCGATACGCGAGACGAAAGCCTGCTTCTTGAAAGTCATATAGATCTGGTCGCTCTGCTACGGCACCTCAGCGAGGACGCCAGCTTTGAGGGTGGCGAAACCCGCAATGCGGTGTCCTTTAGCACCGACCTTCAACAAGCCATTGTGCAATCGACCGGCGATTTACTGCACAAAGTGTTCGACAATCTGCTGCGTAACGCGCTCAGCCATTCACCTGAAGGAGAGCGTGTCGACGTCGGCCTGGACGCCATCGGCGACCGCTATACCATTACCGTTCGAGATCAGGGCCCTGGTGTGCCTGAAAACCAACTGGAGAGGATTTTTGCTGAGTTTCACCGCGTCGACAGCGCTCGCACAAGACTCACCGGTGGATATGGACTGGGTCTGGCGATTGCGCGCAGAGCAGTGATCAAACACGGCGGCAGTATTCGAGCGCGCAATGTGCGACCGGGGCTGGAGGTTATCGTTACACTACCCGGTTGCAATTGATTGGGCGTGGCGCAATCTAGATCCGATGCTAAACTCGCCCTCCCAACGTCTGGACCCTGATGATGATTGAGGCCATACCACTAGCCGGTGCGCTCGGAGCAGAGATACGCGGTATAGATCTGAGAGAGAAGCTGCATCCAGAAGCCGCAGGACGTATCCGCGAGCTGTTACTGACCCATGAGGTCATTTTTTTTCGCGACCAGGATATCAGCCCCGCCCAACAGAAGGCGCTCGCGCTCAGTTTCGGTCCATTACAAACCCACCCGGCCTACGACACAGTCGAAGGGTTTCCGGAGATTACCATTCTCGAAAGCACGGCCGACAAGCCGACCAAAATCGAGAAGTGGCACTCCGACATGACGTTTCGCCAACATCCGCCCATGGGCACCGTCCTGCGCTCTATCATCGTGCCGGAACAAGGCGGAGACACCCTGTGGGCAAGTATGACAGCGGCCTATGAAGGGCTATCTGAACCCATGCAGACGTTTCTCGGCGAGCTTCACGCCGTGCATGATTTCGCTCACGGCTTCAAGGAAAGCCTCGCCGAACCCGGCGGTGAGGAGCGCCTCGCCGCCGCTGTAGCGGCCAATCCCCCCATTTCTCATCCCGTTATTCGGCGGCACCCGGAAACCGGCAAACCGGTCATTTTCGTGAATGCGCTGTTTACGACGCATATCGCGGAGTTGACCCGGGCAGAGAGCGACGCCCTACTGCAATGGCTGTTTCGCCACATCGCCACTGATGAATACACCTGCCGATTCCACTGGCGCCCGCATTCGATCGCCATCTGGGACAATCGCTGCACTCAGCACAAACCCATCAACGACTACTTCCCTTCCCATCGCAAGCTGCAGCGGATCACGATTGACGGCGACAGGCCCTACTGATTCACGCGCAATCATCACGTCAGTCGAGACTTGCCAGGTACTGCCCTACCTCACGCTTTACTTCAGGAGCATACAAATACAGACCGAGAATGTTGGGTATGGCGATCAAAAACACCATTGCGTCTGAAAAATCGAGCACAGCACTGAGCTGAATCATGCAACCCAGCGCAAGAAAAATGCAAAAGACCGCTTTGAAAAGATTCTGCATGATTGCTCGCTCACCGAACAAATAGGTCCAACCTTTCAGGCCGTAGTAAGACCAAGCAATGCTGGTAGAGAAGGCAAACAGCAGTGCCGCCAACGCCAATGGATACGGAGCCCAGCCAACGTGATGAGCAAAGGCGGCGGAGGTCAGCTCAATGCCCTCGTAGCCGTGCTCCATCAAACCGTGCGGATAGGCCGTCGTTACAATCACCAGGGAGCTCAGCGTGCAGATTACGACTGTATCAATGAACGGTTCCAGCAGAGACACCAGACCTTCCGAGGCTGGCTCACGCGTGCGGACCGCAGCATGCGCAATGGACGCCGATCCAATGCCGGCTTCGTTGGAAAATAGAGCCCTCTGAAAGCCGACTATCATCGCTCCCACCATACCACCTGTAGCACTCTGCAAACTGAAGGCGTCAGCGAAAATAAGCCGCAGTGCGCCTGGTAGCTGCTCGACGCTAAATCCGATGATCAGCAGCGCTGAGAGTACGTACAGTACACCCATGAACGGCACCAGGCGTGACGCAACGCGGGCAATGGAGCGAATGCCGCCAATGATGACCAGGGCGACCGCTCCGGCAATCAGGAGGCCAAACAGCCAACCTTTATCGACAAAAAAGCTCTGCTCGCCTCCCGTGATCACCACAAACTGTACGTAGGCCTGATTGGACTGAAACATATTGCCGATGCCGAGACAGCCGATTACGAGGGACAGGGCATAAAAGCCACCTAGCGCCTTGCCCCATCGAGGGGCTCCCCGGTCTGCCAAATAGCGCTCCAGATAGTACATTGGCCCACCGGACACTGATCCATCGGCATTGTGGCGCCGATACTTCACACCGAGCGTGCACTCAACCAACTTGGTCGACATGGAAAGAAATCCAGCCATCACCAGCCAGAAGGCCGCTCCTGGCCCGCCAATAACGATCGCGACAGCCACTCCGCCAATGTTACCAATACCCACAGTTCCAGAAATCGCTGTGGACACCGCCTGAAAGTGGGTAATTTCCCCCGGTGCATCCGCAGGGGTGTAGCGACCGAGCACGTGCCGAATTGCCGCACGAAAACCACGCACATTGATAAAACCAAGGTATAAGGTGAAAAACAGCGCCGCTATGGCCAACCACATAACGATAAGCGGAAATGGCTGACCCGCGATATCAACGCTGTAAAAAACCACTTCGGACAGCCCGTTCGCCAAGGGTCTAACCAGCGCCTCCGCCCGTTCGTCAAAGCTTTGTGCCCGGACCGAGACGGAACACGTTGTAAGGGCGAAGGCGCCCGGCAAAGAGAGGCAAGGCACCTGCGTCCACTGCATATCACATCCCATAAGTATCGTGGTTTTGCACCATGCTCCCACAGGGGGAAGCAACTGCCAAGAACCGGCCGTACAGCGCTGATCAGTTACCCGTTCGAGATACGCCCAAAGCGCATTACTCCAGGAAAGCGGCGAGTCGTTCACTCGCCAGGAGATAGTCCTCGCGAAACTGCTGGACGACGCTGCGGGCGGATGAGCTCTCGTCCATCATTCCCACACCCTGGCCTACCCAGTAGGTGGCCAGTTTGCGCGCGCCCTCATGTCCTCCGTCGGCCAGCTTATCAATTTGCCTTAGCGCCGGTTCGCTGACGAGCTGTTGCAGCGGCATCGGCAAGGGGTCCGGGCTATCGCGTTGCGCCCAGGCATCTGTCCATGCGGAGCGCAGTTGCCGCGAGTACTTACCCGTGCGGCTTTTGGCACGCACCGTACCGCGAGAGGAGGCCGCCAGCATTTTATCCTTGACCGCCGCGGGGGTATTGGCTTCGCGCGTCGTGAGCCATACAGAACCGGTCCAGACGCCAGCCGCACCCATTGCCATGGTAGCGGCCATTTGTTCCCCGGTGACAATGCCGCCGGCCGCGAGGATGGGGACATCTCCGTAAGGCTGGATGGCGCGGTATACCTCGGGCACCAGCACCATGGTGGTCACATCACCGCAGTGCCCGCCCGCCTCACCGCCGGACACCACCAGTACATCGACGCCAGCCTGCACCTGTTTGATCGCGTGTTCTTTGGCGCCAACCAGTGCCGCAACAGGGACGCCGGCAGCCTTACCTCGTTCAAGCATGCTGGCTGGCGGCACGCCGAGCGCATTTGCGATCAGCTTGATCGGGTATGAGAAGCAGACATCGAGCAGCTTCTCGGCGCCCGCCGCCTGCACGTTGTTTGCCATGTTTATACTGAGACTCTCCTCAGCATAGATGGCTTTGCCATCGATATCGTGATCTTTTAGCAGTTCCTGAACAAAGCTTCGGTGCTGTTCGGGCACCATTGCTCTCAGCGCTTCCAACGATGGTGAGCCCGACTGATCAATGCCGAGATTCTCAGGTATGAGAAGGTCCACGCCATAGGGCATGCCATCCACATGACGATCGATCCAATCAAGTTCGACAGCCAGCTCCTCTGGCGAAAAGCCCGTTGCGCCCAGCACGCCCATACCGCCGGCCCTGGAGACCTCCACCACCACATCGCGACAGTGGCTGAAGGCCACCAGTGGAAAGTCGATGTCTAAGAGTTTGCATACGGGTGAATTCATTAACGGCCCCTGGCTGTGTTCAGACAATCGCCCAACGGATCGGCGCCCTGCAAAATGCAGCAAAGGCTAGCAAAGCGGTTGCTGCAAAACAATCAATCCTTACGGTTTATCGATTGGTAAGCTATGCTGGCGCGCATTGGGCACGGAGCTGTCGATGGAACACAGGTTATTACCGGACAATACGCCCGTCATCGTCGGTGCGGGCCAGTGTGTCGAGCATACGGACCATACCGCCGTTGAACAACTCGCCTCACCCATGGAGTTGGGAGCCCGAGCGGCGATGCGTGCGCTAGCCGATGCTGGTCTGTCGCCAGACAACATCGACACGCTGGCATTCGTCCGGCTGTTCGCCGACGCCGCAAAAGCGTGGGCCTGCCCATTTGGGGGTAGCAACAACCCTCCGGCGTCAATCGCCCGGCGCATTGGAGCCGATCCAACGGATCGCATTTACAGCAACGTCGGCGGCACGGAACCCCTCTCCCTTTTGGCGGAGTTTTGTCGTGACATCGCCGCCGGTGAACGGGAAGTCGCCCTACTTTGCGGGGCCGAAGCGATCGCTACCCAGCGCCTGGCCGAGCGCACGGGTGTCCAGCTCAACTGGTCAGAGCACTTTGATCTGCCGCTGGACGATCGGGTGTATTTGAAACGCTTTGCCGCTCCCGCAGAACTGTCTAGCGGCATGAGCAGGCCAGTGCACTTTTACGCGCTGATCGAAAACGCACAAGCTCACGGCATGGGGCACGACACTGCCGCCCACCGCAGCTTCATGGCGGAACTGTTGGCACCCTTCTGCACCGTTGCGTCCGCCAATCCACTGGCGCAGTTCCCCGCCCTCCTATCGGCTGAGAGCATTGCCGATCTCAGCGCAGACAACTACGAACTCAGTGTCCCCTATTACAAACGCATGATTGCTCAAGACGCGGTCAATCAGTCAGCGGCCATTGTCGTGACCAGTGCGGGTAAAGCCCGGAAGTTGGGTATCCATCCAGCGCAGTGGCTATTCATCTCTGCGTACGCAGAGGGCGAGGACAACTTCATGTATCTACGCCCAGATCCAGCCCGATCCGCCGCCATGCAGGCGGTTCTGCACGCAACGCTGCAGCAGTCTGAAGTGAACATCGATGAGATCGATTTGCTGGATTTGTACAGCTGCTTTCCCTGCGCAGTGCAGGCCGCCAGAGAGTGCTTGCAGCTTTCTGCACAGGATACACGACCGCTGACCGTCACCGGAGGTTTGCCTTTTTTTGGTGGCCCCGGCAACAACTACAGCCTGCATGCGCTTGCGGAGGTGACCGTGCGCCTGCGATCGGGTGGCAGGGCATTGGTGTACGCCAACGGCGGCACCCTCTCAAAACACGCAGCGGCTGTGCTGAGTGCGGATGCTCGTCGTGGAGGCGCCTACGACTGGGGCGCAGCTACCGCACGGTTTGAACCCGACTCCCTGCCGCGGCTATCGCCGGCAGAACGCGTGAGCCAGGGTTCAATCGTCACATGGACCGTAATCAACCGCAGGTCGCAACCTGACCGAGGCGTCATTCTCGGTCAGACTGCAGCGGGACAACGTTTTCTTGCCGCCAGCGAAGAGCCGGAGCTCACAGCTGCCATGCGAGCTAACGATCCGATTGGCCGCAGGGTCCAGGTAATCTCCAATAGCGACCGTTGGCGGTTCAGTTTCACGTAGCTAGGTCTTGCGCCTGGCCGCCCGTTCTGGCGCCGAAACAAACAGGCCGACGTTGCCAGATGACCAGCGCACGTTGAGCTGTGACCGGCAAATCTTCCAGCTGCCACCTACTAAAGTGTAGCCATTCGTATATTCACCCACCACGGTGGCAACATCTTCCGCTGCAATTACGCCGCTGTCGGGGTCGGGGAACACCACATGGTCTGCCGTGAGATAAGCACGACAGCTGACGTACTCTCCGTCTCTATCAACCCGGTGGTTGGTGATGGTGTGCTGGGTAAGATCGAACCCGTTGATGACCGCCTTGAGCATTTCCAGCCAATCATCGGCCTTACGGGCCACATCGGGGGAGCCGGTGGGTGCGCTGATCTCCCCGTAATCGATGTACACTTCATCGGCAAAACAGCTTCTCACCATACCCCAATCTTTGAAATCGAGACCCTGAGCGTAACGGTTGTAGTTGTCGATCAGCGCCATTTGAAGCTCCAGATCGCTCATGGGCGCACCTCGACACCGCGTGGCACAAGCCCTTCCGTGATTGTGGCGGTGTTGTCGACCACCATAGCGGCACCATTTACCGCCTTGGACTCATCCGAAGCCAGGAATAAAACCATGTTGGCAACATCTACTGGCTCCCCAACCCAGACTTGATCCATACTGGCAAGCGCTTCGGGGTTATGCTGCTCGACCGTAGCGCGCACACCGTCCAACATAGGCGTCGCCATGTTGCCAGGATGAATCGAGTTGCATCGCACCCCATAGCCGTTTTGTGCGCTGAGTACCGCAATCGATTTCGTCATCCCGCGAATCGCGCTTTTGGATGCCGCATAGGCGAACACACCCGGCATGCCCTGAATACTGGCCGTAGAACACATATTGATGATCGAGCCTCCACCCTGCGCCTTCATCACCCGCAAGGCTTGCTGACATCCAAAAAAACTGCCGTCGGTGCCAACCGCATGAATCTGCCGCCACATGTCTTCCGTGGTTTCTTCTATGCTGGCAAGCGATACGATACCGGCGCAGTTGAACAGCACATCCAGTCTGCCCTGCTCCTGCACAACCCGGTCAACCAGCGATTCCCAGTCAGCCATGCGGGTAACATCCAGGCGACTGAAGCTGGCTCCTTCGATGTCCTTTGCGGCGGCTGCACCTTGCTCTGAATTGATGTCCGCGAGAATGACCCTTGCGCCCTCTTCGGCAAGGCGCCGGGCGGACGCCAACCCCAAGCCTGACGCACCGCCGGTGACGATGGCGACCTTGTTTACAACTCGACTCATGCTGTCCTCGTTCTCACTGGTTAGGCCTTGGCGGTCGCGAGCCGTGCGGCCGCATTCACGCACTTGCATTAATCTGATGGCGTGTTACCTTACCACACAAAACAGTCAGGACGTACTGTTTATTTTACAATGCACCGCGAGGCAGTTATCGATGAGCAATGACAGCGTAGAGAACTACGACGACGTCACTCTTTACGGCCTGACGCCACACAAGCAGGAACAACTTCTTTTGGCCCAAAACGAGTTGACCTTCATCTGGACAACCAAAGATGGCCACGGCATGGGCGTCACTATGAGCTACATATGGCGCAACGGCCGTATCTGGTGTACCGCGACCGAACAACGAGCGAGAATGAAAGCGTTGGCCAGGGATCCGCGCTGCAGTGTGGTGATTTCCAGCGCAGGCGTTGACGACGATGTGAGCCAGTCCATCACCTTCAAGGGACACGCCATCTTGCACAAAGATCAGGAAACGAAAAACTGGTTCTATCCGGACTTCGCCCGGCACGCCAATAGTCCAGCGCCAACGCCCGAAGATTTTGTCGCTTTTCTGGATACCCCCGCACGCATCATTATCGAGGTGGTCCCGGAAAAGACGATCTCCTTTGATGGTGGGGTCATGCGAGACACAACCAGTGAGGCCCTGAGTCGGTAGGCGGCTCTGAACGCTGGTCAGAATTCTAACGGTCGCGAATGCATCCCATTCGACGCAACCGTTGTTCGCCCGCTAGAGAGGCAGGTCGCCCACTGCACCTCTTATGGAACCGGTTTCCCCATAGGTCCGCATCAGTATCTCCGCAATTCGCATCTGGTGCACCTCGTCGGCTCCGTCTGCCAATCTGGCCCACCGAGCCTGTTGCAGCATGCCGGCCAACGGCGAATCCGTTGAATATCCCAACGCGCCGTGTACCTGCACCGCCCGGTCACATACGCGCCACAGCGTATTGGCCACGTGATGCTTGGCCATTGAAACCTCCTGCTTGAATTCCAGTCCGTTCTCTATTTTGTAGGCAGCGTGCAGCACCATCAGCTTCGCAGCGTACAATTCCATCGCACTGTCCGACATCATCCACTGTATGCTCTGCTTCTCACTCAACAATGAGCCATGGGCGTATCGATTCGAAGCACGCTCAATCAGCATTTCGAGCGCCATCTCGATTTCTCCAAGCCAGCGCATACAGTGTGCAAGTCTGGCAGGGCCCAGGCGTACCTGACCGAGTTTGTGACCACCTCCCCGCTCGCCAAGCAGATTGGCCTTGGGAACCCGAACGTCGCGGTACCGAATCTCACAGTGATTATGACTGCCCGCCATGGTTTCCACATCCCGCACCAGTTCGAAACCCGGCAAGTCACAATCGACGATGAATGCAGAGTTTCGTGCCTGGGGTACTTCAGCATCGGGGTCCGTCCGGGCGATGACGATCGCGAAGCTGGCTCCTCGAGCGCCGGAGGTGAACCATTTGTGCCCATTGATCACCCAGTCATCGCCGTCTTCGACTGCGGACGTCTGAATCAACGTCGGGTCCGAGCCGGCGACGTCCGGCTCGGTCATGGAAAAGCAGGAGCGTATTTCGCCATCAAGCAGTGGCTGCAAGTATTTCTCGCGCTGATACTCGGTCGCGAAATGATGCAGCGTGTGCATATTGCCTTCGTCCGGAGCGTGTCCGTTGATGATGTAGGGGCCGTAGGGCACTTTTGCCGCCTCCGCTGCCACGGCAGCCAAAGCGGTGACACCCAGACCCATCCCTCCGACCTCCGCGGGCATGTGCGGTAGCCAAAGGCCTTGGGATTTCGCCACGGTGCGCAAGCCCTTAATCGCGTCGGACCAGTCGTCCCTACTGGCGTCTTTGTTGTCGCTGAGTTCCCGATAGCGGACTTTCACTGTATTACGCATGAAGTCCTTAACTTGATCGCGCGCCCGATCCACTTCGGGTCCAAAGGTGAAGTCGATTGCCATGATGCTGTCCTTATTACTCAGTTCGCGGCGCCTCAGTATAAACTCGCCACCGGCCCCGTTGTCGAACGGTCCCTTAAGCAGGGGCGCTTCGGGAGTGAGCACGGCGACCGATCGGAGCACTGTAATAGTGCAGTCATCCCGGCGGCGTATGCTTGCAACGCTCGAGCAACAGTCAAAAATGCGCGTTCGGGCCAAGTTTTTACGAACCGCTCAAAACTGGCCCGAAAGTTGCTGTGTACTGTTTTTGCGCAGCCCCTGTCTTATTGGCTGCCAACGTGATGGAGCAGTAGCATCTGCCAAGGAGACACGTATGCCGACCCGGGCCTTGGAACATCATTTGTCGTCCATACAGCCGAGTTCAACCGACGCGCCCGTCGTCGCGTTTTTTGACCTTGATCGAACACTGATCTCGGGTTACTCCATTATCGCCATGGCCCGCGAACGCGTGCGGCACGGCCTCAACCGAGGGGACTTGCTCGGTTCGGCAGCTATCCTGCGCGAGCTTGTGCGCCAGCAACGCAGCCTGGAGTCCGGAGACACAGGCTCCAGCTATCACCGGCTGGTCAAAAAGCTCACCAAGTCACTCGCGGGCATACGCGAGGAAACCCTGACTCGGCTGGGGGAACAAGCCTACCAGAACAGTATCGCCCGCAGTCTTTACAGCGAGGCCATAGCGCTTGTTGAAGCCCATCGCAATGCCGGACATAAGTTGGTTATTGTTACGGCAGCGACCCGCTACCAGGTTGAACCCATCGCCAATGTGCTCGGCGTCGACGATATCTGCTGCAGCGGTCTGGAGGTCCAGGGCGGCAAGTTCACCGGCCGCACCCTCGCGCCCCTGTGCTACGGAGAAGGCAAGGCGCTTGCGGCCAGGCGTGCCTGCAGGGAGTTCGGGGCAACCTTGAACAGGAGTTGGTTTTACTCGGACTCCATTGACGACTTACCGCTGCTCAAAAAAGTCGGGAACCCGGTAGCGGTCAACCCATCCGAAAAACTATCGGTGCACGCGGAGAAAAAAGGCTGGCGGAGGCTCAACTTCGAGACCCGCGGCACACCCAGCATCGAGGCTCTGATTCGCACAACACTCACCCTGCAAACAGTGGCGGCAACCACAACTTTCTGCGCCCTGGGGAAACGCGTCGGACTAGGGGAATTGGCAACTGCACAGCGTATCGCCCAGGTGGTGGGAGGCATCGGTAGCACCTTCGCCGGCATCGATCTGGAAGTTGAGGGCAGCGGTCATCTCAAGCATGCGGGTCCTGCGGTGTACATCTTTAACCACCAAAGCATGCTCGACATCATGGTGCTGGCGCGTCTTCTCCAGCGTAGTGACGTGGTTGCACTCTGTAAGCAGGAAATGGCCTCCAATCCGCTGGTAGGCGCCATGCTCAAGCAGGCGGGAACCATTTTTGTTGATCGGGAAGACACTGAGCAGACAGAGGTGCTGCGATCGGCCCTTGCGGTGCTCGCCAGCGGCCGCTCGCTCATCATCGCCCCGGAAGGCACGCGCAGCACCCTTGGGGAGATCCAGCCCTTCAAGCACGGCGCCTTCTATCTGGCCAAGAAGGCCCGTGTTCCCGTGATCCCCATTGTCCTGCACAATGTGAAAGATGCCCTACCCAATGGTGGCATGCTGATTCGACCTGCGACCATTCGCGCAACGGTGCTAGCGCCCATTAAACCCTCTGCGATGGGGAGTATCCGCCAAGCCTGTGAATCAATGGAGCGTTCCTACAGCCGCGTCATGGGCAGTTCGGAGGTTGCCTCTTTGCCTGCCACACTCAAGAGGTCTGGATAGCGTTGCCGGCACAAGCCCCAGATTCCTGACCGGCGTGCTGCAGCCAACTCGCCTGACACGGGAATTCTATTGCTCGCTACCCGGAACGCTGCCATCGTAGGACGCCTCGGAGATGCGGTCACCGTCGAACTTGATGGTTTTCTCAGGAACGAGTTCGAGCACCACGCGCAGCGGTGTATCCAGGTACTGCATTGCGGCATCGATGGACGGTGCAGGATAAGGCGTGATGATTTCCGCCATTGCAGGGTAGAACCAGTCTTTGGTCTGCTGGTCATCGTGGATCGTCACTCGACCCTTGTAAGTAATCTGCTTGCCTGGACCCATATCCGTACCCATGCTGCTGATGACGACACTGGCGCGCGGATCTCGACGAAGCGCCTTGATGCGTGCACGCTGGCTGGTTGCCGTAAGCCAAATAGAGCCTGAGCGCGCAACGTAATTCATGATAACGCCCAAGCCATGGCCTTCTTGATTCGTCCAGATGAAGTTGCACTCAATTTGTTTTTCCAACAGTTCCTGCTCGCGCTCATCGCTCAGAGTGTAAACGGTAACGTCCTCGTAGCCCTGCAGATTGGATTCGATCATTGTAAGGATTTCCTGAGGCGTGTGATCAAAAAACGGGCAGGCGCCCCATTTGCTGTCCGCCCGCCAGGTCCAGTACCTGGCCATTGATGTAGCCAGAACGGGTGTCATCGGCCAGAAACAACGTAGCCTCCACCATGTCTTGGAGTGTGCCCATCCGACCACAGGGCGTATTGTGAACATGCGCATCGATGATAGGCTGGACATCGAAAAATCCGTCGGTCATATCCGTCTGGATAAGGCCTGCCGCAATCGAGTTGAATCGAATGTGCTGTGCAGCGTACTCCCAGGCGGCAACTTTTTGGGCATAATCGACACCGGCTCTAGCGCCTGAATAAGCGGCGAGTCCCGGCCCCGGCAAACGAGCGGTGAGCGACGATACGGTGATCACTGAGCCACCGTTGGCCATCGCCCCGGCGGCATGCTTGAAAAACAGCAGTGCGGCGACAAAACTGACTTCAAGAGTCGGTCTGATCTCCTCAGCCGTCAATTCGGCTATGGGTACACCGCTGTGGATACCGGCGGAAAAAACTCCGACATCAACACCGCCATAGGCCTCCACCGCGACTTTGAAGAGATGCTCCAGGTCGGCTTCTTCGGTCACATCGCAGGCGACGGCGGTTCCGCCGATCTCCGCCGCAAGCGACTGTAAGGGCTCGATCCGTCGAGCGGCCACCACTACGTTGGCTCCCTCCTTAGCAAATCGCCGTGCGATCTGGGACCCAAAGTTTTTGCTACCGGATGCACCGACGACCACGGCCGTTTTTCCTGTCAGTGTGCTCATGTCTGAGTATCCTTTTTCCAATCTCCGACAACGCCGCCATCAGATACCGACTTCCGTATCGCCCAGGGCGATTACATGTTGCCCTAGTTGGCAGGCGCCAGCGCCTCATTGATGGTTTTTCGCAACACGTCCTTGCGCACTTTGCCACTGGCCGTCCGCGGCAGGTCAGCTACCAGCTCGATATGCTGGGGGATTTTTTGCCTGGCCAGCAGTGCTTTATCAGCGAATGAGGCAATGTCCTCCAGCGTCGGCGTGGCCCCTTCGGCGGGTATCAAAAACGCACAAACCCCTTCCCCCAGGCGCTCGTGAGGCATGCCTACGACGGCACACTCATGCACGGCTGGATGGTCATGCAGAACGTCCTCCACTTCCTTCGCGCTGATGTTCTCGCCACCGCGGATGATAATGTCCTTCTTGCGGTCAGTAATGAGAATAGCGTTGTCGATGGTGCGCTGACCTATGTCGCCCGTTAAAAAAAATCCTTCGGCATCATGCGCAGCAGCGTTTTGCGCGGGATCACCATAGCCCAACATCATGCTTGCCCCGCGCGCTGCAATTTCGCCGTCCACACCTACCGGCAGTTCTTGCCCGGTCTCATCCAGGATTTTTACCTCGTAGCCGTAGATCATACCGTCGGTCTCAGCAGCCAACGCCGCCTGATCTGCGCCGACAAAACCCGCAGTGATGATGGGCGCCTCTGTGCTGCCATACACTCTGAAGGCACGGCATTGATCCAGCGTTTCCCAGGCATCTTCAATGACCTGCGGCGGAACGGCGGCACCCCCGCAGGCAAAAAATCTCATGCTCGGCAATCCGGTGTTGTGGCGCTTTGCTGCCGCCACCAGTTCCACCAGGAAGGGCGTGGCGCCAACGCTGGCGGTGGCACCCACTTCCTGTATGTAGGACACAGCCGCATCCGCATCCCATCGAGGCATCAGCGCCGACTTGACTGAGGTAACGAAGGGCAACACCATCCCCGAGCCGTACCCGGTGATGTGCGTAACAGGCGACGGCATCAGCATCACGTCCCGCTGGTCCATCCCCCAATAATCCAAGGAATTCTGGATGACTCGAGACAGCGTGTTGTGGCTGTGCAGCACCGCCTTGGGCGTACCCGTGGTACCAGAGGTGTAGAGGATGGCCTTGATCGCGTTTGGATCAACGCTTGGCAGACTGTCCAGCGCCACAGGGTCCTGCTCGACAAGATCTTCATAGCGCAGCGTATTTGCGTAGTCTTGCTCCGCGCGCACAGTGACCACAAACTCGAGTTCCGGCAACTCTGAGCGCAGACCTTCGATCATGCCGGGAAATTCCAGGCTGCGCACCCGCTCCGGTATATAGATGAGCCGCGTGCCCGCATCCTTGAGAATGAAGCGCAGCTCCCGGTCACGGTAGATCGGGATGACAGGGTTCACTATCAGACCAAGTGCCGATGCTGCAATATCAACGACGACGGATTCACGCCAGTTCGGCAGTTGAAAACTGATGACATCGCCTTTCTTGAGACCCAGTTGGCGCAGTCCAGCCGCCAGCCTTCTGGCCTCGTCTGCGACCGATCCGTAGGTAATTGCCGCCTCGCCCTCCAAATAGATGGCGATCTCATCGGGCGTGGCGACGGCTTTTTCCCAAGCGCCCTGCGCAATGGTTTTGTTTGTCCAAGCGTGGCCGTCGCGGGCAATTCTGGCATCCGTCAGCGGATTTTCAATCACGTGTAAGCTTCCCAGTGTTTGGCAACAACCTGCACCTAAAGACTCGACAAGACATGTCCGCCGTCCACGGTAATGGTAGAGCCTGTCATGTGTGCGCCAGCGTCGGATGCGAGCAGCAGTAGTGGCCCGTTCAGTTCGTGGTACTCCCCCGTACGACGTTGTGGTATGCGCTTTATCAGGGCCTGACCTTCAGCGGTCTCGAACCACTCCCTATTCAGGTCAGTCTTCAGATAACCGGGACAAAGGGCATTGACGCGGATATCGTGCTGCGCCAGTTCCAGTGCTGCCGTTTTTGTAAACTGGATAACCCCCGCCTTCGCGGCCGCGTAGGGCGTCAGTGCTTTCTGCACGCGCTCCGCCAGAATGGACGAGATATTGACAATGCTGCCAGGACGCTTCGCTTCTCGCATCCGCAAGGCGGCTGCGCGAGTCACATAGGCGACGCTGTTGAGGTTTGTGTTGACGACCTGATCCCACTCCAGCTCGCTCAGATCCAGCAACGGCTTGGGAATGGTAATGCCCGCATTGTTGACAACGACATTGACGACACCAAAGATGTCTTCTGCAGCGTCCAGAGCGGCGGAAACACTGGCAGGATCAGTAACATCCAGCGTGACAGCGCGCGCCTCAAAACCACTCGCCGTGATCTGAGCCGCAACCTCTTCGACCCGATCTGTACGTCGCGCCCCCAAAACCACCTGTGCACCGGCCTCAGCAAGCATGGGCGCGAAGTGTCTGCCAAGGCCACTGGAGGCTCCCGTCACCAGAGCCACCTTACCTGCCAGCGAAAAAGGCGCGAGGAGCGAGGAATTCATAAGGCGCACAACATCATGTAAGAACCCGTTTTGTCTATTGCGGAAAGCCGGTAACGATGTACAAAGACGTCAGTCGCTACCGATCAAGGTATTTATCCAGCGTTTGGTTGAAGTGACGGATACGCACCTCCTGATAGTTAGCCAGCGTCACTGCGCCTTTCTTCGAAGCCTTCAGGCCCTTCTGGACCTGGGGTAGATTGGCGCCGTCCTGATTGAACACATTCGACAATCCCGCCCCCATGACCTCCGCGGCACTGGCAAACGGTTCATCGATACCCAATCTGAAGGTAGGTGCGTCATCCGGTGGCTCACTCCCCTCCGGGTAGCGTGTCAGCAAGAAGATATCCATGATGGAACTGTCAACATCGTCGCCATTGGGGCGGTGCCGATACGTAATCACAGTGCCGTGGCCAGCCCAGGGCGCGAAGTTTGGGAACAGGAGATACAGTGTAGAGTCCATGAGTTCAGACATGGTCGCACGCTCGGTAAAATCCTCTCCCGCGGCTTCATTAACGCCAGGCAATGTCATCTCGGCCAGTCTCTCCCTAGCAGTTTCTCCTGGCGCCAGCTCCGGACGTTCTTCATTCCCCGCCAGATTCATCATCGCATCCATAGAATCCTGTTCAGTGAACTGATCCGAGTGACTCGGGTTTGGCACACCGTAAGCAGTGATAGTCCGGCTCACGTGATCACCCCAGACGTCATATTGTGAATTATCAATTGCCTGAAACGGCATCAACTGGGGATGGGTTGCGATGGCGTGATAGGATTCGATAAACGCTTCCAGGACGACCTTCCAGTTCGCCGCAATCACTTTCTCAACGTGCACCGCCACGTATCGATGTTCGTGCTTCCACTGATTCATATGCTCTGGCAGAACTTCCAGGTATTGCTCCAGTGGTGGTGCATTTTCATCCATATTGATGAAGACCCAGCCTCCCCACACCCCGACTTGAACCTGCGGGAGCTGGTTTTTCTCCTTATCGAGGTGTGGAAAATCCCACTCGCAGGGAGCGCTTTCGAATTCACCATCGAGATGCCACGTCCAACCGTGATAGGGGCAACGAATGTTATCCGCATGCCCTGCACCGCGCTTCAGAGCTCTTGCTCTGTGCAGGCAGGAATTGTAATAGCCTCGTAGCTCGCCGGCTTCAGTTCGGGTCAGCAGAACGGAATCATTGACAATGTCATACACAAAGTAGTCGCCGGGCTTGCGCACACGACTTTCGCGGCAGGCTACCTGCCAGGTCTTACGCCATACTTTGTCTACTTCCCGGTCGAAGAACGGTCGAGAAACATAGCGATCGACCGATAGGTCGTCGGAGCCAAGATACGTATCAGTGCTATCACGCAGTGCATCAGGGACTGCAACTTTCTCTTTGTCCAGCAAGTCCTGAAACGTGTCCGAGGGATTTCTGGCGGCGATCTGCTCGGGCGTCAGTGTCACTTTCTCATTCATTGGCCTAACCTCAGCAAAATCCAATCAGCGCTGCAGTATCGTTACTGCACTGATCCCGGGTGCACCATACACGTGGGTGTAGGCGAGTCGCGGTTCTCCCGGGACCTGATGCTGATCAGCCTGACCGCGCAGCTGTAATACGTTTTCGTACACCTGACGAAGACCCGACGCACCGATCGGCTCCCCATTGGCGATGCATCCTCCATCCGTGTTAACGGGCAGGCGGCCTCCGATGTGCGTGGCGCCGGATTGTATCAGCGCTTCCTGCTCGCCATGCTCGCAGAAGCCGTTTTCTGCCATGTGCATGATTTCCGCTCCCACCTCAGTGTCCTGAAGCTGTAGGACATCGATGTCATCAGGCCCCACACCCGCCATCTCAAAAGCCGCTTCAGCAGCGTCAACCGTCGGGCCGTCTGCCTGCTCCAGCGCCTGGCTCGGCGCAAACACTTCAAACGAACCGAAGCGACGTGATTTGAGAACAGCACCTCTCAGGTACACAGGCGTTGCGCAGTATTGGGCGGCCTTGTCTGCGCGACAGAGAACCAGCGCCACTCCGCCCTCCGAAGGAGAGCAGAACATGAACTTGGTCAGGGGGTCATTGACCATCATCGAAGCGGCTATCTCATTCACTGCAATGGGCTGACGACGCCAGGCGTTTGGATTGAGTGACCCGTTTATAAACGCCTTCTCTGCAACCTTGGCAAGCGTATCCTCACTGATACCAAAGTCATGCATGTACTTCTGTATTTTCATGGCAAAGAATTGGGTGGTCATCATCATACCCACCTCGCCATACCACTGACCCAGGCCAAGCGCTTTTGGGTCAGCGTTGAACGCCCCTCTTTCGTGCTTGTCAAAGCCGGCTACCAGGCCGAGGTCATACGCGCCCGACCTAATCGCGTTATAGGCCGATATCAGTGAACTGCCACCCGTGGCACAGCCATTGGCGACGTTGGTGAAAGGAATGCCGGTGAGGCCCAACTCATTTACCAATGCATCTGCACTGCCAGCACTCGCGCTGCCTCCAAAGGCAAACTGAATGTCCCGCCATTCGATCCCAGCATCCTGCAGAGCCATACGCGCCGCATAAGCGCCCTGCTCCAGGCCACTGCGCGCCGGTGTACGACCAAATGGGTGTATGCCAATTCCAACTATCGCCACGTCCATGATTCGCCTCTCTGAGAACCCCTCGCCTCGCTTTCACCTATGCGGCGGGGCGAAAGTAAAAGCTCACTACCTCATCACCGTTGTCGTCCACGCGAAAGGTGTCGAACACTACTTCCATGTCCATACCAATACGCAGATTGTCCGGGTCACATTCGGTCAGTCTCCCCTCTACGCGCACACACCCGTCTAGCTCTACGTAACCGACGCCGTAGGGCTTAAAGGTCTCTGGCGTTTCACCACTGTTATAGGGTGTCTTGGGCATGAATCGTTGTACTGTCCAGGTCCATAGCGTTCCCCTACGCGGTAGCTCTTCAATCTCAACATTCTGACTGGAACAGGCCATGCAGGCATTGGCGGCTGGAAACATGACAGTACCGCAATCGCTGCAGCGACTGCCCAACAACGCAGGCGATGACGCTGGCCAGGTAAACAATCCATCTGCGATAGGTACTTTCTTGCTCATCGGACTACCCTTGCTTGCTCAGACCAGTATCCATGAAGATGTGTCGCCCGCAGGCCCGCTACAAACACAGGCCCGCCATCCAGTTCGCATGAAAGCCATTGGGCACCCGTGTTGGAATGTGTACTTTAGCAATCGGGCCATGATCAAAATTGCCGGCGCTCAGAATCGACAAAAAAGCGCCCTCTCCCGGGTTGTGCACGAAACACATAAGCCAACCATCTTCCTCCCGGTCGCTGTCCGGGTTTGGTACATGCACAGGCTCTCCTGCATTGGACTCTTCACCATACTGCCAAAGCTGTGTATCACCGGTCTCAAAATCAAAACGACCGGTGCAGTTGTAGCCGTGGGCGTCGCCCCAATCGCGATTTGAAGAGGTCGCGAAGCCGTAGCGATAGGACTTGCCCATGCGCCGCTCGTCGACGCGTGAAAACTCGGCGAACACATCGGAGAACCGCTCGTTGGTGACCCGTTTACTCCTGGGATCCAACGTCATTCGGTACATGCGCCGTGGCTGTTTTTCTACCCCTGTGCCCTGAGCCTGAGTAAAAGGGATTGAGTTGATCCAGATATAGTCGATGACGATACTACCGTCTCTCTCAAAGCCGTTACAAAAATGCCAGCTGAAAAACGGATCCGTTTCAAATACGATATTGTCGCCAGAGCCGTCGCGTGGTATGGCAATGATTCTAGTGCCCAACTCAGGCTCCCACATAAACGGGTCTTCGCCCTTCATCGCCTTTTCCAAACTGTGAAACGCTGGCGCATAAAAAATGACGACGAAGTTATCGGTAATCTGGAGATCGTGAATGATGCCTTTGCGCTCGAACTCTACGGGGATCGTCTGTCGATGCTTACCGTTTTTATCGAAGACCTGAACATAGTAATTAGGGCTATCCCATCGTTGCGTACACGATATCAGGTCGCCGCTGTCAGGGCAGATTTTTGGATGCGCGGTTAACGCATCACCTGGCTGCAGCGCCCCATCGTAGTCGTACAGACCCACCGTACTCAGATCGGGGTTGAGCAGGTGCGGAAACCCCCCCTCCCACATCGCAAACAACTTTCCACCGTGCTGTAGTATGTTCGTGTTCGCGGTATTGCGAATCGGACTCGGCTCACCGCCCGCGTCTATGACTTCCTGCGGGACTTCCATAAGCTTGCCCACGCTGCCATAGAGTGTCCTGCCGAACTGCCGCTCGGTTTTCAGGTGGTTGGTTTCCACCCAGCGATTCCGGTAGTGAACCTTACCTTCTTTAAAATAGACCGCGTGCACCATCCCATCGCCGTCCAGTGGATAGACATAGTGATTGGGTTGATAGGCCACATTCGCACCGTCGCGCATGAACGCGCCCACGAGTTGGTGAGGAATTTCACCTTCAATTCTCAGCTCGTCGTGACTGAAGTCGCTCTCAGTATCAACCGGTGCGTAGTTGCCTTGCAGATAGGGAAAGGCGGTTAAATCCATCGCTGGTGCCTCGCTGTTATTGTGCTGTATCGAAAACCCGCATCCGGGGTTGCAAATGATATCAGTTGTCGAAATTAAAAAACAGTCTCGTTTGTTTCTTTTTGGCGGCTGGGACGCTACAGTAAAGAGCCCGATTCCACTCTGAGGTCGCCCACCATGACCCATCTTGAAGACGACATTGAACTCCGCAACCTGATGGCCCGATATGTCGATGCAGTGCACCGCCGAGATGCGGACGCCTGGATTAACACGTGGGCCGAAGACGCCGAATGGAACCTGCTGGGCAACCCGGTACAGGGCAAACAGGCCATCCTGGAACTCTGGCTGCAAATGATGGGAGGGTTTGAGTTCGCTTTGATGCTGCCCAGTACTTGCTTGTTTGAGGTGACCGGGGACAGCGCGAGCGGCCACTGGTACCTGCATGAGTACACGCGGGACCTGGAGGGCCAAGCCACCAATACGCTGAGCCGGTATCTTGACTCTTATGTGCGGGAAGGCGGCGCCTGGCGATACAAATCCCGCACCTACTCATTCATCTACAACGGCGCACCGGATATGAGTGGCAACTACACCCCGCTGGCGTGAGCTTCGAGTTTCATCCAACCACAATTAACCGCGTGCACAGCCCAGTCAGACATCGAAATGACCGATCGAAATACGGCTTCCAGTACAATTTTGGTAAATTTGTGTCTTGGCCGAATTGCGAAAAATCGGTATACCGGTAGCGAACCGTGTAATGGTCTTGGGGCCCATGAAACTGTCCGTTGTTGTACCCTGTTTTAACGAGGTGGATACCATCCACCGAGTCATTGACGCTATTCACGCGTCGCCCTATCGCGACAAAGAAATCATCGTGGTAGACGACTGCTCGACCGACGGGACTTCAGAGCTTTTGAAAGGCGCCCTTGGCGCCCAGGTCGAGCAGGTCATTTTCCACCCGGTCAATCGAGGCAAGGGAGCCGCGCTGCGCTCTGGCTTTGCTGCCGCCAGCGGCGACATCGTGCTCATTCAAGATGCCGACCTTGAATACGACCCCATCGAGTACCCAAAATTGCTCGAACCTATACTCAACGATCGGGCCGATGTAGTCTACGGCTCACGCTTCATGGGCGGGCAACCGCACCGCGTGCTGTACTTTTGGCACCGAGTAGGTAACGGGTTGCTGACCTTGCTGTCAAACATGTGCACTAACTTAAACCTCACCGACATGGAAACCTGCTACAAGGTCTTCCGTCGAGAACTGATTAAGTCCATCACTATTGAGGAAGATCGGTTTGGTTTCGAACCCGAGATAACGGCCAAGGTCGCCAAGCTACAGCCACGCTTCTACGAGGTCGGAATCTCCTACTACGGGCGCACATACGAGGAGGGCAAAAAAATCGGCTGGCGGGACGGTGTGAGGGCCCTTTACTGTATCTTGAAGTACAACTTTTTCCGTTAGGAGCGCAGCGTGATCTTTCGCTACGCGGTAGCAGGTGGCGCTGCCGCTGCCTTTGACCTTACCTTTTTTCTGGTCTTCAGCACCTGGCTCGGCTACCACTATCTGGTGATCGGCGGCATTGGCTTTTTGTTGGCAACCGCCATCAACTACCAGATCAGCATACGCATCGTGTTCCAGAGCGGCATTCAGTTTGGAAAGAAGCAGGAGATCGCTGCAGTCTACGCCGTCAGCGGCGTAGGGCTAATACTGCACGAGTGTATCCTCTATCTGGCAGTTGCCAAGTTTGGTCTGATGGGCATTACCGGCAAGATCATCGCAACCGGCGCTGTGTTTTTCTGGAACTATCTGATCAGAAAATACTATGTTTTTCGCAAAGCCTGACGGCACAGGACGCCACTCTAGAGAGTTTTTCGCCCTCGCTATACTCTTTGGGCTTACAGCAGCCTCGCTGTTAATCTACTCAGTACCCTGGGGTATAGGCATCTCGCCAGACTCCGTCGCATATCTGAAGAGCGCCCATCGACTGAGCAACGACTGGCGCTTTGATCATCTGCCCAGCCATTAGCCGCCGGGATATCCTCTGTTTTTGACGGGCATGATCAGGATCATTCCCGACATCACCACCGCAGCACTGATTGGCCAGTGCGTTCTCTACGCTCTAAATGTTGTTCTGTTCATAGGGGTAGTTCGCAGCTTGCTGATGGATTCGGGCCGCAGCCGCCACTGGATCGCGCTGCTTGCCGGATTGGTATTTGCACTGAACCCTGCCCTACTGCTGCTGCATCAGTATGCACTGAGCGAGGCGTTGTTTATCACCTCTATGCTAACAACCCTGCTTCTGGTTCTGCGCTTTGCCAAAACTGCCAGCAAGCTGTGCTTCGTCTTCGCCGCACTGGCGGCCGGTTGCCTGCCCATCGTTCGTTACGCCGGCCTGCCTTTCCTCGCGGTGTCCGCCGCGTTTATCTTCGCGTTGTGGGAGCCGCGCCTACGGGTTCTCATAGGGCGCTGGGTCGATTCGCTGGCTTTCTTGTTCATAAGCATTCTGCCTCTGCTGTGCTGGCTGCTGCTTAACTCCCTCGTTAGAGGAGAGTCGACCAACCGCACGCTGATCTACCATCCAATCGAAACAACGAAGTTCATCCAGCTGGGCGAAACCGTCCTAGAATGGTTCAGACCACAGGGACCTCAATGGCTTGCGCTACTGTTACTGGTCTGCACGGTTCTCATCGTTGTCCTGTCGTTCAGGCGGCTACCCAGCTGGGATCATCGACTGCGCGCTGCCATAGGCCTTCTCTGCAGCGCTGTTGCCTATGTGGCTTTCCTGTTACTGTCACTGAGTCTCCTGGATGCTTATACCCCTCTGGATAGAAGAATCTTGCTGCCCGCCTGGATTCTACTTGCCATCATCCCGTCGCTATCCCTACAGGTTGCGCTTCACTATCGCCGCTTGTTGGCAATCCAGGCCGTTACACTAGCCCTGATCTTCCTCGGCTATGTGACGACCACGGTTGACCAGGTGGCGCACTCAAGGGCTTTCGGATTCGGCTACCAAACACCCGGAGCGGCCCATTCGGTTCTGCTCAAGCTTGTACGCAACTCCGATAAGCGGGTGCTCTACACCAACGCTGCCGACTACGTGTTCATCCATACCGGGCTTGAACTCCAGGACCTGCCCATGATCTACAATCCGAACACGCGCGAGAAAAACCAGGACTTTGTTCCGCAAATGGCGGCCATCCTCCGAGAGATGGACCACGGTGAAGCAGGGATTGTTCACTTCTCCCGGCTCAGCAATCGAGACTACTTCCCATCTGGAACACAGTTGGAAGAAGGCTATTCACTTAACCCAACCCTCGTGACCGAGGATGGCAGCTACTACGACCAACTTCACTCGGCGAACACAGGCACACGTGACGCCGTCCGCTGAAGTCTACTGGCTAATGCAAACCACCATCTGTTCAGTTTTCAGACAACTTGATCACCAACTTACCCTGATTGCTGCCATCAAACAGCTTTAGAAAAGTGGGCAGGATGGCATCGAGACCCTCCACGACATCCTCCTTGAACTGAAGCTCGCCGGACATCACCCATTCTGCTAACTGGCCGATCCCTTCCGGGAAGCGATCCATATAGTCAATGACGACAAAACCCTGGATCGTCACACTTTGTGCCACCAGCTGCCATAAATTCCGGGGTCCTGGCGCATTGGGCTCGTTGTACGTTGAAATCCAGCCACACACTGCAACGCGAGCGTATTTGTTCAGGCACAGCAATGCGGCGTCCAGAATCTCGCCCCCGACATTGTCGAAGTACACGTCTACGCCCTTGGGGCATGCCCGACGGATGGCCGCTTCATAGTCACCACAGCTGCGGTAGTTGATCACATCATCAAAGCCGAGTTGTTCACGCAACCATCGACATTTACCTTCCGTACCCGCCATTCCCACAACGCGACAGCCTTGCATCTTGGCAATCTGTCCAACCACGGACCCAACGGCGCCAGCCGCAGCACTGACCAGCACGGTCTCCTCCGGCTGCGGCCTGCCCACCTCCATCAGACCAAAATAGGCCGTCAGACCGGTAGGACCCAGCACACCGAGAAAGTGGCTCAAGGGGACACCGCTGCTTTCGTCCAGTTTGTTGAGCATCGTCGCAGACACAGTAGTGTACTGCTCCCAGCCACCCATACACATGGCGACTTCACCGATGGAAAAATCAGGGTGGCGGCTGTCCACGACGCGCCCGATCACCGAACTGCGCACCGGATCACCCAGTTCAATGGGTTCGATGTAGTTAGGATCGTCTCCCATCCAGCCGCGAATAGCGGGATCCAGGGAAATGTAGAGGTTGCGCAGCACGACCTCGCCCTCGCCCGGCTCTGAAACGACGACCTCCCGGCTGGGTACATCCTCCGCCGTAGGCAGACCGGTTGGCCTGGACGCCAGGATGTACTGTCGATTGATCCATTCGGCCATGGGTATTCTCGCTGACTCTATGAAAAGATTTGTAGACTCGGCACTGCCACCAAGCTTGCCAGATATCTCTTTACTAAAGCCAACATAGCGGCTGATAAAAAATCAGTCAACCCTGATTGTTTTGTACGCGCCATTCTGCTACCTTTTTCTGCACAACCGCCAGTCGTGAAGCATGCTTGTGCTGGCCATAACACAGGAACTCCCCATGTCCATATTGATAGCAGGCACCGTGCACCTACCCACCGGTGATCGAGAAAAAGCCCTGGCAGAAACGGCAGAGCTTGTTCTGGAAACACGCACACAGCCAGGCTGCGAGCACTATGTATGGTCCGCCGACCCGACCTCCGAAACTCGACTGTACGTTTTTGAAAAGTGGGCAAGTGTGGAAGATCTGGCGGCCCACCTGGCCGGCCCCTACTACCAAAATATGCTGGTCAGTCTCAGTCGGTACGGCGTCAGCGATACCGAGGTTTCCAAGTACCGCGTGGCACATGAAGAACCCGTCTACGACCCCGAGGGTAATCCGCGGGCTGATTTCTTTACCGAGTAAGTAGATCGAGCCAGCGGCGCGCTTCGTGGCGCGACCGCGATGAGGGAACCGTCTTATGTCGCCTACTACCGTCAAAACGTATTGTCGCTTTTGTCATGCCTACTGCCCAATGCTGGCGACCGTATCGGACAATCGGCTGATCGCGCTCGAACCCGATACAGACAACCCAATTTACGGTGGCTATACCTGCATCAAGGGGCGCCAGCTGATCGAGCAAATCGACCACCCCACTCGCGTACAGCAGTCTCAGAAGCGAACGACGCAGGGAGAACACACCGCCATCGCGACCGAAGAAGCCCTGGACGAGATTGCCGATAAACTTCGTGAAATCCTCGACAAGTACGGTCCGAGAAGCATCGCCAGTTACAACGGCACGTACTCCTATCAGAACTCGGCGGCGCACGATCTTGCCCGTGCCTTCCACAGCGCAATGGATTCGCCTTCTTACTACGCGAGCGTGACCATCGATCAGCCCGCAAAAGTCGCGATCGGTCCCGCTCGAATGGGCTGGTGGAATGGCGGCGTTCATATGTGGAACGACTCCAACGTCGCGCTGATCATAGGCAACAACACGCTGGTCTCTCACTACTCCATTCCCGGGGGAATCCCGTCTTTCAGCCCTGCCAACGCGCTGCGTGAAGGCAAGCAGCGAGGCATGAAGGTGATCTGTATTGACCCAAGAGTCACCGAAGTCGCGCGTCGCGCCGATCTGCACTTGCAGGTCAAGCCAGGCCATGACGCCGCGCTGATCGCCAGCATGATTCACGTCATCATCAAGGAAGCGCTGTACGACAAGGACTTCTGTGACGCACACGTTGCCAACTTTGAGGTTTTGTCTGAAGGCCTGCAACGCTTTACGCCGCAGACCGTCGCTGTTGCGGCGGGAGTTCCCGCTGCTCAGATTACCGAGGCAGCAAGAGTATTCGCTGCGGGTCCCCGCGGAACCGCCGTGACGGGGACTGGTCCTGAAATGGGGCCCCATCCAAACCTACTGCAACACCTCGTACAGACCCTGAATGCCGTGTGCGGACGCTTTTGTCGCGAGGGCGAGAGAATGCCCAATCCCGGGGTGCTGACTGCCCCCGCACCGCGGCTCGCGCAGGCTACCGGACCACAACCCCAGTGGCTCGAAGGGGCGCTGAAAAGCCGTGTTTCCGATGACGTAGGGGCAGTTACCGTGCTGTCTCCCTACGGGCCAAAGGCAGAAATGCCAACGGCTGTTCTGGCGGATGAAATCTTGATGGAGGGTGAGGGCCAGATCAAGGCGCTCATCGTCGTTGGCGGCCAGCCGCTGCTGGCCTTTCCCAATCAAGCTAAGACATTGCGGGCTCTCGAGTCCCTGGAGCTGCTCGTTTGCGTCGATCTCAAGATGTCACCCACGTCGCGAATGGCGGATTTCGTTCTCGCACCCAAACTGTGTTTGGAGCGAGAAGACGTCACCCTGTTGACCGATATTTGGCACGACGTCCCCTACTCACAGTATACGGAAGCTGTCGTGGAAGCTGAGGGCGACAAGATCGAGGAATGGGAAGTGTTCTGGGAGCTTGGCCGCAGACTTGGGCTGGATCTCGTCCTGGACAATGGCAGCGCGCTCGACATGACCTCCAAGCCCGGAAAATTCGATGTCCTCAAAGCCATCACTCGCGGTTCTCGGGTGCCTCTAGAGCAGGTTCGCGAAGCGGATGGAGGCACCGTTTTTGACGTGCCCGATGTCATTGTCGGTCCAGCCGACCCTGCCACGCAGCAGCGTTTGGAGCTGTTTCCACCAGGACTGAAGCAGGAACTTGACGATGCGTTCGCTGATCTTGAGTCGGCTGGCGACGAAGAGTTTTCCTTTCTTCTGATCAGCCGGCGCATGAAGAATACGTACAATTCTACCGGGCCCGAGCTGAGCCTTCTCAAGCAGAAGGGGACAACGAATCCGGCCTACATGCATTCTGATGACCTGAATGAGTTGGGCATTACAGACGGCGAGCTGATTGAAGTTCGCTCGCGACACGGCACGATCCCCGCAGTAGCCGCTGCGAGCGATGACATCCGGCCAGGCGTAGTCTCCATGGCGCATTGCTGGGGAGACTCCCCCGACCCTGTGCGGGATGCCGATCACAGAGTGCGCGAAATCGGCAGCAACACCAACCGCCTGATCGACAATCGGCTGAACGCCGAAAAATACTCTGGCATACCGCGTCAAAGCTGCATACAGGTGGCGGTCAGCCGTCAAGCCTGAGCGCAAAGTCCTTCGACCCAACACTGGAGCGCGCCAAGTGAGCGAACCCAAACCTTTCCGCTTTTCCTTACAGAGTTTTAACACCGATTCACCGGAAAACTGGCGTCGATTGATTGCAAGCACAGAGGACCTGGGGTACTCCACCTTCTTCCTCGCAGACCATTTTCTGAGCCCGGGGCCTGCTCTTGAGGCGACTTTTCATCCGCCACAGCTGCTGGCATCAGTGCCGGCGATTGCCATGGCACTGGAGCAGACGCAAACACTGCGCGTCGGTGCCAGGGTGTTTTGCAACGACTACCGGCATCCTTTCATGCTCGCTAAAGAAGCTGCGACCATGGACTACTTGTCGGGGGGACGGTTGGAATTCGGTATCGGAGCCGGCTGGATTCAGAGTGAGTATCAGGCAGTCGACCTTCCCTTTGACGCGTTCCCCGAGCGGCTGGCACGCATGCAGGAATTCGTGCACGCCTACAAAGCGTTTATGTCTGGAACACCGCTGAATCTGAGCGGTGATTTCATAAACTGGAGTGGATTTCACGGTTCACCTTCCCCTGCACAACCGCCTTATCCCCCGCTGATGATCGGCGGTGGCAGCAAGAAGATACTGCAGTTTGCAGGCGCCGAAGCCGATATCGTCAGCCTGAACTTCAACAACCGAGCCGGCATGTTGGGACCTGATGGCATGAACTCCGGACTGGCCGGCGCTACCGCAAAGAAAATAGACTGGATTCGCGAAGGCGCCGGTGACCGCTTCGGCGACATTGAGCTAGAGATCGCCGCCTATAACACCATCGTCACCGATCACCCTGAACCAACGGCTGCCGCTATCGGCGATGCACTGGGCATGAGCGTCGATGACATCCTCACCCATCCACACTGCCTGATCGGCAGCATCGACTACATCTGCGACGAACTGCAGCGACGCAGGGAGGCCTATGGTATATCGTACGTTGCTGTATTGGACGACGGGGAGAATAATATGGTGGAGACGTTTGCCCCCGTTGTCGCCAGACTCACCGGCACGTAGACTGCGCGCAGTCTGACTGGAGCTAAATTATGTTGAAACTCACCGACCCCACACTCCTCCGCTCACAACTGTACATCGACGGCAGTTGGGTCGATGCCGACAGCGGCGCCACCATGCCCATTCTGGACCCGGCCACAAGGGACGAGATCGTGGCCATCCCGAACGCCGGCGCTGAAGAGACCGGCCGCGCCATCGAGGCTGCCAACAGGGCCTTCGCCAGCTGGCGTCGGGTCGTTGTCAAAGATCGATCCGCGATTCTCAAGCGCTGGTATCAGCTGATCATGGAGCATCAGGAGGATCTCGCTAAGCTGATGACAGCTGAGCAGGGTAAACCCCTCGCCGAGTCACGGGGCGAGGTGGCCTATGGCGCGGCGTTTGTCGAGTGGTTTGCGGAAGAGGGCCGGCGAGCCTATGGTGACACCATCGCGTCCAATAACCCCAATCAGCGCATTGTCACCATCAAGCAGCCGGTGGGCGTTGTCGCAGCGATCACCCCCTGGAACTTTCCGATTGCCATGATCACTCGCAAAGTGGCGCCGGCACTTGCCACCGGTTGCACCATCGTGCTCAAGCCTGCTACAGAAACGCCACTGTGTGCCCTGGCCCTCGCTGAGCTGGCGGAGCGAGCCGGCGTTCCACCCGGCGTGTTCAGCGTCGTGGCGGGCAACAACGCCCGAGCAATCGGGGGCGAGATGACCAGCAATCCCATCGTTCGAAAACTGACGTTCACCGGTTCTACCGAAATCGGTAAGGTGCTGATGCAACAGTGCGCCGCTACCGTGAAGAAAACGTCTATGGAACTCGGCGGGAACGCGCCCTTTATCGTGTTTGACGATGCTGATCTGGATGCCGCAGTGGTCGGTGCCATGGCCTCCAAATACCGTAATGCCGGACAAACTTGCGTCTGTGCTAATCGCATTTTGGTACAGGATAGCGTCTTCGACGCTTTCGCCGCAAAGCTGGTAGCCGCGGTGAAGACACTGGCCATAGGCAACGGTGCCGACGACGGTATTTCCATCGGCCCTCTGATCAACGACGGGGCTTTCGACAAGGTCAGCTCGATCCTAAAACAAGCCACCGACAACGGTGCCACCGTTCTGACGGGCGGCGTCCGCAGAGAAGATCTGGGTCGCAATTTCCTTGAGCCCACCGTACTGGTGAACGTGGACAACTCCATGGAAGTCTACAGCGAAGAAATCTTCGGGCCGATTGCGCCCCTGTTCCGGTTCACAACGGAGGAAGAGGCCATCCGCATCGGCAACGACACGCCCTTTGGCCTGTCCGCCTATTTTTACGCCCGTGACATCGGCCGAATCTGGCGGGTTGCCGAGGGTCTCGATTACGGCATCGTTGGAATCAACGAGGGGATTATTTCCACTGAAGTAGCGCCCTTCGGTGGCGTCAAGGAATCCGGCATTGGCCGTGAAGGATCAAAATATGGACTGGATGATTATCTGGAAATCAAATACTTGAACATGGGAGGCATCAACGACTGATGGCTCAAACACTGCAAGGTGTAACGGGGCTAACGACTCAGAGAGGTTTCCTATATACTGTGCTGGAGCTATCCTGATTAAATCAGTCAAGTTTGTTTTTAATGCCCGAACCACCGGTTTGGGGCATCGATCGACAGTCAACCGGAGGACAGCAGTAGCGATGGCGAGCACCAAGGACACTCAGGCAGCTAGCCGGCGCGATTCAGCGCAGGACACCCGCAACGAAGAAGACATTAGCTGGCAGGCGCAAAAAAGCGCCATGACGCGAGATCGCATACTGGATGCCGCGATCAACTGCTTCATCGAACTCGGTTATACCAATGTAACCACGGCCAAAGTCGCCAGTGCAGCAGGCGTCTCCCGTGGCGCCATGCTACACCACTTTCCTTCGAAGACGGAATTGATTCAAGCCGCGGTAGAATACCTACACGGCAAACTGCTGGAGGATTACACAGACCGCGTGTCCAGCATTCCAGCCACCCTGAAAGGCGCCAAGCGTCGGCGCGCGGGCCTGGAGGCCTACTGGGATTATCTGACCGGAGACCTGTTTGTGGTGCATCACGAACTGGTGGTGGCCAGCCGCACGGATCCCGAACTTCGCACCATTCTGGAGAGTTCTCAGAAGCTGTTCGAACAACACGTACGCGAATCCAACGAGCAACTCTTCGCTGAATGGACAGACCGCGGTGATCGCTTTTTGCTCGCTATGGATGTCACAAAATTCATGATGGAAGGCCTTGCCGCTGGGCAGCTCGCCATCAACCGGGATGAACGAATTTCCCGTCTGAAGAATTATCTCGCCGACCGGCTGGAAGAGATTTTCGAAGATGAAGATAGCTCGGCGATCGGCAGACACTCCATGAGTTGAGCGCTACATTGCCTCCTTCCGATCACTGGAGATTTCCCATGCTTCGACTGCTCTCACTGTGCTGTCTGGCACTTCTCACTGCCTGTGGCAGCCCTACCATAGTCACCAGTTGTGAACCTACTGGAGCGGTAACGCCGATTTGCGGCATTCAGATGCCCGAGGACCTGGAACCCTTGCCGGACGGTGGCGGCGTGTTGATTGCGGAATTCGGCGCTTTCGGAATTACCGGAGGTGCATTCTCCTGGATTGATCCGCAGCGACCCGACTCTTACACACGTTTCCTAGACAGCAGCGACTTACCTTTTGCAGACGCCGGTAGTCCGTGGGGTGACGAGGGGTGTAAGCAACCTACAGCCCTGTCGCCGCACGGGATTCACCTATCTCAGCGCGGTAACAGCCAGCAACTGCTGGTTGTAAACCATGCAGAGGATGAGCAGGTACTGTTTTTTGAGTTGACTCAGGAGCGGCCCGATCGGGCGCCGGAACTGAAATGGCGCGGCTGTGTAACCTTCCCGGAATATGCGGTACTGAACGATGTCGCCGCCCTGCCTGACGGCGGCTTCGCGGTAACTCACATGTACGAGCGCGGCCATGAGGCGGTTGCCACGGTGGGTTCTTTCCTGGGCTTGAATAACGGGCACGTTTGGCGCTGGCAACCGAACGCAGGGCTGTCCGTTTTGCCCGGTACAGAGGCGAGAATGCCGAATGGCATCGAGGTGGATCCCAGTGGCCAATCCATCTGGATCAATAACTACATCGCCGGAGAGCTGACCGAGTACAACCTCGAATCGGCTTCCACCACCGCCCGAATCGCAGTGCCCAACATCGACAATAGTGCGTGGCTGGAAGATGGCAGACTGCTGCTTGCCTCCCATGCCCTGTCGCCAGCAGACTATGCCGCCTGCGCTGGTCTCACAGAAGGCAGCTGTGGCGCCTACTACGCGCTCATCGCCGTGGACACCAACACCCTGGAAACGGAAACCCTGTACCAGCACGATGGAGGTGGCACATTTGGGCCCGCCACAGTGGCAGTGCCCTACGGTGATCTGCTGGTGCTTGGGTCCTTCTCAGGTGACAGACTAGGCCTGTTGCGCCGTGGTAACCCCGCCCCGGAGCTGTAATCAGGCCGCCGGCTCTGCGCGCATCCCAGCGCTCAGAGTCGCGTAGCGCTGCAGGTGAAAACGCTCATCGCCGAACAGTTTCCCAAGTAGCAAGAGGCGTTTGTAATAATGGCTCACGGCGAGCTCATCCGTCATGCCAATGCCGCCGTGTAACTGCACAGCTTCCTGCGCAACCCGTCGGCCGGCCTCAGCCACTTTTACGCGCAAGGCCGCGCAGGCAAGATCAGCTGCCAAGCTACCCTGTTCGAGTCTAATCGCGGCATTGAACAGCAGTGACCGCGTCTCTTCAACCTTCATGTACATGTCCGCCATGCGATGCTGCAGCACCTGAAACTTGCCGATAGCCTGGCCAAACTGTTCGCGCGTCTTGGTATACTCCACCGTCAGATCTAACAGCGCCTGCATCGCGCCGACCGCCTCTCCTCCAATCGCTACATGAGCCAAATCAATGGCTCCGTACAGTGCGGCAACCGGCCGCCGCTCGGCACTCAGTTTTATGCCCGCTGCCCGATCAAATCGAATGCTGGCCCCGCGACTGTCATCCACCGCTACGA
Source organism: Pseudomonadota bacterium (assembly GCA_039190425.1). Classification (GTDB taxonomy): domain Bacteria; phylum Pseudomonadota; class Gammaproteobacteria; order Pseudomonadales; family Halieaceae; genus Marimicrobium. The sequence continues at coordinate 64,333 of JBCCYE010000008.1, read as the reverse complement.
AGGGCTCGCGGTAGATTCCGTCGGTATTCGCGTCCACCAAATACAACGCTAGGTCAGTACCATCGTACCCGGTAACCAGCAAGTAGTCCGCGCAGTGGCCGTTCAGCACCGCGATCTTCTCGCCTGTGAGGGACCATTGATTATCCTCAGCCACGGCGACCAACGTCGCATTGCCCAGCTCAAAATCACTCCCCGTTTCGGCAAAGGCAAACGCCCATTGAGTGCTGCCGTCAATGATCGTCGGTATGTACTCCGCCTGCTGCTGTTCCGTCGCAAAGGCGCGCAGTAAACCGCCGCACACGATCACGTTGGTCAGGTAGGGTTCCCGAACGCACCCCCTGCCCATGGCTTCACAGATCGTCATCAGATCCGTGGCTCTACCACCAAAGCCACCCAGCGGCTCAGGGAAAGGCAGCGACAGCCAACCCAGCTCGGCGAAGGTCCGCCAGGCCGCGGGGTCGAACCCGAGCGGATCGGCTCGCAGCTTGCGCAGCCGATCGACGGTGCAGCGCTCGCTTACGAAGCGATCGACGCTGTCGCGCAGCAGGACTTGTTCTTCGCTGAGGGAAAAATCCACGATTGGTCCTGTCCTGGTCGTTACCTTTTTCTTCGAATGCAGTCGTAAACGCGTCGCAAATGCTAGCAAAGGCTCCGATATAAAACAATCAGTCGATACTGTTTTCTTTTTATCAGAAACTGGCCTAGACTCGTCCAAAGTCGGTTTCTCACAGGAGCGCTCATGGCGAAGCTCGGTCTCAGCGCGGACGAGGTGCTAACCACCACCCGTGCCGTTCGTAAGCGACTGGATTTGGAACGCCCAGTACCGTTGGCATTGATCAAGGAGTGTTTGCAGATCGCTTTGCAGGGACCCTCAGGCTCTAATTCGCAAGGTTGGCACTTTGTCCTTGTTACAGATCCAGGCAAACGAGCGGCGATCGCGGACCTGTACAAGCAGGCTTTCGCGGATTACGCAAAATCCGACAACACGCCCACCCAACAGCACCGCGATGATGCCCGCATGACAGACACTCAGGAGAGAGTGTTGAGCTCAGCCCAGTACCTCGCCGATCATTTGCATGAGGTACCCGCGCTGCTGATCCCCTGCTGCACCGGCAGACCGGATATGCCCGAAGCACCTCTGGCACTGCAGGCGGCTCTGTTTGGGTCCATCTTGCCCTCAGTTTGGAGCTTTATGCTGGCGGCGCGCGAGCGCGGACTGGGCACGTGCTGGACAACGCTCCATCTTGTTCACGAGCAAGCCATCGGCAAGCTTCTCGGCATTCCCGAGGATCACGCCCAGGTCGCATTGATTCCCATAGCGTACACTGTCGGCACCGAGTTCAAGGTGGCAGCACGCAAACCGCTTGACGACGCATTACACGTAGACGAGTGGTGAGCAAAGAACACCGACCGCACAGAGTGCCCGCATAGCAAAGTCACCAAGGCTCGGCTCAATCGTGGCGTGAACCGCTGGCCAGCCTGCGGGTGCAGCGAACAGACAGGGACCAGAGGATGACTAACACGCCAACTCCCTTCAGTTACCCAGCCGGCGACGTGATCTGCAAGGGCGTTTACTACTCACCAGACACCCCCTCCGCACCGCTGCCGGTCATACTCATAGCTCACGCCTGGGACGGTCTGGTCCCGGACATCCAGGAAAAAGCGCGCAAGCTGGCGGCAAGCGGCTACATTGCCTTCGCAGTTGATATCTACGGCAACGGGAAAACCGAGAGCGATTTCACCAAGCTGGAACAGACCCTGGGCCCGTATATGGCCGACCGCAAGCGGTTGCTTCAGCGAATGGATGCCGCGTTTCAGGCCGCACTGACCATACCCGGAGCTGACCCTCAGCGCATCGGTGCTATGGGTTATTGTTTTGGCGGCACGGCAGTACTCGATCTGGCCAGGGGAGGCAATTCTGCCGTGAAGGGCGTGGTCTCTTTCCATGGCCGACTGACGGACAACGGTCTCAACCAAAACGGGCCGATAGCGGCGAAAATTCTGATTTTGCACGGCGACGACGACCCGCTGGTGCCCGCTGACCAAGTTGCCGACTTCAAACAAGAGATGAATCGCAAACAGGCAGACTGGCAGGTACATGCCTTTAGCGGTACCGTCCACTCGTTCACCCGCCCAGACGCGAATCATCCAGGCCTCGGAGCCGTATACAACGCCCGCAGCGATCGACGCGCCTGGCAAGCAATGTTGAATTTCTTCGCAGAGGTGGTCTGAAGAGGGACTACGGGAGGTAGACATCGAACACTCGAATTTGATGAGTTCAATGCCGGAGGAGGACAGCATTGTCGCCCTGCGGGGCCGTCGTTTCCCTGGCGGCGAGTACACCGTGCAACACTGGGAGAACTTTCTGCTTACGGAGTGCACAGGCGCAGAGCCTTTACCCGGTGGCATGGTGCACCCGGCGGCGTTGTTCCATTTGCCCATCGCCGGGGCGGGCACGTCCATTGCCGAAATGTTCGACCTTGGGCAGGCAGAGTCTGACGTATCGATACTGATAGAGAGCTACGACTGGGAATTACACACGCCACTTATCGAGGATGTGCCATACCGGGTTACCGGTGAAATCATAGAGGCTGAGCGTCTTAGCGACGACCGTGGCAGATTCTATGATCGTATTCAGTTCCTCTTTAATGTCAGTGACCGGGGTGGCACTCCCGTGGCGCGAACCCGCATTACCTGGCGCTACACGAGGAATACGCTGTGAGAATCCGTGCCGATGAGGCGATACCTCCCTGGACGCTCCCTCGAGTGACACCAGAGCGCATGCGCACTATGGCAGCACTGCTGCGCGACCCCAACCCGGTACACTGGGATCGCGATGCCGTAGCGGCCCTGCCCCTTGGATTGGGGCGTCGCACAATCAACCAAGGCCCGCTAGGACTATCCTACATTATCAATATGCTGCATGAGTGGGCCGGTGCCGGCAGCATCCGCAGACTGACTATGCGGTTCCCCCAGGTCGTTCTGGACGGGGACAAAGTAACGGCACGTGGCACGGTGCTGGCGATCGATGGTGAATCGGACGCGAGACTGACGACCTGCCAGGTCTGGCTGGAGCATGCAGATCGCGGCATTCTGCTGGAAGGTGAAGCGATTATCGCAACGCCCGAAGACAGCGTCCACGGACCTGGCTTGGCGCGGGAACACGCGACTTAAGCAGAAGGTGAATACCAAACGGGAGAGGTCCACACCCGCTCCTGAATAATGGCGGGAATATCTGCCGACGAACAAGCTGCTGGACGTTCGGATTCCGGCAGAGACAGGCACTGGCGCCAACTCCAGCGGCAGGAGGGATTTTCGACCGCACGCATGTACCAGGCCGCAGACTGATTGGGATCGAAATCTGGATCCCTCCAGGTAGCACACAATTGCCTTTCACCAGGACCGCTCACTTCGCAGGTTGTCAGGTCGACCGTCGCTCCGTTGTCGGGGCTCCCGGCAATGTCGTGAACCGCCTGATGGAAGCGACCTTCCGCGTCGAACCACACTTTGACAATCTGCATGCGCTGCAGGTGCCCCCCCATTGGATCGGCATCCACCGCCGCCGCAAACAGCGGCGAAGACGTCAGCGTCCGCTCAATCACGCCGCCCATAGGCACTCCACCCGCATAGCCTGACGCTGCCAGGCCGCCGCGACAAATCTCCTCGGGCAGAGACTCACCTACAAAAAACCGCGGTACCAACCGGGGGCCGCTGGTGGCGAACACCTCTCTTCTAAGCATCGCATCGAACAGTGAATCCCGGCTGTTCTCCTCTGCCCATACACCCATGAGTCCACCGGGATTGCGAGCCGCTGGCGGGCGGCCCGCGAAACCGCCTGCAAACTCTCCGTCCGCACCCAAACGCTGCTGTAGACTGGTGTCTGCGTTGGCACAGCAGCCCTGGTAGCCGTCTTCGCCTACGTCTCCCGGGGTCGCATTGTGACTGTCTGTGGAGCCCACGAAGCCAAATCGATAGGGATTAACACCAATACGCTGCTCCTCAACCATCCCCTCTATCAGAGCGTAGCGCGCAAAGTCCAGGCGCGAACCGCACCCTCGCCCCATGATGGCGCCACTGCTGTAGCCGCCCTCGCAGTCCTTCGGCTCCGCGAGACCGACCCGCAGCTTCTCGAAATCGCACAGCTCGTCTTCACCGAATACTTGCCAGAGACCGTTTTTGCATTCGGACTCCCCTTTCACCTGCATCATTTCAACCACCGGTTCCAATCGCGCCCGAAGCTTTGCCTGGCGCACCTGTTCCTGCAGAGGTGCGTCTCGCCACGGTACATAGAACATTCTGCCGTTAGAGACATTCGGGTTGTGCGGTATCGCGATCGCCTCGCAGTCACTGCCGGTGTTGTTGCACAGCAAGTCAAGTTGTTCCCACAGTCCCAGTGCGCTCATTTGTTCCAGAGAAGAAACCGGCAGCTCGGGTACACGTTCATTGCGGAAGATCACGTTGCGATGCACCTTTGAACGAGCGCGTGAGTTACTGTACTCGTAGCCGTGAAACGTCGTGAAGCTGCAATCGGAACTGCGGTCGTAATGGCGCTCGGCAGCCTCCTGCGTCGTGGTCCAGGCACTCTTCAGCGCGCTCCGGCACCAGACATTATCCGGGCCACAGATGTCCGACTTACGGTCGCCAAGGCCCACCACATTCAGTAGACGGGCGCGACCGCCAATCAGTGTAACGAGAGAAGGCGCTGCTTCGACTTCGCCGCGCAGGGCGGCGCAAGCATGAACATCGTAAGTGGGCGAGCCCGGGGTAGTACACAGCGCAATTTCTCCCATCCACTCCGCATGATCCGTCACTGCGGCAAAGTCTAAGGGACGCTCCAGTTGCGCTATACGAGTTCCAACGCCACTTTCATCAAAAGGACCCAGGCCAACCGCATCGCCGCGCGCAAAACGGTAGGCATCATCAGGTGTGCTCAGCATATCCCGCGAACGCGCATCCATCGAAAAAGCGGTGTGGACATGCAGATCGCCGAACCAGGCACGGCGCAATGGATCACTGTCAGCACAGGCGACCCGAGGGGCCGCAGCCATCGCTGGCGCCGGAGCAGGCGGCGGAATCCAGGGGGAAGCTCTGGCACTCAGCATGTCTTCCCAGTCGGGAAGTTTCCAAAGCCATACTGCGCCAATGGCTAGGATCAACAGCACCACAAGCGAGCGCGTAAACCCTTGCTGCCAGTGTCTTTCAGCAAATCCTTGTGGCACCGTGGCTGACCCCATCGAGTTTTATTATCTTGGTTGCGGGTTTATCCTACACCCGAGTCGGCGCCACCGCACACTGCGCCCGTAATTTCGGCATCCAAGCGCCGCACCTCTACGTCGGAGATTCTAACATGGCGAAGCTCTTTCCTGCCCTTGTGCTTATTGCAATCACTGCCGCACTCTCTGTCCCACTGACGGCTGAGCCGGCTCCAGAGGCGCAAGCCATCATTGAGGAGCTCTATCTGAAGCAGGCAGCACAACCGATCCCGGTACCGGAAGGGTGGCGTCCCAACAAGGTACTGGTCATGATGCTGCCGATGAAGCCGGAGGCGGCGGAAGCTTATCGCTCAGCACTGCAACAGGCGGCCGGTGATACACCCTTGATCATCCGCAGCTTCAAGGACGGTCCCATCACTAAAGAGGTACTGGACGGCGTGGATGCGGTGATCGGCGTGTGCTCAGAAAAGTTATTGAAGAATGCCCACGAAGAATTGCGTTGGGTGCACAGCTACACCGTCGGCATGGACCGCTGCACCGGCTATACGGACCTCCAGTTGAACAACATAACTTTCAGTAACAATCAGCGTTTGTCTGCGCCATCCATTTCCGAACATACCATGGCAATGCTGCTGGCGCTGACCCGCCAGCTACCCCACTACGTTCGCTCTCAATCACGTTCTGAATGGCGCCCCAAACCATTCACCGGCGCCGGCTTTGGTGAGCTGAAGGGCAAGACGCTGCTGGTCGTTGGTCTGGGTGGTATCGGCACAGAAGTCGCCAGACGGGCCCACGGACTTGGCATGCGAGTCCTTGCAACCCGCAATTCATCACGGGAAGGCCCACCCTTTGTCGAGTACGTCGGACTCTCGGATGAACTCCACAGCTTGGCCGCCAAGTCTGATATTGTGGTCAATTCACTACCTCTGACCGCCGCAACCAATGGGCTGTTCGATGAGGCTTTCTTCCGTTCAATCCGGCCCGGTTCGATTTTCCTGAGCGTCGGTCGCGGCAAGAGCACTGATACGCAGGCACTGATCGCAGCTCTCAAATCTGGCCAGCTTTACGCCGCCGGCCTGGATGTCACGGACCCCGAACCCCTGCCGGACAGCAGCCCACTTTGGACCATGGAAAATGTCATCATTACTCCGCATGTATCGGCTATGGGTGAAGCCACTCAAAGTCGCACCGCAGTGATTGCAGTGGAGAACCTGCGCCGCTTTATCGCCGAGGAACCGCTGCTCAACGTCGTTGATCTGTCGCGAGGATACTGAGCCGTTGGGACCGCAGTGGGGTAGACAAGCAGAATCTGCACTTTTCGATAAACTCCCATGGAACGATGGTGTTCCCGCCGGCTATAGTTTTCAGAAACTCCTGGCTGGACGACACCATGCCCCACCCCAGCGTCACAGCACTAGTTGCGCCCGATAAACCAGCCATCATTATGGGCGGCAGCGGTGATTCGCTCAGCTACGCGCTGCTGGACAGACTGTCGAACCAGGGCGCACAGCTGTTTCGCGCTCTGGGCCTGCGCTCGGGAGACCACATTTGCATGATGATGGAGAATCACCGCCTGTTCATGCCTATTGTGTGGGCCGCCCAGCGAGCGGGACTGATCTTCACCCCTGTCAGCTGCTACCTGACCAAACAGGAAGCAGTCTATATCCTCAATAACTGCGGCGCTCGGGTCTTCATTGGCTCTCTGCAGGTGGCGGATCTTTGCGAGGAGGTGCTGTGCGAACCTTGCCGGGTCAACCACTACTTTATGGTGGGCGGCACCCGCCCGGGCTTTGCTTCTTGGGAAGACGCGCTGGCACAGCAGAACGATGCTCCCATCCGCGACCAGGGTAACGGCATGCCCATGGTCTACTCTTCGGGCACTACTGGCCGACCGAAAGGCGTATTCGTGCCGCCGCTGTCAGACGACGTCAACACGCCACCACTGCTGGCGCACTTCCAGGGAGCGCTGGGCTTTGACCTTGAGACTGTCTACCTATCGCCTGCGCCGCTGCATCACGCAGGGCCGCTACACTACGCGATGATGGCTATTTATCAGGGTTGCACCATCGTTGTTATGGAAAAATTCGATGCGGAACAGGCCCTTAAGTACATCGAGCACTATCGAATCACCCACAGTCAGTGGGTCCCCATTATGTTCATAAGGATGCTAAAGCTGCCCCGCGTCTTGCGAGAGTCCTACGACTTGAGCTCCCTTAAAGTTGCCATTCATGCGGCCGCCCCATGCCCGGAGCCAGTAAAGGAACAGATGCTGGAATGGTGGGGAGGCATCCTCGTGGAGTACTACGCTGCCAGTGAGGGTATCGGCGTGACCATGATTGACTCTGAAGAATGGCTCGATCACCGTGGATCCGTGGGCAGGCCGGTCATGGGTCAGGTGCACATCGTTGATACCGACGGCGGTGACTTGGGCACTCACGAAGTAGGCCAGGTGTTTTTTTCAGGCGATCACGTCACGTTCTCCTACTACAACGAACCCGACAAAACCGCGCAAGCTTACGATGACCAAGGTCGAGCGACGACAGGAGACGTAGGTTACCTGGATGACGAAGGCTATCTGTATCTCACGGACCGGATTCAGCACACCATCATCAGTGGTGGGATCAACATCTATCCCCAGGAAATAGAAAACGTCCTGGTGATGCACGATAAAGTCGCAGACGCAGCGGTGTTCGGAATCCCTCACGAAGAGTTTGGTGAAGAAGTTAAGGCCGTTGTACAACCCGTTGCCTGGCGTCACGCGAATGCACAGACTGCCACAGACATACTGCACTGGCTGCGCAGTCATATCGCAGGCCCTAAGATGCCGCGCAGTCTAGACTTTCACCCCCATTTGCCGCGCATGGATAACGGTAAGCTCTATAAGCAAGAGCTGGTTGAGGATTACCGCGCGCGCGACCGTGCGCGGTCGCAGTGGCCAGGACCTGAAAACTGAAAACGACAGCCATTGCCGCAAAACATGCCACCGCACAAACCGGCCAACGTGTCTGCTAGAGTATTCCGGGATCTTCGTGCTGCCCGCGGAAACCCGATTCAAGCGCACCGTTTGGACTGTGTCGTCGCCGGCAAGGGTTTGACCTCCAGCTTGCCCTCGCCAAAAGACAAAACCCCATGCCCGGCAGCTGACTTAGACGTTTGCCGGTTTCCAGGTGCCGTGGAAACAGACCGGTACCCGATGAGACACCCAGGCTTTGCCTACGGGGCCAGCACTGATGTTCTGTGCGTCAAAAACACACAAAGCGCTGGTGTTACTGGCAATATCGTACACGCAGCTCAATACCCAGCCATCACCCTCGGCAGCGGATTCATCTCGCGGTATGAACACGGGCTCTGAGACATAACCCGCCGTAAATGCGTAGGTGTCGGCCGACCCGGTTTTGACGTTAAAGTGTACGATGGCGTTGTAGACCACATCCGAATCCGGAATGTGCGCCGGGATAGTGCGGTCCGTGGAGGTGTACCATGTATGAGCGTAGTCGCGCATCGCGTAGCGCTTGTCGATCACCGGAAACTCCGCCCCGTGATCCGCCAGGTAATTCATCGTAACACGAGGATTTTGCGCCTTCAGGTCAAGGGTCCAACGTGCCATGGATGGATGAACGTTCGGAGGGGTTGGCGCCCCATCGGCCATCGGGAATAGCGGCGGAGAATCGAAATGACAGGCCTCCATTGTAATGACACCGTCATGATCACGACCGTTAGCAAAGTGGAACACGTAACATGCATCGCCCTCATACCAGCGGATGTCATCCGGCGTTCCGTTTCTAGGCATAACACCTACCTGAGTCGCGAGGTCCGGCTCCCAGGCGAAGGGCGGCCTGCCCGCCATCGCCCGCTCTATATCGCCGGTGATGGGCATTACGGGAAACACCACGTAGTTTTCCGTGACCACAAAATCGTGAACCATTGACGCGTAGGGTGCTTTAAAAACGTGGTCTGAAACCATGAACCCATCGTGACTAACACGGTAATACCCAAGATCATCGGTAAAGGGACCGGTCGCCATATAGGCGTGAAAGTGCATGTCTCCGGTAGTCGGATCGACCTTCGGATGGGCGGACATCGTCGTATCAAGTTTACCGTAGAAATTCCAGCCACCCTGGGATGCCAACGTCTCGGGGTCCATCTCAAATGGCAGATGCCCCTCTTCCAGCAGCAGCAGGCGATCACCGTGGTAGATGACCGATGTGTTGGCGACGCCCTCTTTGTCCGACAGCACGAAGTCGAGATACTCTGGCGGCGTCAACAGCGGATTCATGCCGCTGAACAAAGACCGCCTGGTGCGTTCCTCGATTTTAAAGCGCTCGGTCCGCGCCCAACGATTCATGTGACTGACACGACCGTCTCGAAAGGTGAATGCATGCACCATGCCATCACCCGTAAAAAAGTGATACTCATTCTTGGGTGGGATTTGGGGATTAGGACCGTTGCGATAAAAGGTGCCGTTGATCTCCCGGGGAATCTCTCCTTCGATCACCAGATCCGGCGCCGTGCACTCGGCGGTCAAGGGCTCGTAGTAACCTTTCAGGAACTCGCTGTCTGGCCAAGGCTGCATAATTGGGCCTCCTGTATCGTCCGCGCTTGCCGTCGGCAGCGCATCAGTCCGCGAGATTGCTCAGTCGGCTGGCCGCCACCCTCCGTGAAAACCGGCTGGCACCCGATGCGACAAGTGGACTTTGGCCAGAGGACCACTGGAGATGTCCAGCGCGTCGAAAATATACAAACTGCTGGTGCGAGTCTCGAAGCTGGTCACCACCGTCATGAGATAACCCTGCCCTTCGGCGCTGTCCGGCGACGCCGGCACGAAGATACCCTCCGACACCATGGCCTGCCCACAAGAGAATCGATTCTCGGTACCGGACTGATGGTCGTAGTGCGCTACGACATTGTAAAACGTGTTGTTCTCTTCCAACGTGCTCGAGAGCCCGCCGTCGGGCGATGTGTACCAGCCGTGACGGTACTCGCGGCCTGTCCACCGCGGGTCGCAATATGGAAACTCACCCTCGTTTTCACTCAGTTGTTGCGAACTGCCGCGAGGCTCTGCAGCGCTCAGGTCGATCGTCCAGCGGCTGAGATAGGGTTGCGCCTTGCCCGTTGACTGTCCATCTGCCGTTGGAAATAGCGGTGGATGTTGAAACTGGCAAGCATCCATTGTGATCACACCATCTTTATCAAACGCGTTCATGAAATGGAACGCGAAGCAATCCTCCATCTCCAGCCAGCGCACATCGTCGGCCGTGCCTCCATGGCGCGGTAAAACACCCAGGAAGACACCTTTTTCAGGCTCCCAGGCGAACGGCGGGCCACCTTCCATGGCCCGTTCCAAACTGCCGGTAATCGGCTGTACAGGAATGACTATATAGTTCTCTGTGATCACGAAATCGTGAACCATGGCTGAGTAAGGTGTGGGTATATGGGTACTTTCGACCAGTAGGCCCTGCGGGTTGACTTTGTGCACCATGACATCGGCGGAAAAAGGTCCGCTCGCCATGTAGGCAAAGAACACCATTTCTCCTGTATCCGGGTCAATCTTGGGGTGAGCGGTCATCGCCGTGTTTAACTTGCCGCGAAAGTCCCAGCTGCCTATGGACTCCAGCGTATCCGGGTGGATCTCGTACGGACGGTGCCCTTCTTCCATTACCAACATACGCCCGCCGTGCCACACGGTCGCCGTGTTGGCCAGACCCTCTTTGTCACTGAGCACAAAGTCACTGTATTCCGGCTCGCAGTCAAAGGGATTCATGGCATTGATGACGGCACGTCCCTCTCGGTCTTCGATATTCCACTTAGCGGTGCGAATCCAGCGATTGTTGTAGTTCACCTTGCCATCGCGAATGTGGAATGCGTGCACCATGCCGTCACCCGCAAACAAATGGTAGTCACCGCGCGGCTTGAACCGCTGATTGGGACCCGCCCGATACAGTGTGCCCCGCAAGTCGGCTGGTATTTCTCCTTCTACGACCAGGTCGTGGGCATCGCATTCCATTTGAATGGGACCGTACGGAAAGTTGAGAAACGGGTTGGTGCTGGGCATGGGAGCTGACATCTTGATCCTCACTGCGGCGGCGTAGTTGGGTCTCAACACTAGCGCCAAAAATAAAATCAGTCAATTCTGTTTGTTTTTATTCGGGTGTTTTGCTACTGTGTGCCCGACCCTGGCGACACCGGCTGCCTGCCCATAGCCGTAGGCCACAGCCAAGCTCTGCAGCGCCAGATGAATATAAGTCTAATTGGTGATATGCATGTCCACATCCGCCCGCGGCCTATCCGGCTTGCTGCTCTTGAGCTGCTCGCTGTCTGCCCCACTGCTCGCCCAGGATGCTCAAACAACCACAGAAGATCTGGCTAAAGCCCCAGAGCAGAGCAATCCGCTCGCGCTCGAGGAAATCATCGTAACCGCCAACCGCAGGGAAGAGAGCTTGCAGGAAGTGCCAATGTCGGTATCGGCTTTCACTGGTCAGTTCTTCGAAGACTCCGGCGTTCGCAGCCTTGTCGGACTGGACCAGTACACACCCAACCTAAAGATCAATCCGGGCACTGATTCCAACGCCACCTCTATTCGTATCCGCGGCATCGGCTCCGTCAGTACGAATTCCGGCATAGACCCCAGTGTTGGTTTGTTCATCGATGGCGTCTACCAGGGTCGTGCCGGAATGAGCGTATCAGACCTGAATGACATTCAGCGTGTCGAGGTGCTGCGTGGCCCCCAGGGCACTCTGTACGGTAAGAACACCGCGGCCGGCGCCATCAGCATCATCACCAATCCACCTTCGCTTGACTTCGAATACGAAGGTGAAGTCACCTACAACACTGATGAGCGGGCAGAATTTCGCGGCATGGTCAATGTACCGCTAGGAGAATCCGGTCACGCGACCCGCCTCACGGGCTTTGTCGTTAACGGCGACCATCTGTACGACAACACCTTTACTGGCGAGGGTCTGAACGACGCCAACAAATGGGGCTTTAAATCACGGTGGTTCTACGATGGCAGTGTCGGGCGCGAGCGCGACGGACTTGGGGAATTCTTGCTCACGCTAGACTACACCAAGGAGGATACCGATTGCTGTGCCGTGGCCTCCATAGACTACGATGGTTTTTCTACGCTGAATGCGCCTGCAACCAACACGCCCTCGCAGGCATTTCAGGATCAGCTCGGACTCAATGACATGGGCGAGCTGATCTATCAGTATAACTCTTTTGAAGATTCATCCGGCTTCGCTCCGCCCACCAACGATCCCTTTTCAGACGATTACTGGTTAAACGCCGAGACCAAAAACAGGATCGACGTCGGCGGCGTTGCTCTGGAGTGGAACAAGGACGTGTTCAATGAGAATGTACTGACGTTTATCAACGCTTGGCGTCACTATGAGTCCGACGTCGCTCTCGATGGCGACTTTACCGCATACAACGCGGTTACGACCACCACAGACATCGACCTGGATCAGTACTCCTCTGAGCTTCGCATCACCTCCCCCGGTGGTGAAACCTTCGACTACCAGGGCGGCCTGTTCTTTTACTACTCTGATCTGGATTCGGTGGGCACCTTCTTCCAGTCTCAAGAACTTGTCACCAACATGGAGATTGATAACTTTTTCCCTGATGGAACTCTGAATACCGACGTCAATGACTACGAAACCACGAGTTACGCGGCTTTCGGGCAAGTGGTCTGGAACATTTCGGATGAGCTAAGCGTCACCCTGGGGCTTCGCTATACCTACGAAGAAAAGACGCGCAAAGGTTCTCAGATTACTGAGCCTGATTCACTGCTCGACATACCGCCCGTGGCAGGACCCGATATTTTCTACGACGAAAGCCGCAGCGACGACGATATTTCGCCAGCGTTTAATGTCCGCTATTTCTTCACTCCCGACTGGATGACCTACGCCAGCATAAGCCGTGGCTTCAAATCCGGCGGTTTCAATCAGCGCCGCGAACTCGCCGGCGATAGCGGTGAATTTGATGAGGAGATCGCCACCAACTATGAGATTGGCTGGAAAGGTTCCAGTGAAGATCGACGAATGCAGTTGAATGGCACGTTCTTCTACGTGAACTATGATGACTTCCAGTCACAAACCTTTAACGGATCAACGATTGAAGTGACCAACGCAGGCTCCATGGAAAGCTATGGCATGGAGCTCGAAATGGTCTATCTGCCGATCGCAAATCTTACCGTCAGCAGCGCGGTAGGCTACACAAAGGCCGAGTACACCGAGTTTGACAACGGTCAATGCACCGTCGACGAGACGGTTTTCGAGTACTACATCGAACAGGGTGCGCAGGGCGGCAATCCCACACTGGGCGGTGGCTGCGTCAAGGATTTGGCTGGCGAGCCCATCGACAACTCTCCAGAGTGGACGGTGAGTAATTTCGCGCAGTACGACTACGACATAGGTGACAATTTCATTGGTGTGGGTCGCTTGGAGTACAACTACATCGATGAGTTCTTCCTCGACCAGGATCTCGACCCGCTGCTGAAGAACGATGCCGTTCATCTGCTAAACCTGCGATTGACGCTGACCAATCAAGAGAATAGCTGGGAAGCTGCTATCTGGGGCCGCAACCTGCTGGACGAGGAGTACTACGTTTTTGGAATCGATGTCCCGGTGCTTGGAGGTTATGCGGGAGTCACAGCGCCCGGGGACGTTTACGGCATCACCCTCCGCATCAAACACTGACACCGCATCTGCGATGTGAACGTTCCGCAAACAGACCGAGGGAACAGAGTGACTGAAGACACGGTCATTACCAGCGACCAAAGAACCGGCCGGATACCGCCAAAAGAAAAGACGGGTTTTTACTATAACTGGGGGCCGCAGGCATGGATCGACATGTGGATGTCCAATGTCATGCTGGTCAAGAAGGCGATGCCAATCGTCAGCCATACGTTTGTGCCTATCCTGAGGCTTGCAGGGGATCCGGCGCAGGTCGACCGAGACTATGACATCATCAAATCGCGCCGTGAAGGTATTCACTGGTCGAATTCGCCCAGGGAAAAGTGGCGAAAGCGCTATGGCAACTTTGTACGCGAAGCCGAGTGGGCCCTGCTGGAGTTACGTAAACATTTCTCTCCGGGGCAGTTCGAAGACATCGTCGTTGGTACTTCCGTCAAACTCTCTTACGAAACGTCAGTCGATTTTCTCAACATGATGAACAGCATATCGGACACGGGCAAATCTCAAAAAAAAAGACGCTCCGACGGGCTTTCTCGCTCCAGAAAGCCATCGCGCTTTACAACCTTCATATTTGAAACATTTAATCCTGCACACTGGCTGACCGGGCCGGCAACGATCACGGAATACGATCCTGCCAACGGCCTGACGATTCTGGAGATACCAAACTGCGGCTGGCACACCTGCGGACCCACAGACCGACTACCAAACCCCAACGCACTTCCCGAAGAGGGCTGTCTGTACATTTGTAAAGGACCATTCGAGGCCTTGTTCAACGGTGAAGGGGGCGGCCTGAAGATGGAGTTTGATCCACATCTGCCCGAAACTTCCTGCACCGTCAGAATGAGCTGGCAGAGCCGTTAACATGATTTCCATAAAACGCATGTTCGAGATGCCCTTAGAGGTTGCCAGGCTGCGTAGGGAACTCGCAAGGCTGCGTGAGGAGAATCTGGTGCTAAAGCGACAGAACGACAGCATGCGAACGGGTATGCGGCGCTGCCTGACGTGCGACTACCGGCTCGACAGCAGGCGACTCCGGACAACGACACGCGTGAGCGACAAAGAATACTGATCCAGACTCGATCCACCCCGACCAGTACACTAAACCAGCACATAGAGGTACGTCATGTCCGTTATTCTTGTCACCGGCTCTAGCACAGGTATTGGCCAGGAAACCGCACTTCACTTCGCACGCCAAGGGCACGAGGTTTACGCGTCATGCCGTAACCCAGATTCCGCCACAGACCTAAGAGATAAGATCGCGGCGGAAGATCTGGCAGTGCAGGTCCTAGCGCTCGATCTCGTGAAACCCGATACCATTGCTCGGGCCGTTCAGCAGATTCAGCGATCGTCTGGCGGCATCGATGTGCTGGTTGCAAACGCGGGTATTGGGGCCGGCTCGTCTATCGAAGAAACTGAGCTTGAGGTGGCGAGAGAGATATTTGAGACGAACTACTTTGGGAACGTGAGCGTGCTGAGAGAAGTAGTCCCCGTAATGCGGCGCCAGGGTTCCGGACATGTTGTCGTCATCGGATCGCTAGCCGGACGTTACGTTGCTGGATGTCATGCACACTATTCCGCGTCCAAGTGGGCCATGGAGGGGTTGTGCGAGGCCCTGGCACAGGAAATGTCAGAGTTCGGCGGCCGAGTCAGCATTCTTGAGCCCGGCTGTGTACTCACACCTATCTGGACAAAGGTAGCACCCTCCGACGCAGAACCGCTGTATCCCGAAAGTGTGAAACGGTTGGGCCGCTTCTTTGAGTTCGGTCTGCGCAAACCCGCGTTACCGCAGGATGTCGCACAGACCATCGAAACCACCGTCAAAGCTGAGTCACCACCTTTTCGGGTACCGGTAGGGAAGGATGCCGTCGAGATCATAAAGGGTCGGCAAGCGGTGGGTGACGAGACCTGGATGAAAGCCATGTGCTTGCGGGACTACGACGCTTTTGCGAGCCGCTGGCAGGAAATTGTCGGAGTCGACTACTACCGAGACTGACGCCGCTAATGCGCTCCCCAGCGCGCCTTCATAGCTGCGGATAGCAGGCGATCGCAGTCCATCAAGCTGGTCATTCACGCTACGCGCCCTGCTTGCCTGTAGCCTCCGTGGCCGCCAAGAACCCCTCAAACACCAACAGTTTTTTACCACGATACGCAGAAAAACTGCGTCAGCCCAGCTGATTGAGATACGCTGACGCAGTCTCAAAAAAATAAACAGTCAAATCTGATTGTTTTTTTCTAGGAGGTTTGCTAACGTGCTGAGCACACTGGATTCCGGGCGTTTGCACCGGGTGGTCTACCCCTCCTCCCGCGCTCGACTCAACTGACAACAATCATTACACAGGTCGCAGGACCAGCTGGAGCTAACTATGGATCTAGGACTTTCCGGAAAGAAGGCCGTCGTTACGGGCTCGACCCGTGGCATCGGCCGTGCCATTGCCAATTTATTGGCCGCCGAAGGCGCTGATGTGGCCATCTGCTCGCGCAACCAGGAAGAGGTCGACAGCACGATCGCCGAACTGGCCAAAGGCAGTGGCAAGATTGTCGGTGCCGTGGTTGACATCGCTGACAAGGATGCTTACCAGGCCTGGGTCACCAGCGTGGGCGAAGAGCTGGGTGGCATCGATATCTTCGTTCCGAACGTCAGCGCAGGTGGCGGTAACATGAGTGAGGAAGGCTGGGAAAACGCCCTGAACGTAGACGTGTTTGGCACCACCCGTGGCATCGAAGCCGCTATGCCCTTTCTCGAAAAGTCCAGCGCTGCCTCGATCGTCATCATCTCCAGCACCGCGGGTGTGGAGACCTTCATGGGTCCACAACCCTACAATGCGATCAAAGGGGCACTCGTCATACACGGCAAGCAACTCAGTCAAGCGCTCGCTAACCAGGGGATACGAGTGAACTGTGTATCACCCGGACCCGTGTTCATTGAGGGTGGAGCCTGGGACTTCATCAAAAACAATATGGCAGATCTGTATGAGGCGACGCTCGCCGACATCCCTCGCGGCAGCATGGGTACGGCCGAGGAAGTCGCCAATGCCGTCGCCTTTCTCGCCAGCCCAGCTGCCAGTCTGATCACTGGTGTCAACCTCGTCGCCGACGGCGGCTTTACCAAGCGCGTACAGCTATAGGCCTGGCCATGAGCAAGTCGGACCGCGTTGACGTCTACCTGGTCGCTGGGGGCAAGTACCACAACATTGACTTCCCGCGGCTTGAAATTCTCAAACTCCTGGCGGAGCAACCTCGCATCAAGGTTCAGGTGGGTGCCGACTACAGTGATATCGACGCAATCTGCGAGTGTGATTTCATCATAAGCTACACCTGCGACATCGTTCCGACCGCAGAAGAGACACAGCGTTTGATTGGATTTGTACAGAGCGGGAAAAAGTGGTTTGCACTGCACGGCACCAATTCCATTCTACGCTTCCTGGAGCCCGCGGCGGACGGCAGCCTCAGAGTTGACTGCCCGGAAGACAACGTCCCCTTTATGGAGTTGCTCGGCAGCCAGTTTATGTCCCATCCACCCATCGAGCCATACGACGTCCACGTTTCCAAACCCGAGCATCCATTGGTAAAGGGCTTACCTTCATTTAACGTCGACCAGGAAGAGCTCTACCTGTGCAAAATGCACGGCGAATACGAAACACTGCTCCACTGCCTCTGGGACCGTCCGGTCGATAATTTTGTAAAAGAAGATTGGCAAAAAGGCACTGATGTTCAGCCCGTTCTGTTCCTGCATCCCTACGGCAGTGGCGAAGTACTGTACTTCACACTGGGACACTCGCGCGGCAAGTATGACATGCAGCCATTGATCGAGGAGTACCCGGAAGCCGAAGAAGGTGCCTGGAAAAACGTGGAGTACTACGAAGTATTGCGACGCGGAATCCAGTGGGCGATGGAACCCACTTCAGCGTGAACTTGCGATTATGAATCTGGACTTCAGCGACGAAGACCTCGCCTTTCAACGGGAGGTTCGTCAGTTCTTGACGGACCACCTACCCGAACACATTGTGCGGGGGACAGCGAACAACGGCAGCGTGTTTGTCGAAAAGGACATTGCACTGGAGTGGCAGGCGATTCTCGTCGACAAGGGCTGGGCCGTTCCCCAATGGCCGAAAGAGCACGGTGGCCCGGGATGGACACCCGCACAAAAGTATATTTTCAGTAAAGAGTGTTATCACGCCGGTGCCCCCATGCTCATTCCGTTGGGACTGCTCATGCTCGCTCCGGTTATCATGGCGTTTGGCACAGAGGCGCAGAAGACCGAGTATCTGCCAAAGATTCTCAGTGGAGAGCACTACTGGTGTCAGGGGTACTCGGAACCCGGGTCGGGCTCAGATCTGGCAAGCCTAAAACTCAAGGCTGAACGGGAAGGTGACAAGTACATCGTCAATGGATCCAAGATCTGGACCACCCACGCACACCTCGCCGACCACATCTTCTGTTTGGTACGTACCAAGACGGATGGCAAACCACAGGCCGGCATCAGTTTCCTGCTGATCGACATGGATTCACCGGGGGTCTCCGTAGAGCCGATCATCACCATGGCGGGCGATCACGAAGTCAACCAGGTGTTCTTTGATAACGTCCGCGTCCCCGTCGGAAACCTGATCGGAGAGGAAAACGCCGGCTGGACCTACGCAAAGTACCTGCTGGAATTCGAGCGTGGCGGGGGTTTCAGTGCCCATCGAATTCGACACGAACTCGACAATCTACGATCACTCATCGATCGTGCCCATAAACAGAACCCACAGTTCGACAGCAATGGAGATATCGATAGGCGGGTCGCTCGTCTTGAGATCGACCTGACAGCGCTCGAGGTCACTGAGCTCAGAATCCTTTCCGCGGTCACCGGCGGCGGTGCGCCCGGGCCAGAGTCATCGATCTTGAAGGTCACTACCGTCAACCTTGAGCAGGCAATCAACGCGCTATCTGTCGACGTATTGGGCTACACCGGCCTCATCATGAACCCCGTGGCGGATGGAAACCCGGTTCGGGAGGACTACCTGAGCTCGGTGGTACCACGCTATCTGAACAATCGGGCCGCTTCTATCTTTGGCGGTTCCCAGGAGATCCAACGCAATATCATCGCGAAACTGGTGCTTGGATTGTAGGAGCAGGACGTGGAACGACAGCAACTGGTGGAAGAAATCAGGGTTCTCATGGATCTTGTCGAGCGCAACAGCACAGCACTGGCCGATAGCGTCATGAGCATCGACGTCAGCGAATACACGGATTCAGACCAGTTCCAGAGGGAAAAGATCGAACTGTTTCGAAATTACCCGCAGTTCGTTGGGCCCAGCTGCATGTTACCCGAACCCGGAGACTACTTTGCCTTCGACGACACCGGGATACCGATTCTGATCGTTCGCTTGCCGGGCGGCGGACTCAACGCGTTCGTCAATATCTGCTCGCATCGCGGCGCGCCTCTGCATGAAAGCGACTGCGGAAAGGCACGCAAGGGACGCTTGTTCTCTTGCCCCTATCATGGCTGGACGTACGATCTGGAGGGCAAGCTGGTCGGTGTTCCATTCGGCAACGAGGGTTTTGACAGCATCGATCGTTCGGAATTGGGTTTGCGCAAACTGGATGTTCAGGAGTGCCACGGCATGATTTTCGTGATGCCCAACCCCGAGCGACACTTCGACGTGGAGGACGTGCTCTCAGGCCTTCAGGAGCGCCTCTGTGGCTTTGGCTTCAAAGATCACTATTATCTTGGCGCCAAGCAAGTGTATACGGAGTTCAGCTGGAAGCTGAACATGGATACCTTTCACGAGTACTACCACTTTGAATTCCTGCACCCCGAAAGTATCGCTCAGATGGTGCACTCCAACATCGCCAGCTACAGGCAGTACGGGCGCAACCACTCCATGGGATCCCCTTCCCTGGCGATTGACGAGTTGAGAAATGTTCCGGAAGATCAATGGCAGCCCCGAGAGTACAGCTCCTACGTTAACTACATCTTTCCAAACACCGTCATTTTTGTGGTCGCCGATCACTTTCAGACCTGGCGGGTCTACCCCATCGCACGCGACCGATCCGTTGTCTACCACAGCATGTTCCTGCCTGAAGCACCCGCAGACGAAGACGCTCGCCAGCACTATGAAGACTACTTCCAAATGATCAACGACGTCGCCGTTGCGGAAGACTACTCGCTGGTAGATAAAATCCATCGGGGGCTGCAGGCCGGAATCGATCGAAAGGTTTTAATCGGTCGCAACGAGCCAGGCGTACAGAACATGCATCGGCAGCTGCACGATGTCCTGGAGGGGGCAGACGCGACAAGGCACTCAGTTTCTCATTAGAAAGTTCCTAATTTTC
Source organism: Pseudomonadota bacterium (assembly GCA_039190425.1). Classification (GTDB taxonomy): domain Bacteria; phylum Pseudomonadota; class Gammaproteobacteria; order Pseudomonadales; family Halieaceae; genus Marimicrobium. The sequence goes on along the minus strand of JBCCYE010000008.1, from coordinate 44,115 downwards.
AGATATTTGAAACCTTAACCGAGAAGTCGCCTTAGGATTAGCTCTGCGCTCAGGTACCGCATCGCTAGTTCCGCGAGGCCCATTTCGCGATCATTCCAGGAAACTGTACTTTTCTCCATAAAACGCTGCACATTGCCGGGCAGGCAGGGTTAGTCTGTTCATCAGGGCCCCGGTGTGTCCGAGAGTACAGCGGTATCCATGCTCCGGGCTGCGGTCACCGGGCGTCCAACCCAAATCGGCACGCGGCGCGTTTAGGCTTGTGCGGCGCTTGAACAACAGACATGGGGGCGCGGGCTCGACAGCCTTGCACCCTGGACAGGCAACAGCCACTGGCGGGACGGTAGCGCTCATGTATGCCAAGAATGCACTGGTTGTGGATGACTCCCGCACGGCACGTGCGATTCTAAAAAAACGCCTGAATCAGTTGGATGTCGTCGTGGAATCAGCAACCGATGGCAGTCATGCGCTGGAACTTCTCAGACATCATACGCCAGACGTTATATTTCTTGATCATGTCATGCCTGGACTGGATGGCTTCCAGGTGCTCGAACGACTCAAAACCCACCACGTCACGCGTGATATTCCGGTCGTCATGTACACATCACAGGCCGCACCAATGTACACAAAAGAAGCAAAGGCGCTTGGTGCGGTTGCGGTGATTCCGAAGGAAGTAAGCGATGAGCAGCTGGCGGATGCTCTGGATCGCGCCGAACTCTATCAACTCACTGCCGCCAATGATGACGCTTATTCGCCACCGCCACAGATCGACGCCCATTCACCAGTACAACAGATCGCGGCTGCCAACGATGCCGATGGTGCGCTGCCCAGACCACTGCCGGCAATAACCGGCGCTGGCAAGGCGGACCTGCCTTTTTTGATCATCGATTCAAACCAGGAAGAGCGCGTCTCGAGCGCAGGCGAATCCGATGCGAGGGACCCTGATGATCTGCTGGCTTACCGCAGATCATTGGCGCAATCGGGCAGCTGGATGACGAGAGGCCGCGCCTTTGCCGCCATAATCGCGATCCTTATGGCCGCGCAAATGATCACCGTGCAACGGGTCAGCACGCAAAGTGAGCTGATCCTTGATCTACACAGTCAGTTACTACAGCAGCAGCAGCGATTGCCCGTGTTGGAGGCGCAATTGCGAGAACAGCAGCAGGCACTCAGACTGGAAACCAGCCGCCAGCTGGAATTTCTCGCCGACATTCTCTCTGAGCAGATTCAGCACGTTGCCGCACCTGAGCTGTTGGACGAAGATCCGCGCGTCGCACAAGCGTCGGCGGAGGCGAATGCCAAGGGCGAGTCAACGCCGTGATGTCCCGTGGCCGCCCTTTTCCGGCGCAGAATGACTGCACAGCCTGCTTTCTAGCCGCTCAGGGGTCGACGTGCAGGCATATTGACCCACTTTCCACAGTCACCTTGTAGCAAGCCAGCGGTCGACTCGCCGGGCGGCTAAGTGCGGTTCCATCTCGCACATCGAAGGCTGCACCGTGGAGCGGACAGTGAATGCGGTGACCTTTCAATCTACCTTCATTTAGCGGCGCGGCTGCGTGCGTGCACTGATTATCGACGGCAAAGATCCCCTCTGAGGTCCTGCAGATCAGAATTTCGCGCCCCCGGCACTCGGCGACAAGCTCTTTACCGATGGGTAAATCATCCAGTCGCGCTACTGCGATGAGTGTCTCCTGGCTCATTGTTCGTCCGCTTGCTGGAGGTACTCATCCAGGGTCATATGCACCCGGCGGATCCGCGCTTCCTGATAGTTACCCAAGGTGATTCCGCGCTTGCCAGCGGATTCCAGCCCCTGCTGCTGCATTGCGAGATTGACGGTATCTTCGTCGTACAGGGCCCCCAGCCAGGCTAGCTCCGCCACCTCGGTGTACGACTGATCCACGTCGAGTTGCACCGGTTCCGGAGGCGGGGGATGGCTGGCACCCTCCGGTATCGGTTCGAGCAGCAACAAATCAAACACGCTCTGATCGACCCGTTTTCCGTCTGGCCTGAATCGATACACCATGGGTACGGTAATCCCAGGAAACAAAAACATGTTTGGGAAAAGGTGGTATTCGATGGAATCCAGCAGCAGTGACTCGCTGACGCTGGACAGATCAATTCCCAGCTTCGAACCAAAGGACTGCCGCAGTTCCTGCGCGGCGACGGATCTCGCTGTCTCACCAGCGGGCACGGTCTCACGATGCACACCCAACACGGAGAGGGCCTGCAGCTGCTCGTTTTCCGTGAGCGGCGGCTGCCGCCACCTGTCCCCGGGGTAGTCGGCCAGAGACTCAGGACTGTAATGACCGATGTTATGAATAAAACGCGTCACGTACCGACCAAATACATCGTACTGTGTATTGGCGCCGTTTGGGGCATCGTGCGTCTCAAAATTGTGGTATCCCTCCATGAACGCCTCTTGAGCCGCCTTCCAATTGGCAGGCAGTTTTTTTTCTACGTGCAGACGAATGCGCCGACGATCGAGTGGAAAATGCTTGAAGTGCTCCGGCAACACCTCCAGCTGCTGTTCCAGCGGTGGCGCGCTGAGATCCAAATTGATAAAGACGAAGCCACCCCAACGTTGGCACTGGACCTCGACGAGCCCGTGGGAGTCCGAGCCCACGTGTGGAAAGTCCCAGCGCGCCGGTATGTTTCGGATGCTGCCATCGAGCTCCCACGACCAGCCATGAAAAGGGCAGGTAAACGCCGGGGAGTAGCCACTGCCCTGCCCGGCCAACAGTCGGGTTCCTCGATGTGTACAGCTGTTGCGGAAGGCCCGTACACAGTCGTCCTGGGAGCGGACGACGATGATGGAATAATGACCGATGTCATACACATAGGTATCGCCCACCTCGGGTACGTGTTCTTCCCGGCACGCCCACTGCCAACAACGCGACCACATGGAGCGCATTTCATGCTCCAAGAACGCCTCACTGGTGTATCGATACGTTGCGATGTCGGCGTCGCCCAGAAAAGAGTAGGCGCTCTGGAGTAGCGGGTCGGGAGGTGGCATGCTGTCGCCACGCAGCACGTCCGCCACGGTGGGTCCGGGTGCCCTAGCACTCCCTGGTGCGTCTGAACCGCTCTTCTGACTCATACGCTGTCTCTCTGTGACGCACAGATTGCTAGGCTGGACGTCGTGTGGGCTGCTCTAATACAATCAGGATCGACTGTTTTTATTATCACCCCCCAGCGCCGAGGTGGCAAGCCGGGGCGGCAGGAGGCATGCCAGACACCATGATCGCAAACATCGGCATCGTTACGGATGCGCAGGCCACGGCCCACAAGCTGGCAATACAGGAGGTACTGTCCCTACACAGCCGCGGACTGGATCGACTGGACGTAAACGCCTTGCGCCACTGCTATTGGCAGGAAGCGGAAGTGGACTATGGCGCCTACAAGGGCCCCGCCCATGACTTCGCCGACATCGTGGTGCAGGTACTCAAAGGTCAGTACCAGATGACCAGACACTCCTTGAGCAACTGTCTGATCGAATTGTCTGACGAGATGGCGTTTGCAGAGACCGGCTGTATCGCCGGGCACTTGTTGCCCAGCGGCGACGAAGAGTTGATGGTTTACGGACGATATCTGGATCGACTGGGGTACCGGGAGGGCCAATGGAAACTGCTACACCGCCAGGTAGTTATGGACTGGAGCAAGAGAATGCCGGTGGTCGATGAACGCGACAGCGCAGATTTTGCCGATCTCAGCAAAGGTGCTCACCGCCCTTCCGATCCGCTGTACGCTTTCCTGGACACTGCCGATTAACGAGGTAAACGCCTTGGACACACGCTTGCAAACCTGTCTCGACAAGCAGGATATCTACGAGCTCATCTGCAAATACATGCGCGGCCTGGACCGCTGGGACGTGGCCCTGCTGAAGTCGGTGTTCTGGGAAGACGCCTGGTGTGACTATGGCTTCACTCGCAGTCGCGGTATTGAATTTGCAGAATTTTGTATGACAGCCCTGCAAGACAACCTTGCCAACCATCATATGATCGGTAATGTTCTGATCGATGTGGAGGGGGACGAAGCATTCGGTGAGGTGTACTTCAACGCCTATCACCGACTTGCTTCACAGAATGGCGATCTGGATGTGATCATCGCAGGGCGGTATCTGGACCGATATGAGCGTCGCGGAGGCGAGTGGAAATTCGCCTACCGCAGCGAACTGGTCGACTTCTCCCGGACTCAGCCTACGCAAGACCCCTACTTTGAGCAGGCGCCAGATTGTCTGCGAGGTGGGCGCCAGGATGATGCCGTCTATCGACGGGACAACCGCTACCGCCCGGCCTGACTAGTCACCTTGACTCGCCCTGTTACCCGCATGCAACAAGGTGTCAGCCTCTTGCTGATAGAACGAGGCGGCAGCCCCTGCGGCCGTCGTCACACCTGAGTCAACGACCAATGTGTGTCCAGTAACGTAGCGCGCTTCCTCGCTCAACAGGTACAGAATACCGGCCGCAATGTCCTCCGGATAACAGGCAATACCCAGCGGTGACGCAGAGGCAATTACTGCCGCCGTGGTTTCCGGATTGTCGTCACCCAAGGCATTGGTCATGGGCGTTACTGTACCGCCCGGTGCAATGGCGTTGACACGGATTCCCAGCGGCGCAAATTCACTGGCAGCTGATTTGGTCAGGCCGACAACGCCGTGTTTGGCCATGGTGTACACGTGAGGGCCCAACCCTCCCATCAAACCCGCCGTACTGGCCAGCGATACGATCGCACCACTGCCCTGCGCACGCATCGCAAGGCCTGCGTGCTTGATACCAAAAAAAACGCCCCTGGCGAGGATGGACATCGTCTGATCAAAAGACTCCGCGCTGGTCTCCAGTATCGAGCCAACCGCGCCCACCACGCCGGCATTGTTCACCATCCCGTCGATTCCACCAAACCTCTCGACGCAGCGGCTGATCGCCGCCTCCACATCCGCTTCGCGGCATACGTCACAGCGTTCAAAAACGGCTGCACCGCCCAACGTTTTCACCAGCGCCGCGCCTCGCTCTTCCTGCAGATCCGCGATCACAACCTGACCGCCATCCGCAATCAGTGCCCTGACCGTCGCTTCACCGATACCGCTGGCACCACCGGTTACCACAGTACGTTTTCCTTCAAATCTGCCCATCTGCTGCTCCTGCCGACCTGCCTAGCTGGATTATAGGGAGACAGCGTTTGCGGTGGAACCGTGCTGGCCCCAGCTTTGCACCGGTTGTCCGAAGCCTTGGCTTAAGTGCCGCGGGGGTTTACATTGCACACTTGTTGGGGAGAACCAGTCATGACATGCGAAGCCAGCGCTCAAGCCATCATTCAACTGCCTCGTGACGAGGCCTGGGAGAAGCTGAGGGACATTTCACTGGCACATCACTACGTCCCGGGCATCGTCGCCACGGAAATCGTTACAGAGCAAAAGGAAGGGGTTGGCGCAAGCCGTTACGTCTATCGCAGCCCGAAAAGCTACCTACAGGAGACGGTGGTTGAATGGACACCCGGTGAGGGATTCCTGATCAAACTGCACAAAGGCGACAAACCCGCTCCCCCCTTCAAGCAGGCCAGCTTTCGCTATTTGCTGTCTGACGCGACGTCGGGTGCGACGCTGTTCACGCCGACCCTGCGTTACGAACTGCCCGGTGGCGCAATCGGTCGGTGGCTGGAACAACGGATGAGAGGCTTCGTCAGCAAGACGATGGCCGACGTGGCCATCGCGATGAAGTTGTACTATGAGACAGGCAAACCCACCACGGCGGATGCTATCAAGGCCTTTAAAGCCTCAACGCCATGATCAAGCACGAACGGCGTGGCGCAAAACGTCACCATAGCCTCGAAACACGGGGACGTCATCCAGCGCTCCTTTACGCTTCAGCAATCGGCGCAACTCAGCCAGCCGATAGCAGGGAACACTCGCCATGAAGTGATGCTCCAGGTGGAAGTTCACGCCGTTGGGTGCAAACAACAAGCGCTGCCACCAAGGCGCATCCACGGTGCGAGTGTTCATGCGCACGTCCGGATCAAACTGTCCGGGCACTGCAGCATGTTCGGCCACCTGCCGAATACGCACCATGAGCATGAAGACCGTCATGAAGGATGCGAACCAAACCAGGTAAGTCCATCCGATACCCAAGCTCCAAAGCACAAGGAACAAGGCCACCTGCCACGCCACCTCCCGAACAAACACCCAGGAGCCGCCGCGCGTTTCTTTTGAGAACACACCGGCGGCTCCCTTCAGCACATAACTTACCAGTTTGTAACCGGTTTGACCGGTCAGATCCCTGACGACTTTGCGCTTAAAACTCTCTTTTGAAACCGGATAGGCCGCAAAATTGGGCAAGTCCGGGTCTTGCTCCGAGCCGGCCTTTCGGTGGTGCTCAAGATGCCCCTTGGCATAGGTTGGCTGATCGTTCAGTACTGGGAGGGCACAGAACCACTGCCCAACGACGTCGTTGACTCTTTTTGAACGAAAAAAGATGTTGTGCCCACAATCGTGCATCAGCACCGACAGCCCCAACTGTTGCCCCGCAAACAGAATCAGAGCGGCAGTGATGGTCAGGATATTGGGATACACGGCAATCAAGGCGAAAATGGCGACGATAAAAAACCAGTTCATCACCAACATCAGGACCGCGTGCCAGTCACTTTTAGAGGTGAAGTAAGTCACCTCTTCCCGGGTCAAATAATCACTCACCTTCATGGTCTGTATCATCCTTCGGCAGCTGTCGCCGATTATAGCGTCCCTGAAGACGCATTCACCTCACTCAAAACGCTATTTATAACTAATTTTTATGCTGTAAAGTATAAGCCCATCATGCGTAAAACACCAGCTAGACACCTGAATTTGCCAAACGCTTCGAATCAGAGCCTCCTTCACTTGAACTTTATGCCGACCACGATACCCTGACTCACGTATCGTTCATCGTAAAAGTAACGGGGCGCGTTTTGAATTGGTACGTCACGCTACCCAGCACCCTTAAGGAAGCAGGAAAAGCAACAAATGACTAAGCCGATGGTTGTGACTCTGAGCACTCAGGCCAAAGGCGGTATCACCACAGTAGTTCAAACCTACATAGATGTCGGACTCTACAATCGCTACGACCACCGGTGGATCCAGACCCACGACGATTTTTCCGCGCCAAGAAAGACCTGGCTCTTTTTTCGCTCTATCCTACTCTTACTGCCGCTGTTACCGAAAAAACCTATTCTCCATTTGCACGTAGCAAGCCACGCAAGCTTTGTCAGAAAATACTGCTATCTGAAGCTAGGCAAGCTGTTTGGCTGCAAGGTGATCCTGCATCTTCACGGGTCTGAGTTCCGCGAGTTTTACGCTCAAGCCTCGAGGGCAGTTAAAAAGTGCGTGGAGGCTACCTTCGATTTGAGCGACCGAGTTGTGGTGTTGTCCGAAAGCTGGAAGCAAGTTGTGGAAGACATCAGCACAAACAGGCGAGTTGTCGTCATTAACAATTTTGTGAAACCTGTCAACGTGGAAAAACGAGATCATGACGCTGACACCGTCACTATCTTATTCATGGGTAAACTTGGCAACCGTAAAGGCACCTACGATCTTTTGGATGCCATACGCGATAGTGGCGAGTCGCTTTCGGGCTACGAGTTATTGCTGTGCGGAGATGGTGAATTAGACAAGGTAAAAAGAAAAATAAGAGAATACCGACTGCAGGAGTGTGTTCGCGTAGCGGGCTGGATTGGCCCGGACAAAAAAGACAAGTATTACGCCTCAGCGGATGTTTTTGTGCTTCCGTCCCACAACGAAGGACTCCCAATGTCGATTTTGGAGGCCATGTCAGCTCAGCTTGCAATCATAACAACGCCCGTGGGTGGTATTCCGGAGGTCATCGATTCTGGCAGGAATGGATTGCTCGTCGACGCCGGAGACGTTGAGTCTCTGGCTGATGCGCTCGTACGTGTCTGCACTGACTCAGAGCTTCGATCTCGACTTGCTAAATCAGCGAAAGGTGATTTCGATCTACTCTACGCTCCAGAAAGTGTTATACCGTTGCTTCAACAGCTGTATACGGATCTCATGGCTGATGAATCTGCTACCGGACCCAGTTCCCATTAGCCTCGAAAGAGCCCTACAGCAGCTCTATCGACGAGACATAACAGGCTGTCTGTTCCGGCAAACCCAACGTGGTCTAGGATTTAATCACCTCCGGAGCCAAACATTCTAGCTGCCGGCGCACCCCCTCTCGCCAGTCCACTTGGGTCTCACCAATCAATTCGTGCATTCTGTCTGTGTCGATGCAGAGACTGCCGAACGCCTCGGGGTTGTCTCGGTAGACAGGCTCAAAACCGGTCAAATCCCCGATGTAGGCGCACCACTCTTCGATGCTAACGCGTTCCGAGCCGCCAAAGTTGACCGTCGTGACTTCTGGCCTGGCCGCCGCCAGCAGCAGCGGAATTTTCTCAATGTAGTCCTGCGCGTGCAGGGGGTTATAATAATTGGGTTTTTCAGGATGCAGGTCAATGGGTATGCCCTGCTGCATCATGAGCATGTGAAAGTACATCCAACCGCCGTTATCGCCGTAGGGAACGCTGAGTCTTGCAATCGTAGTCGGTATGTTGTGCTGATGCGCCACGAAACGGCATACCGTCTCGGCCGCTATCTTTGAAATGCTGTAGGTCGGGAACATCATTCGGTGGTTGTCACCCAGTGGCGAATCCTCCCGCCGAGGTTCATGCCCGCCGTACTCATACACCGCCGTCGACGAGAAATGGACGATCGCCCTCGCCCGGCGACAGCGCAGCATCAGGTTTCCAATACCTTCACCGTTTGCTGCCAGGTCGTAGTCAAAGTCACCGCTTTTGACGACCGCAAAATTCAACACGTAGTCGATATCTTCAGGCACTGACTCCAAACTACTCGCATCCGCCAGGTCTGCGGCGATCACCTTGGCCCCCATCGCCTCTATCTTGTCGCGATCCGTTGGATCGCGAAAACGTGCCAAGGCATACACTTCAGACTTTTGGGCATACGCCTCCACTACCGGCAGCGCCACCTGGCCAGTGGGCCCGGTGATCAGTAGCTTGCGGCCCTGCAAATCTACGGGTTCTAAAGGCATAGTCATAACCTCATTGAATCATACTGTCAGGACGACCGGCCCAGTCAGGGATCGGTCGCGGGTTCTCGATGTGCTAACGCACCCGAATCTTTGGATCGGGCGACCCTCTTCGCATGCGCCGTAAAAATGTGCCCAGAGGCGCAGGCGCAGCCACTTCGGGATCACCATCAGATGGGGGACTGTTCCAGAATGACTGCCAGCTTGGCCACAGGTCGTGATAGGCGCCTTCATAGGCCTCACGATCGGGCCAACGCATCTTACTGTCGCCAACGGGTGGCTTGCTGAGATCGGTGGCATACCAGTAACACGGTAACCGGCGTCGGAACAACCAGCGACCGTCGATACGCTCGTATTCGTCCCAATACAACATTTGCATGATCACCCACTCGGGGTGCCCGTCGGCACAGGGAGTCTCGTGTTCGTTTTTTGAGTACACCACTCCGTGAGCATGGTCAGAATCATCAAATTCAATGATGTGATTGCCCGTATGATGGGACGTCCCGGTGAATTGCAGTCTCAGCGTGTCGTCCAGCCAGCGTTTTAGGTGCTGCCGGCCCACCTTGTCGCGGCTGACACGAATGTCCGGTGCAAACAGATTCACATGAGCATCGAGATCGCGCATATCCAGAGAGAGTGCGTACTTGGCAACCAGTTGGCGAATCTCGTCCAGGGACTCGAGGCGCGCCACACGTTCAACCAGTGACGCCTCCTTCATCAGTCGACCCCCAAAATCAGTGCACCCGTCGGAACGCCAACTCCGCTACTGACCAGCACATGCTCAACACGTTTTTTGGGTTGACTCGTAGAACTACCACGCACCAGCCGAACACCCTCCGCGATGTTATTCATACCATGAATGTAGGCTTCTGAAATAAGTCCGCCGTGAGTATTGTTGGGTAAACGACCGTCGATATCCAGGCCGCCCTCTCTCACCAGATCCTTACCCTCACCCCGTTCGCAAAATCCAAAGCTCTCCAACTGCATGATGATCTCAGAGGTAAAGGCGTCGTATAGACAGGCGGCATCGATATCCTCCGGAGCAAGATCCGCCATCGCATACACCCGCTCTGCCGCATACTCCATTTCCGGCAGCGACTCGAGCTCCTCGCGGTAGTAGCTGGTCATCTGCTCCTGGCCGCGAGTCGATGCCTGAGTTACACCGCGAATCATCGCCGGGCGTTGCCTAAGCTCTCGGGCACGCTCCGTGCTGGTCACAAGAATCGCGCAACCCCCATCGGTCTCCTGGCAAAAATCGTATAGACAAAGAGGCTCCGCAATCAGCTTCGACTGGAGGTAGTCGTCCATCGTCAGCGGCTTGTCATAGCCAAATGCGCGAGGGTTTCGCAAAGCATGATTTCGCTGGGAGATAGCAACCCGACCCAGATCCTCTCGCGTGACCCCGTATCGATGCATGTACTTGTTCGCGATCATGGCAATCCATGAACCGGGCACCAGCATCCCGTAAGGCATGTACCAGGACCAGTGGTATACGTCGCTGCTGGTGATTTCTCCTGATATGCCCTGGCCCATGCGCTTCCCGGAACGTCCATTCATCGCTCGGTAACAGACGACGACGTTGGCCTGACCGGTGGCGATCGCCATAGCCGCTTGGGCAATGGTGCCGACCGCGGCGCCACCGCCGTAGTTGATCTGACTAAAGAATGAGAGATTTCCGGCACCCACCGCTCTCGCTACTTCAATTTCATCGGTAGAATCGAGTGTGAATGTCACCAGGCCATCGATCTCTGTGGGCGCTATCCCAGCGTCATCGCAAGCTGCCTTGATGCAGCGAGCCGCCAACGTCAGCTCGGAGACTCCCGAGGCCTTGCTGAACTCCGTCAAGCCGATCCCTGCGATTGCCGCTTCGTCCTTAAGACTAATGGGCATCAGCCGACCTCCGCCAGTGTAAAGACCGGTATCGCAAAGCCGTCCAGGTCGCGGTGAATTCGCATACGGACAGGAAGGTTGAAATCCACGTCCTCGGGATCGCAATCAACGAGCTGTGACGTCAGCCGGGTGCCTTCTTCAAGATCAACCAGAATAATAATCAAAGGGTACTCGTAACCCGGGAACTGTGGGTGGCGCAGGATCGTGTAGCTGCTAATGGTGCCTAAACCGCTGGCTGTGATGGGCTCCCAGGAGAGCGAATTGCATTCGCCGCACATTGGCCTGGGAGGATGCCGCAAGGCGCCACAGTCTTTGCAGCGCTGAATACCCAGCTTGCCGTCGGCGGCCATGTCCCACCACCAGCCGTTATCAGGACCCATGGGAGGTTTGATGCGCGTGGGCATGTCCACAGATCAGACCTCCAGCGCTCGGAAACCCAGGCTATCGTCTTCTGCCAGTAAGCTACCGAGTTCTTCCAATTGCTGACTGGCATTACCCAGTGAATAGCTAATCTGTTTGGCCAACAGGAAAAATCTGTGGATAGGATATTCTACGTCCGCGCCCATGCCACCGTGCAGGTGTTGCGATGTCGATACGACTCGATGGGCGGCGTCACACGCCCACCACTTGGCCGCACGCACCTCGGCCCTCGCGTCAAGACCCTCACTTAGCCGCCATACCGCCAACCAGTACATGGAGCGAATACCTTCGACGTCGATGTAGCTATCTGCCATACGCATGGCCAGCGCTTGAAAAGACCCGAGTGGTATTCCGAACTGCTTGCGTTCGGAAACGTAGGCGGCCGTCCGTTTGGTGGCTTCGTCCGTGACGCCAACCTGCATTGCGCACTGAGCCACATTGGCTCGCTGCAGCAGCCATTCCAGTATCTCCTCACCCTGCCCAATCTGTCCGAGCAGATGGTCACCCGGTACGCGAACCTGATCGAGCACGAGATTCGCGGCGCGTTCGCCGGAGAGACCGAATTCAACTGGGCTGCGCGATACACCGTCCGCCGCGCAGTCGACCAGAAATACGCTGGTAGCGCCATCTGCGTCTACGGCCGGCACCAGGACAGCGTCCGCGACACCACCGTCCGGGATCACGGACCGACTGCCACTGAGCAACCAGTCATCGCCGTCGGGCGTTGCATGTACCGAACTGGCGAGGGCCGGATTCATGCCGGACTCGGCGATCGCGGCTGACAGCTTCATACGCCCGGCGACGAGAGGTTGCAAATAAGACGACTGGAGGTGCTCACTGCCGAACTCGGCAATGGGCAGACCACCCAGAACCAGACTGGAAAACAAAGGAATGGGTGCGACTCGACGTCCCTGCTCTTCCAGGATGAGACACAGTTCGATGATTCCCAATCCAGTTCCGTCAGCAGACTCGGGAACAGCAATACCAAGCAAACCCTGCTCCGCAAGAGTTTGCCAAAGTGCATCATCGTACGTCGCCTCAGTTCTTGAAAACTCCAACAAGAACTCATCCGTAGCGCGGTCGGTAAAAATCTGATAGGCCAGGTCGCGAATCGCTGTCTGGTCATCGGTTAGGCTGAAATCCATAGAAATACCTCAGTGCGTTCTCACCATGGCGGTGAGATTGTCGGTGTAATTGAGTCGAGATGCTTCGGGCTGCTGCAGAAATAGCGCCCGATAAAACAGCGTAGAAAGCAGCTCGGCAAAAGACTCAACGGACAGCTCAGCCGCTCTCAACGTGCCGCTTTCATTGATAAAGTACTCTCTCAGCAGGCCCTCTCCAAGGCCGGCCAGAGCATAGACCAACAACAGAGCCTGATGTTCGCGAAACTGCACGTCCGGAAACAGATTGGGCAACCGATCGACCAGCCACATCAATTGCTGGCGATAGCCGTCACGCAACAGCGCCGAGAAGTCTTCATCCTCATCCGCCATTTGCAGTAGGCAGCGCATCACCCCGGGCCGGCGCGCATAACTGCGCACCACGACGAGGTTGTGGGCGTAGATGCGCGCATACCAGTCGCCCTTTGGCACGTCACGCTCGATCTCACTGGGGTCACTGTTGGCTTGCGCAAAGTCGGACAGCACCTCGACGGTAAGACTCTTGAGATCGGTGAAATAGTGATAAAACAGGCCTTGAGCAACCCCCGCTTCGGCGGTCACGTCAGCAATGCGCATCTTGTGATAGCCCTGCCGTTCAAGTACCCGCAGGGCCGCGGCTTTCAAGCCGGCTCGGGCCCTCTCGCCTCGCGCGCTGCGAGCGCCGGGCTGCTTTTCCGCTTTGTTCGACGGCTTCAACATGGCCGGCAAATTACTTGAATTTGAATTCAAAATCAATATTATGGTGGTGTTGTGACAAGGGAGCCTATTCATGTTTGTTGACTACACTGATCGCCAGCGCGAACTGCGCCGTGAATTTCGCAGTTACTTTTCAAAACTGGTTACGCCGGAGCACCGGGAAGAGCTGCGCAATGCCGAGAGCGGTGATCTCTACAAGCAGTTGATACGCCAACAGGGCCGTGACGGGATGCTTGCCATCGGCTGGCCCGAAGAGTACGGAGGCCGCGGGTTGACCCAGAGCGAGCAGCTGATTCGCTACGAAGAAGCCCTGCTGGCAGGCGCACCGACACCGTTTGTCACCCTCAACACCGTTGGCCCAACAGTGATGAGCATGGGCACGGAGGAGCAGAAGGCGCGTTTTCTGCCCGGAATCGCCGCAGGAGAACTGCATTTTGCCATAGGGTATACGGAGCCGAGCGCCGGTACCGATCTGGCGGCCCTGGCCACGTCTGCGGTCCGCGACGGTGATCACTACATCGTTAACGGCTCCAAGATATTCACCAGCGGCGCAGAGGGCGCCGACTATGTGTTCCTAGCCGCACGCACCGATCCGGATGTGAAAAAGCACCGAGGGATCTCGATCCTGGTCGTGGACACCAAGGACCCGGGATTTTCTTTTGGCCCGATACATACGGTCGGCAGCGTCAGAACCAATGTCACCTACTACGACAACATCAAGGTTCCGGTCGATATGATCATCGGTCAGGAAAACGGTGGCTGGCGATTGATCACAGAACAGCTCAATCACGAACGCGTGGGACTTGCCGCTTTTGGCATCAATGGCTGGAAGCTGTTTCGCGATGCCCTGGCCTGGGCGCGATCTACTCGTGGCGCAGATGGCCGGCGAGTGATCGATGATCCAGCGACGCAACGGAATTTTGCCGAGGTCTACTCACAGCTGGAAGCAATGCGTGTAATGAACGCCCGCATGTCCTGGCAGTTGGATCAGGCTGAGATGGATCCGGTGTTTCCCTCTGCGATTAAGGTGTTCTCCACCGAGAAGATGATCGAAGTGTGCAGAATGCTCATGGACATCGTCGGCCCACAGGCGCTGGTCTCCTCCGAGAGTGAAGGCAGCCTGTTGCACGGTGATTTGGAGCACGAGTATCGGCGTGCAACCATCAATACGTTCGGCGGCGGCGTTGTCGAAGTATTACGCGGCCTGGTGGCCACTCACGGCCTGGGCATGCCCAGCCACCGCTAAGCGGCGGAGTCATACAAACAACAAGCAGGCTCTTCGCGGCCCGCCAGCGCTCTGCGCTGCCGGGTCGCTTCTGTCGTCAAAGCTCATCATAATAATGCGCGGTCAACGCTCAGGGAGACGCACAGACGTCATTCCCGACACTCCGCCCCGCTACAGCCAATAAGGAATCCTGACAATGAACGCTGAAGAACAACAGGCCTTCGAAGACGAGATCTATGCCTTTGTCGGCCGTGAAGTGTGCCCTCCTACGCCTGCAGCTGATGATGTGAACCAGGCAATGATTCGACACTGGGCAGAAGCCATCGGTGAGACAAACCCTGCCTATACGAATGCGGGTTGGGCTGCCGACAGCCGGCGAGGTCATACCATTGCTCCTCCCGCCATGATGTATGTCTGGGGCCAAGAAGGCTTCCAGGTCACGCTAGGGCGCAGTCCTGACGCTCAGTCAGAGCTGGTCGAAACATTCAACAAACACGGCTACACCGGTGTGCTTGGCACCAACGTTAAACAGGAATACTGCAAGGAAGTTCGGCCCGGAGACAATGTGACCATGCAGATGGTGATCGACAATATCTCCGAGCGCAAGACAACCGCAAGAGGTACTGGTTACTTTTTTGAAACACTGGCCACGTTCACAGACCAGAACGGTGACAAGGTGGGGACACAGCGATTCAAAGTTCTGAAGTTCATTCCGCAGGATCAACCGGCCGCCGCGGCCAGTGAGGACAAACTCGAAGTCCCTACCCGCATCGCTTCACCCAGAGGGCACGACAACAAGTGGTGGTGGGACGCCTGCGATGAGGGCAAGTTGCTGATTCAACGCTGCAAGAACTGCGGCACCCTGCGTCATCCACCGCGGCCCATGTGCGGAGTCTGCCAGTCCACGGAATGGGACTCCATCGAATCGTCTTTGAAAGGGGAAATCATGTCGTACACCTGCCTGCGGCATCCGGTCATTCCCGGCTACCCCAAAGACCCAATCTGTGCCGTCATCAAACTCGAGGAGGGCACACATTTTGTCGCCAACGTGGTCGGCTGTGAGTACGAGGACGTTTCGATCGGCGCCAGGGTGCAAGGTAAGTTGGAACAGGTGGATGAGAAAACCAGGCTACCGCAGTTCTATCTGGTGGAAGGAGGTGCAGCATGAGCGGCTACACGACCCTGGACGTAGGCGCAGTGTCAGTCGGTGATGCGCTTCCGGCACAAGACATCGACATCACGACAGGTCTCGTCGTCTGTGGTGCGCTGGCTACCCGCGATTTCGAGCCTGTGCATCACAACAAAAGCGAAGCGCAGGCGATCGGCCTGCCGGACGTCTTCATGAATATTCTGACCAGTCAGGGCCTCATGACGCGCTACGCCACAGATTGGAGCGGCCCGGAAGCGATTGTCAATGCAGTCGACATTCGTCTCGGCGCACCGAACGTACCCGGCATGGTGATGACCGTTACGGGCACCGTGGATTCCGTCAATACGGACACTGGCCAGGTGCAGGTGTCCGTGCTCGGCGAAAACAACATCTGGGGCATGCACATGCAGGGCTCTGTAACACTGACGTTGCCAAAGGAGGCTTGAGCCGTGGTCGCAAATGTAAAGAACAAGGCGGTAATCGTCGGCATCGGCAACACCACATTCAGCAAGAATTCAGGCGTCTCTGAACTCAATCTTGCCTGTCAGGCGGTTAAGGCGGCAATCGATGATGCCGGCTTAAAGCCCGAGGACATTGACGGCATGGCCACCTTCACCATGGACACCAACGACGAAATCGAGGTAGCTCGTGCCGTCGGCTGTGGCGAACTCACCTTTTGGGGCCGGTCACATTACGGGGGCGGAGCTGCCACCGGCAGTCTCCACCAGGCGGTGATGGCAGTCGCTACAGGTATGGCCGAGTGCGTGGCGGTTTTTCGAGCTCTGAATGGGCGATCCGGACATCGCTTTTCGGATGGGGTTTCAGGCGCAATCACGACCGCAGATGCCATTCACTGGGGCTGGTACATGCCCTATGGCTTGCTGACACCGGCCAGCTGGGTCGGCATGTTCACCCAGCGCTGGATGCACAATACCGGCGTCACCAAAGACGCCTTGTTCGAAGTGGCGCACTCAACACGCGAGTATGCCATCAATAACCCCAACGCGTTTTTCTACCAACGCGCTTTCGACCGCGACGAGTACGACAGCGCTCGTATGATTGCCGATCCTCTGCAGCTGTTCGACTGCTGTCAGGAAAGTGACGGGGCGTCCTGCGTGATCGTCACTACCCCCGAGCGTGCTCGAGACCTACGACAGCCTGGCGTGGCCGTAAGAGGCGTGGC
The DNA here is from genome assembly GCA_039190425.1 of Pseudomonadota bacterium. Lineage (GTDB taxonomy): Bacteria > Pseudomonadota > Gammaproteobacteria > Pseudomonadales > Halieaceae > Marimicrobium. Next base: position 27,326 of record JBCCYE010000008.1, on the reverse strand, counting down.
GCAGGCAACCGCGCCCGATCAGGAACAGATGACTTCTTTCTACCGCGAGGAGTTTGCTGCGATCCCAGAAATGGAGACCGCAGCCCGCAACTGTTACGAGATGAGCGGTCTCACGCCAGATGATATTGACGCGGCGGTCATTTATGACGCCTTCTCGCCCATCGTGTTGTGGCAATTGGAGGCATGGAACTTCTGCGGTTTTGGCGAATCCGGAGATTTTGTGCTGGATGGCGCCCTGCGGCCCGGTGGTCGCCTGCCCACCAACACGCATGGAGGTCAACTTTCTGAGGCGTACATTCATGGCGTTAACGGCATTGTCGAAGCCACCAAACTCGTGCGGGGTCAATCACTCAATCAACCGGAAAAAGACATTAATCACGCACTGGTCACATCGGGCGTTGGCATTCCGACTGGCGGCGCGCTGCTTGGCAAAATGGAGTAGTAGATCGGAATGGTCAGGCCGGTCAGCGGGGTTGCGGCAGGCGACAACCGCACTGCACAGGCGTCCGGGCTAAACTCCTAAACCAGTACCTATTCTCCGTCACTGGCGGCTGCTTCAACTGCCCTAACACGGCAAAATACCGCCGCCATTGTGACGTATTCGGTCATTGCGCCACGCTTGCGATTTAGTAGACTGGCCGCCGACCCATCACCTAAACACCAGGAATCCATCATGCGAGAAGCCGTCATCGTAGAAGCAGTACGCACTCCGATAGCCCGAGGCAAACCGGGCGTCGGCGATTTACACGATTACCATGCCACTAAACTCTTGGCGCTTTCCTATCAGGAGATTCTCAATCGCACTGGACTGGAGATGTCAGATGTAGATTACCTTGCGGCAGGCTGCGTGACGCAGGCGGGTGAGCAAGCCGGTAACATCGCGCGCAATGCCTGGCTCACAATGGGCAAGGATTTCACCACAGGCGGCACGACGCTGGACAATCAATGCGGCTCCGCGCAGACGGCCAATCACGTCATTTCTGCTATGGTCGGCTCAGGGTCTGTGAACATCGGTATTGCGGCCGGCGTTGAGGCCATGAGTCGCGTCGGCTTGGGCGCCAATGTCTACAACGGTCCAGGATACTTTGTGCCGGAGGACTGGCCCTGGGATTCTACACCCGATCAATTTTCCAGCGCACAGCGCATCGCAGACAACCGCGGCATTACCAGGGAAATGGCCGATGAGCTGGCGTTCAACTCACAAGCACGTGCCAAGAAAGCCTGGCAAGAGGGGCGTTTTGATCGGGAAGTCTTCGAGGTTCAGGCACCGGTTGTAGGAGATGACGGCAAGCCGACCGGCGAGACCCGCACCGTCAATCGCGACCAGGGTTTACGCGACACCACGAAAGACGGCCTGGCCGGTCTGAACCCGGTCATGGACGGGCAGATTCACACGCCCGGCAACTCGTCTCAGATTTCCGACGGCTCAGCGGCCGTGCTGTGGATGACTGCTGAGGAAGCAAAGGCCCGAGGGCTGAAACCCAGGGCGCGCATTCTGGCGGACTGTGTCGTTGGCACAGATCCCTACTACCTGCTGGACGGCCCGGTCGATGCCACCGCCGTACTCTTCAAGAAGACGGGCATGAACCTCAACGATATCGACCTGGTGGAAATCAATGAGGCGTTTGCCTCAGTAGTACTCTCCTGGGCCAGCGTCTATGACGCAGACATGGACAAGGTCAATGTCAACGGCGGTGCTATTGCCCTCGGCCACCCTGTGGGATCCACCGGGGCTCGCCTGATCACCACCGCGCTGCACGAACTGGAACGGGCCGACAAAACCACGGCTTTGATCGCCATGTGCTGTGGCTCTTCTGTTGGCACGGGTACCATCATCGAACGCATTTGACCCCGACATACTAGCAACCCGGAGTGCAACAGGCTCTGGTACGAGGAGATATTTATGGGAGATTTAAGCGGCAAAGTGGCCGTTATCACCGGGGCCGGTCGAGGCCTGGGCCGTGAAGAAGCGCTGCAGCTAGCGGGCCAGGGCGCACGGGTTGTCATCAACGATATCAACCTGCCGGAGGCAGAAGAGGCGGCGCAGGCTACCGTCGAGGAGATCAAGAACATGGGCGGCGAAGCGCTGGCCGTGTTTGGCGATTGCGCCGACAGCGCAGACGCAGACCGTCTGATGGCAACGACTTTGGATACCTATGGCGACCTGAACATCATGGTCAACAATGCTGGCTTTTGTCGGGACAAAACCATTTTTGGTATGTCTGACGACGAATTCGACTCCGTCGTGCGCGTTCACCTGCGCGGACACTTCGTCAACATGCGCAATGCCACAGCGTATTGGCGCGACAAAGCGAAGGCCGGTGAAACGGTGTACGGTCGACTGATCAGCACGGCGTCTGAAGCGGCCATCTACGGCTCCGCAGGGCAGCCCAACTATGCCGCAGCAAAGTCTGGCATCATTGCGATGACCATGGGCGCGGCGCAGTTGCTCGACAAGTACGGCATTACCTGCAATGTGATCATGCCGCGCGCTTTGACCGACATGACCAATACCGGCCAAACGGCAGAGATGTTTGCACCTCCAGCGGACGGCAGTTTCCATATGTTCGACCCGGCCAACGTGGCTCCGCTGGTCGGCTACCTCTGTTCAGCAGAGGCGGGTCGAATCTCCGGTGAAGTCATGGTTGTCTGGGGCAATGAAGTGTCAATACTGGAGCGACCGAAGGCCCTCGACCCCATGGTGAATCCAAAGGGCGCACAAAAGTGGCAGGTAGATGACCTGCACGAGGCGCTGGCGTCCCACTACAACGACGACTACGTCAGCGTCTGGGGCGGCTACTCGGTTCCGCCCTACTAGGCGCGTCCGACCAATTCGCGAGGTGGCGTGCCGACACGCCGCCGCAGGTATCGAATCGCCCATCCCGCTGGGCCAGGCGCCACTGTACGGATGGTAAGGGACTAAGGTCACACTATCTATCTGTTTTCGTTGACTATTATCATCCCGATTCTATACTACGCGAGTCTGTAGAGACTGTCTTCAAGAGCTTGATCATGACCGATAGGCCGCCGATTTTTTTTGTTCACATCATGAAAACGGGTGGCACCACCGTGCAGAAAATGATCCGCTATCGGTTACCGGAGATGCGCGTCTTTCCCAACAACATTGAAGACCCCAACCGGCTTGTCGCGCACGTTAATATCCCTTATCTGCGTGGTATCCCCGCGGAAAGGGTGCAGCGCACGCGGGTCTTTGCCGGCCATTTCCCCTACATCGCCACCAAGATGCTGGGTTGCGAAGTGCAAACCATGACGCTACTCCGAGATCCCGTCGAGCGGGTGATCAGCCATCTCAAGCACCACCACAGGCAGGAGGGCGGCTTCACGCATTGGTCGCGAGAACTGCGCGAGATCAGTAATCCGACACTGCAGCAGTTATACAACGACCAGCTTCTAAAGCCGATGTTCTTCCTCAATCACCAGATGCGCATATTCTCTATTAATGAGCAGGATGAGTGCGGTAGCTTTCTGCAAAAAACGCCTGTGGACGAATCACGCCTCGAGGCGGCTTGTCGAAATATCGAACAAGTCGATTGTGTGGGTCTTCTTGATGACCTGGAAGATTTCCGACTCGAGATTAATCAGCATTTCCAATTGCACACGAGGCCGGTCAAGCGCAGTAATGAAGCCACTAACAAAGTCGAAGTACCGCAGTCGCTAAGAGATCAGATCGCCGAGGACAACCGGCTCGACATAGAATTTTACAAGTTCGCTGCCGCACTGCATCGAAAGCGCCGTGGTGCCGCTGAGCCTCAGAGCTCGTCTGCGAGTGCCTGAGGGGATATCGGTCCAGCTCAAAAGCTTCTGAAACGCCGCTGCACGTGTTTCTGGCGCACAGCGATCTGCTGTCTTCGTTGCTCTGGCGCTATTGCAGGGGTACCCTCCGGTAGCAGCTCGGGCAAATCGACAATCTTCACTTTGCGAGCACTGATATCCGGCCACTCTGCCTGCTCCGGTGTATGACTGTAAGCCCAGCGCGCCGTCATGAATCCCTCTTCCAGACCGCTGGTGTCTAGCCAATTGGGGACACCGGGATCTCTGTGAGCGATCACCACCCGCCAAATCCCATCGGCGTCCGCAACCAGCTGGTGTCTATTGAGGCTGCCGGTACGATTGGCGTACTCGAGGCTCTCCCCCCATAGGTTCGCTAGCTGAAAACCAAAGTACTCAGGCAGTACCGCAACCCTGTTTTCCAGGATCAGAGCTTCGTCCTCAGCAAGTTCGAACACGCCACCCGCATAAAGGTTGGTACTCATACCGCCCCCGGTTGCACCTGATGCAGCGTTCACTCGGTTGAAGGCATTGCGAGGGAATGCCACGCCCGGGATACTCCCCTCGCGCTCCCCATATGTGCCCATGAGAACCGTCCAAAAGGCGTTCCAGAAGTGCATTTGGTTTCGCACAATCTCACCCAGCGCCCTTAGCTCTAAGGCAGCTTGCTCCGCCCGGTAGGCGGGCGCACTCTTCCCCTCCTCACCGATGCAGTACAGCTCGAAATGCAGCGCCTGCTCCCGCTCCCAGTCGTTGAACAGCTGCCTTCCACTGATGTAGTTTGCATAGCGGTCGGGTCCGGCGTCCGGGTCATCAGGATGAGGGTACTTGACACGTTTTAACGTCGCAATGAAGTTGCCGTGATAATCCTCGGGCTTTTGCGGCGCCAGCAAGACTTCAAAGCTGCCATCCGCGTTCACTTGAATCGCGGAGGAGTCCAACACACCGGTCTGGGTTTTCACGCCCGGGCGCAGTTCCATCAATGAACCGGAGTCGCCCGCCAAACCGCCACTACTGGCCTCAAAGATCACATAGTGGGGTGCAAGAGGCGAATCTTCCGACCCTTGGCCACCTGACCAGGCACTAGTATCCGAGCCGGACGCACGTAAGAGATAGGAGCGCTGCCCATCGATCGGCGCATAGAAATAAATGGCGTCTGCATTATCGATCGTACCGCGGGTAATCACGGATAGGGCATTGCGGAACTTGGGCCTCAGAGGATCGCTATGCATGGCGCGCTCCACTGCACTGTGCACAAAACCCATGAGGTAACGGTACCCTTCGGCAAGGTTACGTTCGGCCAGGGGTGGCGGCATAAGCTCTGGCTGATCGATGGCTCCGCGGGCCTCTTCCAGCGAATTGATCATCTGGTCCCAGGCGGTGCGAAGTTCATCTCTCGGATTGCTCACAGCGATTCTCCTACAGTGGTGTGCGCGGCTTAGTGCTCTTTGGCATCGACGTCAGCGGGTAAAAACGCATCCCCAAGTTGCTCTGATCCGTCCAGGCTAAACACAGGCCTGCCTGTAGCATGCAACAAACGGCGACTGTAACAGACCTGGCCTACATGTGACTCTGTACACAGTTCAAGCGCCGCCTCGACCATTATCTCCAGCGGCTCCGCCATATCAGGTTGCCGACGAGCAATGTCGCGGACGTACTCCGCCCCCGCAGTCAGTACGATACTTTCAGGCGCCAACGTATTGACGTACACCCCATTGTCTGCCACCTCGTGAGCAAGCCCTTCTGTATAACGATCAAGAGCAGCTTTCGTCGCTCCGTACGCGCAAATGGCATGGGCGGCCTGTTTGGAATCTCGATAAGGGACCCTTGGCTGTATTGCCGAACTGCTGCTGATATTTAGAATCCAGCCGCTGTGACGCTCTCGCATACCCGGCAACACCTGTTGTGCAAGATCGATCGGTGCGTTTAGATTAACCTCGTACATCCAGCTGCGATCCTCGCAGCTGACCTGACTGGGCAGATTCATTTTTGCGACCGCCGCATTGTTAACAAGTATGTCGATGGAACCAAAGCACTCCTCTGCACGGGCGATCAGGTCACCTCGCTGTGCACGATCGGACAAATCGCACGCGATAGCGGCTGCCGTGCCTCCGGAGGCCTGAAGCTCCGTAACTGCTTCTTCAAGACTACCTGGCAGATCGCCATGCTTGCCAAGTCGTGACGCACACAGCACCACCTGTGCACCCTCAGCTGCGAAGCGTCTGGCAATGCCACGACCGATACCGCGGCTCGCCCCTGTGACTAGGACTCGTTTATCGTTCAGCACGCTCATGTTCTGGCTCCTCTTTGGCCGGTTTTCCGGGCGGGGGCCAGGAATACTCCATATAGAAATCCGCCAGTTCGGTTTGCAATCGATCACCGGTGATCTCAAATTCGTCGAGACTGTACCGAAAGTCCACCTTATGGCGTTTTTCCCGAGCTTCCTGCTGCAACAGGAAAGCGTCGTACTCACTGCTCATCGCCAGTCCCAGCGATTGGTAGATCGCCTGCACCGTCAGACGTGGCTCAGTCGTCAGCTCGCGGTAGTCCACAACAAGGCTCGGCGTCATGGGTCTGGCTGCCAGGGCGAGACGCGGCAAGTGATAGCTGTCAAATGAGATTTCGGTCAGTACACGCAGTGATTCTGCACAGTCCTCATGCCGCCATCCCCTGCCCTTCCATCCAACCTGTACCAGCTTCAATACGCTGGGTATACACTCACCTGGATTGCGCATCATCACGACAAAGCGTGCATCTGGAAATGCCTCCAGCAAAGCGTCCACCCACCCACTCATCACCGGGTTTTTGCTCAGGTGAATACGATTACCACCGCAAAGAACCAGCTGTCGCTTCACACACTCACGATAGTGGTGCAGCCAACGACGACGACGACGGCTCGACAACTGATCAATATGAAACAGATCGATGCGGTCCATCATGGGTATGTCAACGGTCCACTGTTGACTGAGGCAGGCCGCCCGCATCACAAACTGATCCTCTTCCGCGTTCCACAAACTCATGTCGTGCATATGCCGGAAAGGACCAAAGGTTTTGTCGTCCCAGGCCACCAGTCGGCGGTGGCAATAGCTGCCGAATAATCGCCGATCAAGGTACCCCAACCCGCGTATAACGCGCTTCTGGAGCAGCGATGGAAAAAACATCTCCCAGTAGAGGAAATAACTGAAGGTACCCTTGTCTGCTGACATAAGCCGATGCGCCAGGGTGGTACCGCTGCGTGCGTGGCCTACGATAAAAACCGGTTGCTCAACCCGTTGCGTCCACAACCGGGGAAAGAGCAAGTAATCGAGCAGAAAGCAGGTAGCGTGGAACAGGTACTCCAGCGGCACACCAATCAGCAGCCGCGCAAGCGTCTTGCGTCTGCCCGGCCATTGGCGCAGAGACCAGACGTGCCGCAGGATTCGCCAGTAGTAACTTAGATCGAAGTACACGACGAGTTGTCTACACCGTCACCGAGGTGTTAGACGCACGGGCATGTCTTTGAACCCGTGAATATTGTTGGAACGAATGTACACCGGCTCGCCCGCCTGGGCGATGTCTTCAAAGGCGGAAAAGAACTCTTCGAAAAAGACCCGGGCCTCCATGCGAGCCAGATTGGCCCCAAGGCAAAGGTGAATGCCATGTCCGAATGCCATATGTGGGTTTGGGTCCCGCCCGATATCAAACACCATCGGATCATCAAACACTGTCTCGTCGAAGTTTGCCGAGCTGTACATCATGACCACCCGGTCACCCGCCGCAATGTTCCGGTCACCGACTACCGCATCGCGAACCGCCGTGCGACGGAAATAGTGCAGCGGGCAAGTCCAGCGGAGCATCTCTTCCACTGCCAAGGGCAATAAACTGTAATCAGCCCGCAACCGCTTCATCAACTCCGGCTGCTGCAGCAACTGATGCATCCCGCTGGATATCAGGCCGCGAGTCGTCTCGTTTCCTGCGACCGTCAGCTGGATGAACAGAGATGCGAACTCAGTCTCCGTGACTTGATGCCCATCGACTTTCTGATTGATCAACAAAGAAATGAGATCATCTCCACCGGCGTCCTTGCGCTCCATGGCCAGCTGATAACCGTAGGTTCCCATATCGATGCTGGCCTGACTGACCTCTTCTTGACTTCCTCCTAGATCGGGGTCGCTGCCTGAAGTCTGCAGATCGGACCACCGACGAATCTGTTGCCACATATCTTGCGGTATCTCGAGCATGGAACAAATCACGGCCGTGGGGAGATCACCCGCCAGGCTTTCGACAAAATTCACCTCGGATGGACTGGAGACTTGTGCCATGACTTGCCGTGCAATCGCGCGGACTTTGGGCTCAAGTGAGCCCAGCATTTTCGAGGTAAAGCGGCTAATGACCGCTCTCCGCAAGGGCGCGTGCCGCGGCGGGTCCATACCCAGGAGCTGATGACGGGTCATCTCGAGGACATCCGACGGCAAATCGTCAACCATAACGAATCCGCGCTCCGCCGAAAACGTCTTATTATCACGCGATACGGACAGCACGTCAGCATGGCGTGTTAAAACCCAGTACCCGTAACCTTCTGGGTGATGGTGCCAATGAACTGGATCGTTCGCTCGCAACCACTCAAACTGCTCATGCGGAATGCCCGCACGGTAGTTGTCGGGGTTGTAGACGTCGATCTGCACAGATTACCCTACGATGACGGGTGGATTGGGGTAACCCAACTCCTTGCACATTGCCAGGTAGAACTCCAGCGTCATCGAACCGTCTACAACCGAGGTGATATTGCCGTCTGCGTCGAGATTGATATTGGAACCGTACATCTGGAACCATACCTGAGTGTCGTCCTCGATACAGGTCAGCGTATGCACAGAACCCGCTGGTTCGTACAGGAATGAACCTGCCCGATTGACGTAATCGTACTCCTTGTACTTCCAAGCACCCGAGCGAGTGTAGCCAAACACTGGCCCTGTGTGTCTGTGGGTATCAACCTCGTAGCCCGCTTTGAAAATGTTTTCCACGATCCATAGGCCTTCCTTGGGACGAACCTGCAACACTTTGAGCAGACTTCCGTCCCCGATATCGACAAACGGCAGCTCGTCCGCACCGATGTGTACCGCCTCTGGCTCTGTTATGGCCGAATTACTCGCTTCAACAAATTCCGCGCCCAGGTCTACTACTTCTGGATCTGTCATCGCTGTTCTCCTGTTATCCACAACTTCTGCTCCGCAGTTTAACGTACAGCCGCCCGCACGCGGGTGGCGACTGCTGTAAGTATACCCTTACGGCTCAACATATTGCCCCACATCAGCCGCCCCCTTGCAACTGTCGTATCACGCCAGCCACCTGGGGATCTTCAGCCGCATTCTCAGGCATCGGAAAGGTGATACGTCGTGTTAGGCCTGCGTAGCGATGGCGAAAAACTGAGGCAATTTCAGGGTAGGTCCCTCTGGGTACAAAACGCTCCAGCATGTCGTCTGTCACGACCCTGGCCATACCGTCCCAATCGCCAGCGCGCGTCAGCTCCCTCAGCGCCTGCCCCTTGTCCTGCCAGCCAAACAGTTCGAGGCTGGGCCAGTAGGCAGGCGTGGAGTAGAGAAATCCAAGCAGCTGTCGCTGCTTTTCCCAGTTCGCCTGCACGGCCGCCTCGTCGGGGCCAGTGGCCGTCAATGGCCCCAGTATTAGTCGAAAACTCTCGGGCTCCCCGCCTCGAAGCGAGAATCCCGAGCGCAATCGCGGTAGGCAGACCTCACGGATGTATTCTGGAGGCGTGTTCGTGGGGTGGGTGATCATGCCATCCGCTATACGGCCGACCATTTTTGTCATATCGGGCCCGACTGCCCCGCAGAGAATCGGAATATCCGGATTGGCGATGGGCCCGGGATTGAAAAAAGGCTGTAAACGAGTGAATCGATAGTGATCGCCGATGAAGCTTAGTGGGTCAGAGGACTGAAAGCTGTGAAAAATGGCCCGTAGCGCCTGCACGTACTCGCGCAATTGTGACACGGGGGCATCCCAGCGCGCACTGTAGCGCTGTTCAATATTGGCCTTAACCTGCGTGCCAAGCCCCAGTTCAAACCGCCCGCCGGACATGGACTGCAGGTCCCAGGCGGCTACCGCGGTGGTCATTGGGCTGCGCGGGAACGCCACCAGGACGGAGGTGCCAACGAGCAAGCGCTCGGTATTCGCCAGCGCCATCGCCGCCAGCAGCAGCCCATCGTGAATCGCATCCGGCACCTGCAAGCCGTCAAAACCCATGGCTTCAGCTCTGGCTGCGTGCGCACCGATCGCGGCGGGGCCCATGTCTTCGGGGGTTGACGCAAACACCTGAAACACGCCTTGACCCTCCTGCTTTGTCAGTTAAACTGATAGTAAGTTTAACTGACTTAATGTGGAATGCAATGACGTCGAGGCACCCGCTGCAACGCGAACTTGGTCAAACGCTTATGCTGGTTACTCGTGATTTCCAGCAGCGGCTGGACCGGGACTTGCAGCGCCGGGGCGTTGCTGGTATCGGCGCCCGTCATCGATCGGTGTTTCTGTTCCTGGCGCGCAACGGCGCCAGCCGCGCGGTAGATCTTGCAACCGCGGCCGGGATTCGACCTCAATCTATGATGAAGATCGTCCACGAACTGGAAGCCATGGGGCTGGTCTACCGCTATCAGGATCCGCAGGATTCCCGCGCCAAACTCATCGACTTTTCTAATGAGGGCACAGCTTTCATCGAAGAGCTGTCACGCTCTACTGAAACCGTGTGGAAACAGTACGAGCGTATTCTGGGTACCAGGGTGACCGCTGAAACCTTTACCAACCTGAGCCGTATACTGGCAGCCGGAGAACCCCAAGGCGATGAAACACACCACTGAACGCGTTGCTTTTGTGACTGGAGCCAGTCGGGGTATTGGCGCAGAAACGGCAGTTGCGCTGGCGCACCATGGCTACCAAATCGCCCTCACGGCGCGCACCCTGGACGATGGCCAATCACAAACCTATGTCGGCAGTACAGCCGCTCTGCCGGGCAGCTTGCGTCGTACGGCGGCAAAAGTCCGTGCCGCGGGCGGCGATGCGCTGTGCCTGCAGGCCGACATTCTCGATCCCGATTCCATGTCGGAGGCGGTACACCAGGCACTGACTCATTTCGGCCGCGTTGATCTGCTGTGCAACAACGCCGTGTACCAGGGTACGGGCAATTTGGAACCCTTGCTGTCCGTGAACCCGGACCAGCTGCTCAAGATTTACCAGGGCAATGTCTTTACACCGCTGGCGCTGGTGCAGTCGGTATTGCCCGGTATGCTGGAACGACGGTACGGTACTGTGATCAATATGGTCTCTCACAGCGCATTCGTCGACCCGCCCGCACCCGCCGACCAGGGCGGCTGGGGTTTTGCCTACCCCTCTTCTAAAGCCGCTTTATCAAGGATGGTTGCCAGCCTCCGCGTAGAGCACGCTGACAGTGGTCTGAGGGCGTTCAATATCGAACCTGGGCTGGTTGTCACCGAGGTCATGCGCATGGCAGGGATCGACGAGTCTGTCGTGGCTCGCTTCAAACCCTGCACTGCCGCCAGCATCGGAGCAGTACTGGCCTGGCTGGCTGGCAATGAACCGCAGGCCGAGTGGTACCAAGACGGTGTTCTAAGGGCACCATTGATGGCAAAAGCGCTTGGGCTGCTCTCAGTGCCTTCGCAACTGGAGGAGACACAATGACCACCGTAATGCTTGAGACTTTCTCCGAAGGCTACGCAATCATTACTCTCAATCGACCTGAGGCGAAAAACGCCCTGTCCCGGCAGTTGCGCGAGGAATTCGTCGATGCGTTCGACGTCTGTCATTCCAAGGCGGATATTCGGGCAGTGATTCTGACGGGCAGCGGCGACTCATTTTGCGCTGGATTTGACCTCAAAGAAATGGGCCAGGAGGTCAACACCAACACGGCGGAAGAAGTAAACAATGCGGTTGCAGAAGCCATGGTCCGTTTTGACGGCACCATTATTGGCGCCATCAATGGCCACTGTATCACCGGCGGATTCGAGATGGCACTTGCCTGTGACATACTGGTCGCGTCAGAGTCTGCGCGTTTTGCAGACACCCACGCTCGAGTAGGAATGCTGCCCGGATGGGGGCTAAGTCAAAAGCTCCCACGCCTGATCGGGCTGTCGCGCGCAAGAGAGATTGCCTTCACCGGGGCCCCGATCGATGCACAACGAGCCTATGAGTGGGGCCTGGTCAATCATGTGCTTCCAAAGGGCGACCTGCTACCCAAATGCATAGAGATCGCCGTCAATATCTGTGCCTGCGACCCTCATGTGCTGGCGCGGTACAAAAACCTGATCGAGCTCGGATACTCAATGCCACTCAACCAAGCGTTACAGTGGGAGGAGGCACAAGCCACGGAATGGGCACGTAGAGCAACAGGAGACATGATCGAAGCCCGTCGAGCTTCGGTAATGGCCAAGGCACGTCGCGAGCACGCCGACCCTGACGCTGAGTGACGCACACGATTTAGGCCGCCGGCCTCTTGATTCAGTACAGTGTACCAGCACACGGTTTATACTGTGTCGCCTCTCGGTTGTCCCATCTCTGCCCTATAATCCGGACCGTCAAATCCTGAATAGCAGCTTGGAGATCAGTCCATGGGACGTTTGGATAACAAGGTGGCCATCGTAACGGGTGGCGCTAGAGGCATGGGCGAGGCCACTGTGCGCATCATGGTGGAAGAAGGCGCCAGAGTCTTGATTGGCGACCTTCTCGATGAGGATGGCCAGGCACTTGCAGACGAACTGGGAGATGCCGCCAGCTTCCTGCACATGGACGTAACCCAGCAATCAGACTGGGATAGCGCCATCGAAGCGGCCAAAGCACTAGGTGATGTTAAAATCCTGGTCAACAATGCCGCCATCGTTATGCAAAAGACCATCCTCGATACTACAGAAGAGGAGTTCATGAATATCGTTCGCATCAATCAGCTCAGTGTTTTTCTGGGTATGCGGGCGGTGTTCGAGACTTTGAAGGCCAACGGAGGTGGCTCCATCATAAACGTCTCTTCCATCGATGGACTGCAATCCAAAAATTCTCTAAGCGCCTATTCCAGTACAAAATGGGCGGTACGCGGTATGACAAAAGCCGCTGCGCTGGAAATGGGAAAATACAACATTCGCGTCAACAGCGTACATCCTGGCGGCATCTTCACCTCAATGCACGGAATGGAATACATGACCCAGGATCAGGCAGACGATTTCTACCAACATCACGCTCTGCCCCGCGTTGGGCTGCCGCGAGAGGTGGCAGCGGTGACCGCGTTTCTGGCTTCTGACGAAGCCAGCTACAGCACCGGTGCAGAATTCATCGCTGACGGAGGCTGGAGTGCGGGCATGGTTCAAGAGGCGCTACCTCAGCTCTAGGAGAATTCGGCATGTTTAAGGGTGTCTCGTTCGATTACGCGGGAGCAACCGTGCTGGTCACTGGCGGCACCAGTGGTATCGGCCTCGCCTGTGCGCAAGGCTACAGGGACTCGGGCGCCGAGGTCATGATCACGGGGCGACGACAGCACCCAACGGACTACGATGCAGACCTGCGAGACATGGCTTACCGCCAGTTGGACGTATCCGACACTGCTGCTCTGGAGTCACTTGCCAAAAGCTTGACCAAACTGGACATTCTGATCAATAACGCGGGCGGTTCCCAGGCGGATGAATGGAGCCATCAAGGCTTTGACCAGTCTCTGGCCGTCAACCTGGCCAGTGCGTTTCACCTGAGCACGTCCTGCAAAGAGCTGCTGGCAGCCAGCAGCTTTGCCGGTGGCTCCAGCGTCATTGGCATCGCCTCCATGACATCCTACTTTGGTTTCGAATGGACGCCCGGCTACGGTCCCGCCAAGGCCGGGCTGGTGCAGCTGGTAAAAACCCTGGCTATGAGTTGGGGAAAACTCGGTATTCGCGCTAATGCGGTCGCTGCCGGTCTGACTCGATCAAACTTGACGGCTCCGGTCCTGGACAACATGCCGGACATGGTCGATGAGACCCTCAAACGACAGGGCCTGCAGCGCACCGGGGAACCGCAGGATATCGCCGGCGCGGTCCTGTTTCTCACCTCACCCGCAGCCTCCTGGATAACCGGCCAGACCCTGCCTGTGGACGGCGGTTTCACGATCGGCATGTCCTGACCTCATGCCAAGATCCGGTACGAGGGTGATTAAGCTTGAAACGGAAACAGCAGTGGGACAATGAAAATCACGATCACAGAGTAAACGATGGAGACAGGCAATCCAGCCCGGAAGTAGTCGCGAAATTCGTACCCTCCCAGGTTCTGCACCATGAGATTGGTCGTGTAACCATACGGAGTCATGAAACTGGCGCTGGCGCCATAGGCCACCGCCATCACGAAAGGCATGAAGTTTAATCCGTAGCTTTCCGCCAACCCGAACGCCACGGGGAAGCTCAGCGCAGCCGCAGCGTTGTTGGTCATGGTCTCCGTAAGCAACAGCGTGCCGAAATAGATACCTGCCAACGCCGCATAGGGGCCAAGACCCGCCAGATTCGTGTGCAAGGTCTCCGCCAGCACCGTCACCAGGCCCGAGTTGGTCAGTGCCTGCGACAAGGTTAGCGCTGACGCAATAATCAACCAAAGCTCAAAAGGAAAACGGCGTCGCAGCTCCGCGCCGCCTACGACACCAAGTATCAGCATGGACAAGAGTAAAAACGTCACGCCCTTAATGAGTGGCACAATGTTCAGGGATGCGAGCGTCACGACAAGCAGCAGTGCAATGGTGATGAACCAGTTCTGGAAGGGTGAAATCTTGGCCTCTACGACAGAATCGTTGATCACCACGAAGTTCTTGTCCAGATTCTTACGCTCATTGAAATCCGGACCAACCGCGAGCATCATACTGTCGCCGGCCTGGATGGTAATGTTACCAAGCTTACCCGATAAGCGCTTACCACCCCTGCGCATTCCCACCACAGCCGCATCGAAAACGGAGCGAAAAGCGCTCTCTTTCACGGTTCTGCCCTCGATGGTGGCATTGGGCATGACAATCACTTCGATCATGTTTTCTCTGAGCAAACCCTCTTCCAGCGCGAACAGCTGCAAGCCGTCGAACCCTTCCAGTGCCTGCACCTGCTTTATGTCGCCCGAGAAGATCAGTTTATCCCCGGCTTTTATGCGCTCTTGCGGAGTGACAGGCGATATGAGGTAGTCCCCACGCACGATCTCCACCAGAAAAAGATCTTCAAGGTCTCTAAGCTTGTTTTCCAGGATGCTCTTGCCGATCAAACTCGAAGCTTCGCTGACCTCTGCCTCGATGACATATTCGTTAATATCGATCGCCTCCACACTGCCTTTCGGCAGCAGACGTGAACTGAGTAGCATCACAATCATACCGACAATGGTCGCCACCACCCCGACCACAAAGAAATCAAAGAACGCCAGCCCTGTCCCGGTGGCGTCTTCGAGAAAGCTGCTCACAATCAGGTTGGTGGAAGTGCCAATCAGTGTCATCGTTCCGCCTAGGATGGCGGCAAATGACAACGGCATCAGCAGTCGCGCGGCCGGGTGGTGACGATTGGTCCGTACGGTGTGCGCAAGCGTTGCCACGACGGCGGTGTTGTTAACGAAGGCTGAGAAAAAAGCGGTAGCGGCGCCCAGCCGCAGCAGGCTAATCGAATAGCTTGGGGTGATCAATCGATGGGAAAGCTGCGACAGCCAGGACAGCTTCTCCAGGCCGATGGATACCAGCAGTAGCAGTACGAGTGTGACAACGCCGGTATTGGTTGCCTTATCCAGCACCTGGCCGGTCTCAACCAGACCTCCAAAATACGCCACCAGCATGGCGCACACGAATACCCAAACCGCAGGCAGGCGGGTGAATATAAGACTATACAACAGCCCCACAAACAGAGATGCCACCAGCAGCTGATCAAACATGGATCGATTCCACTACCCCACAGAGAGTGCGCCAAGGATAAGGTCTGTGGGCACTACCCCACAATAGGTCCTGATCCGTCGCGAAATATTCGCTACACTGGGCTAATGTTGCCACGCCGTGGCGCTGTCGAAAACGTGCATGAATCACACACTGAAGATTGTTTTTCTGGGGCTTTTTGTGCTCGCGGTCGTGGCCTGGATTTACCGCCAGCCGCTGCAGACCTGGTGGGCTGGTGAGCCGGGCGACGACATGTTTGTCAGTGAAGACAACGATGCTTTCGACCCTGGCCCAGCGCTGGGATCCGCCTTTCCCGGCCTCCGCGCCCGCCACCAGGGCCGCGACATAAATTTGCTGACGGAGTTTGCTGGCGTCAACGGACTGGTACTGGTCGCAAGCCGTTCCATTGACTGGTGCCCCTACTGTATGCGCCAACTGATACAGCTGGAGCAATACCGCAGGACGTTCGAAGCAGCGGGTATCGGCCTGGTCGTCATCACCTACGACCACCCACAGTTGCAACAGAGCTTTGTTGACGAGTTCGAGATCTCCATTCCGATCTTGTCAGACGTGGATGCACTCAGTTTCAAAACACTGGGCATACTCAACCGCGATTATCTGCCCGAAGACCCTGAGTACGGCATCGCGCACCCGGGCATGATCATCATTGACAGGAACAATACGATCGTCGGCAAGCTGTTTATCGAAGACTACAGCCTGCGCATTGACTCGGGAGCGGCACTATCGATCGCCAAACGCGCGCTGGGTCTACCCTCGCCCCTGGGCGGCTGAACCTAGTGGGTGATACTCAAAACACCAAGCCTAACAGCCGATCAGCCAGAACTCGCGAACAGTTTCTACTGGCAGGCGAGCGGCTCTTCGCGGAACGCGGTATCGATTCGGTGTCACTGAATGAGATCACGGTGGCGGCCAACCAGAAAAATCGCAATGCCTTGCAGTATCACTTCGGCGGCCGCCAGCAACTGCTGCAGGCGATCATTGACCAGCACGGTGATCGCGTTCACGAGCTGCGCCAACAGTTTCTTAGCGAGCTCTCATCGGAGGCACTGCCGGATGCACGCGCCGCTGCACAGACTCTGGTGATGCCGATTGCCAGATATCTACAGGAAACTCCGAGAGCCATTCACTACATCAAAATCCTGTCGCAGCTGGCGGCGTTAAACAACGACGTTCTCAATCCAGACACGCGCTCGGGTTTGAACTTCCAGCGAGAGGAACGCCTCGCGGCGATCATGTCCGGCGCCGCCGCACATCTGCAACCCACCGAGGCACAGCGACGGTACTTTCTGATTGTCAGCATGACCTTTCACTGTTTGGCGGACGCCTGCAGGGCCGCCGAAACCGAGGGCGTCAGCCCAACGCTGCGCCAGCGTGAGGCCGTATTTGAGCAACTGATGCTGGCAATCGAATCACTACTGGCAGCACCGCCCGTTCCAGAGCGCTGAAGCCGTCGATTTGGCTCCCGAGCTATGGCTGACTCGCGGAGGTGGAACCGTAACGCTCTGCATGGCGATCCAAGGCATCGAGAATACCCGTGTGGCGCATTGCGATGACATCTCTGTAGTCATCGTGCGTAATGATATAGAACTCACCGTCACGGACCGCGTCAATGACCCTTTCACCTACGGCCAGCGGATCTATGCCACTGGCCGTGTCGGGTGCGGGCTGCTGATGGTCAATGCCGGAATCAAGTGATGCAGGCCGGACCTCGAACGACTTGGTTGTCAAGCGGGTATTCACCAGCCCAGGGCACAACACGGAAACGCCAACGCCAGCCTCGGCAATCTCCATCGCGAGCGACTCAGACAAACCCACCACTGCGAACTTGGTCGTCGTGTACAAACCCTCCGGTGGCCCCGAGATCAAACCACCCATCGACGCCGTATTGACGATATGCCCTTCCCCCTGCTCCTGCAGCAGAGGCGCAAAGGTTTTGACCCCGTGAATGACTCCGTACAGGTTGACATTGACCAAGAACTGCCAGTCGCGAATGTCGGCCTCTGCCATTAACGCACCCAGCCATACACCGGCGTTATTGCAGACGACATGCACCGCGCCAAAGCGGTCGAGTGTTGCGTCTCGCAACGACTCGACTGAGACCAGGTCAGATACATCTACGCGCTGAGCGCAGGCATTGTCGCCCAAATCCCGAGCAACGACATTGGCCGCGGCCTCATCGATATCGGCGACCATGACCTTCATTCCAGCGGCGATGGCCGCTCTCGCGATACCTTCACCGATGCCGGAACCAGCACCCGTAATGACAGCGACTTTATCCTGTACAGTTTCCATAAGCTCC
Organism: Pseudomonadota bacterium; assembly: GCA_039190425.1. Taxonomy (GTDB): domain Bacteria; phylum Pseudomonadota; class Gammaproteobacteria; order Pseudomonadales; family Halieaceae; genus Marimicrobium. The sequence goes on along the minus strand of JBCCYE010000008.1, from coordinate 9,321 downwards.
TATCCTATGATTGATCGTCGCTCTTATTCAGACATCACAATGGACCATGACTTTAATCGCCTGGTCGGCGGCTTTCGCCTGCTGAAATGCCTCCGCGATCTCGATCAGCGAATACCGGTGGGTCACCATCGGCGCCGGATCGATATCCCCTGCTGAGAGCATTCGGATGACGTCTTCAAACTCGTCTTCATAAGCCTGCGCTGCGATAACGGAAACCTCTTTAGCCAACATCATCATCAGATCCAGTGACGCCGCTTCTTTGTGCACTCCCGTGAGGCATACCCTGCTACCATACCCGCACATGGCCATAATTTGCTCGAACACGGAACGCACGCCCGTGGCTTCAAAGAACAGGTCACTAGCGGGCATTGGCATACCGTAAAAGGGCGCGTTTCCATGCAGCTCAATCAGCGCCTCACTGAGCGACTCCCCGACTGGCAGGGGCACACCACCCAGGGACTCAGCCACAGACAGACGTTTGTCGGACAGGTCAACGACCGCGATCTGCTTCAGGCCGCGCTGGTGCAGCATCATCAAAATACACAATCCAATGGGGCCAGCACCAAAGATAACCGCTTTGTCCTGCGCTGAGGCCGCCACACGATTGACGCTGTGCAGGCCTACCGAGAGGGGCTCTACCAACGCGCCACACTCATCGGGAACCGAAGCAGGCAACCGGTATAGGCCGCCACTTCTGGCGCCCACATTCCGTACACGCAGCAACGGTGAAAACCCCCCCTCTGGCCCCCCATTGCCGATGTTGTTACCGCACGCCATCGGCTGCACCACCACCCTGTCGCCAACCTCGACGGTGGCGACATTGGCACCCACTTCACTGACCAGCCCCCACAACTCATGCCCTAGCGGCATCGGCGTGTCGGGACCGGTCACTCCGCCTATGGCCAGATAGGCGAGATCGGAGCCACAGACACCGCATTCGCGCACCTGAACCAGTACATCGTCGACGCCACACTCGGGCGAAGGAATTCGGTCCAGCCTCAGGTCATTGACGCCGTGGATTCGCGCCAGCGGTACGTTTGTCATAGCTAAAGGGCCAACGGTCGATTTGCCGTAAATCATAATCTCCTCGGGGGAGGCAATCCAGAGCGGGTTGGCCAGGTATTCAGACGATGAACGCGACGAGAAATAAGGATGATTGATTGGTCAAAGAATGTAGATTCCACTTTGTTATTTCTTAATCCCTCAAGTCTACCCTGGTTTTCCACACATTTGTGTTTTTGTGAACACGTTCTCAGTAAGGATGTTTAATTGGATTGGTACACCACCATGCTACTGATATCTTGAGAGAGCTCTGAATCGCCGCGTGCACTCCTGAACCGAAGGCTGTGCTCTGACCTCGCGGTCCAGCGCAGATCACGTTCTATATCGGGAGGATTTTGTTCATGAAGAAGATTGGTACGACGATAGGTGCGCTATTCTTCAGCGCCCTACTGTCTTTACAGGTGCAGGCAGGACCCCTCACCAACCACTCAGAAGGACTGCTAAGTGGTGTCACTGACTCGAGTTTGAGCCTTGCGTCGGCGGCTATCGCGGGTGTGGCGCAGGACTTTCTACAATCCACACAATCCGGCAGGACTACGGTGAATGGTACCTACGGTCTCTTTGACTGGCTTAAGTCTTTGATTAAGCGCAAGAAAGACTACCATCACAACTACAAGCAGAAGAAGAAGGTGCCAGAGATGGATGCTGCGGGCGCAGGACTGGCCTTGGCTTTCTTGGCAAGTATCCTCGCACTGTTCAGAGAAAAACGCTCTTGAGATAGCCCGAAACAGCGAACGCTTGACGAGCTTGATCACTCTGAAAAGCCCGACCTTGGTCGGGTTTTTCGTTTCTGATAATAAGCGTCTGACTGACCCTTCTAACCCTGCTTTCGGGGAGCCGCCCTAGACCTCAAACAGCTGGTCGTACGCCGCGAGCAGTTTGGGTGCCTCATACTTCCATTCGAGTTCATTCACGACGCGATCACGGCCACATTCACCCATCTCGTGCCTACGGACCGGATCATCCAGTAGCTCAAGTATCTTGTCAGCCATATCGCGTTCGTCGTTCTTACGCGCATACAAAGAAGCACTACCCGCTGAGAACCGTCCCTCGGTCAAATCAAACTGCACAATGGGCTTCGCCAAGGCCATGTACTCCATGATCTTATTCATCGTGGACTTGTCGTTCATTTCATTGGCTAAATCTGGGTTTACGCAGACATCGGCCGTGTTGAGCATTTCCAACATCTCCTGGTCTGGCACTCGGCCCGTAAATGTCACAAATTCAGCAACGCCTAATTCAGCAGCAAGCGACTGAAGTTCTTCAAGCTCTGTACCGCCACCCACCAAACCAAAGTGGACATCCGTCCGCCCTCGGTCGTAAATGATGTGCCTAGCCGATCGCAGCAGGTAATCAAGACCCTCTTGCTTACCCATCACCCCAACATACCCTACTAGGTAAGTCCGGCCTTTTTTGAGCGCGGGAACAGGGTCTATGATCTTCAAACGATCAAGCTTCGGCCCACTTCGAACAACGTGCACCCTGTCCTTGGGCATCTTCCCTCGTCCTATGGCGATTTCTTTATAAGACTCATTAGTCGCAATGGATACCTGAGCTGTCTTGAACGTAAGCCGTTCACACCAAACCATCAGCCTCCAGAAGAAATCTTTTCGCCCAAACTTGGCTTCGTAGAGTTCAGGATTGATATCGTGGTGGTCAAACAAGAAACGTTTGCCGAACAGACGGAAAAATCCACCAACCAGAAAAATCAGGTCTGGGGGGTTACACGCGTGAATCGCATCGAAGCCGCGCGTAAAGAAAACCTTGAATGTAAGAAAATATTGCCAGAACAGCGCAGCCGCATACTCCACGGCATAGCCAAGGGCGCCATCTGCCTCAAACGGCAGGTTATGGCGAAAGATACGAATACCCTCGATTTCCTCGTACTTTTTATCGTAGCCTTTACCGGTGGGACAAATAATCGTTACTTCATAGCCGTGGGCATGGAGAGTCGTTGCCTCTTGCCACACTCGCCGATCAAAAGGTGAGGGTAGGTTTTCGACGATAAACAGAACGCGTCTAGGTTTACCAGCAGATTCCATCATAACGACCGGGAATGCTCACTTCGTCGCCAATTCTGACCAGGTCCACTATCACCTGATCATCGCGGGTTATGGTGAGGATGTCTTTAAACTCTGGGGCACCGTTCCCTATGACGATAGTGTCACCGTGCGCTATCGCCTCGCTCAGATCATCCACCATCAACTGCGAGATGTGCGGTATGGCGTTAAGGATATAGTCCCTGTTGGCGCCAGTGAGCTTTGCAAGATTGACACTCCGATCAAACAACCGAAGATCGTAACCCTTACCGATCAGTCTCTCTATCATCTCAACAAGTGGGCTTTCACGTAGATCGTCAGTACCCGCTTTGAAACTGAAACCAAGTACAGTGACCTTTTTGTTGCCCTGGTCGAGGACCATGGACAAACCGCGCTGAACTTGCTTCTCATTGGTCGACAGTACATTGCCGATGATGGGTAAATCTACATCCAGCATTCGGGCTTTGTGGTTGATTGCACGCAGATCCTTTGGCAAACAGGATCCACCAAATGCGAAACCAGGACGCAAGTAGGCGTCGGAGATATTCAGCTTTTTATCCTGTCGAAATATGTCCATCACAGCATGGCCATCGATGCCGATGGCTTTGCATAGATTGCCTATCTCGTTAGCGAATCCCACCTTAACCGCGTGCCAAACATTATCAGTGTACTTGACCATCTCTGCGGTCGACAGGTCGGTCCGAATCATTGGCGCCTGCAATTTGGAGTAAAGCTCGGCAAGAACATCTCCGCTACGCTGGTCAACTTCACCAATCACGGTCTTCGGCGGATTTCGGTAATCATAGACAGCTGTACCCTCTCGCAGAAACTCGGGGTTACAGCACACACCGAAGTCTACTCCAGCTGACTTACCGGAAAACTCTTCCAGTGTGGGGATCACGGTCTCACTCATACTACCGGGTAGCATCGTGCTTCTTGCGACCACAACATGGAATTCTTGCTTGTCTGCCAGAGCAGATCCTATCTCCTCACAGACTTTGCGAACATAGGTGAGGTCGAGGCCGCCATTTCGGTTGCTGGGGGTACCGACGCAGATAAAAGAGACATCGGTGTCGCGCACGGCAGCTGCGGCATCCGTTGTTGCCGAGAGTAGGCCATTCTGAACACCAGAAGCCAAAAGTTCCTGCAGCTCCGCCTCCACGATCGGCGCTTCGGCTGCATTAATCAATCGAACTTTGGAGTCGTTTGGATCCACACCAATAACGGTATGGCCATCAGACACCTGGCAGGCGGCTGAAACGACCCCAACGTAACCCATCCCAAATATACTGATTCTCAAAGCTTTGCCGACTCCCCAGCGACATCCTCAGAAGCTGCCGTCAGTTGCATGACAGCAGGACCCCCTCTCCCATATCTTGTAATAGTATGAAATAAAGCCACTAATGCCCAGCAGAACACCCATCCGTGCCGTGAATTTGCAATCCGGATCACAAAGGCGCTTTTCTGTTACTAGGTGGTTGGAACGACTTTCAATACTCCGTTAGAACTGTCGGAATCGACACCGACGCCGCGCCAGCTAACGCGATCAACTGCTTTATCAGGGACGACTCCAAGGGCACGCCGTCGATCTGGTTTTTCTCAAGCAGGCGCCACCTCTCCTCGCCGGGTAAGCGTACTGGCTTGTGTTCGCTGGCTGCGCTCTCATGGAGTAACCCGACGAGCAACTCCAACCGTTCATAGTATTGCCCAATGGACAACAGCTGACCGATATCAATGGCGATAAAGCAATGTGAATTGTTACCATTTCCAGAAAAGTCATTGAACATTGAGCGCACTTCGGTCGAGATAGAACCTCCCGCTAAAATGCCCGTCAGCAACTCCACCAGTAGAGCAAGACCCGCGCCTTTCGCACCGCCAAATGGCAGCATAACTCCTTCATCAGCACGGCTCGGGTCGGTAATGAACTGGCCCTTGTCGTCGACAAGCGCACCCTCAGGAATACACTCACCCTGTTCCTGGGCCCTAATGACACTGCCACCCGAAACCGCGGATGTAGCGGAATCAAACAACAGCGGTGGCGAATTCTTGCGGGGGAGACCATACGCAAGTGGATTGGTGCCAAACACTGGCTTTACACCGCCCGTTGGCGCCATTTTCGCGATGGAATTACTCAGAACCAGACCGACCATGTTTTTTTGCGCTGCCAGGTTGGCATAGTAGCCCGCCACACCGAAGTGATTACTGTTGGACACGGTTACGATGCTTGCCCCTACCTCACGCGCCTGTTGGATCGCGACGTCCATGGCGAAATGCGCAACAAAATGGCCAAACCCACCGTCCCCATCGACATGGGAACTTGCTGGAGCACATCGAGTAACCCGAGGCTCACACGGACACTTTAAAAGCCCCTTTTGAAACCGCTGGGCGTACGCAGGGAATCGCCAAACGCCATGCGTCCTACGGCCTATCAAATCACTCCACACCAGTGCTTCACATACCACAGCAGTTTGCTCATGATCAGCGCCCAAATTATGCAAAATGGTGCAAAGAAAACTCGTCAAGTCGGAGGCGGGGATTCTCAGTTCGGGCGTGCTATCCACGGTGGATCTCTCTAACCGGCTTTGCGTATGACGACCGGAGCGGACTCCAAGATCGACGCCATTACCTGAGGTCCGACGTGGGACAATCGATCCTGTTGCGCTACAAGCTCGTGATGATGGAACGCGGGAGTGCCGTTTATTTCGTTGATTGCGCCACCGCAGACCGTTGCCGGCTGGGAAATGTCTGGCGTAATGACATCAATGCCGAGCAGACTGATGTCGGTCAGCTTATAGATGTCGTGCCCCAGATTCTCATAATACTTGTTTACTGACTGGGTCACCCGGTGGTTATCGCGTGCGCTGTTCTGGTTAACGACGGCTTTCACCTCAACGTGAGAACCCTCGGCTGGCACCATGTCAGGCTTCATGCCACGAGAACGGAAAAAGTTCTTGATGCTGGCATCCATGAGAATCGGTGACAACGCAGTAAATTGCTCAGCTTCGAGTCGTTGCTGGTTTTCGGTTTCGAGTAGTTTGTTAATGCGATCCCTGCCGTTGCCGACCACCGTGGGGAAATCGCGCCTAACACAGTCGATCAGTTCACCCCTCAGGTAAAGCAGTCGGTAGTTATCGCCACTGACTTGTTCCTCTACGATAACTGAGGCGTTTATCGCACTCGCCTTGGCGGTGGCACGAATCAGTGTGGCCTTGTCTTTAATATCCGTTACCACGCCTTTTCCACCACCGCCAAACGCAGGCTTCACCACCACGGCACCCTCAAGCTTGTGCATGAATTCGACAGCTGCAGCGTAGTCTGTGACTGAATAGGACAGTTGCTTCGGTACCGGAGCGCCGATCTCCATAAGCAGCTTTCTGGACAGCACCTTGTCTTCGGCTATGGAGAGAATCGCAGGAGAATCCAGCTGAACATAGTAACCCAGGGCGTAGGTCACCCGATCACCGGCCCGAACCCGGAAGCATGCCGATCCTACCTGCTCACACTCCCAGCCACCTACGGAGCACACTTCGCGCCAATAGGTTTCATAGAAATGCTGCCGACGACTCCGGAAGTTATGCTGCAAAAAAAGGTCGCGGCGGTTGAATAGCAGCTGCCGCAGCGGCTCTAGGTGACGGACACCCGCACTGACTTTCCCGATCATGACAACTTAGTCTTCGTAGGTGCAACCAGCCTCGCCAAGTACATTATCGACCCAGGAATTGTCGAAAATGCCCTTGCGCACATTCTCCTCGTAGCCAGCTGCGGAGCTCTTTTGCTCCTCCAACCACTGAGCCAAGTCGGCTGCCCACTCTTTACGCACAACCACCAAGCCATTCTCATCTCCGCAGATCACGTCACCTGGGTTGACCACGATGCCTCCGCAGCAAACACTGAAATTAATTTCCCCGGGACCACGGTGCAACGGCCCAACAGGCGTAACACCACGTGCAAATACGGGAAATTCAATATCTTTGATATCCTGCAAATCTCGAATAAGGCCATCGATGACAAAGCCCTGTATACCTCGAAACTTTGCCTTGGTAGAAATCAGGTCTCCGACAATACCATTCATCGCAGATGCGCCAGCGTCCACTACCAGGACATCACCCGGCTTTGCCACATCCAACGCTTTATGCACCATGAGGTTATCACCGGGATACACTTTTACAGTACAGGCAGGGCCGCAGATCCATTGATCGCTTGTCAGATTCTTGATCTCGGATTTCATTGTATACAGACGATTCAACATGTCTGATATGTCTGGGGAACGAAATTCCGCTAGACGCTTCACGACTGATTCGTCTGGGCGATCAATCGATTGGCGAATCCGAAAACCCGGCCCCCTATGCAGAAGTGCAGACTTTGGTGTGCTGACGGATGTGCTCATACTAACCCCCGGGCTTGCCGATCAGACCAGCCTGATTGCGAAACCAAGCGAACCGTCCCCAATCAACGGCGGACCAGCTGTATCAATGAATCTTGCCATTCAGTCCATACCTATTACGCTCTCGCCGCCACGGGATCGGGTCACAGATATTTCTGGTCACTGCAACCGATCGTGCATCGATTCAGATACTGAACCTCAGATACTGAATCGCAACGACTCAAAGAAGCTTTATCAAACCGAGTTCACGAAAGGGCCTTCACGCGGCCCAGTATTGTAGTGATCCGCAAATTCGAAAGTGAGCTCCCTGCCATCGCAGATGTTGATCCATTTGCGAAGTAGAAGGCGGCCCTTGGCAGGGTCTTCCCAGTCTTCAAAGGAATCCCGTGTGTGAAACACACTGTGGTTGCACAGCAATAACAGATCGCCAGAATCAAGGAGAATGTCAAAGCCCAAATCTGGCCTCACGGAAAGTTCAGCGACTTTATGAACTGCCGCTTTTTCCATCGCTGTCAAAGGCGGCACGCCGGGCAATTGCTCTGACGTCAAGATAGCTTTTTCATTGAACCTGCAGCTAAGCCTGCCGGCGTGATATGAATAAACGGGAACTCGATGTGCGGTTATGTCAACAAACTCTCCGGGCGGACCGTTCCCTCGAATGTTGTAATGGAAGCCCATTTCCAACGGTTCCAGCATCTCCGGATGTTGTCGAAGAATTTCATTATAAATTGCGATGGAACTCGAGATCGTATTGACACCACCTTCCCTTGCCGGCCTCACACACAGCAAGGAGACGATGTCACCGGAGTCGCAATGAGGTGTCAACTTCGCGTTGGTGGTGTACCCACGCACACTTATGTCGGCATAGCTTGCACCCCGATTCTCCACTCTGTCGATAAGGGTACCCTTGGTATCCTGCACGATGCTGCGCCCCAAGTGAGAGCTAATGGCCGCATACATGAGCTCGAGTTCCTCAATAGACTTCCCCTCGACAGGAACTCCGCGCAATAGTGCTAAACCGCGACCGTTTTCAATCTGATCTACGATCAGATCAATTTTCTGTCGAAAATCGCCCAGATCAGCGTCTTCGGCTGTAACATCTTGGTGGCGTATATCGAGCCCTGTCAGCGTTCTGACCGCTTCGTCGATGACCCTGATTTCGGTATCGTCTAGCTGATAGATCCACGACGTGTCGTCAGACAGAGCCTCTCGACTCCATGCACACGGAATGTCCTGGGTTTCAGTTGGAAGACTCTCAGGCAAAACTCAGTTACCCATCGGTGGAAAATGCTTTCAAGATAATAGTATGTGATATCTGAATACTCTTCAATTTAACCCCCCCGTTTTGGGGCCCGTATGTTGAGCGTCAGCGCGTTTTTACGGTCCGGGATTGCAGATTTGTGATTCGCATCACGCTCGTTGTATTGGGACACCGTTGTGATCTTCGGATGCGCCTAGAACTCGGCGTATAGATTTGCCTGTGGTGTACAAACTAAATACACTTACACGGTGACATAAGCCGGTGGTACACGTACCGCAACCTGTCAATTCCATAGGCACGTGCCTACGCATCGATGACGAGAAATGAGAACACTTTACCTCCTTCTGATCATCATCAGTGTAAACAACTTCTTTTACCTGCTGCCGATAGATAGGCTTCCGGGTGGCTTCCGAGTTTCGGATATTGGCATACTCCTGACTCTTGTCGGTGCGGGTCTTATCATTGTGAGGCCACGCTACCACAGCATCCTGATCAATCCTTTTTCATTGCTGATCTTCGTACTGCTTCTGCTCTGCGGAATCCAGGCGGGCCTCACCGCGTTAAACTATGGTCAG
>JBCCYE010000007.1:0-148392 GCA_039190425.1 Pseudomonadota bacterium | reverse complement strand
CCGCTCGCCACAGGTAATGCTGCTTGCCGTTTGTCTTGACCAATGCTTCATCGATGTAGAAGGTCTCGCCATATCCACGATGTCTGCGCTTTGGCCGCCTGGAGTAAATTGCTCCGAGGTTGATGCACCATAGATGCACCATAGTCGGATTGCTTCTCTGGTAATGATGATCCCACGTTCAGCCAGGAGATCTTCAATATCCCTATGACTCAGATTGAAACGATAGGAGAGCCGGACGTTGTAGCTGATGATATCCGGAGGAAATCAGTGGCGCTTATACGTATCCATCACCCGATTCTAGCAATTTCGGGCCCTTAACTTGTCAGTACGCTTGGCGCCCGAATCCAACATAGAAATAGGTCGGAACCTTTTTAGTCAATCTACCGTTAGATGCCAAATATTCACGATACTGGGGTGAACTCCGAGAACGTTGCGCATCAAGGAGATACCAACCGCCAAAAAGGGTAAGGACAACAGCATGCATTCGCCGGTGCAACGGTGCAACCTCAGTCTGGATGCTGACCGATCAGCAACAGATCGATCAGCCACCGCGTTGCAGCGCCGACATGCCCCACGGATCGATGAGGACAGAAAGATGATGCTAACCAACATCATGCGTATTAGGACGATGAGTAAGCAAATTGTGCGGCGTTTTTTGCGTCGCAATCATTCTATCTTAGCCCTGGCGCTCACGGCCGGTGTGTCAACTGCACCCGTGCAGGCGAACCTCGATGATGGCTACGACTTAATGGGACTACCGCTGGATAGGACGGTTACTGCCTCCTGCGGCCTGGTGATCAATGAGCCCCTGACAACGGTGGTGTTTGACGATGACCTCTATTGTGCGAGTTCACCCGCGCTAACGATTGCGGCCGATGATGTCACCATTGATCTGAACGCCAAAACGCTGACGGTGGATGACCCCCAACAAGGCAGCTGGGCGATTCTCGTGCGCGATGCAGAACACTATACCATTCGCGGCAACACCGGTAGTTTTGGTTCGCCCTACAGCACCATTGATGGCACGGTGGACGGTATCATCGGTGTAACCAATAGCTCTCATGGAACCATTTATGGCATCAACATCAAGGGATCGCATTCGACAAGCACAGGGATTGGCCTTTACAACAGTTCCTATCGAAACGCTATTTACTGGGTTGATATCACTGCAAAGTCCATCGCGGGATTGGTGATTGCGGAAGATTCCGACAACAATCGGTTTTACGACTCAAGGATGGAGTACAGCAATGTTGGCGTTAGTATCGAATCCAATTCCCACGACAACTCCGTTTCGAATACAAATTTCCACGCGACGGATTACGCTGTCGCGGCGATATTGGTCGGGGTTTGGCCTCTAGAAGCCAATGAGCCGAAACCTGTGCACAACACGCGGGTTGTGAACAATCGCATACACAACAACATCTCTATGTGGGGAATTTACTTTGCCCCGGAATCCACCGGAGAAGTCGGCGTGAATTACGTCACAGGGGATGTAGATCGCTGGCACATAGAGGCAGAGAATGTTTCGGTGTATCTGGCAATGCAAAGCTTTGCCAATCATTGCCTGCCAGATTGGTTGTGCAGGCCTTTTTGAACGCACGTATAAAGAGGTCAAACCTCCTCTGACTTACTCGGCGTACAGCACGATCAATTGGAGGATGCTGAGAGTGTCCTATACGGACAACACGTTGTACCACTGGTGCAGACCGACCTAACGGCGCCGCCTGCGGATGTAACTTTCAATGGCCGTACTCGATGGTGACCACATAACCACACGGGACAAGGTGGCCGATTGTGATGCAGGGCTGGAGCGCCCGAGTGCAGCACACCTTTTACAACAGCACGCCACCATGGCGCTGCCCAACGACGGGAGCATTGATTAATATCATGGCAGATCTAGAACTGGGTATCGGTTTACCACACCTTGACCATATCGCCGCCAGCGCAAAACGCGCAGAGGCGTTGGGTTATGACTTTTTATCGACTGGCGAGCACGTGTTTTTTTACGGCCCTATCGGCAATGGGTTGATCGCCCTGGCTGCGGCGGCTGGTGCCACCGAACGCATCAGGTTGATGAGCACCATCACCCTCGTGCCTCTGTACCCCGCCGCGCTGCTGGCCAAGCTGGTGGTTTCACTGGATCAGGTCAGCCAGGGAAGATTTCACATGGGCGTCGGCGTGGGCGGCGAATTTGCCAAAGAGTTCGAGGCCTGTGGCGTTCCGGTGAAAGAACGTGGCGCTCGAACCAATGAGGCGCTGGAACTGTTCAAGCGCCTGTGTGCGGAAGAGGAAGTCAGCTTCGATGGCCGATTCACAACACTTTCGGGTGTGACATTGAGCCCTAAGCCGGTGTGCAAGCCAAACCCTCCCATTTGGGTCAGCGGTCGCAGCGAGGCCGCCATGCGGCGGTGTGCCCGCTTTGGTGATGGCTGGCTGCCTTATATGTACACACCGGAGAAGCTCGCAGAAAGTCTCGCTACCATCGGCGCCATGTCAGCGGAATATGAGCGAGCGGCAACGGTGCGGCCTGGACTATTCATCTTCTTCGCCGTGCATGAAGATCGCGACACGGCGGTGGAGATGGCCGCGAACAGGCTGTCAAAGCAGTACAATCAGGACTTTTCGCAGTTGGTATACAAATACGCCATCGCCGGGACACCGGACGAGTGCATTGCCAGAATCCAGGCGTACCGGGATGCCGGCGCGCAGACTATCATCCTCAACAGCGCCTGCCCGCAGGCCTATGTAGACGAAAACGAGGCGCTGATGGCCCGGGAAGTCGTCGCCAGGTTGCGCTAGAAACCATCTAACCGAAGCATCCAGAAGTATTACCACGAGCGTACTTTTCGAAGGCGTCAAAGTCATCGATGCCGCTCGGTGCATCACTACCGGCCGGACAAGGACAGGGCAAACCGGTTCTCGAGGCGATTCAGGCGTCCGCTTTCGGTCATCCGGCCTATGGCTTTAGAAAGGTATTCAGGATACTGCGGCGCCGGGGCTATCGCTGGAACCACAAGAGAGTTTATTGCGTGTACTGCTTACTCAAGCGCTGCAAGCGCCGCAGAGGTAAGCGACGCCTTCCAAACCGGGATCCAGGACCCCTTCCGGTGTCGGCAACTGCTGGTCGATGGACTTCATGTGCGATGTGTTGCTGGATGGACGCCGTTTCCGGGTTTGCAATGTCCTGGACGACTTCAACCGTGAGTCACCGGCCATTGAGATCGATACCAATACCAATCTACCCGCCTTGCGAGTTATCCGAGTGTTAGATCAGACCGCACTCTCGCTCTGCCAATCCAGTCAACGGAACCCGCGATGGGGTCCACTTTCAAAGGCCGTCTATATGGCCCATCCTTGGAATCAGTATCGCTTGTCGATATGCATGGCCCGATTCTCGCGAAATTGGCCAGTTAACTTGTCATTGCCGCGTTAGCGCACTTATCGATTTGTCAGTGCCATTTCAGCGCTTTTCCATGTCAGTGCAACGCTCGGCATCGCACTAATCGTTGGGCACATTACCATCTATATCAAGACTGCCGTCACTGTTCTCCAAATTAGTAATGGTCTGCTCCAGCTCTGCCGGTGTTTCCTTGCGAATGGCCGCCGCCTCCTTGGCCATGGCTGCGTCCTCCTCCTGAGCAGTGTAATCGCGGCTGACTTCTTCTGCGTGCTCCTCTACCTCATCTTCGCAGGACGTCATTCCGGGTTGGTTACTGCACACACTTACATTGCCGTACCTGTCTACCGCCGCGCCCTCGACAACTTCGCCGTTGCCAGCACAGGCAGTGAACAGCAACGATAGCGTAAGCAGGCCAAGGCGTGACATAGCGGCGTTTTCCCTATTCAGTGTGATTTCCAGGCACCAGTGTGGTCACGGGCGCAGGAGACGTCAACCATATCTCCATTCTGATCCACGGCCAGCCAACGCTAATGCAGCCTGCGATTGATCCGAATGGTCCGGCACACCAGCGAATCCCTCATCAGATTTTAGGGTATCACCGTATCCGCGACGTCTCGTCTTCGGCCACGTGGAATGTACGGGTCCGAGTTTTATGCACCAGAGCCGGATTGCTGCTCGGCTGACAGTGATACCGCACTCAGCCAAGATATCCTCGATATCTCGATGGCTCAGATTGAAGCGGCAATAGCGCCACACAGCGTCGCTGATGACCTGGGCTGAAAATCGGTGGCGCTATCTGGCTGAGAACCGGCCATATAGCCGGGTGCGCTATCCCCTGGATGGTGGGTGCTGCGCTGAATTAACTCTACAGTTGTTTCAGTTTTATGGGCGCTCTACTGTCAGCATACGTCAATATGTCGATGTCCTTTGGCAAACGCTGATTATTGACCGTAGAGTAGTGCTCGAGGACGTCATCTAACTCGGTGCTATCAGCAGCACCTGCCTCTATCTCAAAAAGCTTTTCGCGAACGGCGTTCACCGGATCGACGTTACAGTCGGCGCAGGCCTTGATTGCGTGGTCGACCATGCCGTCAAGTTTGATTTTATCCATATCATCAATGCTATGGTCGAACACAGAACCGAGCGGTGTTTCCTTGCGGTAATCGCTACAGCACACATAGTACTGACCATTCCAGCCTATGAATACGAAGAAAAACGGGGTGGAGCAAATGGGGGATGCCTGCTTCTCTTGGAGCAGAGTTTTTGCCTCAGCTTCAAAGCGATCATTGCCAATGAAGTAGTGGCCATTGTCACAGGCTCCGCCACGATTGTTCTGCGGGAACTCTAATATGAATTTAATGCCGGCACTTTCCCAGAATTTTTTCATTTCTGCGATTTTATCCCGGTTTAGGTCGTGCTCTACGATGCTGAGAACAACTCTTGGTTTACGCTGCTTGCAGTTGTCCCGCAGCTCGAGAAAGTCCATTATGTTGCGCCGCGTAGTTTCGAAATCTAGGTTATACACGATTTCATAATCGTCGCCGAAGTCGGATACGCTGAATGAAATACTGCCGAGTCCCGCGTCAATTAATTGTTGGGACAGGTCCTTGGTCAGCAGATTGGCGTTGGTCGTCATCTCCACATAAAGGCCCTCGTTGGCAGCGTACTGAACGAATTCGACCAATTGTGGATGCAAGGTAGATTCTCCCTGGCCTGTCAGGGAAATATTGGGGAGGATCGCTAGTTCTTTGATGCGTGCGACTGATTGCTTAAAGGTATCAAAAGACATGAAACCTTGGTCCGGGGTCGCCGGGCGAGGACAAAAGCTGCATAACGCGTTACAGCGGTTGGTCAACTCAACGTCAACCATGCGTGTCTCAACTTCCATAACTAAAAACCCTAATTTTTGTAATACTATCAGCCAAACAGGACCATGTAGTATAACCTACCCCGTAGGAACATGAATATACAAGTGAAGGTTGATAAAATGGACGAGCTGACCCTCGGCATCAGAGCTTTCCAGAAGGGGCTTTACGAAGAGTCTTTCAGGCGGTTATTGCCTCTTGCAGAAGAGGGCGAAGTCAGAGCGCAAATGACGATATCGCGCATGTATTACGCGGGTAATGGGGTGGCAAAAGACCATGCAAAATACCTGTATTGGTTACAGCTTGCAGCTGAAGGTGGGGATAAGGCCGCCAAGGCACAGCTGAAACGTATAAAAAAGCGCGAGGTTTAGCAGTGGTTCTGGAGCAACAGCAAAAAGCTTTTTTCGACTTGTTCGGATTCCTTTACTTGCCTGGACTTTTCGTAGATAAGATTGAGGAAATCTCCCGACACTTTGACGCGCTTTTTGAAGACAATCCCGAAGACGTGATCGAGTGGGTACACGAATTTCACGACAACCGAATGCGACGTTTTATTTCTGCTGTCACTGAGAAAGATGCATATATCGCCGATCTTATTCGCGATCAGCGAATCGCTGAAATAGCGGGTTGTCTGCTCGGGAAAGGCTACAGCTTTACAGGTAGTGACGCCAGTATCTATGACTGCGGCACACGCTTTCATCAAGATGGGCATTCGGTAAAGGACGACAGCAGGAATATCAAGATGGCACTGTATCTCGATCCTATTGATTCGGCATCGGGGGCTATCCGTCTGATTCCAGGCAGCCACCATCGCGGCGATACGTTCTCGGGAATATTGAATCGTGATCTTTTTCTTGGTGGCGATAAACTCGGCCTGGAAACTGAGGACGTACCGGCGACAGTGCTTCCGAGTAATCCGGGAGACCTGGTACTATGGGACTATCGCATCCTTCATGCCACATCCTACGGCGGGAACCAGCGCCGCATGCTCGCGCTCGAATTTTCTCACGCATGAAACAGGATGAGCGGCATGCAGGCGGCCATGATTAGCACTCCCAAACGGATTAAAATTTTATAGATCTCACTGTCATTGAGTCACTGAATGACGATATCGCCGTAGTCAAGCACGGTCGACATCCCATGCCGGGACTTCATTAGCGCGATCAGCGGCCCGCAGCCGGGCTTGTGTATCTTTGCAGCCCGATAGGCTGGCTAATTTAAGCAGTGTTTAGACACATAATGGAATACGGATGTGGAATGCCCAAGCTTGGGAGCTGGGTCGAAAGCAGATACCTTAGAGCAGTTTAATCCAATTCAATAGCACAATTGCGCTTCAATAGCACAAGGCACAAAAAGGCCCCAATAATGGGGCTGTTAAGTATCTGGAAACTCTAAGGCTTTGGTGGGCCGTACTGGATTGATGATTGCAGCCTCAGGGCTGCAATCACCCCTGCGGGGCGCCGTCGCTGCGCTGCGGCGTCTAAATTGCTACTACAGTCGCAATTTTTCGAACCGGCTGGTTCGAACCAAATCAGCACCGCCATCTGAAAACCAGAAAAGGCCCCCTAGAGAGGGAGCCTTTTCTGGTTTTTGGTGGGCCGTACTGGATTCGAACCAGTGACCAATTGGTTAAAAGCCAACTGCTCTACCAACTGAGCTAACGGCCCAGAAAGGCGGCTATAGTACGGATTTCGGGTGAAACTTCAAGGCATTTTTCCTGTGGAATCAGGGCCCTGCGTGGACAGGACCCTCAGCGCCCGTCGCTGGACTCCGCTCCGCTGGAGGCGGACCGCGCCTCCTCTACGGGTTGGGCCGTGGAGGAATCTGTGCCGCCATCCACCTCGGCCTGCATGCCGCGCAGAAAGGCGCCAACGGCCCGGCCTGCCTGCTCTGGATCGAACTCGCCGTCTTCGTTGACACCCACCTGCTCGAACGGTTGCATGCCCTGTTCAAACTGTCGGGCACTGTCCTGCACCGCAGCATCGAACTGTCGCCCGCCGCGCTCCGCGCTGAGGCCACCCATGAGCGACAAAAAGCCCAGTACGCCGAACACGATCAACGCGGTCTGGTGTTTGCGCCCATGCACTTCAACGCTGGCGATAATCATCAGCCAGATGCCCCAGAGTGTCCGTACGATGGTGCCCACATAGGGAATGATCGAGATCAGGGTAACCACCGGCACGATGGCATAGGAGTAGGCGACGCATCGGTAAGACGCCTCGAAACTCTGATCCGTTCCCATCAGTTTCCAGATCACAAACAGCACCACCGCAGCGATGAAACCGCCGATCAGCAGTGCAATGGGCATGACAATGATCGCAAAGATGCCGCCCAAGCCCTCTCCGGTCAGACCCAGGAACGACAGCACGGTGAATACCACACCGGCGCCCACGCCCATTATTATTGCAAAAATCGCCGGCTCGCTATAACCGCCACTCCTTGGCATCTCACGATAAAAACCGCGCGGGTCGGACAGTACGTGCTTGGCCTGGGCGATTACGGTGCCGAGATCAAAGTCGCTGGACCGAGTCGGTGGCGGCGTTCCTGAAGGCACCTCAGGCTCGGTCGACGGAGGCGGATTGTGTTCTTTCGGCTCGTTGTCAGACATCGCGGGCTCTCCCTATTCTGGGGCGGGCCGATCGTGTGCCCGCTCCCCTCTCATCAGATTAGACCAGGGGTGAGCCTTTGCAACAGCGGCTAGCGGTAGCGGGTCGGATCGGCGACGCCGGCGTCCACAAAGCCCTGTCGACGCAGTCGACAACTGTCACAGACTCCGCACGCTAGCCCATCGGGAGTCGCCTGATAACAGGACACGGTCAGCGAGTAGTCCAGGCCCAGCGCGATGCCTGCACGGATGATGTCGTCCTTGCCCATGTCCATCAGCGGCGTGTGTATGGATATCTTCCTGCCCTCCACTCCGGCCTTGGTGGCAAGATTGGCGGTGGCCTCAAAAGCCGCGATGAATTCCGGCCGACAGTCCGGGTAGCCAGAGTAATCCACGGCGTTAACACCGATGAAAAGATCGTTCGCCTCAAGCACTTCGGCCCACCCCAACGCGATGCTCAGAAAAACCGTGTTGCGCGCCGGCACGTAGGTGACGGGGATGCCTTCGGTGGGTTCTTCGGGCACTGCGATATCGAGATCGGTCAGAGCGGAGCCTCCAATGAAATCAAAATTCAGCTTCACCACCTTGTGCTCAACGTCGCCAAGGGCCGCCGACACTCGCTCGGCCGCCACCAGCTCCGCTCTGTGGCGCTGGCCGTAATCAAAACTGAGCGTGTAGCAATCGTAGCCCTGCTGCCGGGCCATCGCCAATACCGTGCTGGAGTCCAGGCCTCCGGAAACTAGAATCACCGCTTTTTTCGATGCCATCGTGTGTTATCCGAAACCGATCACGCCGCGCTTGCAGCGGCTCCCGCCCACCGCCGTGGGCTAGTGCCCCGGCGCATCATGCCACAGCAGTTTGTGCAATTGCAGCTGCAGCCTCACGGGGAGATGATCCTGCAGTATCCATTCGGCCAGCTGCGTGGCGTCAAGCTGCTCATAGCTGGGCGAGAACAGTACGTCCGTGACCTTGTCCGCCAGAGCAAACTCATCGAGCTTGAAGCGCGCCCACTCGTAGTCGGCGCGATCGCACAGCACAAACTTCACCTGGTCATGCGGTTTCAGCCGCCCTATGTTGTCGTAGTCATTCTGGGCCAGCTCGCCGGACGCCGGCGTCTTCAGATCGAGTACCGTCACGACGCGCTCATCCACGCCTTCCAGGCTCATGGCCCCGCCGGTTTCCAGCGATACTTCAAAACCCTGATCGCACAGCCGCGACAGCAACGGCAGACAGTTGGGCTGTGCCAACGGTTCACCGCCCGTCACTGTCACGTAGGCCGGCCGATACGCGATCACTCGATCGAGGACGCCCTGCAAGTTCATCAATTCACCCCCACTGAAGGCGTACTCGGTGTCGCAGTAAACGCAGCGCAATGGGCAGCCCGTCAGGCGCACAAATACGGTGGGCAGGCCCATGGTGCGGGTCTCGCCCTGCAGGGAGTAAAAGATTTCGGTGATGCGCAGCTGCACGTCTTCTGCGACCGCCTCGCTGCGCGCGGATGCACCGGCCATGACCCGTGCTCAGTAGTTTTCGGCGATGAAATCCTTGGCCAGTTTCACCGCCGGGCTGTTGGTGGAGCTGTACTGGGTCACGACCAGATCCAGATACTCACGGGCCTTGTCGCGATTGCCCTTCATGAACTGGACCTTGCCTAGCTTGTACAACGCATCGGGCGCCTTGTAGTTGTCCGGGTATTCACTCAGCAACAGCGCAAAGGATTGGCGCGAGGCCTCCAGGTCTGCCGGCTCCATCACCAAATACAGCTCTCCCAGCCAATAGTATGCATTGGGCGAGTAACGGCCGCCGGGGTATTCGCGCAGAAACTGCTGGAAGGCATTCAACGCCTGATCAAACTCTTTGCCTACTACCAGACTGTAGGCCGCATCGTAGGCGTCTTTCTCACCGGGTAATTCTTTCAGGTGCGTCTCGCCATCCGAAGCCTTCGGCGGTGGCGCGGGGGGCGCTGCCGCACTGGAACTGGCGGTTGAGGATGTCATCGCCGCGCTCGCGCCTGCTGCCGTTGCGGCACCTGCGGCCCCACCTCCGCCGGCAATGCGTTTATCAAGATCGATGTAACGCTGCATGCTCTGCTCTTTGAGCAGCCGTAATTCATGCGCTTGCTCTTCCACCATGCCGTTCAGCCGCCGCACTTCCTGCTGTAGCTGCTGCACCTGGAAAAACAGGCTGCCCAGGTTGGAGCCGCCGCTCGCGGTATTGTCCTGCACGGGGGTTGCCGCCACAGGGGCTGCAGCGGAACCAGAGCTCACACCGTAACTGGTGGCGGGGTAGGCTTGCGCCGGCTGTGCACCGTAGGGATCGGCAGGCGTCGCCGGCTGGCCAGATGCCTCGCGAGCTGCCCGCTCTGCTTCCACATCCACATAACCGGTCTGAGCCAGGGCCCCCAAGCAGAACGGGCCGGTCAGAATGACCAGCCCGCCTGTGACAAGCCGCTTTGCCAAAGTGTGCACGATGTAACCGCTACTTCAGCTCGACGCGCCGGTTTTGGGACCAGGCCGCTTCATCGGAACCGTAAGCGACCGGACGCTCTTCGCCGTAGCTGACGGTTTCTATGCGGAATGACTGGATGCCATTGGCCACCATGTAATCGCGCACCGAGTTGGCACGTCGCTCGCCAAGGGCGAGGTTGTAATCGCGGGTGCCGCGCTCGTCCGTGTTGCCCTCCAAGCGCACACTGCGGTCGGTGCGCTTGAGCACGTCGATGTGAGCGTCAATGGCGGTCAGCGCTTCCGGTGTCAGGTTCGCGCTGTCGTACTCAAAGTAGAATACGTTGCCATACACGGCAGCTTTTTCTTCCGCTACCCGCAGTTCTTCCTGTTGCTGCGCTTCCTGAGCGGACTTCGCTGCGGCTGCGGCGGCAGCGGCCGCTGCGGCCTCATCCTCTTCCTTGGTATTGCCGCTACAGGCGACCAGCACCGCCGCCATAAATAAAAGAGTGATTGCCTTACCCACGATAGGTAACTGTTTCATAGTCGTTCCTTTCGATCCCAATGGAGATTCCCAAATGTGTCTTTATAGGCTGCTCAGCGGTCCATAAAAGGAGACCAGGCCGGCTCTCGCACATCGCCCTCTCGGGAAGGCAGACGGAACTTCACCCCACCGTCTACCGACACCGCGGCCAGGATGCCACGATTCGAGTACTTGGTTGCGTACAATACCATAGAGCCATTAGGCGCGATACTGGGACTTTCATCGAGCGCAGTTGATGTGAGCACCTGCATGCGATTGGTCTTCAGGTCCTGGATGGCTATGTGAAACTGGCCGTTCATCTGATGCACCATCACCATATTGCGCCCGTCCTCCGCGACTCGCGCGCGCGCGTTGTAGGGCCCGTCAAAGGTAACGCGTTCGGTCTGACCGGAACTCAGATCAACCTTATAAATCTGGGGCTTGCCGCCCCGGTCCGAGGTGAACAGCACGCTTTTGCCGTCGGGCATCCAGGCCGGTTCCGTATCGATGGCCCAATGACGCGTCAGGCGCGTTAATCGCTTGCTGTTCAGATCCAGCAGGTAGATGTCCGGGCTGCCGTCCTTGGACAACGTCATGGCCATGGTGTTGCCGTCGGGCGACCAGGCCGGCGACGCGTTCAGGCCTTTGAAATTGGTCAGCTGCTCGCGTCGCCCGGTGGCCAGCTCTTGACGGAAAATCGCCGAGCGACCGGTTTCGAAGGACACGTAGGCCACACTGCGGCCATCGGGCGCCCAGGTCGGTGACATGATCGGCTCGCGCGACTCCAGCAGCACGATGGGGCGCGCACCGTCGGAGTCGGCCAGCGTCAATCGGAAGTAGTCCTTGCCGTTGGGCACGCGCGTCACGGAGACGTACAACAGTCGCGTCGCAAAGGCCCCGGGAATGCCGGTGAGCTTCTCGTAGATTGCGTCCGAGACGCGGTGCGCCAGCATTCTCGCCTCACTGGCGGCACCGGTCTCGCTGCCCAGCTGCATGCGCACCTGGCGCTGCACATCGAACAACTCGTAATCGATGCGCAGCTGTTCCCCGCCCGAAACCCTGCCAATCACCAGGTACTCGGCATTGATGGCGCGCCAGTCTCGATAGAACACCTCGGACTCGGTCGACGGCCGACCGAGCATGTCCGCCCGCGCCACCGGATCGAACTGGCCGCTGTGGACCAGATCGCTGTCCACCACCGAGGCGATGTCCTCCGGCGGCGCACCCGGTCCCTGCCAGGCAAAAGGCACCACGGCGATGGGAATCGGATTGTCCACGCCGGAAGTGATTTCGATTGTGAGCTGTGCGCGGGCGCCGGCAGCGGCCAGGACACAGCAAAAAAACAACAGCAAGCGGGCTGGCGAAGTCATCAGTAGCGTAAATCCTCTGGTCTGAACAACAGGCGGAAGCGACGAAAATTCCGTTCGAACTCACCGTCGGGCAATTTCTGTAACTCGGGAAAACTGGCGGCCTTTTCCACGGCGTTCATGGCCGAACGATCGAAGGCCGCATCCCCGCTGCTCTGCAGCACCGTCACGCTGACCACTTCTCCGGTGGGCACCAGCTGCACTTCCAGCAGTGCCTCCATGCCGTTGCGGGCACTGGGCGGACGGCTCCAGTACTGTACCACGGTGCGCTGGATCAACGCGGCGAAACTGGCGGAGAGTTCCGCCGCGGTTGCCGCCTGTTCCGCCGCCGCGGACTGAGCCAGTTCTTCACGGGCTATATTGGCCAACAGGTCCGCCGTGTCGGGAGGTTTGGGTTCGGGCTTAGGTTCGGGCTTAGGCTCAGGCTTGGGCTCAGGCTTGGGCTTAGGTGCAGGCTTAGGCTCCGGCTTGGGCTCGGGTTTGGGTTTCGGCGTAGGCGCGGGTTTGGGTTCCGGTGGCTTGGGTTGTGGTTTGGGTGGTGGCGGCTTGGGTTTCTGGAATTCGCTCACATCGACCAATCGCGCCTCAATCACCTTCGGCGCGGGCTTGATCTTCACGATCTCGCGCTCGCTGCAGCTCCAGTTGGCAATCAGCATGTAGAACAGCAGGCCGTGCAACAGCAGGGTCGCCAACGCCGGCCGCACAACGATGTGCGGTACAACGGGCTTGGCGTAAACAGAGGTATTCACTCGGGATCTTCGGTGACCAGGCCGACACTCGGCACACCGGCCTCCTGCAGGGCAACCATCACGGTGACGACCTCACCGTAGGGGACCGCCCGGTCGCCCCACACCAGGACCGGCTTATCCGGGCTGCGCCGCATGACAGCACCCACCCGATCGGCGATGGTCGGCAGTGACAAGACCTGTTCCTCATTGCCGAGGTTTAAAAACAGCTGCCCCGCCGCATCCACCGACACAATGACCGGTTCGCTGTCCTGATTTTCCACCGGGTCAGCACTGGCCTCCGGCAGATCCACCTTCACACCCTGCATCAGCATTGGCGCCGTCACCATAAAAATGATCAACAGCACCAGCATGACATCGATGTAGGGCACGACGTTGATCTCTGACATGGGCCGCCGCTTGTTGCGCTTGCTGGCCATCGGACCCTAGCCCTTCGCGCGCAGGGCGAACGCCTGCCGATAGAGAATGCTGGAAAACTCGTCCATGAAGGTATCGTAGCGGTTGCTCAGCGTTTCCACTTTTGCCGCGAACCGGTTGTAGGCCAATACCGCTGGAATCGCCGCAAACAGGCCCATAGCCGTCGCCACCAGGGCCTCGGAGATTCCCGGCGCCACGGTGGCAAGCGTCGCCTGGGTCGCGTTTGCCAGGCCCCGGAAGGAATGCATGATGCCCCAGACCGTGCCGAACAGGCCGATGTACGGGCTGGTGGAACCCACCGAGGCGAGAAACGCCAGATGCCGTTCCAGCCGCTCTTCCTCGCGCATGGTCGCGACCCGCATGGTGCGTCGCGAGCCTTCGATCACCGCTTCAGAGTCTGCCTCGGACTGTTGCGCAAGCCGTGAGAACTCCTTGAAGCCGGCGCGGAAAATGCTTTCCATGCCGACGATGGCGTCGCCGCTCGCGGCCTTGTCGTTGCCCTCCCGGTACAGCTGCGACAGATCGATACCCGACCAGAACCGCTCTTCAAATAGGTACATCTCGTCGCGCGCGTTGCGAAAGTAGATGAACCGGTTGACGATCATGTACCAAGACATGACCGATGCCAGCACCAGAATCGCCATCACGCACTGCACGGTGAAACTGGCCTGTAAGATCAGTTCCATCAGCCCCAATTGTTCTTCCAATGTCTCTCTCCCCGTTGTAAAACTTGTTCCGTGTTGCAGCATCCCTGCCGGCGATCGCCGCTACGTCAGCGGCAGTGTTGACCGCACGCGGCTGACCACGTCCGGTGGCAGCCTGCGTGCCTTGACGCCCTGTCGATCCACGCAGGCGACGGTGATGTCGCCACCGACCAGCTCTTCCTCGCCGCGGCGCACCTGTTGGCGGAACACAATAGAGGCACCGCCAAGACTGCTCACAGTGGCAGTGGCCGTCAGTTCATCATCCAGCCGTGCCGGGCTGCGGTATCGCAGCGCCACATCTCGCACCACAAACATCAGGTCGTGGTTGAAGATATAGTCCCGGCCAAAACCCAGTGAACGCATGAACTCCGTGCGCGCCCGCTCCATGAACTTGAGGTAGTTCACGTAGTAAACGATGCCACCGGAATCGGTATCTTCCATATACACCCGCAGACAAAGACTGAAAGGTGCATCACTCACCGCTCCTCACCCAGATCCAGCGACAGGTTTGCGCCCCGCTCGGCAGCAGCGGCACCGGCTTCCGAGGCGGGCGCGGGCAAACCGAAGTGCAAATAGGCATTGCGCGTTACCATGCGTCCGCGCGGAGTGCGCACCATATAACCCTGCTGAATGAGATAGGGCTCCAGCACGTCTTCGATCGTGCCACGCTCTTCGGATATCGCGGCGGCGAGGCTGTCGACACCCACCGGCCCGCCGTCAAACTTTTCGATCATGGCCAGCAACAGGCGTCGGTCCAGGTGATCAAACCCAAGCTGATCAACGTTCAACATGTCCAGCGCCCGATCCGCCACCGCCGAAGAAATGCAGCCGTCCGCCTTCACTTCTGCGTAATCGCGCACTCGTCGCAACAGACGGTTGGCGATGCGCGGCGTCCCCCGGGAACGCCGTGCGATCTCGGCGGCGCCTTCCGGCTCAGTGGCCATATCGAGAATGCTGGCGGAGCGCTCGACGATATGGGCGAGATCGCCTACCTCGTAAAACTCCAACCGCTGGACAATACCGAAGCGATCCCGCAGCGGTGACGTCAGCAACCCCGCCCGGGTGGTCGCGCCAACCAGCGTGAACGGTGGCAGGTCCAGCTTGATGGAGCGGGCGGCGGGCCCCTCGCCAATCATGATATCCAGCTGATAGTCCTCCATCGCCGGATAGAGAATCTCCTCAACAAACGGACTGAGCCGATGAATCTCATCGATGAACAGCACATCGCCGGGCTCGAGATTGGTCATCAGCGCCGCGATGTCACCGGCTTTTTCAAGCACGGGGCCCGACGTGGTCTTCAGGGATACGCCCATTTCGTTGGCGATGATGCTGGCCAGGGTGGTCTTACCCAGGCCCGGCGGCCCAAAAATCAGCGTGTGATCCAGGGGTTCGCCGCGGCCCTTGGCCGCCGCCAGAAAAATTTCCATCTGCTCACGCACCGCCGGCTGACCGACGTATTCTTGCAGGCTGCGGGGTCGGATCGCCCGATCCATGACGTCCTCGCCCGGGCCATCGGCCTGGGGCGCCACCAGTCGGTCGGTCTCAATCATGGTCGGGGCCTCACGCTTTCACCATGGCTTTCAAAGCCCGCCGAATCAGCTCTTCACTGTTGGCTACCGCATCGTCGTGCACGGCTGCCACCATTTTGCTGGCCTCGACGGGCTTGTAACCCAAGGCCACCAGCGCGTCCTCGGCGTCGGCGACGATGTCCGTCGCCGGACCTGGCACAATGGCCTGCAACTCGGTCGAGTCGTCGTCGGCTGCCAGCCAGTCGCTGAGTTTGTCGCGCATTTCAATCAACAGCCGCTCGGCGGTTTTTTTGCCAACACCCGGCAGCGCGACCAGGCTAGAGATGTCATCGCGCTGCACGCAGCGGGAAAAACTGTGAGCGTCCATGCCGGACAGTATCGTGAGTGCCAGTTTCGGCCCGACGCCATTGACGCGTATCAACTGACGAAACAGTCGTCGGTCCGCCTCGTCGATGAATCCGTACAGCAGCTGCGCATCTTCTCGAACCACGAAATGCGTGACCAGCGCAACTTCTTCCCCCAGATCTGGCAGCTGAAAGAGGGTCGTCATGGGCACCTGCAGTTCGTAACCGACACCACCCACTTCCACCAGGATATCCGGCGGTTTTTTGCTGACCAGAATACCGCGGAGACTGCCAATCATCGCACCCGTCTCCGTCGCACGCTGCTGGCACCGGCCATCTTGATCAAACTCTGACGCGTGTGGGCATGGCACAGGGCCGCCGCCAAAGCGTCCGCCGCATCCTCCGCCGGCGCCGCGGGTAACTTCAGCAACACCTGCACCATGTGTTGTACCTGTTCTTTGTCAGCCGCCCCGTTTCCAACCACCGACTGCTTGATTTGACGCGCCGAGTACTCCGCTACGGGCATATCCCGGGCCACA
This sequence comes from Pseudomonadota bacterium, assembly GCA_039190425.1. Classification (GTDB taxonomy): domain Bacteria; phylum Pseudomonadota; class Gammaproteobacteria; order Pseudomonadales; family Halieaceae; genus Marimicrobium. Next base: position 131,909 of record JBCCYE010000007.1, on the reverse strand, counting down.
CAGGCGACGATTGCCGCGCCTCTTGCCTGCCCAAGCTTTAACGCGGATCCGGCACTCTTGGCCATGAACACCTGTTCGACGGCAAGTTCCTGTGGGCTGTGCTGCTCTACCAGTTCGCTGACGCCGGCGTGGATAATGCGCAAACGCTCAGGCAGCGATGCGTCGGGCAGTCGAATGACACCACTGGTGATGTACTCGCTACGGCCCGCGGCAAAGTGGATGATGCCGAACCCCGTTTTGCGTGAACCCGGATCAATACCCAGGATTAATGACATAGGTGTTACCGTGCGCTGCCCCCCGCCCATTATGTACAAATTTACAGGTCGGGTCAGCAGGCAAGGAGGATATCGTGGCAGATCGTCCGGGAGCGCCTCGATCAGATAAGCTGAGGTCGCCCGGACAGGGTCGCCCAGACAGGGTCGCCCAGACAGGGTCGCCCTGAGCAAACCCGATGCCGGCAACGATGAGACTAGGACAGCTGCTCGAGCACGGCGTCGGGAATCTCCACGTTGGTATAAACGTTTTGCACGTCGTCGAGATCCTCCAATGCCTCAACCAGAGCCATGAGAGACTCGGCACCCTGGGCATCCACGGGGACCGAGGTCGACGCCAGCATGGTGACCTCACCGCCCTCGGCGACAAACCCAGCCGCTCCCAGCGCCGCTTTGACCTCGGCGAATGCCTCCCAGGGTGTCGTCACATCCACCGAACCGTCCGCGTTGCTTTCCAGGTCTTCGGCGCCAGCCTCCAGCGCTGCTTCCATCAAAGCGTCTTCGTCGACACCGGCGGCGTAGTTCAGCTCGCCTTTGCGCGTGAACAGATACGCCACCGAGCCGTCCGTGCCCAGGTTACCGCCTCGCTTGGTAAAGGCGTGACGCACCTCAGCCACCGTACGATTGCGGTTATCGGTCATGGCTTCCACCAGCACCGCGATGCCACCCGAGGCGTAACCCTCGTAGGTTACCTCCTCCATATCATCCGCATCGTTGGTACCGGCGCCCCGCGCAATGGCCCGATCTATGGTGTCACGGGTCATATTGGCGCCCAACGCCTTATCGACGGCGGCGCGCAGCCGGGGGTTATCCTCTGGGGATGGACCGCCCTGCTTGGCAGACACCACCAATTCCCGGATCAGCTTGGTAAAGGCCTTGCCGCGCTTGGCGTCCTGGGCCGCCTTGCGGTGTTTGATGTTTGCCCACTTACTGTGACCTGCCATACAAAGTCTTCCTTCTTATATAGCTATCTGTTGGGGAAACGGTTCTAGCTGACGTCCGGTGTGTCTGTTTCGGTTGCCGCCTGTCGCAGTCTGATGTTCAGCTCTCGCAGCTGAGTCGTGCTGACGTCACCGGGCGCATTGGTCATAACACAAGCCGCGCTTTGCGTCTTGGGAAAGGCGATGACATCACGAATCGAGTGGGCGCCGGTCATCAGCATCACCAGGCGGTCCAGACCAAAGGCCAGTCCGCCGTGGGGTGGAGCACCGTACTGCAGAGCGTTGAGCAGGAAACCGAACTTTTCCTGTGCCTCCTCTGCCTCGATTTGCAGAATACGGAACACCGCTTCCTGCAGCTCGCGATCGTGGATACGCATGCTGCCTCCCCCCAACTCGCAGCCGTTCAGTACCATATCGTAAGCCCTGGACAGCGCCGCACCCGGGTTCTCCTCCAAAGCGTCGGCCGAGCACGCAGGCGCCGTGAACGGATGGTGCAGCGGTGTCCATTGACCGTTGGCGTCCTCCTCAAACATGGGGAAGTCCACCACCCACAGCGGGGCCCAGCCGTCAGCGACCAGGTCACGGTCTTCCGCAACTTTGATACGTAAGGCTCCCAACGCCTCGTTAACGACGCTCATACGGTCGGCGCCAAAGAAAATGATGTCACCATCGGCCGCTTCAAGGCGCTGCATCATCTGCGCAACGACGTCCTCGGGCATGAACTTCAGTATGGGTGACTGCAGACCCTCGACACCGGCCGCCAGGTCATTCACCTTGATCCAGGCGAGCCCATTGGCGCCAAAAATACCGACGTAATCCGTATAGTCATCAATCTCTTTGCGACTGATGCCAGCTCCGCCGGGCACCTTCAGCGCAGCCACCCGACCCGCCGGGTCATCCGCCGGCCCACGAAATACCTTGAACTCTACCTGCTGCATCAAGTCATCGATGCTGACCAGTTCCAGCGGTATGCGCAGGTCAGGCTTGTCTGAGCCGTACCGAGTCATGGCTTCTGCATAGGGCACGTGCGGAAACGCCGGCAACTCAACATCCAGTACGCTACTGAAGAGTACGCGCACCATGCGCTCGGCTATCGCCATTATGTCGGCTTCTTCCAGGAACGCGGTTTCCAAATCGATCTGGGTGAACTCCGGCTGGCGATCGGCCCGCAAATCCTCGTCTCTGAAGCACTTGGCGATCTGGTAATAGCGGTCAAAGCCGGACACCATCAGCAGCTGTTTGAACAGTTGCGGCGACTGGGGCAGCGCGAAAAACTGACCGGGATGCGTCCGACTGGGCACCAAATAGTCTCGGGCACCCTCGGGGGTGGCGCGGGTGAGAATGGGCGTTTCGATATCGAGAAACCCCTCGTCATCGAGGAAGTTACGCACAGCCGACGTAATACGCGAGCGCATCTTCAACCGCTCCTGCATCTCGTGGCGGCGTAGATCCATATAGCGGTACTGCAGGCGCACTTCTTCGCCCACCTGAGTGTATTCATCCAACTGGAAAGGCGGCGTCGCGGCCCTGTTGAGGATCTCAAGCTCTTTCCCGAGCACCTCGATCTCCCCGGTCGGCATGGCCGGATTGACGGTTGCCTCATAGCGGGCGCGCACTCGCCCTGTGACGCGCAATACGTACTCGCTGCGAACCCGGTCGGCGCGCTGGAAGTGTTCCTCGGTATCCGGATCAAAGACGACCTGAACAATGCCCTGCCGATCTCGCAGATCCAGGAAAATAACCCCACCGTGATCGCGACGACGGTCAACCCAACCACAGAGCGTGACCGTATCATCGATGTTTGCCGAGCTTAAATCGCCGCAGTAGTGAGTGCGCATATCTGATTTTCCATACCGCCTCAGGATGAGGCTGGTTGATTGTTGTCACTTTTTGCGGCGCTGCCCTGCTTGGCGTCCGCCCCGCTGCTTTGCTTGGCGTCGGAACCGCCCTTTTCATTCCGGGCGCCGCTGTCCGCGGACGCGCCGTCTGACCCGCCCGCCAGATTCTTTTTCGAGCCCGTTTTAAAGTCGGTTTCATACCAACCACTGCCCTTAAGCCGAAAAGCCGCGGCGGATATCTTTTTCTTCAGTGCCGGTTTGCCACAGGCGGGACAGTCCAGCAGAGGTTCGTCGCTGATTTTCTGCAGGACCTCAAGCTGTTCGTGACAGGCCTGGCACTGGTACTCATAAATCGGCATGGATTCGCTCCACCAATACGAATCTATCGAGAGAGAAATTTGAAGGCGCGAATTCTACCGCAAGGGCTGGGGCAGGCCAAGCGCGTGGAGGGAGGCTCAGGGAGAGCGCAATCGAGTCCCCCGAGGAGCGCCGGGGAGCAGAGTCTGCGGCCGACTCGCACCAGCGAGCCGGCCGGGCGGTTCAGGTCAAGAGGCTGCGTATTCCTTCAGCTTCTTGAGAGGCCGAATCTTGACAGCAATGCTGGCAGGCTTGGCCTTGAACACCGTCTCCTCCCCCGTGAACGGATTGATGCCCTTGCGCGCTTTGCGAGCGGGCTTCTTCACGGTGGTGATCTTCATCATGCCGGGCAAGGTGAACTCGCCTACCGAACGCTTTTTGATGCTGCGCTCGATCAGCGTATCCAGCTCATCCAGAACGGTGTTGACCTGCTTCTTGCTCAGATCGGTTCCGTCAGCAAGACTTGCAACGATCTGACTCTTGGTCAGCTTCTGCTTGAGCGCAGGCGCTGCTTTCTTAGGTGGCGCTTTTTTCTTCGCGGCGACCTTTTTGCGAGCAGGTGCCTTCTTCCTCACTGCTTTCTTGGCTGGAGCCTTCTTCTTTGCTTTCGTTGCCATTTTAGTTCGAACCTTCCCTTTGAAGTGTAATGGATCTTGGTTAAACCCGGACTGCCCGCTTCCCCTACCACTCGAAACAGCGCTGCCTCAAGCCACAAGAACTGTATAAAGCATGAAAGTCTGCAATACAAGCGTTTTCTGCGATCGAGGCGAAAAAAACCCCTGTATTTGCAGTGCGAGAGCGTCATCCGAAAAAAGATAAACGACTCAATTGTGTGCACAGGTGTAAAAAATTTTTTCACTGCACCAACACAATGCAACGCGCTGTACCGTCGTGACGTTCGAACGTACACTAGTCATCCTCAATTCGGTGTTAGAAACCACCAAGACTTTCAGACCTTTCGCAACGGAACCAATATGCGCACCAGTCAATTCCTCATCGCTACACAAAAAGAAACACCGGCAGATGCGGAAATCGTCAGCCATCAACTCATGTTACGGGCGGGGCTGATACGCAAACTGGCCGCCGGCGTCTACAGCTGGTTGCCCGTAGGTTTGCGAGTGTTGCGCAAAGTAGAAAGCGTCATCCGCGAAGAAATGGATCGGTCAGGTGCTCAGGAAGTTTCTATGCCTATCGTGCAACCCGCTGAATTATGGGAGGAATCTGGGCGCTGGGAACTGTATGGCCCCGAGCTGCTTCGCATTCAGGATCGTCATCAGCGTGACTTCTGTCTTGGCCCAACGCATGAAGAAGTGATCACCAGCCTGGTTAGAGACGAAGTCAAAAGCTACAAACAGCTGCCGATCAACCTGTACCAGATCCAGACTAAAGTCCGCGACGAAATTCGCCCGCGCTTCGGCATCATGCGCTCGCGCGAGTTCCTGATGAAAGACGCCTACTCCTTCCACATCGACCAGAGCTCCCTCACGCAGACTTACGAGGTGATGTTCAACACCTACAATCGTATCTTCACACGCCTTGGACTGGACTTCCGGCCAGTCATCGCCGATACGGGGAGTATTGGCGGCAGCGGTTCTCACGAGTTTCACGTGTTGGCGAGCTCCGGCGAGGATGCGATCGCGTTCAGTGACGGCAGTGATTACGCTGCCAATGTGGAAATGGCGGAAGCCCTGCCACCGGCGGGCGACCAACCCACCCCCACCCAGACCATCGAGCGCGTTGCAACGCCCGGCGTGGGCAATATCGAGGCGCTGGCGTCGTTCCTGGGCGTCGATGCACAGCAGTGCGTAAAGACACTGGTGGTGGCGGGAGAAGACGCCGGCAGTCTCGTCGCTTTGCTGCTGCGTGGAGACCATCAGCTGAACGCCATCAAGGCGGAAAAACTCGCCGGCGTCGCCGCGCCACTGCGAATGGCCAGCGAACAGGAGGTCTCCTCTGCATGCGGCGCAGGATTCGGCTCACTCGGCCCGGTGGCTTTGCCTATGCCTTTGATCGTCGATCGCAGTGCCGCTCACCTGGCGGATTTTGTCTGCGGTGCAAACGAAGACGGCTGGCACCTGCGAGGCGTGAACTGGGGTCGGGATTGCGAGGCGACCACCGTCGCCGACCTGCGCGATGTCCTGCCCGGAGACCCCTCACCCGACGGCAACGGCCGGCTGCTGATCAAACGCGGTATTGAGGTGGGCCATATTTTTCAGCTTGGTGACAAGTACAGCGCCAGCATGAATGCCACAGTGCTGGACGCCAACGGCAAGAGTGTCTGCATGAGCATGGGCTGTTACGGCATCGGCGTCAGCCGGGTTGTGGCCGCAGCCATCGAACAAAATCACGATGAGTGCGGCATCCTCTGGCCACAGGCCATGGCACCGTTCCAGGTGGCGCTCGTCCCGCTCAATATGCAAAAGTCTGCGGCCGTGGCGGATTGCGCCGAGGCGCTGTATTCACAGTTACAAGAAGCCGGTATCGAAGTCCTGCTGGATGATCGCAATGAACGTCCCGGTGTAAAATTTGCTGACATGGAACTGATCGGCATTCCACATCGCATTGTGATCGGCGATCGGGCGCTGGCGAAAGGCAATGTAGAGCACAAAGCGAGAGGCGCCGACGACGCCGACGACGTGCCGGTGGACCAGGTACTGACCCATCTTCAGGCGCGCTTGACCTAGGTCGTGACGCGCGCGCCGATGAATCGCCCACCGGTCAACCCCTATCATAGTCTCGCCTCGCTGCTGCTGTGCGTCTGCGCGAGTTTAGTCACGGCACAGCCGGAGGATCCGGAAGAGCGAGCCGCACTGCGCGATTTCCTGGAGCAAACGATTGTCGGAGCCGACAGCTTTCAGGACCGCTATGATGCCGAGGTCTGGCTGGTCGACATGTCCAGTCGATTGGAGATTTTCGTCAAGGATCCACAGGAACGCCTGCAGCTGCTAAGAATGATTCACGCCGCCGCCACGCAGGCAGAACTACCTCCGGAACTGGTGCTGTCCGTCATCGAAGTGGAAAGCCACTTTGACCGGTTTGCCATCTCCAGGGTTGGCGCTCAAGGCATGATGCAGGTCATGCCGTTCTGGAAGGATGAGATCGGCAGGCCGGACGACAACCTGACTGACAATGCCACCAACTTTGAGTACGGCTGCCGCATTCTGCAGTTCTACCTGCAGCGCGAGAACGGTCATTTGCATCGGGCACTGGCACGTTACAACGGCAGCGTCGGGCGGCGAGTCTACAGTGACAAGGTTTACTATGCCTGGCTGAATCGATGGCGAACGGCGCCTTTGAACTGGGAGGGCTGAGGCGGTCGCGGCCGCCAGCTGAGGTCTACCGATAGGAACCCGGAGACTGACCAGTCCATTTCTTGAAAGACCGATGAAATGCGCTTGGGTCGGAAAAGCCCACTCGTTCCGCCACTTCGCTCACCGTCAGGCCCTGCTGGCTGAGCATCGATATGGCTGCATCGCGACGGGCGTTGTCTTTGATGCGCTGGTAAGAAGTCCCCTCCTTTTCCAGTCTTCGTCGCAGCGTGCGAGCAGACATGTTCAAAAGACCGGTCAGTTCTTCAAAGCTCGGCATCTCCTCGCGAAAATCCGAGCCGAGTATCTCTCGGATGCGGTAGGTGATGCTCAGTGTACTCGCCAGGGGCTCGATCACCAGGTAATAGGGGGCCAGCTTGAGGAATTCGAACAAATCCTCTTCACTGCGAATCAGTTCCGCATCCAGATGACGCGCACTGAACGTGACCGAGTTGACCGGTTGATCGTAACTGACAGGACAGGGGAAAAAATGCCTCATCCCGGCAAGAAACTCCGGTGCAGGTCCCGCACAGGACGCGCTGGTGATATCGATGTGCTGCCCAATAAGCCAACCGCAAAACCGCATCCACATCGCCAGATTGCACAGCACACTGTGCTGAAACTCCGGTGCATCGCCTTCCTGCAAATAGACAAGCGTCGCTTCTTTGTCTGCGTTGTCCACGATCACGCGGTTTTCCAGCCCGGCGTCCTGACGCACCCTGCACACACGATTGAATTCGATGCACCGCTTCAGTGCCGACGACAGTGGTGAGCTGTTGATCATACTGAGTGCAATGAGTCGCGTAGTTCCCACCGGCGTACGGACGTCTGGCATTACCCCCCCGGACTCATCTCCCAGTGCGCGGATGAGCTCGATACACAGCCGCGAGTACTGCTCTCTGGAGACAAAGGCGGTCTGCGCATCCTGACGCAACGGGTCGAAAGGAAAGCCGGCGGCTTCGAGGATTCCCTCAACGTCGCATTCAAAGGCGCGCGCCTGCACCAGCAGCGCCTTGGTGAACTTGATCGGCACCGAGTCATTGTAAGTGACAGCGTTATCGTTTTGAGCCGGCAATCCGCCTCCCTCTTGGCAGCGCGGGGCACCAAGGATAGCGCAGAAACCCGACAAAGTTGACCACGGTGCAAAAGTGCAAATAACACCGGCAGAAATCCCTATGAACGCAGTTTGACAAGCCACAGCGGGGTGGCACAGTATGTAGAGACAAGGGATGGTACACAGCCAGTAATAATCAATAACGTAATGACAAGTCTAAATCAGCTCAGTCAATGGAACCGTGACATATCACGTGCAATCGCTGCCCTAGGAACCGAAGAGTTTTTTCCCGCCCTGGTTGACGCAATCAATGCCCAGGTAAAAATCGACTACCCGCAAGTGTGGTTGTACCACCGGGATCTTCCACCCCGTGTGCTCTACCACGACATTCCAAAGCACGCGGTGTTCCAGCAGATCGACCAGTACCTCGATGGACCCTATCGAGAAGATCCTTTTTACCAGACGTCGATGAACCAGCCACGGTCAAAGATCTACAGGCTCTCACGCGTCACCATGGGTAAGTTGAAAGAGTCGCAGTACTATCGGGAGTACTATGCCGAAACGGACAGTACGGACGAGGCGATCTACCTCGCCAAACTCCAGGCTGGCAACGTCATCAACCTGTGCATGATGCGACTCAAGGAGCATCAGCCGTTCAGCGATGAAGAATACGAGTGCCTGTATCTGCTGGCCGACCCGGTCTCTGAACTGCTCAAGAGTCATACTGAACACAGCGACTTTGCAGCCACCAATCTGATTCAGCCCGGCATCGACCACCAGATCGACCTGGCGTTCCGCACCTTTGGTGCGTCTCTTCTATCACCCAGGGAAAAAGATGTACTGGAACTGATGCTGCGCGGCTACGGCACGGACATCTCTGCAGAACGGCTGGAGATCGCCGTCGAAACCGTGCGCCGCCACCGCAAGAGTATCTATCGGAAACTGGACGTCAGCTCACAAACGGATCTGTTTTCACTGTTCCTGAACGCCATGTCCTGCCTGGGAGAAGCCGCTGGACAGGACCCACTGAGCATCTACATGGCGCCTCGCTGAGGCGTTAACCACACACCTCTCGCACCGGGCCCCAGCGCCTCTAGGCCCTTATTTTTAAGGGTTTTTGGCGCTGTTTCCCTGCTGCCCCAAGTAGGGCATTGTTCAACATCGGTACAGCGGAGATAGTGCGGCCTTACCGGGCTTACTACGGTGGATGCATGTCGCTTGAAGCCGATTGGTTCCTGCGGGCTCACCCCGAAATAACAACCATTGAAGCGCTGCTCCCCGATTGTAACGGGGTCATGCGAGGCAAGTGGGTGCCCAGGCACAAGCTGGGCAAAATTTTTGACGGCGAACTCAAGCTTCCAAAGACAGCACTGAGTCTGGATATCTGGGGTCGGGACGTGGAGGAGCTGGTGTTCGCATCGGGCGATGCTGACGGTATCTGCAGGCCCGTCGAAGGCTCGCTCCTGCCAACACCCTGGGCTGCAGGCGGACAACACGGACAGGTCATGCTGTCCATGTTCGACGCGGACGGCTCAGCTTACCCAGGCGACCCCCGCCACGTTTTGAAACAGGTAGTGACTCGTTTTCAGGAGGCGGGTTACCGCGCCGTCGTGGCCGCGGAGCTTGAGTTCAGCCTCGTCACCTGGGACGACAGCATACCGCACCACACCTGTCCTTCGCCGGCAGGTGGTACCCCTGTAGGCGGCAACACCTATGGCCTGGACGTGTTGAACCACCACCAGGACATGATGGAGGATCTTCGCCTGGCCTGCGAGGTGCAGGATCTACCCTTCGACGGTGTGGTGAAGGAATCCGCCCCATCACAGTATGAAATCAACATGCAGCACGTCGATAACCCGGTGCTGTGTGCCAAGCAAATCGTCATGATGAAGCGGCTTATCAAGGGCGTCGCTGCCAAGCACGGCCTGATCGCCAGCTTCATGCCCAAGCCGTTCGAAGAGGAAGCGGGCAATGGCATGCACGTGCACTGCAGTCTGATCGACGATAACGGTGTCAATATTTTTGACGATGGCAGCGAGAAGGGCTCGCCTCTGCTCCACAACGCCATCGGCGGCTGCCTACTGAACATGGCGGACTCGGTTGCCGTACTCGCGCCGTCCTACAACGCATACCGACGTTTTCAGAAAGGCGCTCACGCACCGACCTTTCCAAGCTGGGGTTATGAGAATCGCACCGTCGCGGTGCGGGTACCGGCCGGCAGCATGGCTTCCCGACGGCTGGAACACCGTGTGTCAGGCTCGGACGCCAATCCCTATCTCGTGTTTGCGGTCTTGCTGTCCGCGATGCTGGACGGCATCGAACAGAATCTGTCTCCAGGTGACCCGATTGAGGGGGACGGCTACGCCCAAGAGGACACCACGCTGCCCGTGTACATGCAGGACGCCGTCAGGTTGTTCAGTGAATCGGACTTCATACGCAGCAGTCTGGGTACGGAACTGCAACGTATCTTCACGCTCACAAAACAGCAGGAAATCGAAGAGTTTCGTCAGCGCATCACACTGCTCGAACACCAGTCCTATCTGGAAAAACTCTGATCCGACTCACACCGGCGGTTCCCGGCTTGTCTCCATCCCCACCAACGCGGTGCTTGACAGTGCTCCTGGCTCTACGGGTTGGTGTTCCCGCTCCAGCCGGCGCACTAACACAAAAAGCCCGGCCACTGCGGCCAATCCGAAAACAACCGAGCCCACCGCTTCGCCCGCCATCACCCCCTTGGGGCCGTACCACAAGGCACCAAAGTACACCGCCGGAATGGTACCTACGAAAGCCCTGCCGAAGTTGAAAAAGGTTGCCCAGTGAGGGTGCTTCAAGTTATTGAAACTGGCGTTTGCCACAAACAGAAAACCATTAAAGGTAAAAGCGCCCACCAGGAAATAGCAGTAGAAGCGAATCAGGCTAGCCGCCTCGCCGCTGGCGGAAAAGCTCCAGACAATGACATCCGCCGCCAGCCAGAGGATCAACCAGACCACTAACACGTAGACAAAGTTGAATCCCATCGCGCTGACCAGCGCGGAACGCACACGATCGTAAGCGCCCGCACCGGCGTTCTGTCCAATGATCGGTCCGACCGCCCCGGACAACGCAAAAATGGCAGCGAAGGCCACCGGCGTGATGCGCCCCATGATGGCAGCACCGGCTACCGCGCTGTCACCGAACTGAGACATTGTCTTAAGCACAAAACTGTTGCTGATGGGCGTTGCCAGATTGGTCAACACCGCCGGTGCAGCAATGACCAGAATAGGCCCGGTATCAGAAACAAACTGGGGCAGGGTAATCCTGCAGGGCATCCGATGTACGTGATACAGCGCATGCCAGGCCAGAAACATCACCGCAAAGCGCGCCGCCACGGAAGCCCAGGCGGCTCCCTCCAGACCCCAACCCAGCGTGAAGATGAAAATGGGATCCAACACTGCATTCACCAGCGAGCCCAACACCGTCGCCCACATGGCCCGCCGCGCATCTCCCACCGCCCGCACGCCCGCAGCCATACTCATCCCCAGCACCAGTATCGGCATGTTGGGTAGCAGAATCGACGCGTAGCTGAACGCGTACTCCAGCGTCGCCCCGGTCGCTCCGAGCGCGATCAGCAGATCACGCAACTGAAACCAGGCCAGAGCGCTGATGACCACAGAGGCTACACCGTTGAAAATCAGGCCACTGGTACAGTACCGTCGGGCCAGTTGCCGACTCCCTGCCCCTTCGGACCGAGCCACCAGGGCACCAAGGGCAATCTGCAGACCAATGCTGACGGCCACCAGGAAGAACATGAGTGTGCCGGCGTACCCCACGGCGGCCGCCAGCTCCTGCTCTCCGAGCAGGGTCAGGAAGTACATATCGACCATGTCCACGCTGAACATAGCCATCAGGCCGGCCGCATTGGCTCCGGTCATCACCAGGACATGGCGCAGCGTCGACCCCTTGGTGAAGACCGCCTGACTCATCCCAGCGCCCCACTCGCGCGGACCCAAGTATCTGACGCGGTTCGACAACGGTCGGAAGCCGCCCAACCTGTGAACACGAAATCGGGTCTGGAGTACATGGAATTATTCCAAATGGACGCGGTCATAGCGCAGCTGCATGATACTGTAAATTCCGAGCGCAGTGGTGCCTGTCCAGTTTGGGCGGGAGACTTTTAGCGGAGAAGAAGCTAATATCTGCGACCCTATAACCGAGCCAAGGGCCCACAGATCCTATGAGCGATACGACCACAAAACCGCCTCTGAACCTGGTCAACATCACCATTTTCGTTGGCTTTCCGCTGGCAGCCCTTATTCTGGTACCCCTGTGGGGCATCTACCACGGCTACGACGGCTATCAGTGGCTGTGGGCCGTTGTCTTTCTCTACCTGAACGGACTGTCGATCACCGGAGGATATCACCGCCTGTGGGCCCACAAGTCCTACGATGCCTCGCCGCTGCTGAAGTGGTTTTTTGCCTTCTGGGGGGCCGGCGCCCTACAGAACAGCATCCTCATCTGGGCATCCGATCACCGCCGTCATCACCGCCACGTTGACGACAACGACCAAGATCCCTATTCCGCTGGACGCGGACTCTGGTTCAGTCATATGGGCTGGATGCTGCGCAGGTACTCCACTAACGTGCAGGACTTCAGCAACGCCCGTGACCTGGAGCGGGATTCCGTCGTCATGTGGCAGCACAAGCACTACGTTGCGCTGACGACCTTTATGAACCTTGGCCTGCCCATTCTTCTGGGCGTATGGCTGGGTGACATTATTGGCACGGTGTTGCTGGTCGGGCTATTGCGGCTGGTCGTCAACCACCACGTCACCTTTTTCATCAACTCACTGGCGCACTACTGGGGCAGCCGCCCCTATACGGAATCCAACAGCGCCAGAGACAACGGCTTCCTGGCCTTCCTGACCTACGGCGAGGGCTACCACAACTACCACCACATTTTTCAAACCGACTATCGCAACGGCATTCGCTGGTGGCAATGGGACCCTACCAAGTGGATGATCAGCTTTTGTGAGAAGCTGGGCCTGGCACGCAACCTGAACCGGATACCTAATTTCAAGATTCAGCGCGCGATGCTGCACACTGCGTTCGAGCGCACTCGCACTACTTTGGATGAGGGGCGCGATTGCGCGACGCTGCGCAGCAAACTGGAACGGGAGTACCAACTGTTCACCGAATCCGTTAATCAATGGACCGCGTTGCAGGCCGAGCGCTATGAGCGCAAGAAAGAGCAACTCGGCGACGCTCTGGAAGAAGGTCGGCAGCAGCTTCAACAAAAGTGGGAGCACAATGCGCTGCGCTCGCAGTTGAAGGTCCTTGAAGATACCCTCAAGTCCCAACGCAAGCGGATGGCCCATCTGATGGATCAGGTTCACCAGCTCCAGCTGCAGCCCGCCTAGGACGTACAGCCGGCGCCGACGCGGCGCTCATCCGGCTCGTGCAGCGTGACGTATCATCGTCTATACAGTGGAGTGGGGAAACCCACTCTTGCTTGCCCGGACAACACGACAAGGAGATCAGGCGATGGCCGACAGCGTATACGATTTCAACTGCAAATCCTCTAGCGGAGACGATCGCCCCCTGGATGAGTTTCGAGGCAAGGTGCTGCTGGTCGTCAACACCGCGTCTAAATGTGGTTTCACACCGCAGTTCGCCGGCCTGGAGGAGATGTACGGAGAGTACAAGGATCGCGGCCTTGAAATTTTAGGGTTCCCCTGCAACCAGTTCGGCAAGCAGGATCCCGGCAGCAATGATGAGATCGTCGAGTTCTGTCAGCTCAACTACGGGGTCAGTTTCCCTATGTTTGGCAAGATCGAGGTCAATGGCGACAACGCCGAGCCCTTGTACCAGTACCTGAAGAAAGCGGCCCCCGGTGTCCTCGGGTCCGAAGGCATCAAATGGAACTTCACCAAGTTTCTGGTCGACAAGGACGGTCAGGTCGTACGCCGCTACGCCCCCAAGGACAAGCCCAGCGACATCGCCAAAGACATCGAAACTCTGTTGGCCTGAACGTTATTGCGGCCAGGCAAGGTCACGACTCACCGCATCAACCCATCCGTCAACGCGCCCACAGCGCGGCGGCCGGCGCACCGTCTGTCGGACAGGCCTCCGTTAGTGCTCGCGAGTCGCTCGAAACTCGATTTCGGGCCAACGCTCTTCCATCAGTGACAGATTGACCCGCGAAGGGGCCAGATAGGTCAGATAATCACCGCCGTCTACTGACAGGTGTTCGCTCGCCTTGCGGCGAAACTCCTGCAGCTTCACAGCGTCATCGCAGTACACCCACCGTGCCGTGTAAACGTTGACGGGCTCATACACCGCTTCGACCTTGTACTCATCTTGAAGTCGATAGGCAACCACGTCGAACTGCAGCTGACCCACGGCACCCACGATCAGGTCGGTCGTATCCAGTGGCGCAAATACCTGGGTAGAACCCTCTTCCGACAATTGTTGGAGACCGCGCTGCAGTTGCTTGGACTTCATTGGGTCGGTCAGTCGAATACGCCGGAATAGCTCTGGGGCAAAGTGCGGTATACCCGTGAACTGCAGCTCCTCACCTGCGGTGAACGTGTCACCGATCTGAATCGTACCGTGGTTGTGCAGTCCGATGATGTCGCCGGATACCGCTTCCTCGACCAACACGCGTTCACCGGCTTTGAAGGTGACGGCATCGGCGATCTTGACGTCCTTGCCGATGCGAACGTGGCGCATTTTCATACCCTTGCTGTACTGACCCGAGCAAACGCGCATGAACGCAATGCGATCCCGATGCCGCGGGTCCATGTTTGCCTGGATTTTGAATACAAAACCACTGAAGCCGTTCTCATCAGCCGCCACCGAACGATCTGTGGTAGGACGATCCAGCGGCGCGGGAGCCCAGTTGACGAAATCCTCGAGCATTTCCCGCACGCCGAAATTGCCCAGCGCTGTACCAAAAAATACCGGGCTGAGTTTGCCGGCACGAAAAGCGTCCAGATCAAAGGTGTGGCTGGCGCCTCTTACCAGCTCGATCTCTTCGACGAAGTCTGCGTAATCTTCTCCGAGCAGCGCCTGCGCTGCGTCGCTCGTCAAGCCCTCAATGCGCTCGTCGTCGGGCAACACAGCGCCCTGCCCCGGCGTATAAAGGTGAATCACATCGGTGTAGAGGTTGTATACACCTTTGAAGTCGCGTCCCATTCCAATTGGCCAGTTGATCGGGGCGCCTTCGATTTGCAGCACCTCTTCGATTTCGTCCAGCAGCTCAATCGGGTCCCGAATGTCTCTGTCCATCTTGTTCACAAAGCTGAAGATGGGCGTATCGCGCAGCCGGCAGACGTTCATGAGCTTGATGGTTCTATCTTCCACGCCCTTGGCACCGTCGATCACCATGAGTGCCGAGTCGACGGCGGTCAGCGTACGGTAGGTATCTTCTGAGAAATCCTCATGCCCCGGCGTATCCAGCAGGTTGACGACTCGCTCCCGATAGGGGAATTGCATGACGGAGGACGTTACGGAGATACCGCGCTCCTGCTCCATACTCATCCAGTCCGATGTCGCATGGGGACCCTTCTTGCCCTTAACGGTGCCAGCGACCTGAATCTGGCTACCCAGCAGCAACAGTTTTTCCGTGATGGTCGTCTTTCCCGCATCCGGATGGGAGATGATCGCGAAGGTGCGGCGCGAGGAAATGGCCTGGCCGAGCGCTGACATGACATACACCGTACAAAAAACCGCGAATTATACGCAGATTGTGCTCTGGAGCCAGCCAGCTCGATCGGATGTCTTGCCCCTGACCGCGACCCATCTGGCCCTTTATAATGCCCGGGTAGCCCATCGCTCAGAGGCACTCGTGCCAACCTACAGCCCGTCCGTTGCAAACTTACGTAACCTGCTGCTCATTCGCGGGATCGCCTTACTGGGCCAGGGTGCCGTGTTGGTGTATGTGCTGGCGCAAGGCACTGCCCCTGCCGATCTGACGGCAGTGATGCTGTGTCTGGCGTTGCTGGCAGTGCTGACGGTAATCAGCCTATGGCGGACCACGCGCCCCTGGCCCGTTGAAGACCGGGAGTTTCTCATCCAGCTGTTGATCGATTTGCTGGGCTGGACGGGACTCATGTATTTCACAGGCGGTGCCAATAACCCGTTCATTTCTTACTACATCGTACCCCTGGTCGTGGCGGCCGCGGTACTGCCCTGGCGCTTTACCTGGCTGATCGCAGGGGCCTGTCTGCTGGCCTACAGCGTCCTGCTGTTCGTCTACCGGCCTTTTCCGCTGTTTACGCCCCACGGCGGAATGCACCATGAGCAGGCCGCCAACGCCCACATACTGGGCATGTGGTTCAACTTCCTGTTCAGCGTCGGCCTGATCACGTATTTCGTCGTACGCATGGCCGCGACACTGCGACAGCACGACAGCGCCAGCGCCGCGCGCCGCGAGGAACGATTGCGCAATGACCAGGTGCTTGCCGTCGCAAGCCTCGCCGCCGGCACGGCCCACGAGCTGGGAACGCCCTTGGCCACCATGCGGGTGCTGATCGACGAACTACAGGCCACTGGTGATCTGAACGAAGAGGCAAAACGTGACTGCGCGCTTCTCAGTACGCAGATCGACGCTTGTAAGAACACTCTGTCTAAGCTTTCGCGCACCGCCGAACTCGCCTCCAATACCCAGATGCGCACACAGACCCTGGCGGGTTTTGTCGAAGGCGTCCTGGCACAGTGGGCTGTAAGGCGACCCGGTACACCCTATGAGCTGAACTGCCCGGCGGAGAGCCCCTCAATAGAAACAGATACTACGCTGGGGCAGGCGTTGGAAAACCTGTTACACAACGCCGCGGATACGGGTTCGGCGCGCATCAACGTCGAGGTGGGCTGGCAAACCAACGAAGCGTGCATCGCCGTTCGAGACTGGGGGCAAGGTATCGCTCATGAAAATATGGAAAACCTGGGCAAACCCTTCCTGCACGCCGATGCCCAAGGGCTGGGCATTGGCCTGTTGCTCAGCCAGGCCGCCGTCGAGCGCCACGGCGGCCGCATTGAACTGCGCAACCACCCCAAAGGCGGCGCGGTCGCCAGTCTGTATCTACCCCTGAGTCCAACGGACCCGGAGGCGGGCCAATGAACCGTCCACACGAGCGGATCTTGCTGGTGGATGACGATACAACGTTCGGCGAAGTCATGGCGCGCGGCTTTCAGCGACGCGGCTTCGAAACGCATCACTCCTCCACGGCGGAGTCGGCACTTGCCGACTGCAGCGACTTTGCCCCGTCCCACATTCTGCTGGATCTGAACATGCCCGGCACCTCGGGGCTGGTGATACTGCCACAGCTGCTCGCGCTGGCGCCGCAGGCGCGATTGGTGGTTCTGACCGGTTATTCAAGCATCGCCACCGCGGTAGCAGCCACGCAGGCGGGCGCCACCAATTACCTGTGCAAGCCGGCGACACTTGAGGCGATACTCAACGCCTTTGAAGGTGCCGATGCACCGACATCAACCGCAGTGCCCAGTGAACCCATCTCAGTTGAGCGCCTGGAGTGGGAACACATTCAGCGCGTATTGCAGGACCACGATCACAACATCTCCGCTACCGCGCGAGCGCTCGGCATGCACCGTCGAACATTGCAACGTAAGCTGCAGAAGCGGCCTGTGCGACGCTGAGCGCCTCAAGCGTCGCGCCAATCACTGCAGATGGTCTGTCAGGCTGCGCAGCAGACGTCGACCCACATCGTCCATATCGACCGCGCCCTGTTGCAGAAGGCGCTCCATGGAAGTCACCTCGAGATCCGCAAAGCCACAGGGGTTGATCCGCGAGAACGGCTCCAGATCCATATCCACATTCAATGCCAGACCGTGATAGCTGCAGCCACGCCGAACCCGCAGCCCCAGTGAGGCAATTTTATCGCCTTCCACATAGACGCCAGGTGCGCCGGATTTTCCCGCCGCCTCAATGGTGAATTCCGCCAGCAGTGCGATCAGGCTCTGCTCAATCCGATCAACCAGATCGCGCACCCCCAAGCCTCGACGTTTCAGATCCACCAGCAGATAAACCACCCACTGACCGGGTCCGTGATAGGTCACCTGGCCACCGCGATCTGTATGCACCACGGGTATGTCACCGGGCGCCAGCACATGCTCGGCTCGCCCAGCCTGGCCCTGGGTGAAGACGGGAGGGTGTTGTAACAGCCACAGTTCGTCCGCTGTGGTTTCATCTCGGTTGTCAGTGAAGTCGCGCATAGCCTGCAGCGTCGGCTCATACTCGAGCGTCCCCAGCTCCCGCGTCAGCACCTCCAGGTTAGCCACTACAACACCATCTGGACGTGGCCCGAGGCGATCAAATCCTCATGCAGCGCCTCGAGCTGATCTTTTCCTGTCGCAGTGATAATGATGGTTAGGGACGTGAACGTGCCCTTCTTGCTCTCGCGAACTTCTATACCCGCTTCATCAAAGCCAGGCGCGTGCCGCCTGACAACGTCCAATACGACACCTCGGAAAGCGTCGCTTTTGCGCCCCAGCACCTTGATCGGGTAATCACAGGGAAACTCAATTTTTGGTGGTTCCTGGTCTTGCAAAAAAGCCACTCCCGCGCGCCGTGCATCAACCACTCGCGACCTCAGGTGCGGAACAAACCGTAAATCCACATGAGCACCATGTCCCACAGACGGGCAAAGAAACCGCCCGCCTCTATGCTGGCCAGAGCGACCACAGGAGCGCGATACAAAGTCTCGCCATCCAGACTTACGGTCACCGTGCCAACCGCATCCCCTTTTGCCAACGGAGCTTCGAGGTTTTCGTCGACCACTACCATGGTATCGAGTTGATTGCCCTTGCCCCTGGGCAGCGTCAGCACCACAGGGTCAATAAGCCCCACCGGGACAGAGTCCCGCTGGCCCTTCCATATCCGAGGCTGATCCAGCTCCACGCCCGCTTCGAACACGGTATCGGTTTCAAAGAAGCGGAATCCGTAGTTCAACAGGCTGCGTGTTTCCGCCTTGCGAGTACGGGTGCTATTGGTGCCCATGACCACGGAGACTAAGCGCATGCCGCGGCGCTCTGCAGAGGCTACAAGACAATAGCCCGCTGCCTTGGTATAGCCCGTCTTCAGCCCATCCACCGAAGAGTCCTCATTCATGAGCGTGTTACGGTTGTACTGCTTGATGTCGTTGTAGGTAAAATCTTTCTTGTCGTACAGCGCATAGTGCTCGGGATAGTCGCGAATGGTAGCTTGCGCCAGCAGCGCCAGATCTCTGGCGGTGGTCATGTGATCGGGATCAGGAAGGCCGTGAGAATTGACGTAGTAGGTGTCCACCAGGCCCAGCTCTTCGGCGGCGTCATTCATCATTTGAACAAACACACCCTCACTGCCAGCGATGTGTTCCGCGACCGCCACCGTAGCATCATTGCCCGACGAGACAATGATTCCCAATTCCAGATCTGCGATTGACACGTCCTTGCCCGGCTCGATCCACATCAGGGATGATCCGGTAAACAGTGGATTCTGGGACCAGGCGTTTTCACTGATGGCCACCATGTCCGTCTCCGCGATACGACCCTCGCTGATTTCGCGAGCCAGCAGGTAACTTGTCATTATCTTGGTCAGACTGGCTGGCGGCAGTGGCAGGTCGGCGTTGTGCTCGGCAAGTACGGCCCCGCTGATCGCATCCATTAACAGATACGCCTTGGCGGAGAGCTTCGGCGGCGATGGGATCGGCGACTGGGCCTGCACCCCGAACGCCGTCATCAGCCCTACAACAAGGAAAAACAAACGCATCATTTAAGTGTGCAACCCTGACCTGAAATGGAATCGGCGAAATGGTAACCCATGGGCCTTGTTAGAGAAAGAAGACGCCGAGCAGCCATTGCCTCAGGGCAGGGGTTGACCGACCGGATAACCGCGCTCCTGCAGCGTTCGCTGCAGACTTAACAGGTGATCGCTGTTATCTACGGGGCCCACTCTTACCCGATACAAAAGGCTGCCGTCCGCTTCCACCTCACTGATGGATACTGGCGCCGACAGCACCGCCGACAATTCCGCCTGTAACCTGCGCGCCGATGTTTCCGTGCCGAACGCACCGAGCTGCAGGTATCGGTAAACGCCGTAACTCGCACCGCGTCGATCATCGACGCCCTGGACCTCGATAACCTGGACCTCAACCGGCGCGGTGCCCTGTTCCATATAGCCGAGTTTAACGGCGGCGGCATAGGACAGGTCGATCAGGCGATCTGAATGGAAGGGTCCGCGATCATTGATGCGCACCACGACGCTGCGGCCGTTGTCGAGATTGGTCACTCGCGCATAGATCGGAATGGGCAGCGTTTTGTGCGCCGCCGTGGCCGTGTACAGATCGTAGGTTTCGCCGTTAGAGGTTGCATAGCCATGGAACTTTGAACCGTACCAAGACGCCACGCCCTGTTCGCGATAGCCGACGTAGTCTTCCATGATCTGATAGGTCTCACCGTTGACCTCATAGGGGCTTTGATTGCCCACCGCCAGCAGCGGGTCGGGTCGCGGTATCGCGTCTGCAACGTCGGCGGCGACCATCGGTTTCAATGGGGCTGTATCCTGATCCAGCTCGTAGCGCGACGGCGGATCGTCCGGCGGCGGCAGACTGCAAGACGCCAGCGTAGCTGCCAAGCACAGAGCGGTGGCCGAGGCGCGGCGGCGTATCACCCTGCGATCAGCGCCGCCAGACGCTGGCTCAACTGATGCACACACATCGCGTACATGGCACTGTGGTTGTAACGAGTAATCACATAGAAATTGTGCAGGCCCAGCCAGTACTCCTGCCCATCCGGAAGTTCGAACTTCATCGCGGTCGCCATCTCGTCCGGCGGCAGCTCTTGCGCCGGTAGAATTCCGGCGGCGGTAAACTGGGCCACAGTGTGCTCGGGCTTGAGGCCCTTGCGGCCCTGCACAAACATATCGCCAGGCGCATCCGGCCCGGCCTGGGCGGCGACAACCACCGTTTCACCGGGCTGCCAGCCGTGCTCTTTGAAGTAATTCGCCACGCTGCCGATGGCGTCGACCGGATTCTCCCAGATATCGATGAGCTCATCGTCATCGAAATCGATCGCGTAGGCGCGATAGCTGCTCGGCATGAACTGGCCGAACCCCATGGCGCCCGCGTAAGAGCCCTTCATCACCAGGGGGTCAATGCCCTGATCGCGAGTCAATACCAAGTAATGCTTGAGTTCGCTGGTGAAAAACTCCGACCGCCGAGGATACTCAAACGCCAGCGTGGTGAGCGCGTCGATCACCCGATACTTGCCGGTGATTCGGCCATAGTACGTTTCAACACCGATGATCGCGACGATCACTTCTGCGGGAACGCCAGTTTCCCGCTCCGCCTGCTCCAGAGTGTCACGATACTTGTTGTAGAAGACAACTCCTTCCTTCTCACGCTCCGGGGTGAGGAAAATCTCCCGATATTCGTACCAGGGCTTGGCTTTCTCTGCAGGGCGTGAAATGGCTTCGAGAATACTTTCCTGGCGCTCTGCCTCTGCAAACACAGCCTGCAGCGACGCTCGGTCAAAGTTCTCCTCGACCACCAGCTCGTCAATAACTTGTTGAGCGGCCGGATGATCACCGTACTTTTCTCCGGCGCAGGAGATAGCGGGCCACAGACAACACCAGATCAGCATGACTTTCAGGCGAGACGACATATACAGCTGCTCTTTTCAGGCTTTATAGATTGTGTGGTGGCATTTCCAGGGCTAACGCGCCACCAGACGTTGCTCCGTGCTGATCGCCATCAGAATGCCAAACCCGGCCATGAGCGTGACGATCGAGGTGCCTCCGGCACTGACCAGGGGCAACGGCACGCCTACAACCGGCAGCAGCCCCGCGACCATCCCCATGTTAACAAAGATGTACACGAAAAACGTTAGCGTCAGGCTGCCCGCCATCATGCGGCCGAAACTGGTCTGGGCGTGCAGTCCGATCCAGAAACCACGCAACAGTATCAGCAGATAGATGGCCACCAGAATAAGAACGCCCTGCAGGCCCTGCTCCTCGGCCAGCACGGCGATGATAAAGTCCGTGTGACTCTCAGGAAGGAAGTCCAGCTGTGACTGAGTACCCTGCTGCCAGCCTTTACCCGACCAACCGCCAGAGCCTATCGCCGTCTTTGACTGGATGATATTCCACCCGGCTCCCAGCTTGTCGCTCTCAGGGTTCAGCAGGGTGAGTATGCGCTGCTTCTGATAATCCTTGAGCACAAAAATCCACGCGGGCCACGCGGAGGCTATTGCGACCACCACAGCCCCCACGATATAGCGCCAGCTGATGCCCGCCATAAACAGGACGAACAAGCCACTGGCGGCGATCAGCAGCGCTGTGCCAAGATCCGGCTGCAACAGTATCAGCACCGCGGGAATGCCCAGCAGCAGCAGGGCACCGGCGACGTATAGGAAACGGGGAGGCAGGATGCGTTCTGCAAGAAAAGCCGCGAGCGCCATGGGCACCGCGAGCTTCATTATCTCGGCCGGCTGAAAACGGATACCGCCCAGGTTCAGCCAGCGCTGCGCACCCTTTGCCCCCACTCCGACGAAAATGACGGCCACCAGCATGCCGACGCCTAGCACGTAGAGCCATGGCGCCCATCGCGTATACCGCTGCAGACCGATTTGGGCGGCGGCTATCATGACCACATAGGCCAGCACGAAATAGCGACCCTGACGCTCCACTGCGGCAATACTTTGGCCGGATGCACTGTACAGAACGAACATTCCGTAGAGGGTCAGCGCAAGCAGCAGGACCAGTAGGGGCACATCGATGTGAAGGCGCTGGCTGGCACGGGGAGGTCTGGCCATGTCCTGAGAGCCCTGATCGGGCATCTGCCGGACATAGTCTCCCATCAACCGGCCTCCAGCTTCAGCCAGGTATCGATAACGGCTCGGGCGATGGGTGCTGCGGCAGAACTGCCGCCTCCGTTCTCGACGATGATGGCCACCGCGATGGAGGGATCTTCCATCGGTGCGAAGGCGATGAACAGTCCGTGGTGCCGGTGTCGCTCGGCCACTTCTTCCTCTTTATACACCGCGTTCTGAGCAATTCCGATGACCTGGGCAGTTCCGGTTTTGCCCGCCATATCGTAAGCGATACCTTCCGCCAGATAATCCGCCGTTCCTCGCTCGCCGTGCACGACCTCACGCATTCCATCGTACACCGCATCCCAGTGCCCTTGCGCCGCCACCAAGGGCTCCAACTCTGGCGGCCCGACGTCCTCGCCGTTCACCGACTTGAGCAGTCTCGGAATGTAACGCTCGCCCTTACTGGCCATGACACCGGTCGCCACAGCGAGCTGCATGGGGGTCGTCAGCCAATAACCCTGACCAATGCCCGCACTGATCGTTTCACCCGGGAACCAGGTCTGACCCAGCGCGTCCCGCTTCCACCAGGTGGAGGGCAGCACGCCGCGGCGTTCGTTGGTGGTGTCGACACCAGTACGCTCGCCAAAACCGTAGGGAGCCAGGTAATCGTGCATACGATCAACAGTCATGCGACGCGCCAGATCGTAGAAGTACACATCGCAGGATTCGGCAATCGCCATCTTAAGGTCGACAAACGGCGCATGACCGGTGCCGCGAATGCGCAGTATCCAGTCTCGGTAGCGACGCGAATCACCGGGTAGGCTGTACCAGCCGGGGTCTGCTACTTTAGTCTCAGGGGTGACCAATCCTGACTCCAGTCCCGCCATACCCATGAACGGTTTGACCACGGAACCCGGTGGATAGGAACCCTGCACCGCGCGATTGAACAGCGGCACGTCGGGAGAATCCCGCAGCGCGCTGTAGTCTTTGGTACTGATGCCATTGACAAAGAGGTTGGTGTCGAAACCGGGTGTTGATACTAGCGCTAGCACGCCCCCAGTGTGCGGATCGATTGCCACGACAGCACCACGGCGGTCACCCAACGCCTGTGCAGCAGCCCGCTGCACCTGGAAATCCAGGTGCAACGTGAGATCACTGCCGGGCGCCGGTGCGTGACGTTCCAGCACACGCAACACCCTGCCATGGGCGTTGCTCTCCACGTTCTGATAACCCACCGTGCCGTGCAGTACATCCTCGTAGTATTTCTCGACGCCGACTTTGCCGACATGAAAAGTCCCACGGTAATTGCTCTGATCCAGGATCAGCGCCTCCTGCTCGTTAATGCGCCCGACGTATCCGAGCGCATGGGAAAACAGCTCACCGTGAGGGTAATGCCGCAGGAGCTGGGCATCCACTACCACGCCGGGCATGCGGTACCGATTCACTGCCAGCAGGGCTCGCTCATCCTCTGTTAGACGAAAACGCAACGGCACCGTCTCGTAGGGTCGGCTGCGGGCGAGTTTCTGACGAAACTTTTCCAGGTCGCTGTCGGAGACTGGCACCAGGCTCGCCAGTTCAGCAAGCGTCTCATCCAGGTCTGTGACCTGTTCACGCACAATGGACAGGACAAAGCTGGGCCGGTTATCGGCCAGCAACACGCCGTTACGGTCGTAGATCAGCCCGCGCTTTGGGGGCAGCGGTTGCAGTTGCACGCGATTGCGTTCGGACTGAGTGCGGTAAACTTCGTACTCTGTCACCTGGAGGCTGTAGTAACGCGCCAACAGCATGCCTAGCAACAGTGTCACCACGCAGATTGCCGTTACGGTCCGGGCACCGTAAGTGCGAGACTCCAGATGCGAATCCTTGAGAGCGATGTTCTGTGGCATTGACAGCGTTGCCCGATCCTGCGACGTCGGCGTGTTTCTAATCGCGATGATAAGGGTGGTTGGCAGTGATTGTCCAAGCCCGATACAACTGTTCCGCTAATACCACTCGCACCAGGGGGTGGGGCAGGGTCAACGCACTCAATGACCAGCGCTGATCGGCTCGCTGCAGACATTCGGGGGAAAGCCCGTCGGGACCACCGATCAGCAGTGCAATCTGCTCACCCGACATCTGCCAGTCGTCCAGCTGCTTCGCCAGCGCCTCGGTGGTACAGCTTTTACCCGCGACATCCAGTGCGATTACCCGATCCCCTCGCGTCAGCGACTTGAGCATCTGCTCCCCCTCCCGAGCCAGCGCCTGGCGCGGATTGCCGGCACGGCTGCGTTTGGCCAACGGAATCTCCCGCCAGTGCAGCTGAATTTCTCTCGGCAGGCGCCGACTGTATTCCTGCACCCCCGCGTCGACCCAGGCGGGCATGCGCGTACCGATCGCTATCACACTGATACGCATCAATCTTGCTTAGGGTGCCCAGACCAGAGCCGTTCCAGGTCGTAAAAATCGCGGGTCGCGGGCAGCATGACGTGCACGACAACGTCGCCGAAATCGACCAACACCCACTCGGCGGATTCTTCGCCCTCGATACCAAGCGCCCGAACACCGGCTTTCTTCGCCTCCATGGCCACGTTATCCGCCAGAGACTTGACGTGGCGGTTAGAGGTACCGCTGGCGATGACCAGGTGATCCATGACGTCTGTGAGTCGACGCACGTCTACCGTCACCGTGTTCACGGCTTTGAGGTCGTCCAGGGCTTCCACGACCAGCGTCAACAGGTCGTCAGCTTGCACAGTTGAGAGACATCGTTTCGTTTACCTCAGCGGTACAACTCATAAGTGTGAATATACTCCAGGACCGGTTGTGGCATCAGATACCGCGGCGAACGGCCCGCGCGCAGCAGATCGCGTATCTCCGTCGCTGAGATGGCCAGTGGACGTAGCTCTTCGATCAGGATGTGACCCGCGGGCCTTGCAAGCAGTGCCGTGTCGCCTTGCGCTCTGTGAGTTTCCAGCCAGTGGGCCACCTCGCCCGACTCAGGCAGCAGCCAGCCCGGCCTGGCGATCACCACAACATGCGCCAGATCCAGCAACTCGCGCCAGCGGTGCCAGGCTGCAATATCCAGCACAGCGTCACATCCCAACACCATACACAGGCTGCGAGCTTGACCCAGTTCGGCGCGCAGCTCCTGCAAACTGTCGTAGGTAAAAGACTTGCCCTCACGCTGCAACTCGCGATCGTCGCACTTCAGCAGCGGCTCTCCCGCGACCGCAAGTTCGACCATCGCAGTGCGGTGTTCAGCGCTGCAGCTCGGTGCTCTACGCAAGGGCGGCCTCGCGCTGGGCATGAGGCGCAACTCCGCCAGACCCAGCTTCTCAACCAGCTCCAGTGCCGATCGCAGATGCCCGTAATGAACGGGGTTGAAGGTACCACCGAACACACCAACCGGCGCCAGAGTTGCCTCACTCAAGAGCGGATCTGCCCCTCACCTAGGACAATGAACTTTTGAGAAGTCAGCCCTTCCAATCCCACAGGCCCGCGCGCGTGCAGCTTGTCGGTCGAAATCCCGATTTCAGCGCCAAGACCGTATTCGAACCCGTCCGCGAAGCGTGTGGAGGCGTTAACCATCACCGAGCTAGAATCGACTTCGCGCAGGAAGCGCATGGCATGAGCATGGTCCCGCGTCACAATGCTGTCGGTGTGCTGGGAACCATAGGTATTGATGTGGTCAATCGCCTGATCAATATCATCAACCACGCGGATCGCGAGAATCGGTGCAAGGTACTCGGCGTACCAGTCCTCTTCCAACGCAGGGATAGCGTCCGGGAGCACGTCCCGGGTGCGTTCGCATCCGCGCAGTTCCACCCCGGCAGCGGTGTATGCGGAGGCCAGTGTGGGGAGAACGCTCGCTGCTTCAGCGGTAGCCACCAGCAGAGTTTCCATGGTATTGCACGTGCCGTAGCGTTGTGTCTTCGCATTGATGGCGATCGACACGGCCATGTCAGCGTCCGCTCCCTCGTCGATGAAAACATGACAGACCCCGTCGAGGTGCTTGATCACCGGAACACGGGCATCAGCGCTGATCCGCTCGATCAGGCCTTTGCCCCCGCGCGGCACAATCACGTCAACAAACTCCGGCAGCGTAATCAATTGACCCACCACGGCGCGATCGGTGGTGTTCACTACCTGGATTGCGGCTTCCGGTAAACCGACTTCCTGCAGGCCGCGGCCCAGGCAACGGGCGATGGCCGTGTTGGAGGCGATGGCCTCAGAGCCGCCGCGCAAAATGGTTGCGTTGCCCGATTTCAGGCACAGGCTGGCCGCTTCCACGGTGACATTGGGCCGCGATTCATAAATGATACCGATCACGCCCAGTGGTACCCGCATCCGCCCTACCTGAATGCCACTTGGCATGGTATTGACGTCGTCGATGCGCCCAATTGGATCAGGCAGCGCAGCTACCTGTTCCAGACCCGCGAGCATGGTGTCGATACGACCCGGGGTCAGCTCAAGACGGTCCAGCAGCGCCGGCTCCAGCCCGCTGTTGTGACCGTTGTGCATGTCTTGCGCATTGGCTTGCGCCAGCTCGTCTCGCGCGCCATCCAGAGCGTCACGCATCGCCAACAGCGCTCCGTTGCGCTGCTTGGTCGGCGCGGCGGCCAGCAGGTGCGAGGCGGCCCGGGCCGCTCTGCCCATTGTGACTGCGTACTGCTCGATATCCACTGCGATAGCGTTCCTGTTCATCGGTGGAGCGATTATACCTGATCACCCCTGCCTGTGTGCTAAGCTCTCGCTCCCCGGTGCCAGGGATACCGCTCATGACCGACACCCCCAAGCTAGAATTTTTTTACGATTGCTCCAGCCCCTGGACGTATTTTGCCTTCAAACGCCTGCAGCCAATCGCCTTCGAGCTGGATGTCGACGTCCACTGGCGCCCCATTCTGGTGGGCGGCGTCTTCAACGCCGTCAATCAGGCCGTCTACAGCCGCCGGGAAGGGATGTTTCGCGGTGACGACACCCGACAATTGCGCTACTACCTGAAAGATTTACAGGATTGGGCTGCCTTGTGTGACATCACCATTGTCACGCCGGAGCGGCATCCCATCAGCAGCGTCAAAGCCATGCGCGGTGCGTTCTTCGCAGAAGAGCAGAATGCCCTGCTGCCGTATTCCACCGCGGTATTCGAAGCCTACTGGGGCGGCCAGAGGCCGGACATTGATCAGGACGATGTCTTGACGAACATCTGCGAGCGTGTGGGTCTGGATTCACAGGCTTTTCACACCGCCATCACTGCGCAAAGCTACAAGGACCTGCTGCGCGCCAATACCGATGAGCTGATTGAGCGAGGCGGCTACGGCTCACCCACCCTGTTCATCAACGGTGATGACATGTTTTTTGGCAACGACCGCCTGCCCCTGGTCGAACGGCGGCTGCAATCCTTGCGAGACGTCGCTGTATAAAGATGTTCCAGGTATCGCGACACGCGGTCGTCAGGACTCCGCCGACGCTCCGGCCGAGTCTTTGATCAGCGTCTGTAACTCGCCGCTTTCGTACATCTCGGTAACGATGTCACAACCGCCAATCAACTCACCGTCGACCCACAGCTGCGGGAAGGTCGGCCAGTTGGCGTACTTGGGCAGATTGGCACGAATCTCGGGATTCGACAGGATGTCCACGTAAGCGAAACGCTCGCCACAGGCCATCAGTGCCTGCACGGTGCGTGCCGAAAAACCACACTGAGGCTGGTTTGGAGAGCCCTTCATATAAAGCAGTATGCTGTTGCTCTCAATCTGATCTTTGATGGTGTCAAAAATATCCATGTTCTTTCCTATCGCCTATCGCCTATCGCCTGTCGCTGCACACGCCGCTGGGGCTCGTCGGCTCTCTCTGTGAAGGTTGAGCGTCGCCAGGGGGTGTCGCGCTTGCTCCACCTGTGTCGGCTAAAGTCGAGCTGATGCCATCCGCCCGCCAAAGGCCACCATTCTACCCCAATCTGGCAAGAATGACCGCTGCCTGACGATCGATTGCCAAGGCCGCTGGATGGGGATATAGTGGCGGTTTGAGGCAGCGCGGGCTGCCTTTTTGCGTTTTTGGGAGCACTGTAATTTATGTCGGCCTTGATGCAGACCTACGCCAGACTCCCCGTGACATTCAGTCATGGGGAGGGCGTGTACCTGCACGATACCCAGGGAAAGCGCTATCTCGACGGCATTTCCGGCATTGCCGTCAACGGTCTCGGCCACGCCCATCCGGCAGTGACGGCCGCGATTCGCGAGCAGGCGGACAAGCTGGTCCATACCTCCAATCTGTATCGCATCGAAATGCAGGAATCACTGGGTCAGGCGCTGACTCAGGTCGCCGATATGCAGGAGTGTTTCTTCGGCAACTCGGGTGCCGAAGCCAATGAAGCCGCGATCAAATTAGCTCGCCTCTATGGCCACCAGCGAGGTGTCCGTAAACCCGGGATTGTGGTGCTGGAGGGAGCCTTTCACGGGCGCACGCTGGCAACGCTGAGCGCGACGGGCAACCGTAAAATCCAGGCCGGCTTTGAGCCTCTGGTAGCAGGCTTTGTGCGTGCACCGCGCAACGATATCGAGGCCCTGCGGCAGATCGCTGCCAACAACCCCGATGTGGTGGCGTTTTTTGCAGAACCCGTCCAGGGAGAAGGCGGCATCTATCCACTGGACGCGGACTATCTGACCGCGGTTCGGGAATTGTGCGACGAGCACGGCTGGCTCATGATGCTCGACGAGGTTCAGACAGGCAACGGCAGAACCGGCAGCTATTTCTACTATCAAAGCCAGGGCTTTTTGCCCGACGTCGTGACGACGGCGAAGGGCCTGGGGAACGGTGTACCTATCGGCGTCTGCCTAGCACGCGGCACCGCCCGCGGTGTACTGGGCGCAGGACAGCACGGCTCAACCTACGGTGGCAATCCGCTGGTATGTGCCGCAGGGCTGGCGGTGCTCAACACCATATTGGACGAAGACCTGTGCAGTAACGCGGTTGCCATGGGTGCGGTCATCCGCGACACACTGCTGGCCGACCCGGCCGGTGAGCGCATCGTCGAAGCCAGAGGCCGCGGGCTGATGCTGGGTTTTGAACTCGATCGGGAGTGCCCCCAACTTGTCCAGTCGGCACTGGACGCTGGGCTGCTGATCAACGTCACCGCCGGCAACACGGTCAGATTGCTGCCACCGCTTATTATTAACGAAGCACAGGCCCGGACACTCGCCGCCGGCGTCGCCGGGCTCATCCGCGGTCTTCACTGAAGCGCTCCCGTTCTCCGGTCCGATGTCAGTCACTAGGCACTTTCTCACGCTTCTCGATTTCAGCCCAGCCGAGCTCGACGGTCTGATAGAGCGTGCCATTGCGATGAAACAGGCCCACTACGCCGGGACGGCTGAGCGACGCTGTGCGGGCAAAGTACTGGGCATGGTGTTCGAAAAGTCGTCCACTCGGACCCGGGTTTCGTTTGAGGCGGGCATGGCCCAGCTGGGCGGGCACGCGATGTTTCTGTCCCCGCAGGATACGCAACTGGGCCGCGGCGAGCCCGTAGCCGACAGTGCCAGGGTTATCTCCTCCATGGTCGACATTGTCATGATCCGCACCTTCGGACACGACATTGTTGAGACCTTCGCTGCCAACTCACGCGTGCCGGTGATCAACGCCCTGACCGACGATTATCACCCTTGCCAACTGCTGGCGGATATACAAACCTACGTCGAACACCGCGGCAGCATTCGCGGCAAGCAGGTGTGCTGGGTGGGCGACGGCAACAATATGTGCCAGTCCTACATCAATGCGGCCCGGCAATTCGACTTCGAGCTGCGCATCGCCTGCCCGCCCGACTTCGAACCCAGCGAATCGTTGTTACAACAAAATCAAGACAGGGCCCACGTCGTACATGACCCGGTGCGTGCAGCCACAGATGCGGACCTTGTGGTCACTGACGTTTGGGCTTCCATGGGTCAGGAAGCTGAGCAGGCAGCGAGGCAACAGGCGTTTGACCGGTATCAGGTCAACGCAGAACTCATGTCGCATGCTGCCAGCGACGCGTTGTACATGCACTGTCTACCCGCGCACAGGGGAGAGGAAATCAGCGCCGAGTTGATGGATGCCCCCGACACTGTCATTTGGGATGAAGCGGAGAACCGACTGCACGCCCAAAAGGCACTGCTGGAGTTCCTACTGCTGTCGGCCACCTCTTAGGGTACTGTCCCGGCACTACCCAGAGCACCATCAACCGAAACGCCGGTGGCCGATAAGCAAGTGGAAAGACGAGCGACAAAGAACCAGAACAGCTATAAAACAAAATTCTTATAAGAATTAATTCGAAGCGACCCTTTACCGCGTCGATCCACGCGGACAATCTGCTCGCGCAAGCTGCCTCGCGGCCTTTCAGGTTAGTGGGCGCCCGCTCTACGTTGTGCGCACACCTTATCCACAAAATAATCCCAATCTATTGCCCTTGCAATGCACCGGGAGCCGCATTATCTTGTAGTTGAGTGAAGCATGAACCCCAACATGTTGGGGAAAGCGGCTAAAAAATCGTCAAATAACGACACAAAACACAGCCGCAGCGCTAATAGGGATACCCCTCCCGGTTCGCCACCTTGGCACCACCCTTCTCAGGGGACGTGTCTCAGGGGCCCGGACAGGCTTCATCATGTGCAACGCTCACAACAATAAGGCTGAACGCCAGCATACCGGAGACATTATGCAGACAGACACCAATCAGAGCGGGACTGCCGCCGATGCCACGACCCTTCGCCGCGAAACGCCTGCCATCAGCGGGGAGCTTGCTGCCACCGCACCAGGCCAGCTGCGGGTCATCAAGCGCAATGGCACAGTGGTACCCTTTGAAGAAAGCAAGATTTCGGTAGCGATCACCAAGGCCTTTCTCGCCGTGGAAGGTGGCACCGCCGCCGCCTCCACGCGCATACACGAAACCGTCGCCAAGCTGACAGATCAGGTGGCGGCCATCTTCCGGCGCCGCATGCCCTCCGGCGGCACCATCCACATTGAGGACATACAGGATCAGGTGGAACTGGCGCTGATGCGTTCGGGAGAGCACAAGATCGCTCGTGACTATGTGATCTATCGTGAGGAACGCGCTCGCAGCCGCGCTGCCAAGCAGGCACTGTCGCCCGCTACCCAGGCGGCGGCGGACAGCATCAACGTGGTCCAGGCTGACGGCAGCACCGCACCCCTGGATATTGAACGTCTGCACACGATTGTCAGCGAGGCCTGCACGGAGCTGACGGACGTGAGCGAAACTGAGATTCTCGACGAGGCCTTACGCAATCTGTACGACGGCGTAACGGCGTCTGAAATAAGCACCTCACTGGTGATCACTGCTCGTACTATGATCGAGCAAGAACCCAACTACAGCTACGTCGCCGCTCGTCTGCTGTGCGACAACCTGCGAGCCGAGGCACTCGGCTTTCTTGGCGTTGCAGACAGCGCTACCCAGCACGACATGGATCGGTTGTATGCTCAGGCGTTACCGGCCTACATTGCCAGAGGCGTAGAACTGGAGCTGCTGTCTCCGGAGCTACAGGACTACGACCTGCAGCGACTGGGCGACGCTTTGCTGCCCGAACGCGATCTGCAGTTCACCTACCTTGGGCTGCAAACGCTGTACGACCGTTACTTCATTCACTCTGACGATGTTCGCATTGAGCTGCCGCAGATCTTCTTTATGCGCGTCGCTATGGGCCTGGCCACCCGGGAGCAGGACAAGAACGCCCGCGCCATCGAGTTCTACCAACTGCTGTCTTCCTTTGATTACATGAGCTCAACGCCAACCCTGTTCAACGCAGGCACATTGCGGCCGCAGCTGTCATCCTGCTACCTGACGACGGTGCCCGACAATCTGCACGGCATCTATGGAGCAATCCAGGACAATGCCATGCTATCCAAGTTTGCAGGCGGTCTTGGCAACGACTGGACGCCGGTCAGAGCGCTGGGAGCCTACATCAAGGGTACCAACGGCAAATCACAAGGCGTGGTGCCCTTCCTCAAGGTCGTCAACGACACCGCGGTGGCGGTCAATCAGGGTGGCAAGCGTAAGGGCGCCGTGTGTGCCTATCTGGAGACCTGGCATCTGGACATCGAGGAGTTTCTGGAACTGCGCAAAAACACGGGCGATGATCGCCGTCGCACCCACGATATGAACACGGCCAACTGGATTCCCGATCTGTTCATGAAACGCCTGTTCGATGGCGGCGACTGGACACTGTTTTCTCCCAATGATGTACCGGATCTACACGATCTGTACGGTCGGGCGTTCGAGGAGCGCTACCAAGAGTACGAGGTGCTGGCTGCCAGCGGTGAGCTGAAGCTGTTCAAAACCGTCAAAGCCGAAAACCTCTGGCGCAAGATGCTCGGTATGTTGTTCGAAACGGGGCATCCATGGATGACCTTCAAGGATCCGTGCAACCTGCGCTCTCCTCAGCAACATGTGGGCGTGGTGCACTCCTCCAACCTGTGTACTGAGATCACCCTCAATACCAATGGGGAGGAGATAGCCGTGTGTAATCTCGGTTCGGTGAATCTACCAGCCCACATCGATGACAACGGCTTGAACATGGCGAAGCTGGAAAAGACGGTGCGCACCGCTGTGCGCATGCTCGATAACGTCATTGACATCAATTATTACTCGGTGCCCCAGGCCGAAAACTCCAACATGCTGCACCGTCCGGTAGGGCTGGGCCTGATGGGCTTCCAGGATGCGCTGTACAAACAGCACATTGCCTACGGCTCTGATCAGGCGGTCGATTTTGCCGATCGATCGATGGAAGCCATCAGCTACTACGCTATCCAGGCATCCAGTGAGCTGGCGAAAGAGCGCGGCAGCTATTCCAGCTACCAGGGCTCGCTGTGGAGCCAGGGTATTTTCCCCATTGATTCACTCGACAGGCTGACCGAAGAGCGCGGAGAAAACTACATTGAGGTAGATCGCAGCCAGTCTCTCGACTGGGCCTCACTGCGCGGGGCGGTCAAGACGCAGGGCATGCGCAATTCCAATGTCATGGCCATAGCGCCCACAGCCACCATAGCGAACATCACCGGCGTGTCGCAGTCCATAGAGCCCACGTACCAGAACCTGTACGTGAAATCGAATCTTTCCGGCGAGTTCACGGTTGTCAACCCGTACCTGGTGAACGATCTGAAGGAGCGAGAACTGTGGGACCAGGTCATGGTCAATGATCTGAAGTACTACGACGGTAGCGTTCAGTCGATAGACCGTGTGCCCGACGACCTGAAGGCGGTGTACTCGACGGCCTTCGAGGTAGAGCCACGCTGGTTAGTAGAATCCGCCAGCCGACGCCAGAAGTGGATTGACCAGGCTCAGTCACTCAACCTGTACATCAACAACGCCAATGGCAAAAAATTGGATATCACCTACCGCATGGCGTGGTATAGCGGTTTGAAAACAACCTATTACCTGCGTTCACTGGCCGCTACCGGGACGGAGAAGTCCACCATAGACACCGGCACGCTGAACGCCGTGTCCAAAGCGGGCAGCGAGACCGCCACCGCTCAACCGGCTCCAGTCCCGGCCGCCTGCTCCCTGGACGATCCGGACTGCGAAGCCTGTCAATGACAGCGCGTTAGATGTCGGACAGCAACAGATTGATATAGAGGAAATTACCGCATGTTGAATTGGGACGATTACAACACCGAAGAGGCAGCACAGACAGCCGCCGTTACTGGCCTCAACACTGGGGAGCCGGTGGTTACGGAAACCAGCGAGAACGCTCCGGTCACCCTGGCAATGGCTCCAGAGCCTCCAGCCGCGCCGGCTAACCCCGTCACGGAAGCGGCAGTGATCGATACACGGGTCGCGCAAAACGTGGCAGACGCCAGCGCCGCTTTGGAGCAGATGGATGTCGCTCCGGGCCTGGAAGAACTGGAGATGGGCGCCGCCAGAGTCTCTGTCGACGAGAAAGCCATGATCAACTGTCGGGCTGACCTAAATCAGCTTGTGCCCTTCAAATACGACTGGGCCTGGCAGAAGTACCTCGATGGCTGTGCCAACCACTGGATGCCCCAGGAAATTAACATGACCGCAGACGTAGCGCTGTGGAAAAGCAACGACGGTCTGACAGAGGATGAGCGGCGCATTGTCATGCGCAATCTGGGTTACTTCTCCACCGCCGACTCCCTGGTTGCCAACAACCTTGTACTCGCTATCTATCGCCTGATTACAAACCCTGAATGTCGTCAGTATCTGCTACGGCAGGCTTTCGAAGAAGCGATCCATACGCACGCCTATCAGTACTGCATCGAGTCATTGGGCATGGATGAAGGCGAAGTCTTCAACATGTATCGGGAGATTCCTTCCGTCGCCAAGAAGGCGGCCTGGAGTCTGAGCCACACGCACTCGCTGTCAGACCCAACCTTCCGCACCGGCACACCGGAGTCAGATCAGGAACTGCTGCGTAACCTGATCGGCTTCTACGGCGTGACCGAAGGCATCTTCTTCTACTGTGGGTTTACGCAGATACTCTCCATGGGTCGTCGCAACAAAATGACCGGTGTCGCCGAGCAGTTCCAGTACATCCTGCGCGATGAATCCATGCACCTCAACTTCGGCATTGACGTCATCAACCAGATCAAGCTGGAAAATCCGCATCTGTGGACAGAAGCCTTTCAGCAGGAGTCTATCCAGATGATTCTGGAAGGCACTCAGCTGGAGATTGAATACGCCAGAGACACGATGCCACGCGGCGTGCTGGGAATGAACGCCAGCACCATGGAGGAGTATCTGCACTTCATCGCCAACCGCAGACTGTCGCAGCTTGGATTGCCTGAGCAATTCCCGGGGGCACAGAATCCTTTCCCTTGGATGTCAGAGATCATGGATTTGCGTAAAGAGAAAAACTTTTTTGAAACACGGGTAATAGAGTATCAAACAGGTGGAGCCCTCACCTGGGATTGAACGACGCGACCGGCTACCGCCGTAGTCGGTTATTGGGATGGAGTGAAAAGCGGTTTCAACCGAGGAAACTCACATGACTGACCGGGACAAGCGCCCCTCTGACACCGAGACCATCATGATGGCTCTGGACCAGATCAGCCAAACCATAGACGTTATGACCAGCGTCGTCGGCCGCCTGCGAACCTATGTGCAACAGCAGGAAACAGCCACCAAAACGGCCACCGAACAACCCGCGGAAGGACAGTCCGACCGAGTATTGCACTGACGGGGCGGAGCCCCGACCCAGCGCCGCCAGCCGCGGCACGGGCTAAAGCGCTGGCACCCCGTAAGGGGCCACGATCACTCCGCCCTGAGCAAAGGTAGGAGGTTGTGATGAAAAAAGAAGCTTCCCGAGAAGCCCAACCCTGTCGCCGGCACGATTCAGGCCATGTCCTGCGCCTGATGCGCTGGTACAACCGAACGCGCCGCGGTGCACTGCAAGAAACGCAGGCCGCCGCTGGCTGCGGTCAATGGCGCAAAGGTAGCGCAGAACGGTAGCGTATTCGCGCTTCGCTACGCCCGCAACCGCCGTGCACATGCCCGGCTGCCTCCCTCTGCTCTGCGCAAACCGATGTGAGTCCGCGACCAGCCGACGACTCAGCGGCCCTGACTACTCGGCAAGCAGGTTCTCAATAGCGGCTCGCAGCTTCTCCCCATCGCCTTCTGTATACCCCTGGTGAATGTCGCGCACCACACCCTGCCGATCGATGAGGTATCCCGTTGGCATCCCAAGCACGCCGTAGGATGCCGACGATGCTCCACTGGGGTCCCAGACGATGGGATACGACACCGGCAGTTCCGTCAGGAAGTCCAGCGCTGCGTCTTCTACTTCATCCACATTGACCGCGAAGACTTCAAAGCCCTGGGCACCCAACTCCAGCCGGAGGTCCTCCAACTGTGGAAATGAGATACGGCAGGGGCCACACCAGGACGCCCAGAAGTCAAGGTACACCACCTTCCCGCGCAGCGACTCTAGGCTCAATTCCTCGCCGGTATCGGGCATGCGAGGCAAAGTCACTTCAGGGGCTACATCGCCCACTGCAACGCCCGCTGCCTGCAACGGCAGAGCGACGCTCATCAGTATCAACAGGACACAACGGCTCAGCAAAATTCGCGCTCCTCTCAGGACGTTTGCTTAGATGATACTCCAGATTACTCCGTCTCGGGTAAACGCCGACGGCTGCGATCTCCCTGCTCTGGCACTATCTCACCGACAGCAATTCATCCACGCGTGCCAGCGTATTCAGCAGCTCTTTACACGCCAGGCTCCTGCCGCGGTAGTATTCCTCGGCCATAGGCGCGATACCGCAACGAGAGGGCAACTCGTCTCCCGCCTTCAGCATTCGGCACAGGCGCGGTAACAGGACGAACTGCAACCACTGGGGCAGACTCAGGGTATCAACGCAGAAAGGCTGCTCTGATGCCAGCGCGGTCGCCGACGGAGATTCGCTGTCCCAATCTCCCAGCTGACGGAGTTGAGCTTCAATATCTATTAGCAGGACAGCTAGCTGCGTTTCCCTACTCACATCGGCTCTCCCTCACCTCGCGGTGCATCGCAAACGAAAGCACCGGCAAGCGTAGCATGGCGACTCCCGCCGGCTCCACAAGCTCGCCCGCACCGCCGCGGCGGTCGCCACGACGTCACCCCTGACCCACAACACTCGCGACACATCCGCTGTTACACTGAGAGGATGGATCGCGCAACCATCAACACCCTGCACCGGCGACTGCTGGCCAGACTGCAAACCGATACCACCGACTGCGCGGCAACGCCGGGCACGGTCGCGGCCAGTTCATTCACCTGTCCCGACTTGCTCGCCAGAGAACGGCAAAGCCTGTTCGCCCGAACACCACAGCCCGTGGCATTGTCGGGAGAGATCGCTGATCCCGGCGACTACCTGACCCTGCAGGTATTGGGCACTCCCGTGCTGCTCACACGCGACGAGGGTGGCGCCGTACACGCCTTCATCAACGCTTGCGCGCATCGTGGATCGCCTGTCGCCCTTGGCAGCGGTTCCGCCAGAAGCCTGATATGCCCGTTTCATGGCTGGGCCTACAGACTCGACGGCCGGCTCAGGGGCCGCCCCCAAGCCGACTGCTTTTCAAGTTCTGAACCCCACAGTGAGCTGAGATCCCTACCCGTGAGCGAAAACTACGGCATCGTGGTCATCGGACTGACACAGGACATGCCCCAGTCGCACATAGACAACGCGCTTCTGGAGATCGGCGAGGAGCTCAGGAGCATGGACCTGGCGAGCTACCGCCCACTCGCGAGGCGGGCATTCTCCGTGCGCGCCAACTGGAAACTGGTCAATGATCTTAGCCTGGAGAGCTACCATTTTCACAGTCTGCACCGCGACAGCGTCGCTCAGATATTGGAAGCCAATGCCGTGGTCGATACGTTCGGTCGTCACAGCCGATGGGCATTCCCGTTCAAAAGCATCGCCGCGTTGGAGGATCGAGACGAGGCGGAGTGGCCCGACCAACTGCAGGGCAGCTGCACCTACACGCTCTATCCCGGCGTCATGTTGGTCGTCAATAGCCTGGGCGCTCAGTTCATTCGCGCGGAGCCTGGCCCTGGCCCAGCCCAGTCCAACGTCGATTTTGTCGGCATGTGCTCGGATATGGAGCGGGCCAAGGAGGCCACACAGGCGTTCGAATTCGGCGAAAAAGTCTTCGCGCAGGAGGATTTACCGGCGGCGGAGGCGTGCCAACAGGGGCTGAGCGCGCGAGGTGGTGAACTGCCGCTCGGGCGCAATGAGCCCCTCCTGCAGTTCTGGCATCGGCTGTGGCGGGAGGCCTGTGAAGAGCGTGAGGAGCGCTCTTAACCCAGTTGACGATGGTAAGGCGGCAGCGAATCGAGTATGGCGCGACCGTAGCGCCGGGTCAGAACTCGATTGTCCATCAGCGTTACGCGACCGCTGTCCTGCTCCGTTCGCAGCAGACGACCACTGGCTTGTACCAACCGAACTGCCGCATCGGGCACGCTGATTTCCATGAACGGATTGCGCCCCTGGGCTTCAACCCACTCGGTCAACGCCGCCTCCAGAGGGCTGTCCGGGACGGCGAAGGGGATTTTCGCGATCACCACATGCCGACAGTAATCGCCGGGAAGATCCACGCCCTCGGCGAAACTGGCCAGGCCAAAAATCACGCTGCCGCAGCCTTCATCGATGGCCTGACGATGACGCCGAAGAATTTCCTGCTTGCTGTAGTCACCCTGCATCAAGATGGACAGCGATGCCTGATCGCGCAAGCCCTGAAAGACATCGAGCATCTGCCGCCGGGAAGAAAACAACACCAGACTGCCCTCGCGCTCATCGAGCAGCCGAGGTAGCTGGTCGATCAATGCCGCCGTATGGGCAGCGGCGTCCCCAGGGTCGCAGTCCATGGGGGGTACAGCAAACGTGGCGTTGCCGTAGTCGAAGGGGCTGGCCACAACCTGGTAGACTGCCTCCTGCGGAGAGCCCGCATGCCAGCGAAACCGCTCGAAGGAATTCAGCGCCGTAAGGGTGGCTGAGGTCAGCACAACCCCCGCCGCCTGCGACCACAAACACGCCTGCAGAATATCGGCCGCCAGCACGGGGCTGCAGCGCAGCTCAAATCCAAACTGGCCACCACGATTCAGCAGAGTGATCCAGCGAGCCTTGGGCGGTTGTTCACTTTCACCGGTCTCACGATACTCCAGCCAGAGAGCCAGAGCGCCCTCCGCGCGGCTCAGCATACCGCCGAAGTTGATGTGCCAGGTTTCCACCTGGCTTTTGTCAGTCCCCGCCAATTCGTCGTTTAGCGCCTCTTCCAACAGCCCCTCCAGCCGAGACAGCGTGCTGACCAGTTGTTGAAACAGTCCGGCGAGGCTGGTGGCGACCGGAATCAACTCATCCGGTACTCGACCATGAGGAAAACGCAGCTCCTGATCACCGCTCTCGTCGTGCTCGACCGGCTCATCAAACAGGCTGGCTACCGTCTGCTCCGCGGCTTGCAGCGCGGCTTCCGCCTCGCCCATCTG
Source organism: Pseudomonadota bacterium (assembly GCA_039190425.1). GTDB lineage: Bacteria > Pseudomonadota > Gammaproteobacteria > Pseudomonadales > Halieaceae > Marimicrobium. The sequence goes on along the minus strand of JBCCYE010000007.1, from coordinate 92,422 downwards.
CTCTGGCAATACCTGCAACAGACGCTTTACGCCGTCGACCCCTGTCAAGACCGCTGCAGCCTGCGAGAGTGAACGACCGCTGTCCCGCAACCAGCCCGCCGTGGTGTGCAAGCGGCAAAAACTCGAAAAATGGGACAGCGCCTTGTCGGGGAGATGGTGCCCCTCATCGAACACATAAATGCTGTCCGCCGGATCCGGGAGTATGGCGCCGCCTCCCAGAGCCAGATCCGCCAGCGCCAGGTCGTGATTGGTCACCACAATGTCCGCGCTCTGCAATGACTCCCGCGCGCGGTAGAAGCTGCACTGGCCGATGTTGGGGCAGTGACGACCTGAACACTGGCTGTGATCGGTTGTGACGGGAAACCAAATCTCTTCGGCAACGCTGTCGGGCCAGTTGTCGCGATCGCCGTCCCACTGACCACGTCCGAGCGCATCGAGCATTGCGTCATAGACTGGCAGAGCATCGCTTGCAGCCGGCGTCTCCAGTTCGTCGGGATAGAGCGGCAACAGGCTGGCGTCCTGCGAATCGGCCGCGCCCACCATGCGATCCAGCTTTGATAAACACAGGTAGCGGCGTCGGCCTTTGGCGAGCGCGTAGGAGAACTCCAAGCCGCTGCTGTCCCGAATGTCAGGAAGATCCTTGAACACAAACTGTTCCTGCAGCGCCACCGTGGCAGTAGCGACGACCAGGCGTTTGTCCCGCGCCTGTGCCACAGGGATGGCCGCGACCGTGTAGGCGATGGTTTTGCCCGTGCCGGTGCCGGCCTCAATGACACAGATCGCCGGTTCGTCAGCCGCGCCCTCGCCCGGCCCGGGAATGCGGGCGAGTGTATTGGCTATGGTCGCGATCATCTGCCGCTGACCCCAGCGCGGCGTGAGAGACTTGCGCTGCATGATGGCGTTGTAGGCGTCCCTGATTCGATCTTTGAGCGCGTCACTCAGCACTTTGGCTACTCAGAACCCCTCTGCTCAAGCTTGCTCACGACCGCATTCGCATAGATATCCAAAGCAAAATCGCGCTGCTCGGCCGGCAGCGCATCGATACGCGCATTGAATTCAGGCTCGCTGACGTCTCCCCACTCCAGTTCCAGATCCTCTGGCAACGCCACCTGACTGCCGTGCCGCCGATGGTAGGCATAGACGTTAGTGGGGTGCAGGCAGTACTCACGAATGATCTGCTGGTCCAGCGCCTGCGCTACCGCCTCCGGTGTTTCCAGCCCCTCGCCAAGCGGCGTTCCAAAGGATACGTGTACCCGACCCTTATCACCCGCGATGCCACGTCCGATCGAAGCGATGTCTTCCTGAGCGCCTTTTTCGTAGCTACCACGGGTTGCAATCTGGTGCAGCTCTCGCGCTTTTAGATCATCACAGGGATCCAGTTCATAGGAGATGGCCACCGGTACAATGCGCAACCCGGCGATGTGCTCGGCGAAAGACTCCGAGCCCTTGTCGCGGCTCATACTCAGCATCTTGATGATCGCCGGCTCGGTGCGATCCAGGCCATCTTTCGCTCGGCCCTCCCGCTGCGCCAGCCAAACCGGAACGTTGTCAACCTGGACCGAGTGGCGAATGTAACGGGCCAGCGTCTTCGACGCCTTGAGCAGTTCCCTTGGGCCGCTCACGGAGCGCCGTACAATAAAACTCTTATTGAGGCGCATCAAGTCGGATGCCCAGGGCTTGGTAAGCAGATTATCACCGATGGCGATGCGCAGCGTGTCGTGTCCGCTGCGGTGCAGAGCGTAGTTGGTGAACGCGGGATCCATGGTGATATCGCGGTGATTACTCAGAAACAGGTAGGCCCGATCGTCATCCAGCCGCTCAATACCGGATACGCTGAGCCCGGCCGTTGAACGTTCGATCATATCGTCCATGTAGGCCTTGATGACGTCCTGCATGCTGGCGACATCCATCACGCTGGCGACTTCTGCCCGCAGTCTGCGTCGCACAAGTCCACGCGTCAGGCCGGGCGCCAACCGGGACACCCAGCCGAGTCGATAGCCGGCCAGCACATCCAGAAACTCCCGGTCGCCGAGCAACCGCGACAGCACAGCTGTCACCTCGTCATCGCGATAGGGCCGAATGTCGGCATAGGGGTCTTGCAAGGATTGTCCCCGCTTGCAAAAGCGCCCCACCATAACCAAATTCACCCAGCGAGTCATCCGCCAGAAGCGTGCGCAGTGACGATGCGGCACGGTCTTGCCAGTGAGGTTGTTCCGCTGCTACCCTGCGGCCCGCATCGATCCTGTGTACCGACTGATTGGGGGAACACCATGAGTGCAATTGACGCCACCTTAATGACCTACGGCGTGGCGACTCTGCTGCTTAGCTGGATCGTCCTGCTGATTGTATCCTGGAAGGAAGACTACGCCTGGGGCCTTTGTACGTTGTTGTTGCCTCCGCTGTCCTACCTGTACGGATTAGCAAACTGGTCCAAGGCCAAGGGCGCATTGCTGCTGGCCATCGCTGGTTGGATCATGATCCTGCTGTCCTGAGCCCAAATGTTACTTTAGGGAGCATTAAACTTTGTTAATCTGGCCGCACCCGTCTGCCGGCTAACTTAAAATATAGCAAATAAATACAACAACTTAAGACAGAAACCTTCTGCTTTTACGCTGTGGGCGTTACCAAAATACCCGAAAAGTTACCATTCCTTAACTGATCCGTAACGTACCCTCGCCAGTATAATTAAGCATCGCTTGGGTGGTTTGGCAGCCTGTCGACACCGCATCCAGCGTCCATAGCAAATTCTGGGAATTGAGGGACTTACCATGAACGTTTTCAAGGCCGCAGCCGTATCCGCTGCCCTGGCGTTTTCCGCCACATCATTTGCCGCCAAACCGACCAGCATCGTTTTCGATGCCAACGGTGAGAACGCAGATGGCACACCCTACACGACCTATATGGTCAAGTGCTCCAATGGCCAAAAGGCCGAGCTGACCGCTTGGGACAACCGTCGCAAGTGGTGTGTAGGCGATGCCAACAGTGATCAGTGCGAGAAAAAGCAGATCAAGGCAGCCAAGTCAGCTTGTAAGTAAGTGATCTACTAGAAGAGCTCAGCCGCGGCTTCGCCCGCGGCTTTTTTTTGGCCTCGAATCAGCTCGGCCTGCCCACCGTAGGCGGCGATCAGACGAGATAACGGGCCCTCAGCTCCGCGAGTTCTGGCTCACCCACGCCCAGTGCGTCAGCCAGGTAGGCCTCGATGGACGGATACTCGCCGTCGATGACCGCCAGCGCTTTGGCCAGATACTGCTCATGCACCTCCAGCATCGGCAAAATCCCATCCATCGCCACATGCTCCATCTGATACTTGTCACGCAATCTGTCGATCTCTCGCTGGGGATGAAAGTAGCGCTGCGTGAGCAAGTAATCGTGCATCACGGTTTCCCGAGACACACCCAGCGCCAGCAGGACGACAGCTGCCGCAAAACCGGTGCGGTCCTTGCCCGCTGCGCAATGCACCAAAAAACGCGCATCCTCATGTGCGAGAATCTCCTGGAACATGCGTGCGTAAGCGGGCGCCTGTTCCGCTGCAAAATCCCGATTGACCTCTAACATGAAATCAAACATCGCGTCTCGCCCCCAGTCCTGGCTTTCGCCTTCTTCGAAAAACCGCGCGTTACTGCCGGGGACGATTGGCAGACTGGCAATCCGCGGCGGACGCTCCCCTGGCAGCCGACTGGGGTCATTCTGCTGCTCTTCGATGCGCCGAAAGTCACACACAAGGTCCAGTTCCAGACTGGCCAGCAGGGCAACATCCTGATCTGAGAGGGAGGACAGCTGCCCCGATCGAAACAAGTAGCCCCACTTCACCTGCCGACCATCCGCCGAAGCGTACCCGCCAAAGTCTCTGAAATTGGGTGCGCCGTGCATACCCAGGCGGCGCTGTGCTGCAACCACCTCCGTGCCGTGCTGATCGCGCAGTCGAAAAAAGTGCTGTCGATGTGGGGATAGACCGCGGCAACGCGCCCGGTCGCCCTCAGGGTGGTACTCGGTGTGGGTGTCGGCGGCCACGTTGAGTGGTTCTACGGTGACCTGAGTGCCCGGCTCGCGACTGCGCCACTGCACATGCCACTCTCCATCCGGTTCACTCCAAACGTGGACGGCGTCTTCAATCAACATGGGGTGCCCTCCTGCCTTTCACTCTGAAGGCGCGTCTCCCTTATATTCAAACACCGCTCGCAACAACGTCTTGATCAAGTTGAGTTGATTATCCAGGGCCTCGTCGCTGAACGGGTCCTGACCCAGCAAATCTCGATACATCGGCGCCATCGTGACGTAGGACATCACCAGATTGTTGAAAGCCATCACCGCCCAGGGCTGCAAGCCCGTATCCTCGAACATGGAGATCGGCTGACCTTCCGTTTCCAGACGGGGCTCAAACATTGGCCGAAACAGGCGATCGATCAATTCGTTGGTGTGCGGCCCGCCCGACAGCGCTGCATGTTGCAGTAGTCGCGCCAGGTTGGGATTGGCGTGATGCTGACGAACGATGGTCTCGAGCCAGAAGAAGATGCGTTCATTATCGATTGGCCCGTTGGCGAGCTCGAGCAAGGGGGCCGAAAAACCTTCCAGAAGGCGCTCCAACACCGCTTCGTACAGCGCCTCCTTGTTCTTGAAATGGTTGTACAAACTGGGAGAGCGAATGCCAACCCGATCCGCCACATCGCCCAGGGAGGTGGCGCTGTAGCCTTTTTCAGCGAACAGATCTTCCGCAGCGTCGAGGATGCGGTCCGAAGTACTCTGTGTCGAGGCCTTGGTTACTGCCTCATTACCCATAGCAATCTCCCATGGATTTTGACCGACAGGGCTTGTCAAACTAATGGTTGTTAGTATAACCCGAGGGCGCGCGAGCCCACCAGCGCCCACTTGGTTGACAAGGTCGCGGCCAATGTGAATAATCGCGCCTCCATTTTTTAGCGACGATGAGGAAAACCCGTGGCCAATTCTCCACAAGCGAAAAAGCGCGCGCGGCAAGCGGTTAAGCGCCGGACCCACAACGCCAGCCTGCGCTCCCTGGTACGCACGGTGATCAAGAAGGTCGACGCCGCTGTGCTCTCTGGAGACGCTCAGGCAGCCCAAAGTGCTTACGCGGCGGCCGTCCCTGTGATCGACCGAATGGCGGATAAAGGTATCATCCACAAAAACAAGGCCGCTCGACACAAGAGTCGGCTGAATGCGCAGGTAAAAGCGCTGGCCGCCTGAATACGCAATGCGCCTGGCATCAGGCCATAGACATAAAAAAGCCGGCTTCCGCCGGCTTTTTTGTGGGTGGCCCCTCGAGGCCTATCGAATAGCACTCAGGCGGCTGAACTGGCCTGTTCCTCACCGTGCGCTTCGTGCGCTTTGCTGAATTCCTTCAACATATCTTGCTCGTAGCTTTGCGCTTCGTCGGTGTCCAGCGGGCGCTCGAGAGAGGACCAGTCGATATCGCCGTCGGTGGCAAGGTTCTCGTACTCCAGGATGCCAAGCTCTTCAAACTTGGGCCGCACATTGTCCGTCAGCAAGCCGATGCGATTGAGGTTTGGTATCACCCGTTGGAACAGCAGATTGCGGAACGTCGACATCACAAAACCCTCCAGCACCTTCTGGCGAGCCTCTTCGACATCCCAGCCAAAGTGACGGAAGACGTCCGTAGCCACCAGCCGCTCCCGACTTATGGCGCACGCCTCGTAGGCAAACTGGGCGCGCTCCTCACGCTCTTCGTCGCTAAGGGTCTTAACGAATTCTTCGAGATAGTTCACGCCGAAGGTAACGTGACGGGCTTCATCGCGTGTCACCAGGTAGACCACGTCCTTGAGTACTGGATCGGGGGTGGTTTCCCGCGTGGTGGCAAAAGCTGACAGGGCCAGACCTTCGATGACGATCTGCATCCCGATGAACTTCATATCCCAACGCGGGTCTGTGAGAATCTTGTCGATGATGCTCTTCAGATGCACATTGATCGGGTACATCATGCCGATGCGCTTTTGCAGGTACTTATTGAACACTTCGACGTGACGAGCCTCATCAAATGTCTGTGAGCCGGCGTACAGTTTGGCATTCAGCGTGGGTGCGCAGGAACACAGTTGCGAAGCAACCAGCAGCGCTCCCTGTTCACCGTGCAGGAACTGGGAGAGGCTCCAGGCATTCATATGCAACCAAAACTCATCCTGGGTCTCTTCATCCATCGCCAGATAGGGCTCGTAGTCGTGCAGGTTCATCAACTCAGGTGCACGGAAGTCTTCCGGCCACGGCCGATCCCAGTTGATGTCAATGTCGGGATCCCAGTTGAGCTGCTTGCCCAAGTCGTACAATTTCTTGATGCGATCGTCCTGCACCTTGTAGTCCCAGTTATAGGAGCCGGTCAACGGTGTCTGGAAAATCTCTGCAATGTAATCGACATCCTCGTTGGTAAGCACGTCGTCTAAGTCGGGCTGCGCCTTGGGGTAGTCCGCACCCGCGAAGCGCTGGATCTTGCGGGGTGTGTCGTCTGTCCACTTCAGTTTCATCGTTGCACTCCTCACCTCAGTCTGCGGTAAAACTATGCGACAGAGCCGAAAAACCAACAAGGTAAAGTCTTGTCAAAATACAGTCATTTGTGGCCAAATGACTGTATGCTCAGTCCCAGCACGCCAGCGCAGTACGCACTCATCCTGATCGACATGGTTGAGAACCAAGGCATTGCTCGCGCTGCGCTGCTGGAAGGCACAAGCCTAGCGCATACCGGAACGGCCAACATCGGCGCCCGGGTCGATGATGAGGATTTTTATCGCCTGACGCGCAACGCCTACCTGCTGACCGGCGATCCAGCCCTGGGCCTAAAGCTTGGTCTGCGCCTCAACCTCAGCGCTCATGCAGTTCTCGGCCAGGCCATCATGACCTGCAAAGATCTGGGCGAAACTCTGGATCTATTCCTTAAGTACTACCACCTACTGGCACCCAGTCTGCAGTTAGAGTTTGACATCCGCGAGACCGACTGCGCACTGGCCATCGTGGGCGAGCCGGAACAGATGCCGGTAGAGTTCGGCTACGAACTGGTGTTCGGTGCTCTTATCAATACGTTGCGTGGATTGCTTGATATGCCGGACTTGTCGGCGCACATGGAGTTTCCCTATCCGGAGCCCGATTACTCGCACTTGTATCGGGAGGTGTTCGGCCACGCGGTGCATTTTGACAGCGTGCGCGCACGGGTTGTCTTTCCAATTCATCTGCTCGACGCGCCTCTGCCGTTGTCCAACCCCGCCCTACGGGACCTTTACGAGGCAGAGTGCGCACGGCTGCTGGCGGATCTTGAGGGGGAGGACTCGGTCGCGGAACGAACACTTCGTCTGCTGCGAAAGCTAGAGGGGCAGTATCCCCAAATGCCGCAGATCGCTGCGATGCTGAACCTCAGCCCCCGCACCTACCGCCGTCGGCTGGATCGCGAAGGCCACGCCTTTCAACAGTTGCTCGATCAGGTCCGCAGCGAACACGCAACCCGGTACCTGCAAAACACCCGACTGCCACTGTCCAGCATTGCTTACATGGTTGGGTTCAGCGACGCCTCCAACTTTCGCCGCGCCTACACCAAATGGACCGGTCGGTCGCCGCGGGAAGTGCGCAATGGTTGATAAGGACCTGAATGTCTAGCGCCCTGGCCGTCTATCTCGGCAGGCGGGCAGCAGATAACATCGCGAACCACGGTTGGTCCCCAGATCTGTTCAGCGTGTTGTTGGGTGCCTCAGGCGGACCCAAGTGGTTCGTTCTGTCGCAGCTAGATCGAGTTCTATTTGGTCAGTTTCTAATGGCCCGCAGGCAGCCACTCACCGCTTTGGGGTCCTCGATTGGTAGCTGGCGGCACGCCTGCCTGGCGCAGGAGGACCCTGCGTCGGCCATCGCTCGACTCGAGCAGGGTTATCTACACCAACGGTACGATCGCAAGCCCACGCCGGAGGAAGTCACCGCCGTCAGTTCGGCGCTGCTCGACCGGGTACTGGGTGCGGAAGGCGCTGACAGTATCGTTCAGCACACTCACTTGAGCTCTCACATCATCACCGCCCGCGGTCTGGGACTCGCAGGCCGGCCCGGCGGGGCGCTCTTGGGCTTCGGGCTTGCAGGTGCGGCGCTTGACAATGCCGTCGATAGGGCGCTGCTCCAGCGCCACTTCCAGCGGGTGGTTTTTCACAGCGGGAGTATACCCAGATCAGACCTGGCCCTACAGGGATTCAATACAGCCTATATCTCCCTGGACCGCAACAACGTCAAGGCGGCGTTGATGGCGAGCGGCGCCATTCCTTTTGTGCTGAAGGGTGAGCGAGATATCACAGGCGCCCCCCAGGGGCAGTATTGGGACGGAGGAATCATTGACTATCACTTTGATTTGCAAGGTCAGCAGCCGAATGGGCTGATACTGTATCCACACTTCAGCGCACGTGTCATCACCGGCTGGTTCGACAAGTTTTTACCGTGGCGCCGTCCCGGCTTAAAGGGTTTGGAGCGCCTGGCACTGCTGTGTCCCAGCGAGGCTTTTGTCGCCCAACTGCCCTTCGGCAAGATACCTGACCGTTCTGATTTCACTCGACTTGGCCATGACGAGCGGGTGAACTACTGGCAAATCTGCGTTGACCGCAGTCGTATTCTAGCGGAGGAGTTTCAAGCCATGGTCGCCGGCAATGACCCCCTTGCCGGTGCTGTTATCCTGTGAATCGCGGCGCCAACTAGAGCGCGTAAAACTGACCATCTGTGAGGCGATACTCCAGACCTCCACACTCCCGATGCATCATGTCTTGCATGATCGTGCTGTTTTCACTGAACGCGACGGTGCGTCGATCTTCGGGTAAGTCGAATACGGCTATGGCTCGCCAGGGCGCACTGCCCTGCCACAGCACCGTATATCCGGCAACGCTGCCCACGCCTTGATAATCCGCTACCAGCTCGCAAAGGTCGGTACTGGCTCGAACTTCTTCGCTCACATCGGCAAACTGCCAACCGGCGGCGGGCACGGTGCAAGACCACAGCGCACACGCCTGTTTGGTGACCATGCCGCTGACGGTTGTGACCAGACCCAGCTCCTCCGGCTGCAGTCGCAACAACTGTGCCATCTTCACCGTTGCCTGAAAGACGAAGTTGTTCAGCGGCCCACCGCCAAACGTCATGCCCCCCGTAACGGAGAGATCACCTCCGCCGCGAAGGCCGAACTCGGCCATCTGCACACGCACCGCATAGGGAAAACAGGAATACAGCTCGCGCAGCGTTACATCGCTAAAATCTATGCCCGCCATGTCCATTACCCGTCGGCCGGCAATGCGAAAGCCTGTACAGCTACCCAGATCCTTTCGACTGGCTACCACAGACATGAAATTGGCCTCGGCCGAGGCACAGGGATACACCCATTTGGAAGAATCAATCCCCAGCTCTCGTGCCTTGCCAGCGGAGCAAAACACCAGACCCGCCGCCTGATTGACGTTCCACTGACTGTTGTGAAGCTTGGTATAGGGAAACGCCAGCATGCGATTATCCTCGGAGGCACCGCGTATGTGCTCAGCGGCAACGGCGCTATCGGACCAGGCGTCGGGGTTGCCGGCGGCGATTTCGCTGAAGCGCGCATAGGTGGCCGCCATTTCACTGCGATGTTCATCCAGATCCTGACCCAACTGTCGCCGCAGCGCGCTGTCCATAATGGCGTAGTAACCAACCGGCATGCCGAGGCCAGCCGCGGATTCAACCTCTGACCACAATTCCGCTTCGGGGCGCAAGCGCACGTCAGGCTCGGTATCAGGCTGCTGCGTCTCCGCCGCTTCCTCGCCGACGCGCTTCGCACACTGCGCTCGATAGCGTGCTTCGCCCCCCGCTACCAGCACAATCTCTGCATCGCCCTGCACAATACGCTGGCAGGCGAGATCCAACACGTGTTGCTGAGAGACGCCGATCTCTGCAAACAGGGTACGCGCGACGCTTGCACCGACCGCTTCTGCGAGTAAACGTGCCGGGTCCGAATAACCCCACAGACTGGCAGGGACCATGATTTCTTGCGCCCCTTCAAGCAGTTCGTCACAGCCGGCGTCGCTCGCTGCGTCGCGCAGCGCCTGTTCCATCAAAGCGACCGGCTCCCGCGCTGCACGATAGTCATCCTGCTTTTCCTGCACAGCGGCGACGCCGACCAGCACGGGCGTATTGTCAGCTAGCTCAGTCACCGATGAACTCACCCGCATACCAGTTCAGCATATCGATCTTCTCATTCAAGGGCTTGTCCGGCTCCATTTCGTAGACGTTGCGAAAGCCGATCACCACATCCGTCACACCGATAGACTCCAACTCAGTGAGCCCTTCCCGGGTGAAAGCATCCCGCCCCGTGGTGTAGATTCTGAAGGGCCGATCCGCAGTGTCGTACTCGTCGCGCAATTGCTCAATCCGCCCGATGTAGCCTTTGAGTTGCTCCAGATCCGCACCGGCACACATCCAGCCATCACCCACCCGGGCGGCCCGCTTCAGCGCAGGCTCTGTATGGCCGCCGATCATCAACGCTGTTGGCTGGCTCGGTACCGGACACATCTTGTTGGCAGGCATGTGCAACAGTTCGCCGTCAAATCCAAAATACTCACCGGTTTCAAGACCACGCAATATCTCTATCTGCTCGTCAAAGCGCTTGCCGCGTTTTTCCCACGAAACCTCACAGACCGCAAAGTCTTCTTCCCAGGGACTGATACCAATACCGAAGTCGAAACGGTTTCCGGACAAGGCCTGTATTCCCTGCACCTGCTTTGCCACCACGGGAGCTTGTCGCACCGCAAGCTTGTAGACAAAGGTCGAAAAACGTACGCGGTCGGTCACTGCCGCCATGGCGGCCACCGCAATCAAGCTTTCAACAAAGGGGACACTTTCGAGAAACTCGCGGCTACCATCGCTGTTGTAGGGATACTTGGAGCTCGCTTCCTGCGGGTAGCAGATGCTGTCGGGGATGGTGATGCCATCAAAGCCTGCAGCTTCAGCGGCCCGGGCCAGAGGCAGGTAATGTTCCGCGTCGGACATGCCGACCTGATAATTGAAGTTCATACGCATACTCCTTGAGAAGTTGCTGACCGTCGCGCTGTTGCGCAGGCGCATACTCTAGCCGCAATAACACGCCCCTGCTCTGCGAACCTGGAATTTTTAACAACTGGCCTCAAATACTGAACCCCCTGTAGGCAACGAGAGTATACTGAGGCCAGTCACCTTGCGCTGGTACAGCCTGAAGTAATCCCATGAAAGAACCGGTTAGCGCCTTGAGCGCAACGCCCACAGACGCGTCCAGACGATTTCTATTCGATGACGCCGACATCCGCGGTGAGAGCACGCACCTTGGAAAGTCCTACCGCGAAATCCTGGCCATTCATCAGTATGCCCCTGGCGTCAGCAGGCTACTGGGCGAATTTTTGGCTGCGTCGGTACTGCTCAGTAGCACTCTGAAGTTCGAAGGCCGTCTTATTTTACAGGTCCGCTCCGAAGGGCAGGTACCACTGCTCATGGCCGAGTGTGATCACCGACTGCAGATCCGCGGCATCGCGCGGGGCGCCGAGCAGGCAACCGCGCTCGACAACGAACAACTACTGACCAATGGTCAACTGGTGATCACCATCGATCCTGACGAAGGTCAGCGTTATCAGGGTATTGTGATGATGCAGGGCGGCTCCCTGGCGAACAGCCTGGATGCCTATTTTGAACAGTCTGAACAACTAAAGACCCAGATATGGCTAGCCGCAGACGGCCAGCGAGCCGGAGGGCTGCTACTGCAGCAGCTGCCGGAACAGGTCATTAATGACGAGGCGCTGCGCCTGCAACAGTGGGAGCACGCCTGTTCGCTGGCCACGACGGTCGTCGACGATGAACTGCTGAGCCTGTCTAGCAACGACCTGCTTCATCGTCTGTACCACCGCGATCCGGTTCGCCTGTTTGCGCCCAGACGGGTGCGTTTTCACTGCAGCTGTTCGAGAGAGCGTACGCGGGACGCCCTGCTGACGCTGGGGCAGGAAGAACTTGAGGGGTTACTTACAGAACTCGACCCCATCACTATGGACTGTGAATTCTGTAATGAGCAGTTCCATTTCTCGCGGGATGACCTGGCAGAAGCCCTGGGCGACCCGTCCTCAAAGATACTTCATTAGTCCGGAAACCCGCGTCCTGCGCGGGTTTTAGACTGGTTCACAACTTGGCGCCGCGGATGTCCAAATATTGATCAAACCGGTTCGCTTAGTCTCGCGATTCTGACATAATACCGCCCCCTTGAAGCCCGAGAACCCGTGCCCATGGGTCCCGCCGACACATGGGTAGTGATACAGGAAACACAATGACTGCAGATATCCAGACCGCCCAGGAACACACCGATCTGGCACCCTCCAAACTCATCGAAGAATCACTCAAGCGCGGCGAGGGAATCCTCTCCGACACCGGCGCACTGCTGGTCACCACAGGCAAACGCACGGGCCGCTCTCCGGCCGACCGCTTTGTCGTTCGCGAGGCCAGTACTGAAGACGCCATCGACTGGGGTAGCGTCAACCGTCCATTTGATTCAGACACCTTTGACGCACTGTGGGCGCGTGTCGAGTCCTACATTGCCAATCGAGACCGTTTCGTCTCCCATCTACACGTGGGTGAACACAGCGAGCATTATCTGCCTGTGAAGGTCACAACGGAAACCGCCTGGCAGTCTCTGTTTGGGCGCAATATGTTCATTCGTCCGAATGAGTACAACGCTGCCCGCAAGCCCGAATGGAACATCCTCAATGTCGCGAGCTTTGAGTGCGATGCGGAGCGCGACGGGACACATTCCGACGGGGTTGTCATCATCAACTTCGCGCAGCGCAAAGTACTTTTAGCGGGCATGCGTTACGCAGGCGAAATGAAGAAAGCCATGTTTTCAGTGCAGAACTTTTTGCTACCTGAACAAGATGTCATGCCGATGCACTGCAGTGCCAACGTCGGCGAGGCGGGTGACACGACCTTATTTTTCGGCCTGTCGGGCACCGGCAAGACAACCCTGTCGGCCGACCCAGAACGCTACCTGATCGGCGATGACGAACACGGCTGGGCGAAAGGCTCCGTGTTCAACCTGGAGGGTGGCTGCTACGCTAAAACCATTGACCTGAGCCGCAAGAACGAACCCGTCATCTGGGACGCTATCCGCTTCGGTTCCATCATCGAAAACGTCGTGCTGAACGACGTTCGCAGTGCCGATTACAGCGATACCAGCCTCACGGAAAACGGTCGCTGCTGCTATCCCCTTGAGCATGTGGAAAAGCGCACCGAGGCCAACGCCGGCGGCGAACCCAAGTGCGTTATTTTCCTGACGTGCGACGTATCCGGCGTGCTGCCGCCGGTCTCCATACTCTCAAAAGAGGCTGCGGCTTATCACTTCTTAAGCGGCTACACAGCGAGGGTCGGCTCGACCGAGCTTGGCGCGGAAGCCGGCATCAATCCGACTTTCTCGACCTGCTTCGGTGCACCTTTTATGCCCCGCCCGGCTGGCGACTACGCGGAGCTGTTGATGAGACGGATAGAAGATTTCGACAGCCACGTGTACCTGGTGAACACCGGCTGGGCAGGCGGCTCCGGTGCCCCGGGCGGCACAGGCTCACGCTTTCCGATCCCGGTCACCCGCGCCGTTGTCAACGCCTGTCAGACGGGTGCCCTGTTGAATACGACCACTCGCCATCTGGACATTCTCAATCTGGATTTCCCCACGGAGATCCCCGGTGTGGACGCCAAGTATGTCGATCCAAAGGCCGGCTGGGGAAACGATGCAGCCTACGATGAACAGGCGCGCAAGCTCTCCGCGCTGTTCGCCGAGAACATCACCAAGTTTGACGTTTCAGCCGAGATCGTGGCTGCAGGTCCAAAGGCCGACTGAACGACAGCATCCCAACTGGGCCCGCACGCTTGAGGGCCCTTTTGCCAGTGACAAGTCCACTCCGCGAGCTTACGCGGGGTCCGGCAACTGGCGGACGCGCCGCAAAACGCTGTCAAAAAACTGCTCGCCCAATAGGTACAGGCAGGGCACGAGCAGCAGCGTAACACCGGTTGCGAACAGCACTCCGAACGCCAGCGAGATCACCATTGGAATCATAAACTGTGCCTGGATGCTGGTTTCGAACATGATCGGCAATAGCCCGACAAAGGTCGTCAGCGACGTCAATACGATTGGCCGGAACCGGTCGGTCGCACCCTGCAGCAGAGCTTCCTTCAAATCGGCACCACCCTCACGCAACTGGTTTATACGATCGATCAGCACCAGATTGTCGTTGACGACCACGCCCGCAGCTGCGATCACGCCCAGTAGTGAGAACATACTGACCTGCCAGTCAAAAATGGCGTGGCCGAAGATCGCACCCATCACGCCAAAGGGTACAGCCGTCAACACCAACAGCGGCTGAAAGTAGGAGCGAAAGGGAATCGCCATCAGCGCGTAAACAATCAGCATCGCCAGCCCCATGTAGGTAAGCATGGCGTTTAGAAATTCACTTTCCTCCTGCAGTTCGCCGTCCAGCTTCATTTCCAGGCCAGGATAGCGATTCAGCAAATCGGGCATCAGCTCCTCGCTCAGGGCATCAACAACCGCTCTCGGATCCACGATTCCGCGCGCGACATCCGCGGTGACCTCCAGTGTGCGCTTGCGGTTCAATCGCTCGATCGTCTGATAGCTGGGCTGGAAACGGACTTCAGCGACCGTATCGAAGGGCACTTCATCCCCCGCGGGCGTACGGACTCGCATGTCGCTCAAGTTGTCAATCGACAAACGTTCTCTCTCCGGGTATCGAACCATCACCCGAACATCCTCTTTCGCACGTGGGATACGCTGCGCTTCCGCGCCGTAAAAGGCTTCCCGTACCTGGCGAGCCAGATTCGCCAGCGTGATGGAAAGATTCTCAGCGGCGGGCTTCAGACCGAGTTCGATTTCGTCACGTGGCGACTGCAGCGAGTCGTTGACGTTGAACACTCCGGGATAGGCTTCCAGCGCTGCTCTCACCTCGCTGGACACCGCTCGCAGGTCATCAATCGAGTGCGAAGCGAACACCATCTGTACCGGGCTACCGATGTCATTAAACGTGTAATCGATGTAGTAGTTCTCAACCGGACCCACATCTCCGATCACTTCCCGCCAACGCTCCGACAACTCCTTCACGTCCAGATCCGGAGAGCTGGCCTGCATCCAGGCTTTCACTTCATTACCGCCCGCGTAGGAAAAAACATGCCCGACGACTTCCGTATCCGAGGGAAAGCGGGTGTCTTCGTTGTACTGTTCGCGCAGCTGCATCGCAGCGCCTTCCACCTGCTCCATCAACTGCTCCGAGCGACTGAAAGGTCCACCTTCAGGGAGAATAATCTCAACTTCGGTGAAATCCGCATTGACCGCAGGAAAGAAGCCAGTGCGCAGCCAACCGCCCGCGTAGAGCGCCAGGCTCACCAACAGCGCAATGAGGAACAGTACCGCCACCAGCAGGTTGGCTTCCAAGCAGCGTTCTAGGAACGGGCGGTAAACACTTTTGGAACACTGCACCATCGCCTCGGCGACCCGTTTGCGGACCGACTCCAGTCGCCGAAACAGCTCGAAGCGGCTGGGCTTCATCGGCCGCATGTTCGCCAAATGTGCGGGCAGGATGAGCATGCATTCAACCAGCGAGAAGGTCAGTGCGAGAATGACCACGACCGGCAGCGGCACGCCCGCCTGCGCCATCTCACCGGGCAGCATCAGCATGGGCGCGACAAAAATCATGGTGGATATCACCGCAAACATGACCGGTTTGACCACGGACCGCGTCCCATGGATGGCCCCCTCGGCACCGGGCATGCCGGCCGCCTGATGGGTGTGCACCGCTTCACCGACAATAATGGCGTCGTCGACCACGATGCCAAGCACCATGAGAAACGCCATCAGCGACACCATGTTGAGGCTGACGCCCGTGTACGGCAAGACAAAAAAGGTACCCATGAAAGCGACTGCGATACCGACGCAAACCCACATCGCCAGCAAAGGACGCAGAAAGATCATCAACAGCAGAAAGACCAGGATCAAACCTCCCACGCCATTTTTGACCAGGGTGTCGGTGCGATCACGAAACGGCTCTGCGGAATCTCGCCAGAACTCCATGACGACACCCTGCGGGAGGCGTTTGCTCGTCTCCTCCACCCAGCCCTGAACGGAAGCACTGGTCGCCAGCGTGTCAGGGTTTTCCGTGACGAAGACGTGCAAATTGTGCACCGGCATGCCATCCAGCCGTGCGATGATGTCAATGTCTTCGAAACCGTCGTGGATAGTTGCAACATCGCCAATGATCAGCTGGGTGCCATCGCGCTTGCTGAGCAGTGGTATCTGCTCAAAGTCTGTGCGATCGTATGCCTGACCGCGGGTCTGCAGGCGAATGTCG
The DNA here is from genome assembly GCA_039190425.1 of Pseudomonadota bacterium. Taxonomy (GTDB): domain Bacteria; phylum Pseudomonadota; class Gammaproteobacteria; order Pseudomonadales; family Halieaceae; genus Marimicrobium. The sequence continues at coordinate 76,067 of JBCCYE010000007.1, read as the reverse complement.
CCGTCACTGCTTTTGATGGCACCCGCCGGAAGATTCAAAGAGGAACCGCGGATCGCATCGACGATTTCGCTGAAAGTAAGCCCGTAGCGCCGCAGCGTATACTCCGACACCTCGATGGAAACCTCATAAGGCCTGGGGCTGCTCAGCTCAACAATGGCCACGTGAGGCTGGGCCGCCAGATCGTCGCGCAGCTCCTCACCGAGTTCCTTAAGCTCGCGTTCACTGATGTTACCCGCGATACTCACCATGGCCATGTATTGGCGGTCCGCCAGCTCAGTGATGACCGGCCGCTCCGAGTCCTCAGGGAAGGTGGAAATGGCGTCTACCCGGGTTTTGACTTCCGCGGTCAGCCGCTGAATGTCATAACCGGTATCGGCCTCGATGTTCACCACACCGACGCCCTGGCGAGCCGAAGAACGCACCTCCTTCACGCCGTTCAAATCATGCACCGCCTCTTCAATGCGCTGGCAGATCTGCTGTTCCACTTCCGTTGGGCCTGCGCCCGGGTAGGACATGGTGACCCGCACCACATTGAGTTCAAAGTCTGGAAAGTACTTCTTGTCCAGTGAAGGGATAGCCAGCGCGCCGCCGACGACCAGCAGCACCATGAGCAGATTGGCGGCGATTGGGTTGTGCACAAACCAGCGGATAGGACCTGGCATCTACCACGACTCCATTACGACTTACCGATCGCCCCGCGGCGCCTCGGCGACATCCGGCACGGTGTTCACTGCGACCTGTATGCCAGCTGCGAGCACTCGACTCTCATCCACAACCACCCGATCACCCGCTTCGAGACCACGCACCCAGACGCTGCGCCCGTCGCGTTGCAGCAGGTGTACCGGATGCATGCGCGTCATCTGGTTGCTGTCGACCAGAACAACGGAACCGTCGTTGCGTAATGCAGTAGCCGGCAACTCGACGACATCGGGAAGTGACCTACCGCTGATCGCCGCGTTGACAAACAGACCCGGTGACAGAGGCGGCCGATCACTACCCTCTTCACGCGCAAAAGGCCGCTCAACTTCTGCGACGGCGTACACAACCCGGCTGTCTTCATCAATGCTGGCATCGGTGCGGACAATATCTCCATACCATTCCCACTCACGGTTGGCGAAGCGGGCGGTTAACACCACCTCGGTGTCCGGAATGTCTTCTTGACCATCATTGTCGTAACTGAGTGGCAGATCGAGCAAAGCCACCTGGCTGCCGGTCAACGGCAGGCGCACCTCTACAGCGTCCGTTGCATACACATTGGCGATCGCCGTGCCCGGTGTGACGAACTGACCGATATCCACCAGTTTTTCACTGATACGCCCGTTAAAGGGTACGCTCACCACGGTACGCTCCAGATCGAGCCGGGCAGCCGCCAGATCTGCCTCCGCCGCGTCCTCTGCGGCCTCAGCAGAGGCCAGCTGAGGTTTGCGCAAAAACAGCGTATTGGCCTGGTCGCTACCCAGATCTCGCCATTCGCGCTTCGCCTGCAGCGCGCGGCCCTGTTCCTCAGCGACACGCTGACGCGCCGCCGCGACCTGTGACTCTGCCCTGGCGATGGCGAACTGGTAGTCTACGTCTTCAATTTTGACCAGCTCCTCACCCGCGGTGAAAAATCCTCCGGCCGCAAAGTGCGGCGCTACCCGCTCCACGCGCCCACTGACGCGACTGACCAACTTGACGGCCCTAAGTGGACGCACCGTACCCTGAGTCTCCACAATCAATTCACTGAGTTGCGGCGTGGCGACCATGACATCGATGCGCGGTGGAGGACTGGGTGGGGGCTCCTGGGGCTCCACCTCCGGTTTGCCGACGAAAATCCCATAGGCCAGGCCGCCACCCACCAGTAATACCAGCGGTGCGATAACGCGATTGCGCGAAAACTTGCCTGCCATTGCCCTACCCTGTCGCCGTCAGATCGCACATTCTACCGCTTAAGACCAAAACGACCCAATCGTGTGCAGACCCGAGCGCCGGCGCCAGCGCAAGCCGTACAGATTCACCGCTCCGATCGGCGTGTTAAGTGGCCACCTAGACACCCGAAAAAGGCCGTTCACAAGCGTCTATATTGAGATTTTTATTCTTTTCTTTCATAGACTTATGCTTATACGATCGTTTTTTACACCACGGGTCTCTGTTTAGTATGTTTATTCTAATTTTTTCCCCTAATCTTGCTCTCGAACTGGCGATCAGCCAACCGAAACAGGACCATTTGGAGGAACACACCATGGCAGAACAAACCAAGCGCAAGCCGGCGCCCAAGCGCAAAACAGCCGCCAAGCGTAAGACCACCGCGAAGCGCAAGCCTGCACCGCGCAAAGCTGCACCGCGCAAAGCGGCTCCCAGCAAGCCCGCGGCTCAGAAGACCGCCGAGGACTTCGCAGCACGCGCACAGGAAACCAGCCGTAATGCCTTCCTGGCAGGCCTGGGCTTCTATGGCAAGGCCTATGATCAGGCACATGAGCAATTCAGCAGCCTGCAGGGTCAGCTGGAGACCCGTCGCAAGCAGGCGAACAAGCTGTACAAGGAACTGGTCAAGCGCGGTACCAAAGTGGAGAAGGACGCCAAGGACGCGCTCGACGACTTTGAGCTGCCCTTTGAACTGGACGGTTTGACCGACCGCAAAAAACTGGAAGCACAGCTCGACAAGGCGCGGGCACGCTTCGAAGAACTGAAGGCCAATGTTGGCCTGAAGACCGCTGCTTAATCCGTAGCACCCATCCAGGATCCGTTGCCCCTGGGGACAGGGGTTTCCGGGGGCCAGCTTGCTGGCCCCTTTTTTTTGCACACCATTCTGGTTTAATGACCTCGCCGACGAGGTTTCCGGCAGGTAATCCCCCATGCATGGAGGTCAGGCACCATGAGCGACGAGAAAAACAAGGTTACCGATAAGGCCGGTGAAATCGCCAAAAACATATGGCTGGCGGGAGTCGGCGCCTACGGCAAGGCCGTGGAAGACGCCCAGGGCCGATTGGAAAAGGCCATGGAACCGCCAAAGCTGTTTCGCGACCTGGTCAAAGCCGGCGCGGCATTAGAGGAAGACGCCCGCGACGCGTTGGAGAGTACTGCTGCTGCCCGCCAGTCTGTAGAAGACAGAATCAACCGGGTGCGAGAGAATTTTCACATGCAGCGCCCGGCCAAGCTCGAAGAGCTTGCGCAACTGCACGACAAGATAGATGCCTTGACGGCCAAAGTGGAAGCGCTGAGCAACGCGCTCAAGCGAGAAGGCATTAGCGTCAGCACGGCGCGCAAAACACCCGTCAAGAAGAAGGTTTCGGCTAAGGCGGCATCCGTAAGGAAAAAGGCAGCCAGCAAAAAGAAAGCGCCCGCTAACAAGAAGCAGCCCGCCCGAGCAAAAACCCGGCAGGCACCCGGCAAATCAAAAGCCACCAAAAAGGCCACCAACGGCAGAACGAGCACCCGCAGAAAACAACCTGCTCGAAAGACAACCCGGTAACAACATACTTTCCGACCGAATCCACCAATGAAAACGCGGGACCGTATCCTTCACACCAGTCTCACGCTGTTCAACGAGGAGGGCGAAGCCGATACGACGACGGTGGACATCGCCAACGAAATGGACATCAGCCCAGGAAACCTGTACTACCACTTCAAGGGCAAAGACGACATTATTCGTGAGCTGTTTGCTCAGTACGAGCATGCCATGAGCCACACCCTTACTGCACCTATTGAGCGTCCGCTAGGGTCCACCGAGGATAACTGGTACTACCTGTACGTAGTTCTGGAGGAGATGTACCAGTACCGCTTTCTGTACCACAACCTCACCAACATCATGCAACGCTATCCGCCTATTCGACGCAGCTTTTCGCGACTGATACAACTTAAACGTGCCACGCTTTTCGCCATCTGCCACGCTCTTTTGCGTCGAGACATCATTGATGCCGAAGACCAACAGCTGTTGTTACTGGCGGACAATATGACCTTGAACCTGACTTTCTGGCTCAATTATGAGGATTTACTGCACTCTGACCGACCACCCCATGTCACGATTCACCAGGGCGTTCTGCAGCTCATGTCCATGGTTGCCCCTTACCTGGGAGATCAAGAGATGAGCTTCTATCATGACTGCGAGCGAATCTACGCTCATATGTTGGCAGAGCGCTAACCACGCCGCAGCAAAACCACATCATCGGCAACAAACTCCGGCACGGTACCCTGTTGCTCCGCCCACCAGAGCCAGGTTTCACGACTGAAAAAACACACGTGGGTTCGATCGTTTTTGTAGTGCCAGCCGGCAAACGCCCGCGGATTTCGCACGAGCTTGGTCATGACCGCCAGCCAGCCGCCGTCTCGTAGACACGACCACAGTCGTGCAAGCTCCCAGCCAGGCTGATGCAGGTGCTCAACCACCTCGGTCGCACTGATAAAATCATAGCGCCGCCCGAACACGCTCAATTCGGGCCAATAAAAGCTGTCGTAAAGTGCCACACCAAACCCTCGCTCGCGCAGCATGTCGGCGAGGGCTGGCCCAGAGCCACAGCCAAAATCCAGCCCTTCGGCGCGCTCGGGTATTCGCTCTATCAGGGGCAACATGAGCCGAGAAAGAAACCGTCGATAGCCTAGATCGTCTAACCGGTTACAGTGTAGGTCGTATTCAGCGCGCTCTTCTGCCCGACTGACGTATTGAGCGGGCGGAACAAACACCAGCTGACAACGCGGGCACTGGCGGTATTCTCGATGTCGATCTTTATGGTACGACAGAGAGCCTGTTGCAGAGCAAAGTGGGCAGTGTGTTTCATCGAGCATCTGCTATCATTCCTGCTCATTTTCATCCGCACGAGGAGCCTATCATGACCATCGCCACTGGAGACAAAATACCCGCCTGCACCCTGAAAACCATGGGTGCCGAAGGCCCCACTGACATCACCACAGATGACATATTCGGTGGCAAAAAAGTGGTGCTGTTCGCCGTACCGGGCGCGTTCACTCCCGGTTGCAGCATGACTCATTTGCCGGGCTATGTCGTCAATGCGGACAAGATCAAAGCGAAGGGTGTGGATACGATCGTCTGCATGTCAGTCAACGATGCCTTTGTTATGGGTGCGTGGGGCAAGGATCAAAACGCTGAGGAACTGCTCATGCTGGCGGACGGCAATGGTGATTTGACCGCTGCGCTGGGTCTCGAGCTGGATGGCAGCGGCTTTGGTCTGGGCACGCGCAGTCAGCGCTTTGCCATGATTGTCGAAGATGGCACCGTCACCCACCTGAACGTTGAGCCCGGTGCAGGCATCGACGTCAGCTCAGCCGAAACCATCATGGAACTGCTCTGATCAGGGGTCAGATCAGCACCAGGTAGCACACGACGCTGACAACCAGGGCACCCAGAAGATTCAGCAGGAAGCCCTCCTTCGCCATGCGCGCCGTCGTGATCTGACCACTGCCGAACATCACCGAGTTCGGCCCCGTGGCCACCGGAAGCATAAATGCACAGCTGGCGCTCATGGCGGCGGGCACCATAATCCACTCGGGCGCTATGCCTGCCGCCAACGCAGCCGCCGCCAGAATGGGCATGAGCAGCGTCGTACTGGCGGTGTTGGACGTCGTCTCCGTCATGAAGGTCACCACCAAACAAATGGCCAGTATGAGGCCATAGAGAGGTAAGCGCGCCAAATCTGCCAGCCATTGACCAAGCAGACTGCTCAGGCCTGAGCTGACAAAGCCTTTCGCCAGACAGATACCACCGGCAAACAACAGCAACACACCCCAGGGAATAGTGGCGGCACGTTCCCAGTTCAGCAGCCTCCCTCCCTGGCCATCCGGCAACATGAACATCAGGATCACCGCCAACAGGGCCACCGAGGCATCATTTGCGTTCGGCAGGCCCCACCAGGTCATCCAGCCTCCGAACGGTTCTTCCCGCGTAATCCACGCCAGCGCCGTTAGCCCAAATACGAACATGACGCGACGCTCATGCTTGCGCCAGGAGCCCACTTCTGGCAACTCGACCTGTAGCGTTCCACCCAAACCGCGGGTCAGCGAAAAAGCCATGGCGGGCACCATGATCAGCACAACTGGCACACCCCAGGACATCCACTGACTGAAACTGACCGACTGCCCCGTGGTTTCTTCGTAGACCTGCATGAAAATAAGGTTTGGCGGTGTCCCGATCGGCGTGCCGATACCGCCGACGCTGGCGGCATACGCAATACCCAGCAGCAATGGAGGCCCAAGCAGCTCACGTTGCCGAGTCGCTTCCAGCACCGCCAGCGCCACCGGCAGCAACAGCAGAGTGGTAGCGGTGTTGGAGATCCACATACTGAGTGTGGCAGCGGCAACCATAAAACCCAATACCAGACGTCTAGGACTGTGCGCACCAAACACACCGACCATGCCGAGGGCAACGCGCCGGTGCGCTCCAGAGTGCTCCATACCCTTGGACAAAAGAAACCCTCCAAGCAGCAGTAGAATCAGCGGTGAGCCGTAAGCTTGTCCTACCTCCGCGGGCGTTAAGACGCCCAACAGGGGCAGGATCGCCAGCGGTAGCAAAGACGTAATAGGGATGGGCACGGTTTCCAGTACCCACCAGATCACGCAAACCACGGCGACGAACGCCACGATGGCAGCGTCCGTGCCATAGCCGGCCTGAGCACACCAGCTCGCGACGATCAGGCCCAACAGCGGAGCGCCAAGCATCGCCCAGTTTCCTTTCAGCAAAGGTTCCTCTCCCTCAAGTTTGGTTTCGCTGTCTTTTCGCGGCCCGATGCCCGTCGACGCGTCCATCCTGTCCCAGCCCAGAGTTTCTGTAAAGGCCGCATTGCCGCAGGCACAGCGGAGACGCTACACTCCGCGCATGACCCCTGAACTTCCCAGTACGCTGGTTGATCAATATGGTCGCCGCGTCGACTATGTGCGGCTGTCGGTGACCGATCGCTGTGACTTTCGCTGTGTCTACTGCATGGCAGAAAACATGCAGTTCGCCCCGAAATGCAATGTGCTCTCACTGGAGGAGCTTTACGACGTGGCCCGGGCCTTCATCGATCTTGGCGTAAGGAAGATTCGGCTGACGGGCGGTGAACCACTGATCAGAAACAATATTCTGTCGTTGGTGCAACGTTTGGGCGCGTTGCCCGGTCTGGAACATCTGGCATTGACCACCAACGGCTCCCAGCTACAGCGCATGGCGGGCGATCTGCGACAAGCCGGAGTCACCAGTCTCAACATCAGCCTGGACAGTCTGCAGCCGCGCAAATTTCGCAATCTGACTCGACACGGCAATCTGGAACAGGTGGTCGCGGGAATAGACGCGGCCCTGGCTGCAGGCTTTGAGCAGGTGCGCATCAATTCAGTGGTTCTCAAGGGTCGCAATGAAGACGAAGTCAATGATCTGGTGCAGTTTGCTGTGGATCGAAACATCGACATCGCTTTCATCGAGGAGATGCCACTGGGACTTATCGATGAACACGACAGGGCTCTGAGTTTCGTCAGCAGCGAATCTCTGCGGCGCATCATTGCGCCACGTTTCAGCCTTCAACCACTGGGCGATCCGACCGAGACAGCCGGCCCGGCACGCTACTACCAAATTGGCAATGGGAACAGCCGTGCCGGTTTCATATCACCCCACAGCCACAACTTCTGCCACCTTTGCAATCGGGTGCGGGTAACCGCAGAGGGCCGGTTGTTACTGTGCCTTGGCAATGAACATTCCGCGGATCTGCGCCGTGTGTTGCGCGAAACCCACAGCAACGAAACAGCCCTTCGTACGGCGATTGTCCAGGCACTGAATCTCAAACCTGAGCGCCACTACTTTGATCTGGCAGAGGATCCGCAAATACTGCGTTTCATGAATGTCACCGGCGGCTGAACCCACCGGGGCGCTTGTGCGTACTCCTACAAAGTCGAGTACAATGAACGGCCCACAAAGAGGTACACCGTGCAGTCAAAGGATTTCCCGCAACTGGCATCTGTAGAGCGGATCGAACAGGAGTTCGAAAGCCACGGATACATTTGCAGTCGCAAGATCGCTACCGCCGTTTTCCTGGCCTTCCAGCTTCGCAAACCGATTCTGGTTGAAGGCCCGCCGGGTGTCGGCAAGACCGAACTGGCCAAAACCACCGCTCTGCTACTCGACACGCCCCTCATCAGACTTCAATGCTATGAGGGTCTCGATGAAGCCAAGGCCCTGTACGAGTGGAAGTACGGCAAACAGCTGTTGTACACGCAGCTGCTGAAAGAGAAGCTGGGCGACCTGTTGCAGGGCGCGACCGGTCTCGCCGAGTCGGTCGCTCGACTACACCAGTTTGGCGATATTTTTTATTCGGAAGATTTCCTAGAGCCCAGGCCACTGCTCAAAGCAATGCAGCAGGAACGAGGGGCGATACTACTGATCGACGAGGTCGACAAGTCAGACTACGAATTTGAGTCCCTGCTACTGGAAATTTTGTCTGACTATCAGGTGTCGATTCCTGAAATAGGCACGGTTAAGGCGCGCACCTCACCAATGGTATTCCTAACCAGCAACAATACGCGCGATATATCGGATGCGCTGAAGCGTCGCTGTTTGCATTTGTATATCCCGTTCCCGACCGTCGACCTGGAAGAGCGCATCATTCTCAGCCGAGTCCCGGATTGTGACGAGCGCTTGCGTCATCAATTGGTAGAGTTCGTGCACTCTCTGCGGCAACTCGATCTCAAAAAGATTCCCGCCATTTCAGAAACCATCGACTGGGCACGGAGCCTGCTGTTACTGCATGCCGACGAGCTCGATGAAGAACTCGTGCGCAGCACGCTGAATGTGCTGCTGAAGTTTGAAGAAGACATCGAAATGACTGAGCCCGAGTTGCGCCAGCTGGTACGCGAAAGCTCCGCCAGCCTAGCAGGAACGGCCTGAAGCCCACCACAGATTGCTCACCTCGCTATGCAGTCAAATCTCGTCAACTTTATCCAGGTTTTGCGCTCTCACGACGTGAGAGTCTCGCCCGCTGAATCCCTGGACGCCGTCGATGTGGCCGCCACACTGGGTTACGCCGATCGCGAGCTACTGCGCGATGGACTGTCAATGACGCTGGCTAAAACGCCCGAGGAAGAAGCAATCTTCCTGCAGTGCTTTGATCGGTTCTTCAGTGCGGGTCTTGCAGATTTTTCGGACACTCAATCACTGAATGGTCAACCTGACGAAGGAGAAGTGGCAGAGCAAAGCGGGGGTGATCAGCACGACGCCCCTCAGGGCGACGGCGCCTCTCAGGAATCCAGTGACGATCAGGAAGCGGGGTCGAATCAGGATGGCACTCCGGCCAACGAACAGGCAGCAGCGCTGGAGCAAGCGGCACAGGACAATCCTCAGTTGCAGTCGCTACTGGAAACTCAGCTTATGCAAAGCTTGCTGCAGAATGACCGCAACACGCTTACCCTTGCCATAAACCGCGCCGGCGACTCCGTTGGGCTGCAGCAAATCGAAATGTTTACGCAGAAAGGGCAGTACACTAGACGTCTTCTGGATGAGCTCGGTGAGGAGCACATTCGCAATAGCATCATCGAACTTGAACAAAACGAGAGTCCAGCGCTGCCCATCGTACAGCGGTATCGAGACTTGTTGCGGGAACAGGTCAGAGACCACGTTGAACGTGAATACCTGCTGCACGCCGAAGGTCGCTCGCGTCAGTTTATGGAGGACATCCTCAGCAAAACGCGATTAAACAACATCGAGCACATCTACCTGCACAGGGTGCAGGAGCTGATACGGAAGATGGCCAAAAAACTCGCCAGCCGCCATTCCCGCAGGCGCCAACAGGTCAAACGCGGGCAGCTCAATATGCCCAAAACACTCCGCAAGGGAATTCCCACCGATGGCATTCTGTTCAATACCTACTGGCGTCAGGTGCATAAAACAAAACCTCAGATTCTTGCGGTATGTGACGTCAGCGGCTCCGTACAAGCCTATGCGAAATTCCTTCTGCTGTTCCTGTATAGCCTCCAGGATGTGCTACCAAAGGTGCGCAGCTTTGCGTTTTCAAGCTACCTCGGCGAGGTGAGCGAATACTTCGAGCAGTATCCGGTTGAAGAAGCGATTGAATTGGTCAACTGGAAGTATGGCGGCGCTACGGATTACGCCGGCAGCCTGTTGGATTTCACAAAGCTGGCCATCGACGACATTAATAGTAACACCACCGTCATCATTCTGGGGGATGCTCGCAACAATAACGCTGACCCCAGGCTGGATATTCTCCAGAGCATCTATCAACGCGCTAAACAGGTGATTTGGCTAAACCCCGAATCACGGAAGTCCTGGGGCACCGGCGATTCGGAAATGTTGCGCTACCAAAGTGCTTGTCATTTTTGTGCCGAATGCAATAACCTGAAGCAGCTGGAACGCATAGTCGACCAACTTCTGAAGAGTACCCGCTAGCCAGCTGTTGAATAACACCTTGGAAGCGGTTCCCGCGAGGCAAAATTTGCCGAAAAGCGGAGTTTTTGCGCTCATTGCTCGTCAATATGCGCGATACTTACCGCCCATGGAACTGCATAGGTCAACGTTTAATCGGCTGCCGCGGCGACTCTGAGTAATGGCATGGCTTACTACTGCTCAGATTGCAGCTATCAGGGAAAAGTCAGCGGCAAATCGGGCGCCTGCCCCGCTTGCGGCTCTTTCAACCTGACAAGAAGGACCACCGAGGGAGAGGATAAACCTGCACCCAAGAAGTGGCGCCTAGTGGCGCTGTGTCTCCTATGGAGCGTTCTCCTCCTGTTAATTATCGGGAAGCTGATCAACTGAAACTCAACGATAAACATTTTCCCCTTGCATGCTCTCTGCAGAACCAGGTCGTCGGTGTGTTCGGTGGGGTTGCGGAGGCGGGCGCAGAAGCCGAATATCTGCCTCGCGAAGACCTGCTTGGCTATCTGCGGAGCATGGAGCAGCTTGAGGTCACGCCATTCGACAGCGTCTCGAGCCAGATGGAAGCGATGGGTGACCCGTCGACTCTAGCTCCACAAGACGCGGCTATTCTGCTTTGGGTGGGAGAAGCCTTTCGCCTCTGGGAATCGCATTTTCCGCTCGAAGAACAGATCGCTTCCCAAGTCCGCAAATTGAAGCCTCTAGCAGCCGCGGTCGCCCTGCTCGACCCTGCGTTTTTCCAACCCGACGCTCATCCTGTACACAAGCTGCTGGATACCTTGCAGGCACGCGCGGTGGGTTGGCAGGCTACGCTGGGCCGGGCGGGCGAGCTGCTTGAGCAGCAAACCACCAAGGCTGTCACGGATGCGCTGGCCTGGTTTGAAGATCATGCGACGGACCTGACCGAGGTGTGTTCAAATTTTCTTGCCGCCGCAGAAAGAGATCAGTCTCGCGCCCAACGCATGACGCAGCGAACGGTAGAGACGGAGATGGGTAAGGTCAAAACCGCCGCCGCCAAACGCGAGGCAGCGCGCATGATCAATGAAGTCCTTGCACAGTACCCAGCACCACGTGAGATCGGCGATTTTCTCAAGGGCCCCTGGTACACCAGCGCACAGCTTCTGCTATTGAAGTTTGGCGCCGACTCCGATGAATGGCATCACATGTCGGAAACCACACGCAAACTTCTTGACTCGGTGCAGAGCCTGGACGATGCGCCGGAGGACAGGCGCCAATACATCTTTCAGGTCGTTACACAGCTGCCTAAAGACATGCGACGCTGGCTGCTGTCCCTACACCACGATACAGAGGCCGTGAACGACGCCATGGGGCTCGTTGAGTTTGTTCACCTGAGAATCCTGCGTGACCAGGCCGTCGACCTGGAGCAACTCGGCAGTATAGAAACAGAGCCTCATCTCAGCCTCGCCACCCATACGCTGCCAGCAGATGCGCTGAACCCGCTGCGGGTAGGAGACTGGCTGCAAATCGAAACATCCGAGGGCGCGATGGTGCGCGCGCGATTGGCGTTGATGGATGAGCAGGAACAGCTACTGCTGTTCTCCAATCTCGCCGGCATCAAGGTGATGCAGCTTAGCTTCTCAGAGTTTCACGGCATGATGAACGAACAACGCGTGCTGCGCTTTCCTGCGGGTGCAAGCTTCAGCATCTGTCTGGCCGGTGCCGCAGGTATCGATTCCACACACAAACTGGACGCATTCTACGCCGATCAGGGTGTCGAGGTGAGTGAAACGGCCGAGGAACTCGCCGAGGAAGAACCAACGATTGTGGAGCTGGACACTACTGAACCTCCTCCGGCTGCCGAGCGTCCGGCGCCGGCTGCCGTCTCAGAAAACACTGGGGAGACAACCGAAGCAGCGTTGACCGAGGAATTCGAGGCAGCGACAGAGGAGGAGCTGGATGTAATCGAGGTTGAGCTGGAGCTGCCCGCCGACGTCGAGGAGACTGTTTCCGATGCGGAGCTTGATCGCCTTGCCTCAGCTGAAGAGTCAGCCGAATCCGTCGAAGACGAAGGTGCTTACGCCGTAGACACCTTGTCGGAGCAAGAATTTGCCGAGTTTGCCGACGGCGACATCACCGACTACGCCGCGGACGCGTCCGACCTGCCTGAGCAAGACGAAGGGCGAGATAACACGTCCGGGTTTCTCACGGAGATGGCCAAGGCTCTCGGGCCGACAACGACCGATGCACAGACGGAAGACCCTCCATTTAATGAGCCACAGGCCAACCGGGACGAGGCGGACAATAACCCGGGCGCATTAGAACCAGACCCCGACTACACATCAGAACAGAAAGAACCAGTACCCGAATCAGTCGAGCCTGCTCCTGTCGAGTCAGAATCGAGTGCTGCTCCACAGGATGTCACAGATCCTTCAGTGGAGGATGACAGTTCCGATTCGTTGGATGAATCGGCCGCAGCTGCTGAAAAGGATGACCGTGAGTTACAACTGCCCATGGGCGCCTGGCTGGGTTTTCACGACGGCGAAACCCCTATCATGGCAAAGCTTGCGGTACACGATCCTGACGAAGGTACTTTTATCTTCGTCAATCGAAACGGCGTAAAACTGCGACAAATCAACAAGTCGGACTTACTGAAACTGATTGACAGCGGGCTTGTCGACATTCTTCAGACCAGTTCCAACTTCAAGGAAGAGGTGGACCAGGCTCAGCGCAATCTAGACTCATAATAACGATGGAACTCCTGCATGTCGGAACAGCGTAGGCAATATCTCAGACTCCCGGTCGAATCCACCACGTTTATCGAGGTTGAAGCACCCTCAGCAAACCAGGAAGACAAAGGCCGCCTGGTCACATGCAAAACGCTGAATGTCTCTAGAGGAGGCATTCAAGTCAGCCTTGGGGAAGCACTGACACAAGGCGCCATCCTGCAGATCGGTATCGATCTACCCGGCGCCGAGACAACGCTTTACCTGGCCGGAGAAGTGCGTTGGTGCCTTCCGGAGCTCAACTCAAATGACTGCTGGCTGGCGGGCTTCAAACTGCTTAATGCCGACCACTCGGACATTGTCGCATGGCACGAGCTGCTCGAGGACATGGAGCGCTGAAAGGGCGCGAAGGCCAATGGAACCGAACCTGTCCGTCCTGCTCGATATCGAAGCCATTAAATCGCTCAAGGCACGCTACTTCCGATGCATGGATACCCGCGACTGGGAAGGACTCAGACTTTGCTTCACGGAGGATCTGGTTGCCGATTTCAGAGCCGCGCCAGGCATGCTATCGCAGGGTCGTGACAATTACATGAGCGCACTGAAAGAGGCCCTTACAGGGGCGCAAACAGTACATCACGGCCATACCCCTGAGATCAGTATCGTGAATCAACATGAAGCAGAGGGAACCTGGGCCATGGAAGACTTGGTGGAACTGCCTTCGCTGTCACTGCAGGGTTGGGGCCACTATCACGAGCGGTACCGACGTGAACAGGAGGGATGGAAGATCTGTTACATCAGGCTATCCCGCCTGCGATTGATGATCAATGGAGAGCTGCAGTCGCACTCTCAGGAGTGCTGAAGAAGCTCGTTCAAGAACCGGTATCCCAGACTTCTCCCTGCGTACCCTCCAGACTCAGGCCACCCGCACCGGTATCCGTTTCCTCGTTGACAAACTTTATCTTGAGGCGGACATTATTGGGAGAGTCCGCATTGCGAAGTGCCTCCTCTTCGCTGATCAGACCCTGCTGGTATAGATCGAATAGCGCAGAATCGAACGTCTTCATTCCGCCATTCTCGGATTTCTCCATCAGTTCCTTGAGGCTTTCGAACTCGCCTCGGAGAATTAAATCAGACACCATCGGTGTTCCTAACAACACTTCGATGGCGGCACAGCGGCCCCCGTGAACGGTCGGCACAAGGCGCTGTGAAACGATGCACTGCATGTTCATCGACAGATCCATTAGTAGCTGATCGCGCCTGTCCTCGGGGAAGAAGTTGATGATACGATCCAGCGCCTGATCCGCATTGGTGGCATGAAGTGTCGAAATGCAAAGGTGCCCGGTGTCCGCGAATGTGATTGCGTGCTCCATTGTTTCGCGGTCGCGAATCTCACCAATAAGAATCACATCGGGCGCCTGGCGCAGTGTGTTCTTCAGCGCGTTATGCCAACTGCGCGTGTCCACTCCCACCTCACGCTGGTTGACGATCGATTTTTTGTGGTTATGAACGTATTCCACCGGATCTTCGATTGTGACAATATGCCCGCTACTGTTGCTATTGCGATAGTCAATCAGCGCTGCAAGGGAGGTCGATTTCCCTGATCCGGTCGCCCCAACCATGAGCACCAGGCCGCGCTTTCGCATGATGACGTCGGTCATGACGGGAGGCAAACCCAGGTCTTTCCAGTAGGGAATATCCGAGACGATATTGCGCGCGACGATACCTACTTCATTTCGCTGCACGAAAACATTGATGCGGAACCGACCGTAACCCGAGATAGAGGTGGCAAGATTCATTTCCAGTTCCTGCTCGAACTCGGCTTGCTGAGTCGCATCCATGATCTCGTAAGCAATGTCGCGAATTTCGCCCGGTTGCAAAATCTCGCTTGAGATCGGCTTCAGCTGATCCTGTAGTTTTGCGCAGGGGGGAGCACCAGTGCTGAGGTAGAGATCAGACCCCCCCTCAGCGGATAAGATCTTTAGCCACTCATTGATTCTCATTGTTCGTCCCCTTACTGTCCCTGCACTCTACTTTATCAGCTTGCGTCCACCGGACAAGTCCAGTCGAATCTCGGGTTACATAGTTAATCTGTACCGCACAGACCATCGCAGCACGCTGGTCACCTGCTGCTCGGTGGCCGTATACTTGGCCGCCCATGCACTGTCAAAGGACCGCTGGACCGTGGAAAACACCCGCCCCACTCCCCTGGTTGAGGATATCGACGCAACTCGCCGCAAGCTGGAGGCATGGTTGTCAAACCACCGTGGTTACGATGTAACCATTCCCGAACTGGATATCCCGGAAGGCACCGGTATGTCCAACGTCACTCTGCTCTTCGACGTCCACTGGCAGGAGCAGGGCGAAGAACGGTCCGAAGCCATTGTTGCACGACTGCAGCCCGAGATAGAGCGGCCCGTATTTCCCGCCTATGACCTGAGCCTGCAGTACGAGGTGATGGACTGCCTCGGCCGTCAAGGTGATGTACCCGTGCCAGAGCTGCGCGGTCTGGAGACCGATACCTCGCTGCTCGGCGTGCAGTTTTATTTTATGAAGCACACGCCAGGTCGTATTCCCAGTGACATTCCACCCTACAATATCGACGGCTGGATGATTCATGAGACTTCGCCGGAACAGCGGGCATCCTTATGGCGGTCTGCTATTGATACCATGGCCAGCTTCCATCGTCTCGACCACCGAGCTCTTGGTTTCGAAAAACTTGAAGAGGCCAACAAGACGCCCCTTCAGCAACAACTGGCGTACTGGCAGGGCTACCATGACTGGGCGCTGGACGGCGAGGAGCATGCGATCGGCAAGGCGGCTCTGGACTGGCTGACGCGCTATCAGCCCAGTGCCGAAGCAACCGTTTTGTGCTGGGGTGATGCTCGACTGGCCAATATCATCTTCAAGCCGTCTTTGGACGGAGTAGCCGCTGTCCTGGACTGGGAAATGGCGGTCCTGGGGAATCCGGTACAGGATTTGGCCTGGTTTAATTTTCTTGATTCCGCCTTTTCGGAAGGCCTGGGGTTTCCAAGGCTTGAGGGCCTGCCGACCTACGAGGAGAGCATCGCCCAGTGGGAAGAAAGCTCCGGACACTCCGCTGGTGACTACGACTACTACGTGATTTTTGCAGCCATGCGTTTTGGGCTCATCCTGTCGAGAATCATGTTCGCCACCGGACAGGACAGCGAAGTTCAAAACAACTTTGTCACCCGACTGTTGCAGGAAAAACTCAACAGCGCGCGCTGAATTGAGTCGGATCAGCCGCGCTGTACTCAAGGTGGCTGGGGGGCTACACTGGCTCCCGTTTGAAACCGTCGGCCCTGCAAATAGGCCACTGCTCTTCCGGCCGGATGGCGGCCCAGCTCAAGGAGTCTTTGGTGTCATCCCATTTGAAAACCGCCCTGAAGGTGCTTGAGCAACCAGGCGCCGGGAATCTGCTTACATCCATTAGACGCGGCATTGAAAAAGAGAGCCTGCGCATCACACCCCAGGGCAAGCTGGCACAGACACCGCACCCGGCGAGTCTCGGTTCAGCGCTGACCCACCCCTCCATCACAACCGACTACTCGGAAGCGCTGCTTGAGTTCATCACACCGGTGAGCACCTCCATCGATGACAGTTTGCAGCAGCTCCGTGACATCCACAGCTTCGTCTATCAGCAGCTTGAGGACGAGATTTTGTGGTCGGCCAGCATGCCCTGCATCGTCAGCGGTGATGAAGGCATACCGGTGGCGCAATACGGCAGTTCCAATGTCGCACGCATGAAGACCGTGTACCGATATGGTCTCGGGCACCGCTATGGTCGCACGATGCAGGCGATCGCCGGCATCCATTACAACTTCTCCATGCCAAATGCTTATTGGGAACAGGCCTTCGAGGAGGCTGGCGGGCGCGGCGAACTACAGGCGTACATCACAGACCGATATCTGGGCCTGATCAGAAACTTTCAGCGCTATTCCTGGCTGTTGATTTATCTATTCGGCGCTTCCCCTGCCGTCTGCGCAAGCTTTTTGACCCAGCGCGAATCGCACAGCCTGCAGCCGTTTGAGCCTGAGGGCAAAAGCCTTCACCTGCCTCATGCGACGGCGTTGCGGATGGGAGATCTGGGTTACACCAGTAACGCTCAGCGAGGCTTGAACATCTGCTACAACTCGCTGGAAAACTATGTGCAAACACTGTCCCGCGCTATCCGGCAGACACATCCAGCGTATCGATCGATCCCCTGTGGCCAGAACGGCGACTACCAGCAGCTGAACGACAGCCTGCTGCAGATAGAGAACGAATTCTACAGCCCCATTCGACCCAAGCGCGTAGCAGCGTCGGGCCAGACACCACTGAACGCACTGGTCAAAGGCGGCATTGAATACATTGAGGTGCGCTGTGTAGACGTCAGTCCCTTTGCGAGCGTCGGTCTTGATGCCGCGCAGATTCGCTTCATGGACACATTCCTGTTGTTCTGCCTACTCGATGAGAGCCCCGCGTGCGACGATGATGCTCAGGCGGCTCAGGCGTCCAATCTAGATGCTGTTGTCAATCGCGGCAGAGAGCCGGGTCTGCTGCTGCAAAGCGCGCAGGGATCTATTGGGCTCGAGCAATGGGCCTGTCAGCTACTCGAGAGTATGACACCTGTCGCGGCACTGTTTGACTCCGCCCACGGTGGCGACGACTATCGCAGCAGCCTTGGACAGCAGCGTGCCAAGATTAAAGAGCCCGAACTGACACCGTCGGCCCGCGCGCTGCGAGAAATGCGGGAACAGGGTCTGCCGTTTTTTCGCCTCGCCATGTCCTACAGCGAGCGCTGGGCGGAAGAGTTTCGCAGCATTGCTCTCAACGACGATGTTCTGACCCAGTTTCGTTCCGAAAGCGAGCAATCGATCATCGATCGGCAGCAGATTGAAAGCAGCGACAGCATCAGCTTCGAGGAGTATCTGCGCCGGTTCTACGCCCAGTATCAGGAGCTGGGTTGAACTTTCTCGCTCATTTCCATCTGGCGTGGCCCGATCACGGGCTGTTGGTGGGTGCACTGGAAGGCGATTTTCACAGGGGTGTGCTGCGCGGCGATTTGCCACAGCCCCTCGAACGGGGCATCCGCCTACACAGGGCAATCGACGCCCACACCGACTCGCATCCGCTGGTGAAACACCTGTGCCAGTCTCTGCCAAGCCGACTGCGGCGGTATGCCGGGATACTCATCGACCTGAGCTTCGACCACTACCTCAACCATCACTGGGACCGGTTCAGCGACACAGCGCTACCCGCATTTTGTCATAGCGTTCATGACTGCCTATCACAGCAACAGGGCTGGCTTAGCCAGGGCGCTCGAAGCATGCTGCAGCGTCTGATTGAGCACCAGATCATGCTGCGCTACCGCGACTGGGACGTGGTCATCGCCAGCGCCGAACGTATCGGCGAGCGGTTTTCCAGAGGCAATCCGTTTTACGATCTGGACAGGGATCTAACCCCGATGCGCGCCCAAATCGAGCGCACGTTCCTGGAGTTTTACCCGCAGCTGTGCCAATTTCGTCGCAGCGGGGCGTGGGAGTGAAAAATGACCGTGATTTCTCAAGCTCGATGGGTATGATGACCGAACGCCGCTATGGCCAAGTCTGATTGGGAACGGACATGACAAGCGACAGTCAATAACTCTACCCCCATACACCTTTTCGAACAGGAACACTGCCCATTCATGCTTGCCAATCTCTCATCCCGTCTGGTTTTCGCGGGGCTGGCGCTGCTAGCCGCAGTGGCGATGGGCTTTGCCCTTCTGTTTCTCGAGAATGTACTGAATCTTGAGGCTTGCCCACTGTGCATGAGCCAACGCGTATTCGTCGTCCTCTGGGGCGTAGTCGCCCTATTGGCGGCAGTCCACAATCCGGGCACGATGGGCAGGCGAATCTATGCCGGGCTTTGCGGATTAAGCGCTTTTGTTGGCGCACTCATCGCGGCACGCCATACGTGGCTGCAGCACCTCCCGGAGGATCAGGTGCCCGCCTGCGGCCCGAGCCTTGAGTTTCTGCTGGAAAACTTTCCCCTGCAGGAAGCCATCAGTACGATGTTGATGGGCGACGGCAACTGCGCCGAGATCGATTGGACCTTACTCAGTCTGAGCATTCCTGAACAAACGCTCCTGTTGTTCTGCTTCGTGATGCTGATTTGCCTGTGGCAGGGCATACGGCGACTACCAGAGGGCCACTGAGAGCGCTTGCTCGAGACAGGGTTGCCAATTATAGTGGCTCTCCCCGCTGTCAGTCATTGCATGAGGCCTCCATGTCCCATTCCCTCCGCGACGCGCAGGAGCAGTTTGCCAACGTGGAAGCCCTGCTGACGCGCTGGCTCAAGGCGCGAAGAGAGCTACTCAGTCGCTTTACCGAAATTGTGGTTACTCTGGAAGACGGCATCACAGAATCGATCGACGCCAGACAACAAGCTTTGTGCGATCTGCTCGTTGACTACGTTTCTGCGGGGCATTTCGAAGTCTTCCATACGCTGGTCAAAGAAGCTGAGAGTTTCGAAGATGGCAGCAACTCACTGGCAGAGCATCTGCTGCCCTCCATAGGCGATACCACAGAGGTCATCCTCGCCTACGAAGAAAAGTACGGCACCGGAGAGGGGTACTCCGAAAAGCTTAAACGCGACCTGTCAGCCTTGGGCGAATTGCTGGAATCGCGCTTTGTGCTGGAGGACCAGCTAATCGCCGGCCTCCATGGCAGTCATAGGCGCCTGGTGTTGCAGGCCGCGCCCAAGGCCTCTTAACCCTCGGCAGGCTCTTCAGTGGGTGCGCTGCCGGCCGCTTCATCCTGGCTGGGAATCGACAGTAGCTCGACCTCAAACAGCAACGCGGAGTTTGGACCGATCACCTGACCGGCACCCGCCTCGCCGTAGGCCAGTTCAGCCGGTATGGCCAACTTCCACTTTGACCCTGTAGACATCAGCTGCAGCGCTTCTGTCCAACCGGGAATCACCTGACCAACACCGAACGTAATCGCCTCGCCGCGGGTATAGGACGAATCAAACTCCGTGCCGTCCACAAGGGTGCCACGGTAGTGGACTTCCACCGTATCATCCGGACCGGGTTGGGCGCCGTCGCCCGCTTCGACGATCTCGTACTGCAGACCCGAGTCGGTAACGGTGACGCCTTCACGGGCGGCGTTTTCCGCCAAGTACGCCTCAGATGCCGCGATGTTCACCTCTGCCAGCGCCGCCTGAGCGGCTTGTTGCTCTTCCATGGCTTTCTGCTGGTACGCCAACATTTCGGACTGCATCTCCTCCGGGGTCATTTGCGGCTGCCCACCTGTCAGTGCATCCTTGAGGCCCGCGCCAAAGGCGGCAGCGTCCAGCGGAACCCCATCCTGAGTCATACGCTGCCCCATTGTGTAGGCAATGCCGTAGCTGAGTCGCTGTTCTGCGGTCTCCAGCGCCGCCATCTCGGTGCTTGGGGGAGCGACCGCAGCCGCCGTCTCGTCACCGGCGACCGGAGCCTGCTGATTACAGGCCTGCAGCGTCACAGCGCTGACAACCGCCAGAGGAAGTGTGTACTTCTTCATATTGAGTTCCATTCTTTAAGTGAGTGTATTATCGGTTTTGCGATGTAGAGGACTAACGCAGTGGGCGCCCATGTTACTACCGGCCCAGCCCTTACGCCACCCCCATCACCGGCCTAGCGCCGCTGCCAATTGGTCCAACATAACTTCATACTCAGAGCCCTCAATGGCCGTTTCCTCGCCCACCTGTGACAGGTTTTGTCTAAGCCAGTTCCCTGCTTCGACGACGTATTTTCGGCCCTCGCTGAATCGACACATGATCTCCTGTTGGCGGTGTTCACTCTCCAGCTCGAGACCCTTGATTCGCTCTCTGAAACCTGCTGCTGGTGGGTAATCCCGAAGCCCCTGACGCAGACCACGCAGAGGCACCACGACTCGCTCCCGCCACGGCGCAATCAGTGTCTCGATCTGCAGGACGTGCTGCCGGTCCAGCCGCACGCCACAGTCCGCTTGCCAGGCTGCGTACAGGAGCAGATTCACATCAAGTCCGCATTCATCCTGCAAGCGCATACACAGATCGCTGACCGACTCTTGCTGATATGCCAGTAAAGAAAAATCCCAGAACGGATTGTTCATGGAAGCACGGCCCGCACGTTTGTCATGTGCCGACCATAACTCAGCCAGCCGCTGCCTGCATCTCGACGGTTCACAGGCATTCGCCGCACCATTAGAATGCGCCTCCTGATGATCATAATGCGCAACATCACCCTCCGCCGTGGCAGTAAGCTGCTGTTAGACGGAAGCAGCCTCACCGTTCAGCCTGGCCAACACCTTGCGTTGATCGGTGCCAACGGCAGTGGCAAATCCAGCCTGCTGGCGATGCTTCTGGGGGAACTGGGTGCGGACGCCGGCATCCTTGAGGGCCTGGAAAATTTGCAGCTGGCGCATATGGCTCAGGAGGTCGAGTTTTCCGAACGACCGGCGCAGGAATTTGTGTGGCGCGGTGATGGTCGGTTGGCCGTGCTCTATGATCGTCTGCACGAGCTCGAAGCAAGTGAGGACCATGCGGGCGCTGCCCGTGTGCACACCGAGCTGGAGGAGGCGGACGGCTACAGCGCCGAACGTCGCGCCAATGAGCTGCTGCGTGGCCTCGGATTCGCCCTGTCCGACGCGGACCGACCCGCCAGCGATTTTTCCGGGGGATGGCGCATTCGCCTTAATCTCGCCCGAGCTCTGATGGCGCCCTCGGACGCACTGCTGTTGGATGAGCCGACCAATCACCTCGATCTGGACGCCACACTGTGGCTGCAAAGCTGGCTGCAGCGCTATCGTGGTACGCTGGTCATGATTTCCCATGATCGCGACTTTATCGACGCCACCTGTAATCGCGTCGTTCATATAGAGCATCAAGTGCTGCACGCCTATCGCGGCAACTACACGGACTTCGAACGCCAGCGGGCTGAGCGCCTTGCCAATGAACAATCTATGTTCGCAAAACAGCAGCGGCGCAGCCGGCAGATCGAAGCATTCGTTGCGCGGTTTCGCTACAAAGCGAGCAAGGCAAAACAGGCCCAGAGTCGCCTCAAAGAGCTGCAGCGTTTGCAAAGCGCCGCTCCCGCCTATGCCGACTCGCCCTTCGACTTCAGCTTCCTAGATCCTGAAAAGAGCAGCGACCCATTATTACAGCTCAACAAAGCCTCGCTAGGCTATAACGACACCACCGTATTGGAAGCTGTGAACGTGCAGCTCAGGCCTGGCAATCGGTACGGTTTACTCGGCCGCAATGGTGCCGGCAAATCAACCCTCTTGAAGAGCCTGGTCGGGCAACTGCCGTTGCTGGAGGGCGAACGCACAACCGGCGAGCACTGCAGTATCGGCTACTTCGACCAGCAACAGCTGGAAGCTCTGGATCTCGATGCCAGCCCACTTCTGCACCTGCAACGCCTGACGCCCGAAGCAAGGGATCAGGAAATGCTGAATTTTCTCGGCGGTTTCGGTTTTCGAGGCGAGTTTGCCAAGTCACCAATTAGACCCTTCTCGGGCGGCGAAAAGGCTCGACTCGCACTGTCGCTGATCGTGTGGCAACAGCCCAACTTGCTGGTCATGGATGAACCCACCAACCACCTGGATCTGCCAATGCGACACGCTCTTGAGATTGCGTTGCAAAGCTTCGCAGGCGCTTTACTACTGGTAAGCCATGACCGCCACCTGCTGCGCAACTGCGTCGATGAGCTGCTTCTGGTGCACGACGGCAAGGTGGCGGAGTACCGTGAAGATCTGGCCCGGTACGAGCGATGGATCCTTTCGGGAGTCAGCGGCGATCAGGATGAATCGCCCGTGCAGAGCGAGGGGCCGTCTAGGCGCAGCCAGCGCCAGCAGGCCGCGGCGCAGCGAGAAAGACTGCGGCCCCTGCAAAAGGCGCTCGCAGCAACCGAGCACACTATGGAGAGTGTGCAAGCGGAGCTCGAGGAAACCCAACAGGCCTTGACCGACAGTGGACTCTACGAGGAATCCCGCCGAGACGAACTCACTGCGCTGCTGCGGCAGGAGTCAGCACTCAAGCAGCGTTCTGAAGCCTTGGACGAGCAATGGCTGGAACAGCAACAGCAGCTGGAAACACTGGAATCACATCAGAATGAGCATTGACTACCCTCTACTGGAACAAATCCCAGAGGTTGCAGAGTATCGTGCCTTGAGAGAGCTGGCGGGACTGTCGACCAAGACACTGGAGGCTGCGCAACTCGGGTTACCCAATACACTGTTGGCAGCTGTAGTCCGCGATGGCAAACAGTTGATCGCCATGGGTCGAGTGATTGGCGACGGGGGCTGCAACTTTGAAGTCGTGGACATCGCCGTGCACCCCGACTATCAGCGACAGGGGCTCGGAACTCGCATCATGGACTCGCTGATGACCCGATTGCGGACCATCGCGCCCTTTTCCGCCTACGTGTCATTAATCGCAGACGACCACTCACCCGCCCTCTACGAAAAGTTTGGCTTTCGCGCCACCACGCCTCGCTCCATCGGTATGGCGCTGCGAATCGAGGATTAGCCTGCTAGCGGCGCCTCAGGTTCCGATCAGCGCGAGCTTCTCGGCGCGGCTGAGCTGTTTGATCTGAGCCTCTCGACGCTGCGCGCTGCTGCGGTCAATGACCTGCTCGGTCCAAAGCAGTGTGACTGGTCGGCGACCGCTGGTATAGCGTGGGCCACCCTTGATCTCGCCATTATGCTGGCGCAGCCGCCGCACCAGATCCCGGGTCACACCGGTGTACAGGGAACCGTCGCCACAACGCAGCAGGTACACCGACCAGCGATCATCCACCGCTCAGGCTAACGCCAAAACCTCCTTGACACAGTCGCTGATGCCGGCGTAGGCCTCCGACACCTGCCCCGCGAGCATGTAGGCAGGGGTGGTTACCAGCTTGCGCTCGACATCGACGCGCGCTTCCGTCACCGGACACAGCAGATGCTCACCGCCCATCGTCTCAATAGCTGCCGCGGTTTCTGCGTCATCGCCAATGGTACAGCGCGCGCCCTCCCCGCAAATAGCGGCCGCCATAACGGGCGCAATACAGACCAAACCGATGGGCTTACCGCTATCGTGGAAGGATTTGGCCAGCGTCAGGAACTGGGGGTTGACGACCATATCGGCACCCGCGACGGCGAAGTCGCTGAGATTTTTCGCGGCTCCGAAGCCACCCGGTACCATCAGTGCGTCAAATGCGCCAGCAGACGCCTCCTGCAAAGGTTTGATGTTGCCGCGCGCAATGCGTGCCGCTTCTACCAATACGTTGCGGATTTCGCCCTGCACGGGCTCCCCCGTGAGATGGTTGATGACGTGCATCTGCTCAATGTCGGGAGCAAAACACTGATACTCAGCACCCTGTTGCTCGAGACACAGCAGCGTCAGCACTGCCTCGTTGATTTCAGCGCCATCGTAGACACCACAACCGGCCAATACAACCGCCACCTTTGCCATTTATCCGCCTCCATTTGTACCGCGGCGGAAGCGATGATACCGCTCCACCCATTGCAATAATCTTTCGGGTTTGCGCGCTTTGCGCCATTCTCCGGCAACGAACTTGTTTGCCTCGCCCAGAGTTGGGTAGATATGGATCGTACCGAGAATCTTATTCAGGCCGATGCCGTGCTTCATCGCCAGCACGAATTCGTTGATTAACTCGGCCGCATGATATCCAACAATGGTGACGCCCAGTATACGATCGCGCCCCGGCGGCGTCAGCACTTTGACAAAACCCTTGGCTTCACCGTCCGCCAGGGCCCGGTCCAACTCGGCCAAATCATAGCGGGTAACCTCGTGGGCAATGCCTCGCTCTGCAGCTTCCAACTCATTCAAGCCCACGCGCGCCACCTCGGGGTCCGTAAAAGTTGCCCATGGGACGACAGAGTAGTCGACCTTGAAACGCCTAAAACCACCGAACAGGGCATTGACCGAGGCATACCAGGCCTGGTGGCTAGCCATGTGTGTGAACTGGTAGGGACCTGCCACGTCGCCGCAGGCTGCGATGTTTGGTATCGACGTCGCCAGATACTCATCTACGGCCAAGGTGCCAGATTCCGTGGTCCCAATTCCCAACTCTTGCAATCCCATGCCATCCACGTTGGCAGTCCGCCCTACCGCCAGCAGAACGCGATCGAACATCAGCTCGACCTCGCCATCTTTGCTGTGCAACTGACAGAAAGACTGCCCCGCCTCTCGCCAGAACCGCTGGGGCCTGCTGTTCAAATGCAGCGCCACGCCGCGTGCCGTCAAAGACGCTTGCACTAGGTCGCTGGCATCCCGGTCCTCCCTGGGTAGAATCCGATCCATGTCCGTCACCAGGCTGACATCGCTGCCCAATCCAGCAAAGGCCTGAGCGAGTTCACATCCGATCGGGCCTGCACCCACCACCAGCAGGCGCGCAGGCAATTCTTCGAGCTCCCAAACCGTATCGGAGGTCAGGTAATCCAGATCCGACAGGCCCTCGATCCCGGGTACGCGCGGACGGGCACCGCTGGCGATGATAATGTGCCGAGCCGTTAACTTTTGCCCACCTACCTCAACCTCCCACGGTGAAGTCAGGCGGGCTTCACCCTGCACGCAGTTCACACCCAGTGATGTAAAGCGCTCGACCGAATCGTGCGGCTCGATGGTTGCTATGACGTCCTTAACACGCTGCATGACCCTATCAAATCGAATCTCCACAGGCTGCGCACGCAGGCCAAAATCCTCGGCTCGTCGGGCATATTCGGCGATTCGCGCCGAGCGAATGAGAGTTTTGCTGGGCACACATCCAGTGTTCAGGCAGTCTCCTCCCATGCGGTCTCGCTCAATCAGGGTCACGCGAGACTTTACCGTGGCGGCAATCAAAGCAGCCACCAAACCGGCTGAGCCCGCTCCGATGACAATCAGATTGTTATCGAATCGCGTCGGTTCTTTAAAGGATGCATACGCCCTGCGCGCTTGCAGGCGGCGCAGTACGAACCGCGCGAAAAAGGGAAACACCGCGAGCAGCAGGAAAGAACCGATCAGGCCGGGCGATAAAATCCCAGACGCGGATTGCAATTGACCCAGCTGCGTACCGGCATTTACATAAACGGCCGTCGCCGGCAGCATCCCGATCTGAGATACCCAGTAGAAGGGCCAGGTTCGAATGGGCAGTAGTCCCATCAGCAGATTAACCGCCACAAAGGGAAACAGTGGCACCAAACGCAGTGAGAACAGATAGAACGGTCCGTCCTTCGCGAAGCCCTCATTGACGGCTCGCAGCGACTGACCAAAGCGCGCCTGTACCCAGTCCCGAAGCAGTATGCGCGAGGCAAGAAACGCCAGCGTTGCGCCAATGCTGCTGGCAAAAGATACCAGCACCAGTGCATACCAGAACCCAAACAACGCCCCTCCTGCCAGTGTCATCACAGCGGCGCCCGGAATCGACAGGGCCGCCACCGACACATAGACCAGGAAGTAGAGCAGGCCCGCCTGTAGGGGATTGTCTCGGTACCAGTCTCTGAGCTGACCAATACTGTCCTGCAGACGCGAGAACTCCAGATAGGCGGCGATATCGAAGTACCAAACGACGGCAAAGGCCAGGAGTATGAGTCCGATGATCACAATTTGTTGTCGTTTCACTGGTTCGCCTTTCGTCGGTTGGTTATTGTTGGTTTGGCGTCGGCGCGACCGCACGCACCGCCGACTCTTATCTGTGACAGCTCGAAGACACCGCAGTTCTAGTATCGCATGGTTGCTTCTACTATAGCGCCCGGCAATATGACCATACCGAAAAACTCTAGCCCCGCCGTTGTGCGGTATGCGCGCAGTGGTATCATTAGATCCCTTGTGCAGCGCGGCAGGAGACGCCGCAGACAACAGCGGAGAACAACATGTCAGATCAAATCGTACACGTCACCGACGATACTTTTGACTCGGAAGTGCTGAATTCAGACGTCCCAGTGCTGGTGGATTTCTGGGCGGAGTGGTGTGGACCTTGTAAAATGATTGCACCGGTTCTGGATGAGATTGCCTCTGAGTACGACGGTCGACTGAAAATCTGCAAGGTCGACGTGGACGCGAACCCCGACATCCCGCCCAAGTTTGGCATCCGTGGTATACCCACCCTGATCATGTTCAAAGGCGGTAATGCCGAGGCCACCAAAGTTGGGGCCCTGTCGAAAACTCAGTTAACCGAGTTCATCCAGGAAGTCGTCTGATTAACGGGAGGCCCGGCGTTTCCGGGCCTCTGCCGTCCGCCCAACCCCATTCCAGAAAAGCACAAAAAACCGTAGACGAGCCTATCGGAGCGTGCTACATTGCCTTCAATCGCGTAGTCCTGTGCGACAACACCCGTGCCGTACGTGCAATAACAGGTGTAATAACAACCAACCCTACGACCATTTTTTTTGCGATAAACGCTGGCTTCGCCGGTTCGCTTTCATAGCACTCACCCTTCCCCGTAGATAGATCGTCTCAGCTTTTTTATGAATCTTACTGACCTAAAGACCAAATCCACCCAGGAACTCATCGACATCGCCAAGGAGATGGGCCTGGACAACATGGCCCGCTCCCGCAAGCAGGATATTATTTTTGCGGTGCTCAAACGCCACGCAAAAAGTGGCGAAGACATTTACGGTGACGGCGTGCTGGAAATTCTGCAGGATGGCTTTGGCTTCCTGCGTTCCGCGGACAGTTCCTATCTGGCGGGCCCCGACGACATTTATGTGTCTCCCAGTCAAATTCGACGCTTCAATCTGCGCACGGGTGATTCAATCTCGGGAAAAATTCGTCCGCCAAAGGATTCCGAGCGCTACTTTGCGCTGCTGAAGGTCGATGAAGTCAACTTCAACAAGCCTGAGAACTCCAAGCATAAAATCCTGTTCGAAAACCTGACACCGCTGTTTCCCGATGAGCGATTGACGCTGGAAACGGGCAACGGCAGCACGGAGGATCTCACGGGTCGCATCATCGACCTGGTCTCGCCCATTGGCAAAGGACAGCGCGGCCTGCTGGTAGCGCCGCCCAAAGCCGGCAAGACCATCATGATGCAGAACATTGCCCAGGCCATTATCACCAATAATCCCGAATGCTACATCATCGTGCTCTTGATCGATGAACGCCCGGAGGAAGTGACCGAGATGCAACGCTCGGTGGGCGTACGCGGCGCAGAAGTCGTGGCGTCCACCTTCGATGAGCCGCCCGCGCGCCACGTGCAGGTCGCGGACATGGTGATCGAGAAGGCCAAGCGGCTGGTGGAACACAAACGCGATGTGGTGATTTTGCTCGATTCCATCACTCGTCTCGCACGCGCGTACAACACGGTGATTCCGAGCTCGGGTAAGGTGCTCACCGGTGGTGTAGACGCCCACGCACTAGAGCGTCCAAAACGCTTTTTCGGCGCGGCTAGAAATATAGAAGAAGGCGGCAGTCTCTCCATCATCGCCACCGCGTTGATCGATACGGGCTCCAAAATGGATGAAGTTATCTATGAGGAGTTCAAAGGTACCGGCAACCTGGAACTGCATTTGGATCGCAAGGTCGCAGAGAAGCGCGTCTACCCCGCCATCAATATACGGCGCTCTGGAACGCGTCGCGAGGAACTGTTGACCAAGGAAGATGAGCTGCAGCGCATGTGGATACTGCGCAAGCTCCTGCACGGCATGGAAGACTTGCCAGCGATCGAGTTTCTCTCGGACAAACTGAAAGAAACCAAGACCAATGAAGAGTTCTTCAAGTCGATGAAGCGTAAGTAGCTTCCCCCTAACACGCACCCTTCCGCTTCCGACTGCGCGGCCATTGCACCAGATTTTGCCGCGGTGTAGTGTCCTAACCTCGATAACCGGAGCGGACACGGTACATGAAGTACGCCGACCTACGAGACTTTATCAGCGAGCTTGAGCGACGCGGCGATCTCGTCCGCGTGAGCACGGAGGTCGATCCTAGGCTGGAGATGACCGAGATCGCCGATCGAACACTGCGCGCCGGCGGACCTGCTCTATTGTTTGAGAACCCAAAAGGTCGTTCGATTCCAGTGCTTGCCAACCTCTTCGGAACAGAACAGCGGGTTGCTCTGGGCATGGGCGCAGAGAGGCTCGAAGCCCTGCGAGAGATCGGAGAAGTGCTGGCCTACCTGCGCCAACCCGACCCACCCAAGGGCATGCGTGAACTCTGGGACAAGGCGCCACTGCTCAAGCAGGTGCTGAACATGGGGCCAAAGACGGTTCGCAAGGCGGCCTGTCAACAGAATGTGTTGCAGGGTGACGAGGTCGACCTTCTTCAGCTTCCCATCCAAACCTGCTGGCCAGAAGATGCTGGGCCGCTGGTGACCTGGCCATTGGTTATTACCCGCGGCCCAGAAAAAGAACGCCAGAACCTTGGCATTTACCGGCTGCAATTACTGGGCAAAAACAAACTGATCATGCGCTGGCTATCCCACCGCGGCGGTGCACTGGACTTCAGAGAGTGGCAGCTTCGCCATCCCGACAAGCCCTATCCGGTGGCGATTGCGCTCGGGGCGGACCCAGCCACAACGCTCGGTGCCGTCACGCCGGTGCCAGACACCCTGTCAGAGTACGCTTTTGCGGGCCTGCTGCGAGGCAGCAAAACCGAGCTCACTGAATGCGTCACGCCTACCTGTCGGGAACACGGACTGAAGGTGCCTGCCAGTGCAGAGATCATTCTGGAAGGCCACATAGAGCCCGGTGAGACTGCCGAGGAGGGACCCTTCGGCGATCATACCGGCTATTACAACGAAGTGGACACCTTCCCTGTGTTCACAGTCACCGCCATGACGCATCGCGACAATCCCATTTACCACAGCACCTACACCGGGCGACCGCCTGATGAGCCTGCTGTGCTGGGAGTCGCCCTGAACGAGGTGTTCATTCCGATCTTGCAAAAGCAGTTTCCCGAGATTGTCGATTTCTACCTGCCCCCGGAGGGCTGTTCCTATCGGCTGGCCATTGTCACCATGAAGAAGGGTTATCCTGGGCACGCCAAACGCATCATGCTGGGCGTCTGGTCTTTTCTACGCCAGTTCATGTACACCAAATTTGTGGTCGTCACCGACGATGATGTCAACGCGCGAGACTGGAAGGATGTGATCTGGGCAATGACGACCCGTATGGACCCGCAGCGCGACAGCGTATTCATCGACAACACGCCGATCGATTACCTGGACTTCGCGTCCCCGGTGTCGGGTTTAGGTTCCAAGGTCGGTTTTGACGCAACGGCCAAATGGCCGGGCGAAAGCCAGCGGGAGTGGGGACGACCCATTACCATGGATAACTCCATCAAACAGCGCGTGGATGAACTCTGGCAGGATCTCGGTATCGATGTATGAGCGCTCCTCGGGTGGCGGGTCACCTGCGTATCGCAGCCGTACGAACCCCTTCAGCCGTGTGATACCGCCAGTTCCGGCATCGGCAGATCGGGCAGGTTCTCTGCCGTCATCCCAAGACCTTCCCGGTAGTAGGCAGCGGCAACTTTCGGCTCGCCCAATGCGCTCAGCAGTCTGCCCAGTTCGGCGCAGGTGATTGCACTGCGCTCAATACGATAGCTCGCCTCAAAGTACTCTCGGGCTTTTCCCCAGAGCTTCTCGCGCGCGCACAATCTGCCTAGACATAGGAGGAGCTCGGCATCATCGGGGTGCTCGGACAACCACCCTTCGCCACGCGCCAGCCGCTTGCCTGTGTCAGGTGTTTGAAGCAGCCCATAACGACGGACAAGTTCTGTATTCCAGCTGTGTTTGAGTGATTTCACAATGGCTTTTTCGGCCGCCTCGTCATCGCCAAGCGCGGCCAATCGATCCACGTAGGCTTCACGCAAGGCACTTTCGCGACGCAGGTGAGCAGGCACACTTTGCCAGCGCTGCAATAGATCGTTGGCCCCATCGGCCGGCGCCTGCATACGGTGGGCGTGAATCTCTCGCTCCAGCTGCTCCAGCTCCTGCTGCCCGTAGACCTTGTGCTTCTTGAGTTCAGGCAGCATGGCCAACAGATTCTCCCACTCTCCCAAGCCCTCGTATGCGCGACGTTGGATACGCAACACGTTGGGATGTTTGGCACCCTGCCCTTGGGACTCATCCAGGGCCGAGAGCGCTGCCTGAAAGTCACCACCGCGCAGCCGGATATCCGCCAGAGTCAATTCTACGGCAACCGCACTATCGTCGCCGCCCGTAGAGCGTGCGGCGCTGAGAAATTCGTGCAGCCGCTCTTCTTCTCCCAACTGTTCGCTGGCCCGCGCGGCCAGTAGATGGTTCAACAGCGGAGATTCACTGTTGCGGGCGCCGCGCTCCAGCTGTCTGCGTGCAGCGGCCCAATCACCCTGCAAATAGCTTTGCAGACCCTTGTCGCTCAAACGCCTGGCCTGCCGAGCTTTCCTACCACCGAACCACGCGGCGAGATTGCGCTGGCCACTGAGCAAGCGGAGTATCAACCGCACCAGCCAGTACAGCACAAGCACAAACAGCAGCAGCAACAGCAAGCCAACCCAAAGGCTGGTTTCCAGGGTCCAGTTGCCGTAGGACAGCAGAACGTAACCGGGATCGGTTTCAATCAGAGCGACAGCGCCGACACCCAGCAGCAAAAAAACCAGAGAAATCGCAAACAGTTTGCGCATAGCCTACTGCTCCGTATCGCGACGCTGCTGCAGACGCTGTTCGAGTGCCACGTCGAGTGCCTGCATGGATTTGGCCAGATCCGGCAAGGTCACCGCCACAGTCTCATCACCCAGCTGTACCAGCTCTCGATGGATTGCAGAGGCCCTGGCAGCATCCGATTCCTCGAACTGCTTCACCCAGTGCTGCGCGCGCTCCAGACTCTCCACGTACAGCGTCTGGTTGCCCGACAGCAAGGCGACCTGAGCCTGCTCGATCAGCATCCGCAAATTCTGCCGGACCAAGCCTTCCCACTGCGGATCCATTAGCGTTTGCATGGGCTCATCGCGACGGCGAATGATAATGTAGTTCGACAGCTTGTCCACAGCCGCTTCGTAACCCTGCTTGATCCGCCCCTGCCAGTTCGCCGCCGGCTGCATCTCCGGCTGCGCCTCACCGCCGGGCAGTTCAAAAATGACCAGCTGGCCCGCCTGCTCACTGAGCGCCGACAGGCGCAGGTAAATCCCCGCCACATCCACAGTGGGTACTGCTCGCACTGCCGCCAGATCAGAGGCGACAGCAGCACGCACGTCATGCAGCGC
The DNA here is from genome assembly GCA_039190425.1 of Pseudomonadota bacterium. Taxonomy (GTDB): domain Bacteria; phylum Pseudomonadota; class Gammaproteobacteria; order Pseudomonadales; family Halieaceae; genus Marimicrobium. Next base: position 43,868 of record JBCCYE010000007.1, on the reverse strand, counting down.
CGGGTCGTCGACTTCCTTCAATACACTGTCGGCACTGGTCAACAGCGCTCGCGCAGAAACCGTATCGCCCGCCATGATCAGCCGCTGATTGGCCAGCCGCAGCAGATATTCTGCCTCGGCCAATAGCCAGCTTTCGCGATCCTGCGCGTTGAACCGCGACAGTTCTGCTCGCTGAGCCGCAAGCCTTTTATCCACTTCAGCCCACTTTTTTTCGAAGTCCGCCGACTCGGATTTCTGCTCGGCTTGAATAGCGTCAATCTGCTGGCGAAACTCGCCTTGCAGACTCGCTTGTAAATCGGTCAAGGTCTTGTCTTCGGTTTTTGCTGTCTGCTCCAGTTCTCCGATCCTTGCATCCAGCGATTGCTCTGTACCCTGCAGCTGGGGTAGTAACCAGCCGGCACCGCCCGCCAGTGCGAGCACGAGCAACAGCGCCAGCCAGCCGACCAGGGAGGTGGATTTGCGTGGGGCAGCAGTTGCGGGGGGTTTGGCCTCGGGGGCTTCGGGTGTTTCGTCTGACGCTTTTTCAGTAGGCGTGTTTTCCTGGTCGCTCAAGACGCTTCTCCATGGCCGGGGTGCCATGCCTCGAGCGCGCGCAACATGGCAGCGTCCGAGGCGTTGTCTGCCGTCACAACCCGTGTAAAACCGGCGTCGTTCGCAGTTTGCGCCACGCGCTCGGACGGGACGATCAGGCAGATGTCGATAAACTTAGTGGTTTCTTCGGGGCTAAGCAACTCCCGCAGGTTCACCAGTCCTTCTCCGCTGGACACCATGATCACATCAATACTGCGCTCGAGCAGGGCTTGTGCGAGCGCTCCGTCCGGCAGATTCGGGCGGGCGCGGCGGTAACACATCAATTCAGACACCTGCGCCCCGCGCCGCTCAAGGGTCTGGCGCAGTGTACCGCGACCGCCCATGCCTTTAACAATTACCACATGATCTCCGGCAACCTGCTGTAATGACGCCAGTCCAAGCAGGCCCTCGCTGTGCATGTCCTGACCGGGGGTCAGCGCCTGCAATCCGTGTTGCGCCAGTTGCGCCGCCGTTGCATCGCCTATCGCGTAGCACTGCACGCCGACCGGCAAGACGGGGCAGTACGATGCAATCCAGCGCATGCCAAATCGCACCGCATTGCCGCTGATAAAAATGAGATGCTGGCAGGTACTCAGCGACGCCAACAGCTCTTGCTGCTCAGCATCGGGGTCACCCAGGGAGTGCAGCTCCAGCAGCGGCAGATGGTGGCTGCGATGTCCGAGTGCATCAACCGCACGACAGAGTGTCTGCGCCGCCTCGCCCGAGGGCCGTGTTATCAACACATCGACCGCAGCACTATCCGTCGCCATAGTACTCAGCAAGAATGTCACCCGCTCCCTGGTCCAGCAAAGCCTGCGCGACCTCTGCACCCAGGACATCGCCTTCATCTGGCGCCGCCATGGACTCGGCACGCAAGACCTGTGATCCGTCACCACGCCCCACCAGTCCCCGCAGCCAAAGCCGACCATCGCTCATAAAATCTGCGAAGCAGGCGATCGGCACCTGACAACCACCATTGAGCCGCCGGTTCATCGCCCGCTCAGCACGCACCCGCTGAGCAGTTGGCTTATGATGGAGCGGTTCCAGAAGCGCCCGCGTTGCAACATCCTCAGCACGCAGCTCAATACCGACCGCACCCTGACCGCCGGCGGGCAAGGACAGCTCTACTGGCAGGCGCTCGGTGATGCGATCCGCCATCTCCAGTCGAATCAATCCGGCGCTGGCCAGAATGATGGCATCATACGCTCCGTCATCCAGTTTGCGCAGACGGGTGTTGACGTTCCCGCGCAGAAAACGGATCTCCAAATCTGGACGCTGAGCCCGCAGCTGACATTCGCGACGCTGGCTCGAGGTGCCGACCACACTACCCGCCGGCAGGTCATGCAACCGACGATAGCGATTGCTGACCAATGCATCGGTTGGGTCTTCTCGCTCGCAAATGGGGCCCAGCTGCAGGCCCTCGGGAAAGTCCATGGGTACATCTTTCATAGAGTGCACGGCGATATCGGCTCGCTCATCCAGTAGGGCCGTCTCCAGCTCCTTGACAAACAGGCCCTTTCCACCGACTTTGGCCAGGGGCACATCCAGCAGCTGGTCTCCCCGTGAGGTCATACCAAGCAGCCGCACGTCCAGCCCCGGATGAGCCCGCTGCAGTTCCGCCTGAACATATCGCGCCTGCCAGAGGGCCAGCGGACTCTCTCGTGTCGCGATTGTGAGGCTTTCAGACATCTACGTTTCCGGGGAATCGACCAGCGCGCCATGATACCAGTCAGGTCGCGCGGCAGCGACCGAGATCAACGTTGACGTAGGCGCTCCTTGACCTCGCGCAAATGTCGCCGACTGACGGCGGGACGCTGATCTACGCCCTCAAGCGCCACGTACCAGCCACTCTCATCGGTCTTTTCGAGCCCCGTCACATACTGGAGCGCGACCAACGCGTTGCGATGAACACGCACGAAAGCCCCCGTGAATTCGCGTTCCAGTTCCTTCAGGGTATCTGGCAACAGCAGCTCTCTTTCCGGTGACCACGCCGTCACATACTTTTGCCCAGCTATGAAGCAGCGCACTTCTGCAACCGGCAGGCTTTCCAGCCCGCGGTGCGTCTCGCTGGTCACCTGAGTGCGGCCCCTGCCGGTAACGTCAGTCTCCGCACGCAGGCTGGCAAGCTGGACCCTGTTGACTCGCCCGGCATTGTCCAGGGCACGCTGCAGCTCCACCTCACGGACCGGTTTTAAAAGGTAGGCCACCGCCTGATGCTGTAGCGCGTCCAAAGCGTACTGATCGTAGGCTGTACAGAAAATAATGGCGGGCGGATTCGGCAGCTCGTCGAGGGCGGCGGCCACTTCGATACCGTCCATTGCGGGCATACGAATGTCCAACAGGACGAGCTCAGGGCCGTGTGCCTGCACCTGCTCCAGCGCCTGCTGACCACTGCCGGCTTCGAGCTGGGTGGAGTCCGGTCGCAACTTATCGAGCAGGCGCAGCAACCGCTCCCTCGCCAAGACCTCATCATCGACCACGAGCACCTTCACGCCAACAGCTCCTGGGGATAGCTCAGCACTACTCGGAAGACACCGCCCTGTTTGGCAGCGCTCAACTTGCCTGCCGCGCCATACATCACCGCGAGTCGCTCGCGAATGTTTTCCAGTGCCAGCCGATTACCTTCGCGCTGAGTATCCGCCGTCGGTACCGGGTTCTCCACGCGAGCGATGACCTCGCCACCTCGCAGTTCCACTTCGATACCGACACAACCACCCTCCGCTAACTGTGAAATACCGTGGTAGATGGCATTCTCCACCAGAGGCTGCAGCAACAGACTGGGCATTGGCTGCGTGCGAACCGCGTCGCCCACCTGCCAGTCGACCTGTAGCCGATCTCCCAGGCGCAATGATTCGATACCGAGATACAACTCACAGACGCGCAGTTCATCCGCCACCGTCGTACTGCGCTGTTCTTCTTGCAGACTCGTCCGAAACAGTTCCGACAAGTCTTCGACCGCCTGCTCCGCTGCCTCCGGACGGGAAACGATAAGACTGGCAATGCTGTTGAGCGTATTGAATAAAAAGTGCGGCCGAATTCGTGATCGCAGCGAATCCAAACGTGCCTGGGATTCGAGCAGCTGCTGCCGTCGCAGCTGATGCTGCAGATAAAAGTATCGCAACAAAATGCACGCCACCACGGTCGCCATCAGTAGATTTCGCAGCAGCCACCAGGCATCACCCGCTGCTGAGCTGAACTGGGGGAACAGCCAGCGGGCCAGATAACTGCTAGCAACCGTCACACCAAGCACCGTCAACAGGCTGCACACGGACGCTACCGGAAGACCCAGCCGGCTTAGCGGTACCCGCAGCCGGCACAGCAGGGCCGCGCTCAACAGCACAATCCACTGAACAACAAAGGAACCGTAGGCCAGTGCGTACCAATCAAACCGGGGCAGCGCACTGGTCGCAAGAACATAAACGATCAACAGAAGCTCTGCCAATAGAATCAGGACCAGCAAGGAACGGGACGCACACAAGTCCGGAATAAAGAACTGGCTGTGGTCAGCCTCCAACCCCGCTTGGTCCCCCGCAGGCTCCATTGATGCGCCCCCTATGCCCGTTGCTGATATACTTGCACCCTTGCCATTGGGGAACAAGACCAAACAATCACAGTCAGCCGCTGCCCTCCAGGATACCAACCGGCGCTGTGACGATCGGACGTATAAGAGAATGAAGAAGCATTCAGACACCAGCAAACTGTGGGGTGGCCGGTTCAGCGAGGCGACCGATAGCTTCGTGCAGCAGTTCACCGCTTCTGTATCGTTCGACCGCCGCATGGCGGAAGAGGATATCGCCGGTTCTCTGGCCCATGCCCGCATGCTGGCCCAGGTAGGGGTGCTGAGCCAGGGTGAGCTAACCGCTATCTCCGATGGTCTGGAACAGGTTCGCACGGAGATTCGTGACGGCAGTTTCGAGTGGTCCGAAAGCCTCGAAGACGTGCACATGAACATAGAATCGCGGCTCACCGACCTGATCGGCGTGACCGGGAAGAAACTGCACACCGGCCGGTCTCGCAACGACCAGGTCGCCACGGATATCCGCCTGTATCTGCGCGGCGCGATGGATGCCATCGGTGTTGAGATCACCCGTCTACAGCGCGGACTCGTCACGCTGGCCAGACAGCATACAAACACCATTATGCCGGGATTCACACACCTGCAAACCGCTCAACCCGTTGTGTTCGGGCATCACCTGCTGGCCTGGAACGAAATGCTGGAGAGAGACTACGGTCGACTGATGGACTGTCGTCGCAGGATGAACCAGTCGCCGCTGGGATCCGCCGCCTTGGCGGGCACCACCTTTCCCATTGACCGGGAGCAGACCGCAGCCGAGTTAGGTTTTACAGCGCCGACCGAGAATTCGCTCGACGCAGTCTCCGACCGCGACTTTGCAATGGAATTCTGCGCCTGTGCGGCCCTAACCATGACTCATCTGTCGCGTATCGCGGAAGAGCTGGTGTTGTGGAGCTCGGCTCAGTTCGACTTTGTTTCGCTGCCGGACCGCTTTTGCACCGGCTCCTCTATCATGCCGCAAAAAAAGAACCCCGATGTGCCGGAGCTGGTTCGCGGCAAGTCAGGACGGGTTAACGGCAACCTGATAGCGCTGCTGACACTGATGAAGAGCCAGCCACTGGCCTACAACAAGGACAACCAGGAAGATAAGGAGCCCCTGTTCGACAGCGTCGACACGCTGTTCGGTTGTGTGCGCGCCTTCGCAGACATGATCCCGGCCATGACACTCAACGCCGAAACCATGCGCAACGCCGCCCTGCGAGGATTCAGCACGGCTACCGACCTTGCCGACTATCTGGTGGGCCGTGGTATCGCGTTCCGTGATGCGCACGAAATCGTCGGCAAAGCCGTCGCGCACGGGGTGGAAACAGGCCTGGATCTGGCAGAGATGGATCTTGCCACCCTACAGGGTTTCAGCGAGGACATTGGCGAGGACGTATTTCAAGTCCTGACGCTGGAGGGCTCAGTCGCTGCCCGAAATCACCTTGGGGGCACAGCCCCCACCCAGGTCGCAGCCGCAGTCGGCCGCGCGGCCGCCAGACTGGACGAGCGCGAAGCGCCGACCGAACCGGTCACCGGGGCGAGTACCGCAGACTGAGCTGAAAAGTGACGTCGGGTGCGGTTTCAGTCTCGATGTCCTCTATGACGCTGGCGTCCACAGACCAGTCCTGAGCGAAGCGCCAGCGTCCACCCACCGTCAACATGAACGCATCTTCACCGGTCGCCTTGAGGTCGCTGTCCAGCGGTGCCGAATGGCTATCGACCTGAACGATCGCAGACCACCGCCGGGCGAAGTGCCAGTCCATTGAAATGCCCGCGAACCAAAAGTCGCGTTGCTGACGCTCCCCCAACAGGTCCACCTTTCCCGCACGCAGGTAGCCCACCTGACCGTGCCAGCTCAGCGGCAGATCGGACATCTGCTCACCAGACAGGCGAATCGCCAGAAACGCGTCATCCTCTCCGCTGCCGGTGAAATCTTGCGCATCGCCGGTTCCGAACTTGTAGCCCAGCACCGCTGTTGCCGCCGACCCCTCGTCTCGGTAGAAGGTGTGGTTCAAGCTCAGACTGATATCGCCGATGCCCGAAGCGTCTTCCTGTAATCCAAAACCGTAGTCAAGAGTCTGATACCGAAAGTCTATAACGTCCCGCGGCGCCTGATCCCGCCCACCGTCGGACATGCCCCAGAATTCGTGCCAGTCGTCGATCAGCTTGTCGAGATGGCCGCCGCTATTGTCAAGCCAGGGGACTTCCAGCTGCAGATCCCAATTGCGCGCAAGACCGTAGCGCAGTTCCAGGGCGAAGCGCAGCGTCTCGCCGTCCAGATTGACCAGTTCATCCGAATCGCTGTCGAGCACATAATTGTTGGCGACGCTGGTGTGCAGTGCCGCGTAGACGGTGCTCGGCGCCGTTGTCATGGCACTGCGCTGGGAAGGCAGACCGGTGAGACCGACAATCGGGCTCAGGTTTTTGACATACAGCGGCTCGCTGACCGCCGCGGCTACCAGCTCGTCTCCGGTGATCAGTGCGCGCTCAGAGCCATCCGTTTGCGCAGCAATCACCCCCGGCAGCAGGGCGCCCATCACTGTGACAGAAATCCTTAACCGTTTGCCTGGCATTGCGCGTGTCATCCTCTTACCATTCCAGTGCGACATCAGCCTGCGAGGCCATCTGCGCCACTACAAAGGGGCGCAACAGTTCGCCCCCGCGCGTGTCGCGCCAGTCTCCTTCGCTGTCGTCCCAGGCAAAATGAAAACCGCCCGCGCGGGCCGCCAGCCAAAGCTCGCGGCTGGGGGGCTGACGACTGAACACCATGCTGGTGCCATTGTCGAACTCGACCGTAAGAATGCCCCCGGTGATATCGTAATCGAGATCGCTTTCAATCTCATCCAGGGCAGTCTCAAGATCGGCAAATGTTGCCTCAATGCGCTCGTTATACTCTGCCTCTGTCACTACACCCACCATCTTTCACTGTGAAAAATTCAATGATAAGGGCAGTTAGCGCCGCATACTAGCGAACGGTATAATGCGCGGCTATTTTGCCGGGGAGACTGTGATGCTCAGATCACTGAGGGTGCTGGCGCTGATCCTGACCCTGTTCAGCAGCGGTGGCTGTGGTCAGATGGGTCCGCTTTACATGCCGGATCAGGAGCCCATTACGGCGCCGCCGGATACGCCTGCGCCCACTCAGATGCCCGAGTCACAGCCCGTTTAAAGAGGCCAGTCATGAGCGCGTTCGAATATCGGCAGGGCGAGTTGTATGCCGAGCAGGTGGCAGTCGCTGACATTGCCCAACACTATGGTACGCCTTGCTATATCTATTCACGCGCGGCCCTGGAGTGCGCATTCAGAGAGTATTCCGATGCCCTGCAAGGAAGCCCTCATCTGATCTGCTACGCCGTCAAGGCAAACTCCAATCTGGCCGTGCTAGACGTTCTGGCGCAACTTGGAGCGGGCTTCGATATCGTCTCCGGTGGTGAACTGGAGCGCGTGGTGGCAGCCGGTGGCGACCCCGGTCGAGTCGTGTTTTCTGGTGTCGGCAAAACTCCGGCCGAAATGGCCAGGGCACTGGAACTGAACATCCGCTGTTTTAATCTGGAATCGATGGACGAGCTGGAAGCACTGGCAACAGTAGCCACAGTGCAGGGTCGGGTCGCCCCTGTGTCCGTGCGCGTCAATCCGGACGTGGATGCTGGCACTCACCCCTACATCTCTACCGGGCTCAAAGAAAACAAGTTTGGCGTCACGATGGAAGAAGCCATGCGGGTCTACCGTCGGGCCAGCGAGTTGCAAAGCATCGACGTACAGGGAATCGACTGTCACATTGGCTCACAGCTGATCGATACGGCGCCCTTCGTCGCCGCCTTGGAGCGATTGCTGGCGCTCTTGGACCAATTGCAGGTGGAGGGCATTACCATTACCCACCTGGATTTGGGCGGCGGACTGGGTGTGCGATACAAAGATGAGACACCTCCCAAAGTCGCTGACTACATCGGCGCACTCCGTGCAACGCTCGGACCTCGTGATCTGACGCTCCTGTTTGAGCCAGGCCGATCCATCGCCGCGAATGCTGGCGTACTGGTCACCCGGGTCGAGTATCTCAAGAGTACCCCTGAGCATCATTTCGCGCTGGTGGACGCCGCCATGAACGATATGATCCGCCCCGCCCTCTATCAGGCCTGGCTGGACATTCAACCGGTGACACCGTCAACGGCTGGCAAGAACGCCAGCTGGGATATCGTCGGACCCGTGTGTGAGACCGGTGATTTTCTGGGCAAGTCGCGACAGCTGTGTCTGTCCAGGGGTGAGTTGCTTGCCATGTTTGGCGCGGGCGCCTACGGGTTCGTGATGGGTTCGAACTACAACACCCGACCAAGAGCGCCTGAGATCATGGTGGACGGCGAGCAGTCCCACCTGGTTCGGGAACGTGAGTCGCTGGAGGATTTATTGAGAGGCGAGCGCAGGCTGCCCAACCCGCTGACGGGAGGTGCTCAGCAATGAGCGTTCAGCTGCGTTTTACCAAAATGCACGGTCTGGGCAACGATTTCGTGGTGATCGATCTTATCACCCAGCGATTCAACTTCTTGCCCGAACATGCGCGGCGACTAGCCGACCGGCATATGGGTATCGGTTGTGACCAGATTTTGCTCGTGGAAGCACCTTGTAACCCAGAGGTCGACTTCCGCTACCGTATCTTCAATGCAGACGGGGATGAGGTTGAGCAATGCGGCAATGGTGCGCGCTGCTTTGCGCGTTTCGTGCGCGAAAAAAAGCTGACCAGCAAACGCAATATCTGTGTCGAAACGGCCACTGGAATGCTCCATCTGAAAGTGCGCAATCGCAGTGACGTCCAGGTCAATATGGGCACACCGATCTTCGAGCCGCTGGATATCCCATTTAAGGCCGACCAACTGAGCGACAGCTACACGCTGGAGGTGGATAGCGAGGCCTTCGAAATAGGCGCACTCTCGATGGGCAACCCACACGCAGTCCTCAGAGTCGAGGACGTCGCGACCGCACCGGTCGCTGCGCTGGGCACGGCGATCGAGTCCCACTCTCGCTTTCCGCGCCGCGTCAACGTGGGCTTTATGCAGAGGGTCTCTGCAGGCGAACTCAAGCTCAGGGTGTTTGAACGAGGCGTCGGCGAAACCCTGGCCTGCGGTTCCGGTGCCTGCGCTGCCATGGTCTACGCCCGCAGCCGCGGCTGGGTTGATGAAATGGTGACAGTTGAGCTCCCGGGCGGTAAGCTGTCGGTGTCATGGGCCGGCGACGAACAGCCGGTCTATATGATCGGACCCACAGAGGTGGTGTTCGAAGGAAGCGTTGTACTGTAGTCGCCGCAGGGCACGTTGCGCATTGGGTGATCGCAGAACACGCACGCCGTCGGGACAGCATACCATCGGCAACACCGCGACCGGTTTGCTCCGTTGGCCAGTCAACCGCAACACAAGAGCCGTGCTCACGCGGCCGACAATAGGGGGCATCATGTCAGCAAGCAACAAGCGCGCTACCGTCGAGGCAACCCGAGGCGCTCAGGCCACCGAGCCGAGCGATGAAAGCGTGCGAGAATTTCTGAAAGACCACGGCGATTTCTTGCAGCGGAATCCGGATTTGCTGGATTATCTGCATATTCCTCATGCCTCTGGTGGCGCTGTTTCCCTGGTAGAAAAACAGGTGAGCGTGCTGCGGGAACGCAATGTGGAAATGCGCCACCGGCTGAACACCTTGACAGGGAACGCCAAGGAAAACGACAAGATCTATGCACGCACCCGCGACCTGGTGCTGCAGATGCTCACCGTGGACAGCCTGGCGGAACTCTACGATACCTTTAACACGAGCATGCTGGACCAGTTTGAAGTCGAGCACGCCTGCATGATTCTGTTCGGCGAGGACAGGTCCGCAGAAGGCTACCGCGTCGAGACTGCGGAGGCGGCCGGCGCAGAGATTGGCGGACTCTTGAAGACGGGTAAAGGGGTATCCGGTGTTCTGCGGCAGGAAGAGTTGCGCTACCTGTTCCCCGACAGCAGCGCGGTGGGTTCTGCCGCCTTGATGCCATTGGTGAAAGATGAGCCACTGGGGCTGATCGCTGTGGGAAGTTCCAATGCAAACCGCTACCACAGCAACGTCGGCACCGTATTCCTGGACCACCTCGCCGAAGTCATTGTCAGGCTGCTACCGCGACTGCACTGCAGCGAGGACTAACGCGGCATGGCCGCCGAGCCCACGCCCACGGCAGGGTTGGCCGCCGCGGTAGAAGCGTTCCTGCGCTACCTGAGAGAAGTACGCCAGCTGTCGCCGCACACATTGCTCAACTATCAGCGTGATCTAAACGCGCTGCTGCGGTGGTGTGCGGACCATGATCGTCAATCCCCAGACCAGCTGAATGAGGCGGACATCCGAGCCTGGGTCAGCCAGCTGCATCGCCGAGGCCTGGCCGGTACCAGTATTCAACGTCATCTGTCTGCGGTGCGTTCGTTCTTCAACTTTCTGAGTCGCGAAAGCGGCAGACCGAGAAATCCGGCGACCAGCGTTCAAGCACCCAGAAGCCCACGCAAGCTCCCAAAAACTTTAGACGCAGATCAAGTCAATCGGTATCTAGCGTTCGCGGGAGAAGGGCTGACCGGCATCCGCGACAGGGCAATGGCAGAACTCTTCTACTCCTCCGGTTTGCGCCTGGCCGAATTAGCAGCGCTGGACATAGCCGATATCGATGAGGCCACTCAAATGCTTAGGGTCACCGGCAAAGGCAACAAAACCCGCAGTGTTCCGGTGGGCTCCATCGCTCTGCAGGCCCTTCGCGATTGGCTGGTGGTGCGGCCACCTCAAGTCGAGTGCGATGCACTGTTTACCAGTAATCGCGGACGGCGCATCAGTGTGCGCAACATTCAGTCCAGGCTTAAACTACAAAGCCATCGAGCCGGTATGCAGCGCGATGTACACCCCCACATGCTGCGTCATTCCTTCGCGAGTCATTTGCTCGAGTCATCCGGAGATCTGAGGGCGGTGCAAGAACTGCTGGGGCACGCCAACCTGTCGACGACCCAGATCTATACGCACCTGGATTTCCAGCATCTAGCCAAGGTCTACGACGCCGCGCACCCTCGAGCCAAGCGTCGCAAGCCCGACTGATATGACCATCACCTTGATCACCTTCGATCTGGACAACACGCTCTGGGATGTCGAGCCCGCCCTGGTGCGCGCGGAACAGGAGCAGCAGGCGTGGCTGGCTCGGCACAGACCTCGTGCCGGTGAAGGACTGGATGACGAATCACTGCTGGCGTTCAAAAAGGCCGTCTGGAAACGCAACCCCGACCTCGCCCACGACGTGACGGCCATGCGTCGGCGGATGCTGTACGAACTACAAAGAGAAGCCGCATACAGTCACTCAGAGGCGACAACCGGCACCGCGGCGGCGTTTGAGGTGTTTCTTGAAGAGCGCCAGCAAGTGGATCTCTATCCGGGTGCTCTTGAGGTACTGCAACACTTAGCCGGTCGCTACACTCTGGCAGCACTCACCAACGGCAACGCGGACATCTTCAAGACCGATGCTGCACCCTACTTCACATTCGCGTTACGCGCCGAGGACATCGGTGCCGCCAAACCCGAACCGGATATGTTCCACGCGGCCCTCGAAAGAGCCGGGGCCAGCGCCGATCAGGCAGTCCACGTTGGGGACGACCCCAACCACGACATCTACGGGGCGCACAACGCCGGGTTACGCTCGGTCTGGTTCAACAATCGCGATCGCCCATGGTCCGACGGTGCCCCACCCCACGCAGAGATCACTCATCTGAGCGAACTGGCTGACGTGCTGGCGAACTGGACAGCGCGGTAACGCACCCAAGCGCGTTCTAGCAAGTCAGTCGAGCACGCGCTCCCTGAGCTCCTCGTACTCTTCCTGGGTGATGGCGCCCGTGTCCAGGGCTTCTTTCAGGTCCATGAGCTGCTGCCCTTTGGTTTCTTTGTTTTCAACGGTCGTTTCCGTGCTGCTGCCACAACCGGCAAGACTTGCCGACAGCGCAAGAACCAGGACCGCCAGTGACGTTTTTTGTACCTTCATTAATGGCTACTCCAAACAGGATGAACATTTCGGCCTCAAACCCTAGCAGGATTCAGGCAGGTGCTCTAGCGTGCCTGCCAACCCATTTGCGACCGATTACTTGCCCGGGGCAGGGGGCAATCCAAAAGACAAAAAAAGGGGGCCCAAAAGGCCCCCAACACGCATCGCTAAATGCGCCCGCAAGCTTGTCAATCAACCGCTGCCAGAGGCACCGATGAACTCGGGGTAGGCTTCCATTCCACACTCGGACTGGTCGACTCCCTCGTACTCCTCTTCTTCGCTGACCCGGATTCCCATGATCGCTTTCAGGATGCCCCAGACAATGAGGCTGGTGATGAATACCCACAAGAAGATGGTCAGAGCGCCGATAATCTGACCACTGAAGCTGGAACCGTCGTTTGTCACCGGCACCAGCAGCAGTCCAAGGATGCCGACCGTACCGTGCACTGAGATGGCGCCGACCGGATCGTCGATCTTCATTTTGTCCAGGGTCAGGATGGAGAATACGACCAGCACACCACCTGCAGCGCCAAACAGCGTCGCCTGCAGCGCAGTCGGTGTCGATGGTTCAGCCGTAATGGCCACGAGGCCCGCCAGAGCGCCGTTAAGTGCCATGGTGAGATCCGCTTTGCCAAACATGATTCGAGCCACCAGCAGCGCACCAATGAGTCCGCCCGAAGCGGCCGCATTGGTATTCATGAAGACCACGGCCACCGCGTTGGCGCTTTCGACAGTGGCGGTTGCCAACACCGAACCGCCGTTGAAGCCGAACCAGCCCAGCCACAGGATGAACGTGCCGAGCGTCGCGAGCGGCAGGTTGGCGCCGGGAATCGGCTTCATAGAGCCGTCAGTGCCGTATTTGCCTTTCCGTGCACCCAGCAAGATCACACCCGCCAGAGCCGCAGAGGCGCCCGCCAGGTGAACAATGCCGGAACCCGCGAAGTCAGAGAAGCCAAGGTCGCCCAGCGTGTACATACCAAACACAGGATTACCACCCCAGGTCCAGGCACCTTCCATAGGATAAATAAATCCGGTCATGACCACCGCGAACGCCAGGAAGGCCCACAGCTTCATCCGTTCAGCCACAGCGCCAGAGACGATGGACATCGCGGTCGCTACGAACACGACCTGGAAAAAGAAGTCTGCCGAGGGGGCGTAGGTGGCGGGCTCTTCCGCTCCTGTGACACCGTCGCCGGTGATGCTGGCCAGGAAGTAGTCACCGCCATACATGATGGCGTAGCCGCACACCATGTACATGGTGCATGCGACGGCGAACAGGGCGACGTTTTTGGTCAGAATTTCTGTGGTGTTCTTGGCGCGGACCAGGCCCGCTTCCAGCATGGCAAATCCTGCAGCCATCCACATCACGAGGGCGCCACACACCAGAAAGTAAAAGGTGTCTAACGCATACTGTAGTTGAAAAATATTGTCTTCCATTGTGCTTACTCTCTACTCGGTAAGAAATTTTGGGCAAATCTTCCCCGTGAGCCTTACCTCGGGCTCCTGCAATAAAAGAAACTTGTTGCGGTTAGGTGGGGGTGATTATTTCAGTTCGTCAGATCGCATCCTCACCGGTTTCGCCGGTACGAATTCGAATCACCTGCTCCATCGCGGAGACAAACACCTTACCATCACCGATTTTGCCGGTATTCGCCGCCTTGGTAATGGCTTCGATCGTCTGATCGACCATGCCTTCTGCGACAGCGACTTCGATTTTCACCTTCGGCAGAAAATCAACGACGTATTCGGCTCCGCGATACAACTCAGTATGACCCTTCTGACGGCCAAAGCCCTTGACCTCCGTCACGGTGATACCCTGCACACCGATTTCGGAGAGTGCTTCACGCACGTCGTCCAATTTGAATGGCTTAACAATGGCCGTAATTAGTTTCATTACTTTCTCCTGATTGGGAGCCGGCCAGGAACCTGGCCGGCTCGGATGCTGCTAGATGCTACTTACGTGTTCGAGCCTTAGAAGCTCTTGGAAATGGTGCCAACTACCGTGTCGTCAGCCCAGTCGGTGCCGAAGACGTCGTCGTCATCCAGGTCTGTGCCGACCCAGGCAACGCTCAGATCAACGCCTACGACGCTCCAGGTAACGCCGACGGAGTAGTCCCAGTAGCCGTCTTCGTCAGATGACAGGAAACCGCCATCTTCTTCGAGCATGTTGTATCCGGCGTGCAGACCAATGGACCAGTTTTCGGCCACGTTGAAGCTGTAGTCACCGGCGAAGTACCAGAACTCGTCCGTTTCCGCGTAGTAGTCATCGGAGTAAACGATTGTGAAGGACAGATCACTGTAGGATAGACCCAGTGCGATCTCTTGGTAGTCTCCTTCCGGGCTGCCGTCGTCTCCGGGGTAGTCGTAGTAGTAGTAGCCAATATCGACGCCAAAGTCGCTGTCGCCAATATTACCGGCCCAACCAGCGTAGTAGTCCAGTTCGAGGCTGCCGTCGACGGCTTCGTTGGTATCGAAATCAACCGTAGAACCCCAGGTACCGATGTAGAAACCGGGCCCAAATTCTGCGTCGAAACCACCCTGTACGGCGGGCTCTTCGTCAGACTGGGAAATACCGCGGAAGCGGTAGTCGGTGGTCAGGGCAACGTTTGCGCTGATTTCAAAACCTTCTACGAGCTCGTCACCAGTGACAATCGGCTGATCCTGGGCTACCGCGGTGCCGGCACTGAGAGCAGAGGCCACAGCAACGCTGAGCAGTTTTTTGTTAAGCATGTTTCGTATCTCCTATACATGAATGTCAGATAACAGGCTCTGTATCGCGTCAACATTTGCTGCGGGCACTTTGCGTGCGCTCTACAAAATCCGTCGATGCAGAGTTAGCAGAGTCTGTGCCAAACATTATATTCTCTAAAGAATTTAGGAACTTATGAAATATTACCTGTCATTTATGCATTCCCGTGGGGCAGTGTTAGTGCTCTATATTGGTGCATCGCACTGCATTAGCGCACCATGATGAGCTGTGACAGCCCGCTCAAATGCTCTAGACTCACACTTTCACCCCGATCACTTACGAGATTGCCATGGCCCTGAAACCTCCACCTCCGCCCTGGGAGGTCCTGCAACAAGTCGGCGATCTGGTCGGTGGCAGCGGCCTGCGCCAGGAAGTGGATAAGAACCTTCGCGCGCTCGCCGAGAGCGCGCTAGCGCGCCTCGACGTGGTAAGCCGTGAGGAATTCGACGCACAGACCGAGGTACTGAAGCGCACGCGGGCGAAGGTCACAGCGCTGGAGGCGGAGCTCGAGGCCTTGTCCGAGCAAATCGAGGCCCTCAGCAAGCACTGACGCAGCTTCACTCTCGGGCAAAGGACGCGCGGGGAACCTCCTATACCAGCGGCTGAGCTCGACGCATCCACCACGAATCGAAACCCGAGCAAACGCTGAGAAAGCTCATGGAGAGCCAGGACATGGAACTGTCCGTTGTTTACAGCCGGGCCCTGGCGGGCCTCAACGCGCCTGCAGTCGAGGTAGAAACCCATCTTTCCAACGGCTTGCCCGCGTTTAACATCGTCGGTCTTCCTGAGACCGCGGTACGCGAAAGTCGAGATCGGGTGCGCTCTGCGCTTCTGAACTCACACTTCACGTTTCCCGACCGACGCATCACCGTAAACCTGGCCCCTGCCGATCTGCCCAAGGAAGGCGGCCGCTTTGATTTACCTATCGCCCTGGGTATCCTCGCCGCCTCCGGGCAGGTGGATAAAAAACCGCTTGGCAACTACGAGTTTATCGGCGAACTCGCCCTGGACGGCAGTCTGCGCCCCGTGCCCGGGGCGGTCGCAGCGGCTGCTTCCCTGCGCGACACGGGCCGCAAGCTGGTCGCCGCCCCCACCAGCGCACTGCTCGCGAGCCGTGTGGATGCTGACAGCGTTCTGTCAGCGCCAGACCTCCTCAGCTTGTGCGCGCATCTGGCGGGCAGAGAAACCCTGCCTTTTCCGGTACCACAGGCGATTTATGCCCCTACAGCAGGCCCCGACCTGGCAGACATCCAGGGTCAGCTCGAGGCGCGCAGGGCATTGGAGATCGCCGCCGCGGGAGGTCATCATATTTTGTTCTGCGGCCCCCCGGGAACGGGCAAAACCCTGCTGGCAAGCCGCCTGCCGAGCATACTGCCGCCGCCCGACTCACAGGAAGCCGTCGCCATGCTGGCGGTACGCGATGTGGCAGGTCAAGCTGGCGACCCGGCCGATACGCACACACGCCCGTTTCGCAATCCGCATCACAGCGCAAGTGCCGCAGCCCTGGTCGGCGGCGGCAGCCGGCCCAGACCTGGAGAGATCTCTCTGGCGCATGCGGGGGTCTTGTTTCTGGATGAACTGCCAGAGTTTGATCGGCGCTGTCTTGAAATGCTGCGCGAGCCTCTGGAGGCGGGAGAAATCACCCTGTCTCGGGCGCGCCAACAAATCACTTATCCAGCCCGATTTCAGCTGGTGGCAGCCATGAACCCTTGCCCCTGCGGCTATCTTGGCGATGCAGATCGACACTGCCGCTGTACGCCGGACCAAATCATCCGCTACCGCTCGCGCATCTCCGGGCCACTGCTGGACCGAATCGATCTGCATGTTGAAGTCAAGCGTTTGCAGGCTTCAACCCTGCTACGGTCCGACGGCGACGCGGAGCATTCGGCGGCGGTACGTGAGCGGGTCATACACTGCAGACAGCTGCAAACACACCGGCAGCGTTGCTGTAATGCCGATCTGGACAGCGACTCTCTGCTCGAAGTCTGCGCTCTGGATGTAACGGCCAGGCGGCAGCTGGAGCAGATAGCGGGGCGGCTGCATTTATCGGGGCGGGGAATCTACCGCACGCTGCGCGTGGCAAGAACCGTGGCAGACCTGGTGGCACAACCCGCCGTCAACCAGAGCCACATTTTGCAGGCCCTGGCGCTTCGCCCTCAATAACGGGTGAATCACACGACCTGAGCGCCCCATATTGGTGCAATCAGGAGTCTAGCCTAAGCCTGGAACCCTCACGAGTGCCCCGAACGGGTCAAAAGTTCCACCTCAGACGGGCCCCATAGACCCGCTCCTCATCAAACATGGCAGCGTGGGAGCCGGCGAGCACTGGCACATCGAAGCTGTAGATGGCGACCTCTTCATCGGTCAGATTGCGTCCGTACAACATCAACTCCCAGCGCTGATCGACACCGCGCACACCAAAGCGCGCGTTGACCTTGGTGAAGCTGTCCACCCGGTCAATCGGATCAAGATCACCCTGGGTGTCGAACTCATCGCTGTAATTGGCTTCGCCGCTGAAGAAAAATTCCCAGCCGTTGTTCATCAGACGATCGTAATCAAAGTAGAAGGCAGCGGTGTACTCGGGGGCGTAAGTCGTGTTCTCGCCCGCCAGATCGTTGTTCGTCGTACCTCCGGGCTGGCCACAAAGGATGTCCGCATCCAGCTGAATGGCCGTACACGGCGCCGTGGGATAGGCGTCGTACTCCGCATCCAACCAGGCCCCATTTAAGCCCAGGCGCAGATCCTCCGTCGCCTGCCAGAGCAGTTCAAACTCCAGACCCTGTACGGTCACCTCCGCGGCATTGGTCACGCCGAAGCTGATGCCCTTAAAAATGGACGTCTGCAGGTCATCGTACTCAGTGTAGAAGGCCGCCCAGTTGGCCGTCATCGCTCCGGACAGCAGCGTATGCTTACCGCCAATCTCCCAGGCGGATACTTCTTCGTCGTCGAACTCGAAATCGTCCGCCGGGTTGGTCGGATCGTAGCACTGGTCGATCGGTTGGCCCTGCTCACAGGGAAACTCGCGCGAGCCAAGATCGCCCGGCGCGCCGTCATCTGCACCCGTGAAGCCACCGCTCTTGAACCCCTCCGACCAGGAGACGTAAAGCATGCTGTTGTCCGTGACATCCCACTGCACGTTTACAGAGGGCAGCCAGGCATCCGTGTCCCGGTCCTCCTTGTAATCGTACAGATAGGTGTCGAACTGAGTTGCCTGAATCTGGGCGAGGAAGAAGTTCTGACTCGGAGTATCCAGTCCGGTGATGTCATCACTGAGGAATTGAGAACTCTCTACCTCCTTGGTCTCCTGGGTATAGCGCAATCCCAGAGTCAGCCTCAAAGTGTCCGTAAGGTTGAAGGTGCCCTGACCGAACAGCGCCCAGGCGTCACTATCTTGCTTGAAATCATGCGTCCGGCGCAGCTGGTCGGCATCGTAGGCGCCACCGGTTAAAAAGCTGGCGATGGAAGGAATACCCAGGACCGGCTGCAGCTCACCGCCCAAAGACCCATCGATCGTCACCTCACGCCGAAACTTGAGGGTGTTCACTTCGTAGTATGCGCCAGCAATGTAGTCAAAGAACTCACCGCCCGGCGAAGTGAAACGAAACTCCTGGCTGTACTGGTCGAACGACTGATCGTCATCCCGAGCGATGAACTGCAGCGGCAACCAGTCGCAGTCACAGCCATCGGTATAGTCGTATGCCGAGTATCCGGTAATCGAGGTGATGGTGGCTTGCCCGATATCCCACTCAACGTTCAGCACCGCGTTGTCGGTTTCGTTGTCGCTGGATTCAGGATTGATGCCAATACCGACACCGTCCGCGCCCCCGGAGGGCCCAAAGCCATTGTCTTTCGCCATGGTCCATTCCTCAGAGGCAATCTGTCCGAAATCAGGGAACAGCGCATCGGTGACCGAATAGGCCGCTATCGCGAAGGTGCTGAGGTTGGGAAACAGCTCTGCCCTCTCCTGCGGATCCAGATAGACGTTGGTCCCGGACGCCACGCCTTCCCGCTTGTAATCCGATCGACCGTATTTCAGCACCGCATACAGCGTATCGGTCGGCTCCCAAGCACCCGTTACGCGAAACACCGTTTCCTCAATCTGCGCTTCCTCGTCATTGAGGAATACGTTCTCCATGTAGCCGTCGTTTTCTCGATACTTGATGGCACCACGCAACGCCACTGTGTCGCTCACCGCGCCGCTGAGCACACCTTCGTAGATGTAACCGTCATTGGATTCCGCCGAAACCGAGGCGTTACCATTGAATTCCTCGCCCATCGAGGGCGTGGCGGTAATGACGTTGATAGCGCCGGCTACGGTGTTTTTGCCGAACAACGTCCCCTGCGGACCGCGCAGCACTTCGACCCGCTCAATGTCCATAAACGGCGAGCGATACTGGCGACCGCGCCCCATGTAAACACCATCAATGTACATGCCCACAGACTGTTCAAATGCCTGATTGTTGGAAGAACCCATACCTCGCATATAGATATTGGTGCTCACCGGGGCATCGGAAATGATCAGATTGGGAATGTAATCCGACAGTGCAGCCATGTTGGCAATTCCGGCACTGTCGATCTGGTCACCCTGTAGGGCGGTGACGGAGATCGGTACGTCCTGAAGACTTTCCGTCCGCTTTTGGGCGGTTACGATGACCTCCTCCAGCACGGCCTGTGACTGCGCAGTCAGCGGCAGGGCAAACAGGGCGCTCAGACCCAACATAGTGACCGGATGACCACGGTCTGTGGTTCGGATACTCATAGACGACTCCAGCATTATTAGCGTTATTGTTTGGCGCAGCTTTACCCCAGCTTGGGAGGCCTGCAGCGTCATTCCGTCGACGGGCCTACTTTTACACAAGATTCGGCCAAACAGCTAGACCTATTACATCGTCACCCGGTGGAAAACCCGCTATTCTCCTTGCGGAGACAGGAACCAGGAGCGGCGGTCGAGGCCGACCCGCCGAAGTATCATGAGACAGTGCCCTTTCGCCAATCTGTTGGATCCCGATACCTACGCCATGGGTATGCCCTATGAGAAGCTGCACAAAGTCCGCGAAGCCGGGCCCGTCGTAAAGATCAACGACCCCATCACGGATGTACCCTACTGGGCCGTCACTAGGATCGCTGACATGGATTTCGTTTCCAAAAATCCAGCCCTGTTCTCCTCCAGCGCCCGGTCTGCCTTCCCGATGGAGTACGATCAGGACATGGTGGACAACATCCATCGACTCAGCATCATCAATATGGATCCGCCCCAGCACCAGAAAGTACGTCGCATCGTGCGCAACGCCTTTACACCGAAGCGGGTTGAGTCCTACGAAGCCAACTTCCGCACACACGCGCGACGTATCGTCGATGCTGTCGCCAGCCGAGGTGAATGTGAGTTCGTCGAAGAGGTGGCGGCGGAGCTGCCTCTGATCGCGATACTCGAACTTCTGGGGGTTCCGCTGGAGGATCGCAAGCAGTTTTTTGACTGGACCAATACAATGATCTTCGCCGACGATCCGGACATGGCGACGTCCATGGAAGAAGGGCAGCTCGCGTCTTTGGAAGTGATTCAATACGCCATGTCCCTGGCCGCGAAGCATCGCGAGCAGCCCATGGACAACATCACCGGAGCACTACTGGACGGTCAGCTTGACGGTCAGCCGATCACTGAGGACATGTTCGGCTGGATGTTCATTCTTATATTGGTCGGCGGCAACGAATCAACTCGCACTGTCACGGCTCAGGGCATGCGATTACTGATGGAGAATCCGGATCAGTTACAGTATCTGGTCGACAATCCGGACAAAATCGGCAATGCCTGCGAAGAAATGCTGCGCTACAACACGGCCTTTATCTCCATGCGGCGCACGGCAACGCAAGACTGCGAGCTGGGCGGACAGCAGATTCGCGAGGGCGACAAGATCGTGCTGCACTACCACGCAGCCAATCACGACGAGCAAGTGTTCGGAAAAGACGCGATGCGCTTTGACGTCACTCGCGCTGAACGCATGCCGGACCTGTACAACCAGTTGCGCTCCTTCGGCATCGGGCAACACTTCTGTATAGGCTCGCATTTGGCAAGACTGGAATTGAACATCATGATGGAAGAGATCATTCCGAGGCTGCGCAACCCGCGGTTTCAGGCCCAGCCAAAGTACGTGCGATCTTTTTTCGTCAACGCTGTGAAAGAGATGCGCATCAGCTTCGATCCAGAGTAAAGAGGCCGCACGCGTTGCGTCACCGGCTGTGGTGGCCTTATGATCCCTGGGTGCCCTCTTTATGTAAGCCACTGCCTTGAAAATAAGGCCTTCTGATTCTTCCTAGAAGTGCTAAGCTTTACCAGACAGCTGTCAGGCAAAGCGGGCGAACCACGCTCCGCGGTCCCGGCTAGACACCAGAGGACGACATGGGTAGCGACGCTCTCGATATCAACAGTCTGTTGGGCATGGGACCCATGGCGCCCGTCGCCAATCCCTATCCGCTCTACCGCCGGATGCGCAATGATCACCCGGTGATGGAGACGAGCAGCACCGCGGACGCCGCGGTAGCGGGCAACCATCGCAGCGTTATGATCACCCGCTATGCGGACGTCAAACAGGTCCTGGCCGACAGCGAGGTTTTCGGCAGCGATATCGTCCAACGCACAATGGGGTTGGTGATGGGGCCAACCATCGTTGGCATGAACGGACGAGAGCACCTCAAGCACCGTACGCTCATTACTCCGTCAATGACGCCGCGCGCCCTGCGAGGCAACGACTTCAAAGGTCTGATTCACGACATCGCGGACGACTACATCAACCGTTTCATCGATGACGGTGCAGCCGATCTGCACGCGCAGTTCTTCTTCCACTTTCCGCTCACCGTGTTTGTTTCTGTGCTTGGACTGCCTGCAGACGACGTAGACCACGTGCACCGGACTGCTTGTGATCTCTGCCTCGTGGCCAGCGATCCAGAACGCGGTCTAGCCGCATCGGCCGCACTGGAAGAATACTTCACACCCTTTGTCAGAGAACGTCGGGAGCATCTAGGCGAAGACATCATCTCCAAACTGATCACGTCCGCGGTGGACGGTGAGCAGCTGTCGGATATGGAAATCATTTCTTTTCTGCGGCTACTGGTTCTGGCGGGCGCCGAAACCACAAACCACCTGCTGGGCAGCTGCTTTTTTCAGATGATCCACAATCCAGGCCTCATGGAAGACGTTCTTGCCGATCGCAGCCTGGTGCCGCCGCTGATCGCCGAAACCATGCGCTGGGAATCGCCTATCTCCACCGTCATGCGCGAAGCGCTCTGCGATACGGAAATCGCCGGCTTGCCGGTGGAAAAAGGTGTCGCGGTCTTGTGCCACATCGGATCTGCCAATCGCGACGAGCGCCAGTTCGATCAGCCCGATGAGTTCCACTTAAACCGGCCAAACAACGACCATATATCGTTTGGCTTCGGACGCCATTACTGTGCGGGTTCTCACCTGGCCAAGCTGGAGGCGGAGATCGGCATCAATGCCCTGTTGGATCGGCTGGATAACATCGTCCCACAGCCAGGAGAGGAGTCGAACATCATCGGGTTCTCCTTTCGAGGACCCGACCGCGTCCCCGTCACCTTCAACAAGCGCTGATCCAACGCTATATTAATGAAAGCGTCGGGCCTGTTTCTGCAGCATGGCCACCAAATCGGCCACCGGGCGCGAAAACCTGTGCCGCTGATTGAGTTGCAACAACTCGCCGATCACGTGTCGCAGCGTCGTCTCCGCCTGATCTTCGTGGGGTACCACCAGATAGCGGCGCTTGGGCGGCTGTTCCGACAGCGCCTGAGCAACCGCTCGCGCCACATCCAGCGGATCACCGCCGCCAAATTCCACCGCGTAGTTACCGGGCTCGACGACCGTCACATGAACGCCTTGAGATTTCATCTCGACCGCCAGCGTATCGGTGAGCGACTCCAACGCATGTTTGCTGGCACTGTATGCCCCAAACCCAGGAAAGGAGGTAAAGCCTGCCACAGAGCTGATGGAAACGATGCGCCCCTGCTCTGCTATCAGTAGCGGCGCAAACGCCCTCAACATCCGGTAAGGGCCGTACACGTTGGTCTGCATAATGGCGTGAAAGTCGCCGGGCGACGTTTCCATAAGGGGAGCCACTACCGCGATACCCGCATTGTTAACCAGACCGTACAGTCCCCGGCCTTCGCTCTCAACACGCGCGGCCGCATCCGCTATCTGTGCCTCATCAGTGACATCGATCCGCAGAGCGCTGACGTTGGGCATGGCATCCAGTCGTTCGATGTCGTCATCGCTTCGCGCTCCTGCGTAGACGAAATAGCCCAGGTCGGCTAAATGCTGTGTCATCCTCAGCCCCAGGCCACGGGTCGATCCCGTTACCAGAACCGCCCTGCCATCACACCTTGTTTCTTCCGACATCGCTCTCTTGGCCTCCCGGTCGCACAAGCTGAGCGCCCACTCAAGGCACCCGCCAGGATCTGTATCATCGACCTTTCACTCACGCGCGTACAGCCCGCAGCACAATCGAGCTATCTGCTATTGCGTCGTACCGACAAACCACGCAGAATCGGCGGCCTCGCCACGAGGGACCTAGCCCATGCCAGCCAATACCAATGATCAGGAGGTCATCGATTCGCTCAATGCCAATACCCCCGGATTTATTCATATGCTCGGAGGCCGCGTGGTGGACGTCGATCTGCAGGCACCCAGTTGCACCTTCGAATTCAATATCTCCAAGGACTTCTGCCACTCCATCGATATCGTACAGGGCGGCTTCATCACCGCCATGCTCGACGCCACCATGAGCCACGCTCTGTTCGCCACCGCCGGTGAGGACTTGACCACAGTTGCCTCACTGGAGATCAAAACCAGCTATCTTGAGCCGACCCGGGCCGGTCGACTCAGGGTCGTCGGCAATATCCTCAAGCAGACCTACAAAACAGCGTTCACCGAAGCCCGCATGTACAACGATGATGGTCAGCTGACGGCCACAGCCAATTCAGTCTCAAAGCTCGGACGCGTCCGATAGATCGTGCAACAGCTGAATACACGCCAACAGGAGGCGGTGCATTACATCGACGGGCCGCTGCTGGTGTTGGCGGGTGCCGGCAGTGGCAAAACCAGCGTCATAACACGCAAGATCGCCTATCTTGTCCGCCGTTGCGGCGTCCGCCCAGCCAGGATCGCCGCAGTGACGTTCACCAACAAGGCAGCTCGCGAAATGCGCGACCGGTTGGGCAAGCTGCTTGGCCAGGATTCGGTGGATGGACTGACCGTAAGCACCTTTCATCAGCTGGGCCTCAAGATCATTCGCGCCGAGCGCAAGGCGTTGGACCTGCGCAGCGGCTTTTCCATTTTCGATGCGGAAGACAGTCGCAACCTGATCCGCGATTTGCTTATCCAAGAGCACGGCGCAGAGGGCGATCAGGCCGGACAGATCAGTCAGCGTATTTCCAACTGGAAGAACGACAGGTTGTTACCGGAACAGGTGCTAACGACTGCACAGAGCCCGGCAGAACAACTTTGCGCGCAAGCCTATCTGCGCTACCAACGCGCGTTGAAGGCCTACAACGCGCTAGATTTCGATGACCTCATTCTCCTGCCAACCCTGCTGTTCGAGCAGGCGCCGGACATTCTCGATCGGTGGCAAACCCGACTGCACTACCTACTGGTGGATGAGTACCAGGACACCAACGGCAGTCAGTACCTGCTGGTAAAACAGCTGGTGGGCCTGCGCGGCGCACTCACGGTTGTCGGTGACGACGACCAGTCGATCTACGCCTGGCGAGGCGCCCGGCCTGAAAACCTCGCTCTGTTGCAGGAGGACTTCCCAGGGCTCAGGGTGATCACACTGGAGCAGAACTATCGCTCCACCGCTCGCATACTGAAGGCGGCCAACACGCTGATCGCCAATAACAGCCACGTTTTCGAGAAACAGCTTTGGAGCGAACTCGGCTTTGGCGAACCGCTGCGCGTCCTGCGCTGCCAAGATGAGCAGGGTGAAGCCGATCAGGTGGTCGCAGAAATCATGGACCATCAGCTGCGCAAGGCCACGCGTTTCGGAGACTACGCCGTTCTGTATCGAGGCAATCATCAGGCCCGCCTGATAGAACTGGCCCTGCAGCAGCAGCAAGTGCCTTATCACCTGAGCGGCGGCACCTCATTCTTTGCCCGTAATGAAGTCAAAGACCTGATGGCTTACCTTCGACTGCTGATGAATGAGCAAGATGACAATGCCTTTCTACGCATCGCCAACGTGCCGCGCCGCAAACTCGGAACCAGCACGCTGGAAGCTCTCGGCAGTTTCGCCCGCAACCAGAACTGCAGCCTGAAGCAGGCCTGTACTCGCATCAGCTCAGATCAGCTGCCCGAATCCGCGGTAACACGCCTGCGGGCGTTTTCGAGCTGGCTGGATGCGACCCGCGCGCGCTGTCTGCAAGAGCGCGGCGTAAGCGGGTTACGCCAGCTGCTTCGCGATATCGACTACCGTGAGTGGCTCATACAGGTCAGTTCGTCAGAGGAAGTGGTAGAGCGCCGTATGGGCAACCTTGAGTTTCTTCTCGACGGTCTGCAGCGAATCATGCAGGAGGATGCCATTGAACTCGACGAGGCCATCGCCCGCATGGTGCTCAGGGATCTGCTGGAACAACAGGATGAGGAGCAAAAAGGCCCTGATAGCGTTCAGTTGATGACCTTGCATGCTGCCAAAGGTCTGGAGTTTCCCCACGTGTATATGGTCGGCATGGAAGAGAATCTGCTGCCGCATCGAGTCAGCATCGAAGACAACGCCATCGAGGAAGAGAGGCGCCTGGCGTACGTCGGTATCACGCGGGCTCGTCAAACACTGACCATGACTCTGGCAGCAATAAGGCGCCAGTACGGAGAGACGCTGGAATGCGAACCCAGCCGTTTCATCGGAGAGTTGCCCGCTGAAGATCTCAGCTGGCAGGGCGCCGGTGAAGATTTCGCCGATGCCAACGAGGCTCGCGGTCAGGAGACGCTGACCGGGCTGAAAAACCTGTTTGGCTGAGCCCCTGCCCGGCGGCAGAGCGCGAGACGAATCACTCGTCGGGTCTGGGTGTACTGTCCGCACCGCATTGCCAGCACAGCTCGAAGGAGCCAGGGTTGTCGGCGCCGCAGTGCGCGCATTGCCAATCGTTTTCTGAGCCATCGGTCTGCAGGGACGCGATCAACTGGCGCGCCCGTGATTCATCCCGCTCACGAATCACCCAAACCTCTGGCCACGTGTCCAGGGGTGACAGCTCTCCCGCCGCTCCGCTGGCGAACTCATTGCGCAGCACGCAGGCGATACCTGACCGCTCCAGGTGACTGCGCACCTGACCGACCAGGATCGAATCTGTGTGGGTATAGACTTTTTTCACGCCGGGCTCAGGCTACCAGCCCGAGCCCGGCGGGGGCAATGCTAGGGTGCTTCGCCGCTGACAGCTTCCTTGACTTTCTCCATGTCTACGGCGTCTGCTGCCTTTTCCTTGTCCACTGAATCGTAGGCTTTCTCATAGTCGACATCACCGCCCTCCACTGCCTCACCAAGCTTTTCGGTATCAACAGACTCAGCGGCCTTGTCCGTATCCACGGCCTCCATCAATTTGCCGACGTCCTGGCTAAAGGCTTGGCCAGTCAGCAGCATTAGAGAACTCGTGGTGAGGATGGCAAACAGGGTTTTCATGGTCACGTCTCCAGCAACAAAACAAGGGATAAGCAAGCAGTCTAGAACAGACTGGGGGATTGGCAACTGCCTCAGTGATTGATGGGCGATCCTGGCTCCACAGTGGCAGGCTCTGGTGTAGAGCCGACGGTAACCTTCATACCGAGGCGCCGTTTGACTCTCTCGCGCACGCTCTGGACCATCGCGTAAAACCCGGGGATAAAGAAGGTCCCGATCAACAGAGCCGCTAACATGCCGCCAAAAATGGTGATTCCCAAAGAGCGTTGTCCAAAGGCACCGGCGCCCGAGGCCAGAACCAGCGGCATGATGCCGAGGATAAACGACAGTGCCGTCATACACACGGCGCGAAAGCGCAACCGGCCGGCCTCACGGGCCGCCTGCAGGATCTCCTCACCTTCTTGCTCGCGCCGGGCGCGGGCAAACTCGACGATGAGAATCGCATTCTTGGCCGCCATACCAATCAGCAATACCAAACCAATCTGGGCGTACAGGTTGAGTGCCGTGCCAGACAGCAGCAAGGCAGCGATGGCACCACCGATCGCCATTGGGACCACCAGAATGATCGCCACGGGCACGGACCAACTCTCGTACTGCGCAACCAGGAACAGATAGACAAAAATAAGCGCCAGGGCGTACGCGTATATCGCAGTGCTGCCCGCCTGCTGTTCCTGATAAGCCATACCGGTCCACTCGGTGCGGTAACCGGTCGGCAAGGTGGACTTCGCCAACCCATCCAGCGCCGTCATGGCATCGCCGGTACTCACTCCTGGCGCCGTGTTGGCCCGGACAGACGCGGCGCGATACAGGTTGTAGCGCTGCGCCACATCCGGTCCCAGGATGGGGCGAGTCGTTACCAGGGTGCTCAGCGGGACCATTTGTCCACTGGATGACTTCATATAGAAGTGGTCAAGGTCCGACAGGTCGGATCGAAACGGTGACTCCGCCTGCATGATGACTTTGTAAGTCTGGCCAAACTTATTGAAGTCGTTAATGTATAACGATCCCATCTGGGCCTGCAGTGTTGAAAAGATCTCGTTCAACGACACGCCGAGGTTTTTGGCTTTTACTCTATCGACGTCGACAAAGTACTGGGGTACGTTGGCACGATAGGTGCTGAATACATTGCGAAGTTGCGGCAATTGATTGGCATCGACGATCAAGTTGTTCAGAACCGACGCCAGCTCTGCAGGCGGCCGGGCAAGTGTATCCTGCAACATCATTTCCAGGCCTCCCACCGCACCCATACCGGGGACGGCCGGCGGGGTAATGGCAAATACCTGCGCCTCAGGCACCTGAAAGATCGCCTTCTGGTTGACACGCTGGGCCACGTTGAACACCAGGCTCTGCGGATCGGTGCGTTGCTCCCAGGGCGTCAGCACGACAAACATGGTACCGACGTTGCTGGCCATAGCGCCGTTCAAAACGGAAAACCCCGTGATCGATGTAACGATTTCTATCGCCGGGTCTTCTTTCAATATAGCCTCGACCTTATCCATGGCCTGCTTGGTGCGGGTCAGAGATGAAGCATCAGGCAATTGTACGTTCACGAAAAGAAGGCCTTTATCTTCGTCGGGCACAAATCCGGTCGGCGTATTGAGCGCACCCAGCGCAAGCGCGCCCATCCACGCCAGGAAGATCACCACCACCACAACCAGCTTACGCAACACCCATTGCACGCCGATATCGTAGCGGTGTGTTACCGCGGCAAAGCCAGACTGGAACAGCTGATACCAGCGCGGCTCCTTTTGTTCACCAGACTTCAGCAGCAAGCTGCACAGTGCGGGGCTCAGCGTCAGCGCGTTCAGTGAAGAAAACAGCACGGCCACACAGATGGTCACGGCGAACTGACGATACATCTCTCCGGTAATGCCGGGCAGCATGGCGACCGGGCCAAACACGGCCAGGAGTACCAGAGTCGTCGTTACGACGGGCCCCGTGACTTCCTGCATGCTGACCAGCGCCGCTTCTCGCGCACTGAGTGAGTGATCTTCGCGCAGATGTCGGTCGGTGTTTTCAATGACCAGAATCGCGTCGTCCACGACTATGCCGATGGCGAGAATGAGCCCAAACAGCGTAACCGTATTGATGGACATGCCCGAGGCCAACAGCACGGCGAAGGTGCCAATCAGAGAAACAGGAATCGCCACCGTCGGCACCAGCGTGGCTCGCCAACTGCCCAGAAAAATAAAGCTGATCAGAATCACCAATGCCACCGCCATATAAAGCGATTCTGTAACCTGTCCGATCGCCGTCGACACGTAACGCGTCGTGTCGTAACTGGTCTCGTAGCTCAAGCCTTCCGGGAACTGTTGTGACAACTCTTCTACCAGCTGATCCACCGCAGCGCCTGAGGCCAGTGCGTTGGCGTCCGCCAACAGATAAAGCGCGACATTGACCGCCGGCTTGCCGTCGATCTCACCGAAAAAACTGTAGTCCGACTGGCCAAGTTCAACTCGCGCCACGTCTCTCAAGTAAATTGCAGAGCCATCGTCTCTCGCACGCAGCACGATGTTTTCAAATTCCTCAACATCCTCTAGCCGGCCCTTGGTTTGCAGGGTGTATTCGGTTTGTAGGTTGCCCTCAAACGGCGGCGCACCGATTTTGCCTGCCGCTACCTGAATGTTCTGCTCACTGAGTGCGGTATGGATGTCGGTTACGGACAGACCCAGATTTGCCATATGATTCGGGTCCAGCCACAGCCGCATGGAATAATCCGCCTCACCAAGGATGGTCGCCGACGATATCCCCTGTACGCGGGCCAGTGCGCTCTGTACGTTGATCTTGACGTAGTTGGAAATGAACTTGTAATCCAGAGAATCATCCGGTGATGTAAAGCTGACAATTTTCAGAATATCCGGTGACTGCTCATCGATGTTCAGGCCCTGGGCGAGTACTTCCTGCGGCAGCGAGGGTTCCGCCAACTTAACGCGATTCTGGACGCGCACCAAAGCCATATCCGCGTCAGTGCCCACTTCGAACGTCACCGTGAGATTGTAGCTACCATCGTTGGCGCTCTTTGAGGACATGTAAATCATATCCTCCACGCCATTCACCGCGTCTTCCACGGGAGCGGCTACGGTCATCTCGACAACCTCGGCAGAGGCGCCGGGGTACACACCGCTAACCTGGATGCTGGGAGGCGAAATTGCCGGGTACTCTGTGATCGGCAGAAGAAAGATCGACAACCCCCCTGCGAGGGTGATGACAATCGCGATCACCAGAGCGAACTTTGGCCTGTCAATGAAAAATGCGCTGAACACGGTTTAGCCCTGCGCCGGCTGTTGCGTAGCAGCTGCCTGTTCCTGCGCAGCGGCCTGTGCCGACTGGACCTGAACCGGTACACCCTGGCGAACTTGCTGAAGACCGCGCACGATAACCTCTTCGCCCGCCTTGAGACCACCATCGACCAACACCTTGTCGTCGTGTCGGTCACCGAGTTCAACATTACGCCGCTCGACCATAGAGCTGTCGTTGACCACCAACACGAAACTGCCCTGCTGGTCGGCCTGCACCGCCGCCTGAGGAATGAACAAACCCTGCTGCGTTTCAGTGTCCGTCAAAATCACACGTACGTACTGCCCGGGCACCAGCATGGCGTTGGGGTTGGGGATCTCCGCACGCCCTTCGAAAGTCCCCGTTGTCTGGTCGATGCGATTGGCGAAGTAGTCAATCTGCCCGACCTCCGGATAGATGTCTCCGTTGGTCAGCTCGAGCGTTACCTGAATCTGTTTCAGGCGATCTGAGTCGAGGCCTTCCTGCATGTTGTTGCTGACGGCCGCAATATAAGTGGACTCACTGACCTGGAACAGCGCTTCCATGGGATCCATGCTCACCAGGGTAGTAAGATCTCCCGTGTTGGGGCCCACCAGGTCGCCGACGCTCGCCACACTGCGGCCGATGCGGCCAGTAATAGGCGCGGTAATGGTGGTGAAATCCAGATTTGCCTGAGCGCTTTGAATCGACGCTTCCGCCGCCTCCACCCGGGCCTCGGCGTCCAGTTTGCGGGCCGTCAAATCATCCATCTCTGCCTGCGAGATGGCGCCTTTTGGCAGCAGCTCCTGTCCACGCCTGAAATTACTTTGTGCGTTGGTCCTGGCCGCCTGAGCGGCAGCAAGGTCTGCTTTCGCACCCGCCAGTGCGGCAAGGTACTCTGAGTCTTCGATGTGGTACAGCACGTCACCGGCCTGAACACGGTCGCCCTCGCGGAAATCGCGGCTCTGCAAATAGCCCGTCACCTTCGCCTGGATGGCAACATCGTCGCGCGCCTGCAGCCGCCCGACGTAGCGCGACACAGGCTGAAAGGGCTGCTGTTCCACCGCGGCGACCACAACCTGTGCCGGTGGTGGGGGCGGCGGTTCACTGCTACAGGCCGCCACGATCACCCCCAGAAAGACCGCCACCACAAGACTTCGATTCACATGCCAACCCTCATTCGCCACATTCTGCCAAGCATAGCCCCGCGCCACTCCATCGTCACGCGGCCCGGAGGCGAAATTCCCCAACTGCCACGCCAAAAAAAAGCCGCGTTGGGGAACCAACGCGGCCTTATGTGTTTCGTCGCAAGCGACTACTGACTGCCGTCTACCATGTAGTCGACGGCTGCCATGATTTCTTCGTCGGAACAGTTCATGCATCCACCTTTTGCCATCATGGTTGTACCCGGCAATCCGTTGATGCCCACATCGTAGAGGGCGTCAATGCCCTTGCCGATGCGATCAGCCCAGGCCACCGTGTCGCCCAGCATGGGCGCACCGCCCGCCCCCGTAGTGTGGCAAGCGAGACAGGCCGCGTTGTACACCTCTTCGCCAGAGCGCGGCGCGCCACCCGCGGCGGCGGTGTTGCTGCTGGCAACGGCGCAGCTGCTGTCGCCCTGCATGCAGACGTGGCCGATCGGTTTGATGCGCTCCTCTATGGCCGCCCGCTGGGCGTCAGTGAGATTGACTGCCCATACGCCCACAGACAACAGGGCCGCCAATGCGGTGATGACGATGTGTTTCATGATTCAAAGCGCCTCGTTCACGGGGGGCGCATTATAACGACTTCTGGCAGCGGGTAAAACCGCAGCCCAGAGGGTTCAAAGTGGCGGCAATTCGGCTTTGCCCCTACCATGATGGTCCGCAAAAACGCTGCTGAGGACACCGTCGACCATGAAACTGTACACCTTTGACCCTGCGCCCAATGCACAGCGTATCGCGCTGTTTCTTCACTACAAAGGTATTGAGCTGGACACTCAGCAAATCGACATGGGCAGCGCGGAACAGCTGTCTGACAGTTACCGGGCCATCAATCCCGACTGCACGCTGCCCGCCCTGCAGTTGGAGGATGGCACGGTGTTGAGCCCCGTTATCGGTATTGCCACCTACCTGGAATCCGTTTACCCGGACAGACCGCTGATGGGAACCGATGCGCTTGAGCGAGCGCAGGTCATCGGTTGGTGCCATAAACTTTATAATGGGCTCATGACGGCCGTGGCCAGCGTACTGCGCAACTCCAGCAAGGCGTTTGAAAATCGCGGTTTGCCGGGTCCACAGGACCTGCCACAGATTCCAGCGCTGGCCGAGCGTGGTCGGCTGCAGCTCACGCACCTGTTGCCCGCTCTGGACCAGGAGCTGTCCCAGCGGCCCTGGCTGGCGGGAGAACACTTCAGCTTCGCCGACATCGACTTGAAGGTGGCCCTCGACTTTATGTCCTGGGTCAAGCAGACCGTCCCGGAGGACTGCAACCATCTCAATGGATGGTACCTAAGGGCCGGTGCAGAGCTGGCATAAATAACCCGACGGCGCGGCCCGGCCCGCCCCGTCAGATGGTTCCGCGATGGGCACCCATGCGAAGTAAAGGAATCTCTTCAGCCGCAGCCATGGTGGCGATGATTGGAGTTGGCGGACTCCTCAGTTGCAGTGGCGAGTCGCCGGACGACCGATTTGCGGTCTACCTGAAACGTCTTGAGCGAACCCTGGAGACACCCCACCAACCGGTGCGCGAAACCCTGACGCCAAGGCCTCCACGGACTGGGCTGATCGATATCGAGATCACCGGCGACAGCCTCGATACACTCGATTTTCTGGCGCTGAGAGGCTGTGCGCTGCAGACCACCATCGGCAAGCGCAACAGTAGCCTGGGGCGCCTTGCACCCGCCTCACAGCGACTGCTACTGGAGTTGGAATTCCTGCGCCTCAGTCCGGATTGCATTGTCATCCAACGAAACGCCGGTGAGCAGAACCTGGCCGAGACGCTCGAGCGGGCCCGACGGAACAAGCAGGCGCAGCTGCCCGCATTGATTTTCAATGCCACCCTGGGCGCCGCTGAATATCGCAGCTTTTGGCTCCCGCGGCATAAGCCGGGGGATTTCCCGCCTGTCGCAAGTAGCGTGGCCAGCGCCGCGCTGACGGACATCAATGCGCTGGCAGCACGCTGGTTGTCCGGAGACTACAGCGCAGATGGCACTGAATTTGAGCTCCTGCTGGCCGATGTCGCCGGCGGAGACGGTGGCGTCTTGCTGCAGCGCATGGCCCGACAGGCCGATTGGCTGGACATCGCCGATCAGGCACTCAAGGCACGCCTGCTGAGGGGCCCTCTGTGCGGTCCCAACCTGCGCCACGACGCAGCCACCATTTTACCGCAGGTTGTGCGCACCTATTTTGTGGAAGGCATCCAACCCCAGGGCGCCGCTATGGAGCGGCGCTATTTCAGCCTGGTTCCCGAGGTGCAACAACTAGAGAACTTATTGGCGAATGTGCTGCCCAATCCGTACAAAGAATGGGCCACCGAGCGTGACAGAAGGTTTGAGGTGGCCAGAAACGCACCGGCGGCACATGTCGCGCAGTTGCAAGGCATACTCGAACCCTGCACCGATTCGGGGTTGGTAGGAAGTGCGCCACCGGTCTAAACTGCGAAGCTGTATCACTGGCCGAAAGGAGAATACCAATGCCATTTCAACGCCGACTCAATACACTGCTCGCGCTGGCATTGGGCATCCTCGTTGCCGGCTGCACGACCAGTCCGCCTAAACCAAGCATCGACTACAAGCCCGATTACAATTTTTCCAATGTACGCACGGTGGCTTTTTACCGTGATTCGGGGCAGGTCACCGGGAGCAATCCGCTGCAGCTCAGCGATATAGAGCGCGACCGCGTCGACACCGCGCTGGTGACTGCATTGGAGCACCGCGGTATTCGGGTGGTCGATGACCCCAGCAAAGCCGACCTGCTGATGAGCTGGGCCCTGGTGACGCGCGACAAGACCGATGTGCGTACCTATCAAACGCCCAATTACGGCTATGGCTATTACGGCGGCTACTATGGCCGTTACAACCGCTACAGCGCCTACAATTGTTGGAGCTGCGCGCCCACGCGTACCGAGGTTTCAGTGCGCAACTACACCGAGGGCACCTTCATCGTCGATATGATCGATCCCAGCCTCCAGCAATCCATCTGGCGCGCGACACTGCAATCCAGACTGCAGGGCGAACCTGTACAAGACCAGGGCAGGTACAATGCCGCGGCCGACAGGATCTTTGCCAACTTCCCCCCGATAGGACCGTACTGAGGCGGACTGACTTAGACCCCACCTTGCCATCCGGCGCAGCCAAACACTTGCCCGGCGCTGGAGCGTTGTCTCGACAACACAGGGTGGGGTGTTGAGCATAGAATTCCTGCAGGACCGACGCTGGCAGATGTCGCTGGTGTTCATGGTGACCCTGTTCGTCGGGTTCCTGGATCGCATCAACATCACATTTGCACTGCCGCTGATGGCACAGGAGTATCAGTGGACTGAGGCCCAGCTGCAGCGCTACGGTTCACTGTTGATGGGCTTGTTCTACGGCGCCTACGGTCTGGCAAACATCTTTTTGACGCCGTTTGCAAACCGCATCGGCACGCGGCGCAGCTTGTTCATCATCATCGTGCTGTGGTCGGTTTTCACAGCACTCGGTGCGTTGGTCAGCCAGGTTATGATGCTGCTACTCGCCACTCGCGTACTGCTCGGTCTCAGTGAAGGCGTGCACGTACCCATGATGGCGACCGCGGTGAAGCACTGGTTTCCGCTCGGCGAGCGCAGTCGGGCCAACAGCATGGTCGTATCCGGTATCTTCCTGGCAGTCCTGCTGGCGCCGATTCTCCTTGTGCCGCTGATGGCCAGCTTCGGCTGGCGGGCCGGTTTCCACGGTTTGGCCGTGGCGGGACTGATCGTGAGCCTGCCGCTGGTCTACCGATTTGTGCATGACAGCCCGGCAGACCATCCCAACATCACGCCGGAAGAACGCGCGCACATCGACCTTGGACGGGCGCGAGAGGAACGTGAACAGGAGCGAGATGTACCGTGGAAGACCATCTTTACCATGCCGCGCTATCTGCTGTTCACGCTGATTGGCATCGGCAATAACCTGATGGGACTGGGGCTGACCAGTTGGATTCCGTCCTACTACACCAATAAGCGCGGTATCCCCTTTGAAGACATTACCTGGCTGGTGGCCGGGCCCTATGCCTTCTCACTCCTGGGCTTGATCACCTGGGCAAGCCTGGGGGATCGGTTGAACATGCGTGCCGCTATCACCGGCAGCTGTGCGATCCTCGCCGGACTGATCATCTTCCTGGCACTCGGTGCGGACAACCTGTGGGCCGTCATCGCCCTGTTCTCAGCGGGTGTGTTCTTTCTCTCGTCTTTTCAGGCGTCTGAGTTCGCCCTGCTGCAGCGGGTCATCCCCGCGGATCGCTTCGCCGCCGCGGCCGGGACTTACAACGGAGTCTCAGCGTTCATCGGTGGCGGGCTTGGGCCACTGGTGATGTCGCCCATCATTGGCGACGGCAGCGGCACCTGGATCATCAGCCTGGTCGCCTGCGTTAATGGAGCTTTACTATTGCTCTTTTACCGCATGGTGCGTTACTGAATCGCGCAATTTAGGACCCCGCAGGCTCCTCTCGCTGCGGGAGCGGTAGCTTACGCTTTGGGTGCATTCCGTCGGACATGCCCATAAACGGTGGATGGATCGAGTAGCCGAGCATTCTCCGAAGATTCTCCGATACGCTGGCTGCCGTTTCGGGAGACACGGACAGAAAGTAGTTCTCCTGAGTACGCGCCCAGGGTTCACAGTACTGACAGGTCAGGGCCATTCGCTGGTCGCCGCTGCTGTTTTCCCCCCCACCGTGCCAAAGACTGCCGGCGAACAGTATGCAGGACCCGGCGGGCATCACCGCCTTAACGCGCCTGTCCGAGGACAGTGGGCTACGATCACTGCCCCACAAATGGCTGCCCGGGATCACCACGGTGGCGCCGTTATCTTCAGTGAAGTCATCGATCGCAAATATCGTCGCAATCGAAATCGCAGGACGAGGTCTGGGCCAAGGGTAAAAGCCATCGTCGACGTGCAACCGCTGGGCCGGGGAGTCCGTCAGAATATTGATGACCTGTGTCTGAGACAACAGATAGTTTGGCAACAGCAACCTGTCCAGATGCGCAAGGATGTGCGGATGCTCTATGAAGCAGTCTCCCGACCGAAACTTTGCTGGGACACCATAGATGCGCTGGGTGCGCTCACCCTCGAACGAATTGCGACCCATCTTTGACAGGTGCGGTGTTGCGTCGGCGCGCAGCGCATCGAGCTGCTCCTCATCAACGAGGCTTTCCAGGATAAGGAAGCCATCACGGCGCAGCTGCTCCTGTTCGCGCTCGAACCGGACCGGATCCAACGACGATATCCCGCTGCTCTCGGTAAAGCCGTAGGTACGAGCAAGATCTTTGTCGTAGTACTGATCCAGCGAATCGATGTGCAGAAAGCGCGGATCGTCGCGGCCACTCTTTTGATCATTCATTAGTCACCTCCAAACACAGACCTCGCCGGGCATAGGCCCAGATGTCCTGCGCCAGTTGCTGAACGTTGCGTGCGCTATCTTCCAAGACCGCCCTGGCCACTGCCGCGCGAATGCTGCCGAGTACCATGGCGGCCAGCAGTTCACTGTGCTCGGTCGCACCCACTGCTCCGCTGGCCTGCCCTTCAGCAATATTGCGAGCACCCACGCTGACCAGTGCGTACCAGCGCTCGGCCTCGACCGCGGCCACCGCCGGTGTATGCGCTAGCCGTGTAATCACGGTCACACCCAGTGGATCGTCAAGTAGAAACTCAATGTACTGGTGAACTCTCTGTCGTTCGCGCAATTCCCAGTCGTCAATTTCCTCCAGCCGCGCCATCAGCACGGCCTCTTCAATGCGATCGTAGAAATCGCTCACCACCGCCTGGATCAAGCCGTCTTTCGACCCAAAATGGTGGTAAGCCAGCCCCTGAGAAACGCCCGCCTCGCGCGCGACCCAGGCCATTTCCAGGGCACCTTCCCCCTGCGCCAACAACCGTCCCGCAGCGGTCAGTATGCGCTGGCGGGTCGCTTTTGGGTCGCGTTTCCGAGCCGTAGCAGACATCAATTCACCCTCCCTAAACCCCCTACACTAGCTCAATATTGAACTGAATTCAATTCAATAAACGCATGGATACTGGTCGCCCTGCTCGAGTGACACGAGTCTGCGGATGTTCCGCTTAATCTACTGACGTTCATTGCTCGTACATTGTGTATGTCATTCAGGGGCCAACCACCATGCCATCCATCCTTGTTGCACTCGTTCTTATGATCGCGGCGAGCGACACTCAGGCCACGGAAGAACCCGCCTGGTCCTTGCTGGAAACGCTTGATGAGGTGGAGCTGCGTCTCTACGAGCCCAGCATCGAAGCACGCACCCCTATGACCAACGCCCAGGAAACTTCCAGCGGTTTTCGCCGCTTAGCCGGGTATATTTTTGGTGGCAATGACGCCGGCACCGAGATTGCAATGACCGCTCCCGTCAGCGAGACGCTGGTCGACAGCGAGCCGACCATGGCCTTCACCATGCCCAGCGCGTACCGCATGGATGACCTGCCCGCACCCGATGATGACAGTGTCTCACTGCACGCCGTGCCGGAACGCACCATCGCGGTCATCCGCTTCTCAGGCTGGGCCACCGACGCCAAAGTCGAGCGTTATCGAATCAATTTGCTGAATACCCTCGCGGCCGAGGGTATAGACATCGTGGGCGAGCCCGCTTTGTACCAGTACAACCCACCCTGGACACCACCCTTCCTGCGGCGCAATGAGGTAGCGGTTGAGGTCAAACTGACGGGGGGTACTTGAGCGGCATACAGCCCGCTCGGAGCCCGTACCACAGCGGTTTGTCGATCACTGCGCGAGGCTTTGCACGTACGCGCGCCAACTACCGTAGCGGGTCACATCCTCCGCCCCATCCAGGGCGCCTGCCTCGCAGATGAAACCCGCGTGTTGGGAACCATCAATAAGCTCTACGGTACCGATTCCCAGTGGCGCGGGAATCGCGGCGACGAAACTGCCGAATGCCTCAGCGGGCACCCGCCACACTTCGACGTCAATGGAGCGGCCTGCATCATCGCGCACCAGGGCCGGGCGCAGCGGCGGACCGCCAGGCAGTGCGTACAGCCGGTAGTTTTCGGCAGTGGCACCAGCACAGTGCAGGGTTGCGCCGCGCTCCGTCAGCTGCCAGTTCAGCGGCAGACCGGAAAGGTGTGCACCGGCCACCACCACACTGATGGCTCGGGTGTCGGTCACCGGCTGCGAATTCAGTTCCGGCGTGGTCCCGAGGCGACAACCCAACGGCAAAGGGAACCAGCGCTGCAGGGCATTCGCGATGGAAAGCAGTCGTCGATCCGAGAACGCCGGCCCGGCAATCGTGACACCAAAGGGCAGGCCGTTCTGCGTAAAACCCGTTGGCACGCTCACCGCAGCCATATCCAGGAGATTCATAAAATTTGTGTAGTAGCCCAGCTGGGTATTGCGCTCCACCGGCGACTCCAGCATTTCATCAATCGTGAAGAGCCGGCCGGCGGTCGGCGTCAGCAGACAGTCCAGGCCCTTCACTTGCTCGGCACATCGTTGCTGAAGGCTCGCCAGGTGGTATTGTGCTCGGAAGACGTCGACAGCGTCGATGTTCTCTCCGGCGGCGACTATTTCCCGTACCACCGGGTGCATGGCCTGCGAGTGTGCGCGGAGGACGCTTTCCGTTGCGATGAAACGTTCCGCGACCCACGGGCCTTGATACAACAATTGCGCCGCCTCATTGAAGGGCGTGTAATCCAGCTCCACCAGTGAGACTCCTGCGTCCCGCAATGACTGGAGCGCCTGGTCGTAGGCGCGGGCGTACTCCTTGTCATCAAAAAAAGCCAACTGAGCTTCGGGTATGACGCCCGCCGTCAACGGCAGTGAGCGAGCACCGTAGTAACGCCACGTGTTGACGTGGTGGTTACGTCGGCTGTAGGGATCATCGCGGTCAAAACGTTCAGCGGCCGCCAGGACAGCATTGCCATCGTCCGCCGTCAGGGTAAACAGGCTTACCGTATCCAGGCTGCGACAGGCGGGCACCACCCCTCGGTTGGACAGTAGGCCTCGGGTCGTTTTGACCCCCACCAGATTATTAAAACAGGCGGGCACCCTCCCGGAACCGGCGGTGTCGGTGCCAAGACTGAAACTTGCCAGACCCAGGGCGACCGCCACCGCAGAACCGGAGCTTGACCCGCCGCTGATGTAAGTGCGATCGAAACTGTTGCGGCAGACACCGTAGGGCGAGCGCGTCCCGTTCAGCCCTGTGGCGAACTGATCCAGGTTGGTTTTACCCACTGGAATAGCACCGGCTGCCAGCAGATTCTCCACAACCTGCGCAGAGCGCTGGGGCGTATAGGCAAAAGGCTCGCAAGCCGCCGTGGTAGGAACGCCCTGGAGATCGATGTTGTCCTTAATGGCAAACGGTACGCCCCAAAGGGGGCTGGCTTGCGGATCAAGATCCTGTAGCGCATCGATATAGGGCTGGCGCTCACGCACGCTCAGTCGATAGATCCAGACGTTGTGCGAATGCGCGGCCTCGGTTCGTTGATCGATTTCCGCCAGCACCTGCTCCGGCGTCAGGTCCCCCGATCGATAGGCGCGCTGCAGCTCTGTCAGGCTGAGATCTATCGTCACGGCGCCTGGTCCAGGACCACCAACGCCTGACCTGCACTGACTCGGGCGCCGGCGGCCAGGCGCAGCTGGCGCACCGTTCCGTCACAGGTGGCCTGCAGGGGGATTTCCATTTTCATGGACTCGAGGATCATCAGGGTGTCGCCGGTCCTGACCTGTTGGCCCTCCTCCACCGCCGTGCGCCAAACGCTTCCCGATACCGGACTGTCGACAACGATGCTGTCGTCCGGCCAATCGTCCTCAGATTCCTGAGGCTCTGGGTCCAACACTTCAAAGTCGAACTGCCCGCGAGCGTGCCAGTCGGCCAGCTCGTCGGCAAACGCCTGTTCACGCTGCCGTCTGAACACCTCGGTCTCAGTCGCTTCACTGCGCAAAACGGCCTCGTAGTCCGCCAGTGAGAATTCGCCCTCTTCGATGCGCAGCGGATACAGGCCTCGGGGAAAATCTCTACGAATATCCTGCAGCTCCTCCTCACTGACAGGAAAGAACCGAATCTGATCAAAAAAGCGCAGTAACCAGGGTTGATCAAACACCTCCGTGCGGCGGTAACGGTTCCACATTTGCAGCGTGCGGCCAATAAACTGGTAACCTCCGGGACCTTCCATGCCGTACACGCACAGATAGGAACCTCCGATACCCACGGAGTTTTCCGCTGTCCAGGTGCGCGCTGGATTGTACTTCGTCGTGACCAGTCGATGCCTGGGGTCGACCGGGGTTGCGACGGGCGCACCGAGGTAAACGTCACCCAGGCCCATGACCAGGTAAGCGGCCGAGAAGACAATCTCCCGAACCGCAGCGATGTCCGCGAGACCGTTAATGCGACGAATAAACTCCAGATTGTCAGGGCACCAGGGCGCGTCTGGACGTACCGACTGCGTGTATTTGTCCACCGCTTGCTGGCAGGCAACGTCATCCCAGGACAGCGGCAGATAGACCGTTCGCGAAGGCACTTTGAGTTCATCAAGCTGCCCGGCAAGCTGCAGCTCGCCCGCCCGCACATGGGCCGTGAGTTGCTCGAGGCTGAGCTGCTGGCTATCGAAATGGAGCTGCAGGGAACGGATTCCCGGGGTAAGTTCTCGCAGGCCTTCCAGTGGGTTGGCCTGCAACCACTGCATTAACGCGTGCGCGCGAAAACGCAGCCGGATATCAAGTGCCTGTTCACCGTACTCGACCAGCAGAAAATGATCACCGGCTGGACGCAGGCGGACATCCACACCGAATTCACTACTGGGCAATTCGCTCAAGACCGCCGAGCTGGGTGACACGGGTTGCCACCCAACCGATCGGGGCTGCAGTGTTGCAAGTGATTCCAGCTGCGCCGCCTCGAGCGCCGTGGCGGTGGCCATACTGACTGGCGTAAAGCGCACGGTGTCGCCCGCTTTCAGCTGGCCCAGCTTCCAGAGATCCGCAGTGATGACCGTCGCCGGACACACAAAGCCACCCAGAGATGGTCCATCCGGACCCAGTATCACCGGCATATCACCGGTGAAGTCGACAGTACCGAATGCGTACGCATTGTCATGAATGTTGGAAGGATGCAGACCGGCTTCCCCTCCGTCCGAGCGCGCCCATTCTGGAGTTGGGCCTATCAAGCGAACGCCTGTGCGACTCGAGTTGTAATGTACCTCCCAGTGGGACTCGAAAAACGTCTCTATGTCCCGGTCCGTAAAAAAGTCAGGTGCACCGTGTGGACCGTAGACAACCCGTAACTCCCATGCATCCCCGATGACGGGCAATAGCGCCTCGGGCAGGGTGGGCAAGCTGGGAGGTTCCTGCTGCACAGCGGACAGGTGCAGCACATCACCGGCACGCAGCGCTCTTCCGGCGTGGCCGCCAAATTTGCCCAGCGTAAAGGTCGCTCGCGACCCCAGGTACTGGGGACAGACGATGCCCCCCTGCACGCACAGGTAGCTGCGCATGCCACAACCATCGATCTGCTCACAGGTCAGCGTGTCACCTGCCGCGACGGTGTGTACCTGCCACATGGGCACCTTTTCACCCTCCACGGATGCCATTAGGGATGCGCCAGCCAGAACAATTCGGGTGTCAGTGCTGAACCTGAGCGTGGGCCCTTTCAGCGTGATTTCAAGACCCGCCGCCTGCACATCGTTGTTCAACAGTCGATTGCCGAGCCGAAAGGAGTAGGCATCAAATGGCCCGGAAGGCGGCACACCCACGTGCCAGTATCCGGCCCGTCCAGGATAATCCTGAACCGTGGTCTGCGTGCCCGGGCTGATCACATCGAATCGGCTCGGCCGATACTCGAAGCTGTCCAGATAGCGCGTCGTCATCTGCCCTTCCATCAACACTGAGTCTCTGAGCAAATGCCTCAGGTAATCGAGGTTGGTTTCAATGCCGTACAGCTCGGTGGCATCCAGACTCTTGGCCAGCGCTCGCAACGCCTCAGCCCGACTGCCCCCATGGACAATCACTTTGGCCAGCATGGGATCAAACAGAGGCGACACCTCCACACCCGATTCAATCCAGTGGTCGACCCGCAGGTGCTGTTCAGTCGGAAAAGACACATACACCAGCAGTCCGGAACACGGCCTGAAATCGAGGTAAGGATCCTCAGCGTAGACCCGGGATTGCACCGCATGACCTGAGGGTTGCAGCCCCTCGCGCAACCTGTAGAGGGGCGCCAGTTCACCCGCAGCCTGTTCTAGCATCCACTGCACGAGGTCGACACCGTAGACGGCTTCCGTGACACCGTGCTCAACCTGCAACCGCGTGTTGACCTCGAGAAAGTAGAAGGCGCCGTCGTCTGCATCGTAAATGAATTCGACGGTTCCGGCGTTGCGGTACTGGACGCTGCCGAGTAGCCGCTCGGCGGTGGCGCACAGTTCTGAGCGCTCAGCCTCGCTCAATCCTGGTGCGGGACACTCTTCGATCACTTTTTGATTGCGCCGCTGCGCGGAGCAATCGCGTTCGCCCAATGCCAGGGCGCCACCGCGCCCATCCCCAAACACCTGCACTTCGATATGGCGCGCCCGACCGATGTACTTTTCAAGATACACGCTGTCGTCCGCGAAGTTATTGGCACCCAATCGACGCACGGCGTCCCATGCGTCCGCCAATTCCTCGCTGCGATGGCACAGCTGCATGCCGATGCCTCCGCCCCCGGCGGTGCTTTTGAGCATGACCGGGTAACCGATGTCTGCAGCCGCTCGCCGGGCAGATTCGAGATCCGGCAGCAGTTCCGAACCTGGGGACAAGGGCACG
The DNA here is from genome assembly GCA_039190425.1 of Pseudomonadota bacterium. GTDB lineage: Bacteria > Pseudomonadota > Gammaproteobacteria > Pseudomonadales > Halieaceae > Marimicrobium. The sequence continues at coordinate 1,087 of JBCCYE010000007.1, read as the reverse complement.
CCAGCCTGCTGAGCAAGCTGCCGCGCCCGGTGTTTCAAGCCAAACGCTTCCATGTGTTCCGCAGCAGGCCCCACGAAAACGATGGATGCCTGCTCACAGCGGCGAACAAACTCCGCATTTTCACTGAGAAATCCGTAGCCCGGATGAACAGCGTCTACGCCGGCGTCTTTCGCAATGGACAGCAGCTTGTCAATATTCAGGTAGGTTTCGCCCGCCGCTCCATCACCCAGTGGGTAGGCTTCATCGGCTGCACAGACGTGCAGCGAATCGGCGTCGCTATCGGCGTACACCGCCACGGAGGCGACACCCATAGCACGCAGCGTTCGAGTGATGCGACAGGCGATAGCACCCCGATTGGCTATCAGTACCTTACGAAACATAAGGCGACCTCAATCGTTCCAGATCAAGAGTTCAATCGGGGTGGGGTTGTAGCCGTTGCAGGGATTGTTCAGTTGCGGACAGTTCGATACGAGCACAAGCAGGTCCATCATGGCCTGCATCTCTACGTACTTACCAGGCGCTGAGATACCGTCTTCGAAGGTCAGACCGCCGTCCTCGGTCACGGGAACGTTCATAAAGAAATTAATGTTGTGGGCAATGTCTCGCTTACCGACCCCGAACTCTGGATGTTCGGCAATCGCCAGCATCCAGCTGTCCCGGCAGGCATGCATGCAGCGCTTCTCCAGATCATAGCGCACGGTGTTGCTTTCCGTAGCACAGGCGCCGCCAAGCGTGTCGTGGCGACCACAGGTGTCCGCGACGATTTCCAACATGACGCGATTTTCGTTTGAACGCAGCTTTGACCCGGTGGTGAGATAGATGTTGCCCTGCTCGCGAATGGTGTCCATCGCACTGTAGCGTTCATCCGGGCTATCGGCGCAATAAAACAGAGTATCCGCTGCCTGATTTCCTTCGAGATCGAGAATGCGCAGCACCTGGCCCTTGTTGATCCGCTCGAAAAAGTAATCACCCGCGGGCAGCACCTTCTTGGCGCTGGCCGACTTCCATCGTGGCGAGCTCCACGGCCAAACGTTCCGCTCGGCGCGCAACAGTGCGACAAATGTGCAAATGTGTCGCCAAAGGTGTG